>NZ_CAXAPT010000008.1:0-308162 GCF_963970475.1 Pseudomonas sp. EA_5y_Pfl2_R50 | reverse complement strand
TTCAGAAGCTTTCGAAGAATTCTTCAATAACTTCAACCACTTGCGCTTCCGATCTCTCGTCAGCGGGAGGCGAATTCTACAGCGTTACACGCTGCTGTCAACACCTCTTTTTCAACTTCCTTTCTGGCTTCGATGAACTGAAGCAACCTGCCGCCGAAACCTACATAACTCATTGAATCTCAAGGAGTTTTCCGTTTCGACTGCGCCGGAAGTGGGGCGAATTATAGACATCTGAAATTCGCCGTCAACCGTTAATTTCGTTTTTCCTGAAGAACTGGCTTTTTTCTCAACAGACGCGGGATTCGCCGCATCACGGAAGGTACCCGCAGCACCAGAAGCACCACACCTATAAAGGCATAGGCCGCCCACTCCTTGAGATCAGCCCGAACGATCCACAGCATGTGCAGCAATCCCAAGCCAAGAATCACGTAGACCAACCTATGCAGCTTTTTCCAGCGCCCCCCCAAACGGCGCTGACTGTAGCGATTGGATGTCACCGCTAACGCCAGCAAACCGAGAAAACCCAATGCGCCTACGATAATGTAAGGCCGCTTGCGTAACTCAACCCCCAACTGCGACCAGTCGAAACCCAGGATAAATGCCATGTAACTGCTTAAATGCAGCACCACATAGGCAAAACACCAAAGCCCCAACTGGCGACGAACAGCAATCCACCCCGCCCACCCGGTCAATTTCTGCAAAGGCGTCATGCTCAGGGTGATCAACAGAAGCACCAATGTCCCGAGCCCTAGCCGATCAACCAATACTTTGCCGGGGTCCGGCCCAAGCAAATCCTCAAGCGCCTGATAAAACCACAGCAGAGGCCATATCGCTGCCGCAATAAAAACGCCCACTCGCCAGAACGGATATCGCATCAGTAGTTCTTCCGCAGATCGAGCCCTGTATATAAAGAAGCGACTTCATCCGAGTAGCCGTTGAACATCTGTGTATCCCGCACATTTGGCTTGAACAGACTGTTTGGCAATCGCCGCTCCCGCGCTTGGGTCCAGCGGGGGTGATCAACCGTCGGGTTCACGTTTGCGTAGAAGCCGTACTCATCCGCGGCAATGCTTTGCCAGGTTGTCTTCGGCTGCTCGCTGACCAGACTGATACGCACGATGGACTTAACGCTCTTGAAGCCGTACTTCCATGGCACCACCAAGCGCAGAGGCGCGCCGTTCTGATTCGGCAGCTCGCGGCCATACATGCCCACAGCCAGAATCGCCAGTGGATTCATCGCCTCATCCAGTCGCAAGCCTTCTACATAAGGCCAATCGATCAGGGCAAACCCGGAACGCTGGCCGGGCATGCTCTTGGGGTCCTGCAAGGTTTCGAAACGGATATATTTGGCATTGGACGTCGGCTCCACCTGCTTGAGCAGCGCCGAAAGGGGAAAGCCGATCCACGGAATGACCATCGACCAAGCCTCAACACAGCGCAATCGATAGATGCGCTCCTCCAACTGGTAAGGCTTCATAAAGTCTTCCAGCGCATAACGTCCAGGCTTACCCACCTCCCCGTCGACCACCACACTCCACGGCTCGGTTTTCAGCGAACCTGCATTCGCCGCCGGATCCCCCTTGTCAGTACCGAACTCATAGAAGTTGTTGTAGTGAGTGGCGTCTTTATAAGGCGTGATCGCCTCATCCTTGACATTGACGGCGCCCCATCTAGTAGAAGGAAGTTTGTCAGCGAACCATACGGGAGGCTTGCCCGGCTCGACGTCGGCATACCGCGCCGCATCGTCAGCACCGGCCCAGCGTGGCAGGCTACTGACGGCAATACCGGCAGCAGTGGCCCCCAACAATTGGCGGCGAGAGAGATAAATGGATTCAGGCGTGACATCCGACTCGTGACAGTCAGACGCTTTGGGGACTTTGATCAGCATGGCAACTCCGCAGCTTTGGAGGACAGATGCACCCATAGACTGCGGAGTATGCGGGAAATTACATCACTCGGCGCTTTTGTGCCGACGAAGATGCAACAGGTATTGCACCGGGCCGGAAGCCGCGTAGGCCAGGAACACCAGCAGCAGAATGCGCGGCGGATCGCTGAACACGACAGCGAACACCAGCACCACGGCAAGAATCGCCACAAACGGTACGCGTCCTTTCAAGTCCAGCTCTTTAAAGCTGTTGTACTTGATGTTACTGACCATCAGCATGCCGGCCGCCGCTACCATCAGCGCAACCAGGAACGACATCTTCGAACCCTGAATGCCGTAATCGCTGAATGCCCAAACGATACCCGCCACCACACCGGCAGCTGCCGGGCTGGCCAGACCGATGAAGTAACGCTTGTCCGCCGTACCCACCTGAGTATTGAAACGCGCCAGACGCAACGCCGCACCTGCTACGTAGATGAAGGCGACCATCCAGCCAACCTTGCCCATGTCGCCCAATGCCCAGCCGAAGGCTAGCAACGCCGGTGCGACACCAAATGCGACCATGTCTGACAGTGAATCATACTCGGCACCAAACGCACTTTGCGTATTGGTCATGCGGGCGACACGACCATCGAGGCCGTCGAGCACCATGGCGACGAAAATCGCGATGGCGGCGAACGCGAAATACTTGCTCGCGTTGACGGAGTCACCCGCACTCAGTGCCGCCTGGGCACTCATCGAGTTGATGATGGAGTAAAACCCTGCGAACAGATTCGCAGTGGTGAACAGATTCGGCAGCAGATAGATACCACGATGCCGGACTTTACGACCTTCAGCGTCGTGCCCTTCTTCGATGTGCTCATCGATGGGCAGCAGGCTTTCGGCGTCAGAAGCCTTGTTCGGCTCTTCGGGACGTTCGCTCATGGACATTACCTTGCAACGGTTTGAAGAAAATTCGACAGATGCTTGAGGACGACAATTCGGCCACAAACGCTGCAGCTTTATACCAGAACCACCGCCCCAAACGAAAAAACGCGGCCGAGGCCGCGTTTTTCGTACAAGAAAGGACGACTTAGTTTTTGGCTTTGTCGACAATCTTGTTGGCACCGATCCACGGCATCATGGAGCGCAGTTGCTCACCGATGACTTCGATGCCGTGAGCGGCGTTGTTACGACGCTTGGCGGTCATCGAAGGGTAGCCGGTTGCGCCTTCGCTGATGAACATTTTGGCGTATTCGCCATCCTGAATACGTTTCAGCGCGTTGCGCATGGCCTGACGGGATTCTGCGTTGATCACTTCCGGACCAGTCACGTACTCGCCGTACTCAGCATTGTTGGAGATCGAGTAGTTCATGTTGGCGATACCGCCTTCGTACATGAGGTCAACGATCAGTTTCAGTTCGTGCAGGCACTCGAAGTAGGCCATTTCCGGCGCGTAGCCAGCTTCAACCAGGGTTTCGAAACCAGCCTTCACCAGTTCAACGGTACCGCCGCACAGAACGGCTTGTTCGCCGAACAGGTCGGTTTCGGTCTCGTCCTTGAAGGTGGTTTCGATGATGCCGGTACGACCGCCACCCACACCAGCCGCGTAGGACAGTGCAACGTTTTTGGCGTTGCCCGAGGCGTCCTGGTAGATCGCGATCAGGTCAGGGATACCGCCGCCCTTCACGAACTCGGAACGTACAGTGTGGCCCGGGGCTTTCGGCGCGATCATGATCACGTCGAGGTCGGCACGCGGTACAACCTGGTTGTAGTGGATCGCGAAGCCGTGGGAGAAGGCCAGGGTGGCGCCTTTCTTGATGTTCGGCTCGATTTCGTTCTTGTACAGGGAGGACTGGAACTCGTCCGGGGTCAGGATCATGACCAGGTCGGCAGCAGCAACAGCGGAAGCAACGTCGGTCACTTTCAGGCCGTGAGCTTCAGCTTTGGCAACGGTAGCCGAACCTTTACGCAGACCAACGGTAACGTCGACACCGGAGTCTTTCAGGTTGCACGCTTGGGCGTGGCCTTGGGAACCGTAACCGATGATGGCAACTTTCTTGCCCTGGATGATCGACAGGTCGCAGTCTTTATCGTAGAAAACTTTCATGAATTTCCCCTATATATCCAGGCCGTTTCAGGCCATTCGCTAATTTGGTTTAGATGCTGAGTACTTTGTCGCCGCGGGCAATGCCGGTCACGCCGCTACGGACGGTCTCCAGAATCGATGCGGTGCCGATGGACTGAATGAAGCTGTCGAGCTTGTCGCTGGTACCGGTCAATTGAACGGTATACACGCTGGCACTGACATCGACGATCTGTCCACGGTAAATATCGGTGGTGCGTTTGATCTCGGCGCGCTGGGCGCCAGTGGCCTTGACCTTGACCAGCATCAGTTCGCGCTCGATGTGAGCACTTTCCGACAGGTCCACCAGTTTGACCACTTCGATCAGCTTGTTCAGGTTTTTGGTGATCTGCTCGATGACTTCATCGTGGCCAACGGTGGTCAGCGTCAGACGCGACAAGGTCGGGTCTTCGGTCGGAGCCACGGTCAGGCTTTCGATGTTGTAGTTGCGCTGCGAGAACAGGCCGACTACGCGAGACAAAGCGCCGGGTTCGTTTTCCAGAAGCAAGGAAATAATGTGCCGCATGATTAAGTACGCTCCGTCTTGCTCAGCCACATATCGCGCATCGAGCCGTCTTTGATCTGCATCGGATAGACGTGCTCGCTGGTGTCGACCGAAATATCGATCACGACCAGGCGATCCTTCATGGCGAACGCTTCTGCCATCTTCGACTTCAAATCTTTCGATTCGGTGATGCGCACGCCGACGTGGCCGTAGGCTTCAGCCAACTTGACGAAGTCAGGCAGCGATTCCATATAGGAATGCGAGTGACGGCTGCCGTAGCTCATGTCCTGCCACTGACGAACCATCCCCAGAACACCGTTGTTCAGGATGACGATTTTCACTGGCAAGCCATATTGCAGGCAGGTCGACAGTTCCTGGATGTTCATCTGGATGCTGCCTTCGCCGGTCACGCAGGCAACGTCATCATCCGGGAAGCTCAACTTGATGCCCATGGCCGCCGGAAAACCGAAGCCCATGGTGCCCAGGCCGCCGGAGTTGATCCAGCGGTTAGGCTTGTTGAACGTGTAGTACTGCGCCGCGAACATCTGGTGCTGGCCCACATCGGAGGTGATAAAGGCATCGCCCTTGGTCACATCGCAGAGGGTTTCGATCACGGTCTGTGGCTTGATCTTGCTGCCGTCGCCCTTGTCGTAAGGGAACAGGCCGCGATCACCGCGCCACTCATCAACCTGCTTCCACCAACTGGCCACGGACTCCTTGTTCGGGGTCTCGCCGATTTCCTTGAGGATCGCGACCATTTCGGTCAGGACGCTCTCAACCGGACCCACGATTGGCACGTCGGCCTTGATGGTCTTGGAGATCGAGGCCGGATCGATGTCGATGTGGATGATCTTGGCGTTCGGGCAGAACTTCGCCGCGCCGTTGATCACGCGATCATCGAAACGCGCACCGACAGCGAGGATCACGTCAGCGTGGTGCATCGCCAGGTTGGCGGTGTAGCTGCCGTGCATACCGAGCATGCCGATGAACTGACGGT
Source organism: Pseudomonas sp. EA_5y_Pfl2_R50 (assembly GCF_963970475.1). NCBI lineage: Bacteria > Pseudomonadati > Pseudomonadota > Gammaproteobacteria > Pseudomonadales > Pseudomonadaceae > Pseudomonas > Pseudomonas sp. EA_5y_Pfl2_R50. The sequence continues at coordinate 302,671 of NZ_CAXAPT010000008.1, read as the reverse complement.
CGGTGCCAGGGAAACCGCCCAGGCCCATCAGGGTATTGGTCACTGGCAGGTTGAGCATTTTCGCCAGTTCGGTCAGCGGTGCGGAACCGTTGCCGAGAATGACGCCGCCGCCGGAGTACAGCACTGGACGCTTGGCCGCCAGGAGCATTTCTGCCGCCTTGCGGATTTGCCCCGAGTGACCGCGAACGGCCGGGCTGTAGGAACGCAGCTTGGCTTTCTTCGGGAAGATGTATTCGAACTTCTCGGCCGGGTTGGTCATGTCTTTCGGGATATCGACCACGACCGGGCCCGGACGACCGGATTGCGCCAGGTAGAAGGCCTTCTTCATGACTTCCGGGATTTCCGAAGCGTGCTTGATCATGAAGCTGTGCTTCACGATCGGCCGGGAGATACCGATCATGTCGGTTTCCTGGAACGCGTCGGTGCCGACCATGGTGCTTGGCACCTGACCGGAAATGATCACCATCGGAATCGAATCCATATAGGCCGTGGCGATACCGGTGATGGCGTTTGTGGCGCCTGGACCGGAAGTCACCAATACCACGCCGGCTTTACCGGTGGCACGGGCGTAGCCGTCAGCCATATGGGTTGCCGCTTGTTCGTGACGAACCAGGATGTGAGTCACTTCCGGTTCTTTGAACAGGGCATCGTAAACATGCAGGAGAGCACCACCCGGGTACCCGTAGATATATTTGACGCCTTCGTCACGCAAAAAGCGGACGAGCATCTCACCGCCAGATAAAAGCTCCACGTTGTTCACCTCTAAAACGCCAGAATACCGTCCACAAAAAGGGGCGGGTCTTAATAGGTTTACTTCTCGGCAGAGCATGAGCGACGGTGGTCGCCGACTACGTCAGCACTGACTGAGCAAGTATTGGGATCGTCCCAAGTGTTGCGGGCCTTTCCCACCCAGCGCGAGGTAACGCGTTGCGGGTGTAACAGGTCGGCGCGGATGTGCGCCTCATGATCTACCGAGTGGGTCTGCTTCTGGCAGTCCCTCTACAGCGGACTTTGGATTCTTCTGTTTCGCCCTCTCCAAGTCAAGCCGTCTCTGTGATTAATTGTGGCTAAGCACATGAGAACGCAAGAAAAAACCTGAAAACCGCTACTCTGTTAGCGTCAATTGCGCAATTTTGCCAAGGAATCAGCATGCGAACGCTCCTCCTGACTCTGCTGATCGGCCTCAGCCCGTGCTGCACGGCCGCTCAAATCTACAAATGGGTCGACGCTCAAGGTGTCACTCACTTCGATGCGCAGCCGCCACAAGGGCAACCGTCCACCCGCATACAAACGCCCTCTTCAGCCCCGCCGAAAACGCCGGCAATGCCGCGCAGCGACGCCTTGGGTGATCAGAAGGCAATTGATGACAAGGTGAAGAAACAAGTCGCAGACCAGCAAGCGCAGCTCAAGCAGTTTTGCGAACAGGCACGGACGAACCTTGCGCAGTTGCAGAACAACCCGCGCTTGAGGGAAGAAGTAGAGGGGCAGTTACGCCGACTGGACGATGCGCAGCGTCAGGAACGCATTGCTGAAACGCAAAAGCAAATCGCGCAGAATTGTGAGTAGACAACCGGAGCTGCTGCAGACTGCGATCTTGCGTTAAAAACAAAATCAAAAGATCGCAGCCTGCGACAGCGCCTGGATCAGGGGTCAGCGCTAGGCGTTTATCAGCCTGTCAAACTCTTTGAGCAGCACCTGAAGCTGACGATCCTTGCCCTGCAGATTGCGCTGGGCGAAGACCATTTCAGCCATCTCCTGAATGCCCGAGACCTTCGGCAGGGGCAGGTCCTGCTCGAGGAGCATCTTCATGCGCGGCAGGAAGATCCACTGCAGCCACTGTTCGAAGTCCAGCGTATCGACCGAAAACGGTTCGACACTGCTCAAGGCTTCGGCTGAGGGCGGAGCCTCATCCCACCAACCCTGGGTACGCAGTTCACGCTCGATCAGCAACAGCTGATCGGCGATCTTCGGGAAACGAGCGTCCATCACAGCGAAACCCTGGCCTTCTGACGGGCTTGAGCGGCACCGGCGGAATCGCCTTGTTTCTCACGGGACTGCGCGATGATTTCCCACAGACTGGCCTGCAAGTCAGGACGTCCGTTGGCCATCGTCAATGCACGACGGGCGAACTGCTCGGCTTGTGGTGCATCACCCTGGGCCATGCGAACTTGCGCCAGACGATAGAGCACTTGCGGCTCACGCGGGGCAACACGCTGGGCGCGTTCAAGGCTGGACGACGCACCATTGAGGTCGCCACCGGCCTGTTGCTGCTGGGCAGTGGTCAACAACGCAAGCACCGGACCGTCCAGTTGTTCGTCAGCCGACAGACCGCCGCCGCTGCTGCTGGCCGAGGGAATGCCGCTCGGCGTCGAAGGCATGCTGTAGGTGCCGGAGGTGATCGGCGCCGACTCCACCGGCGAAGGGGTATAAGGCCCTGGCGTGATATCACCCGACGCAGGCCCCACCTGAATCGGCGTGGTACTGATCGGCGTCGATACGGCGGCAGCGCCCCCCGGGACCATCACCACCACGCCGCTGTCGCCTTGCGGAATGGCTTGGGTCTGAGCCTGAACCGGGCGTTTCACGGTCGTTTGACGGAAGCCGCCATTGGCCGAAATGCGCTCGCCATTGGACACGGCCGTGCCCGAATCAACCACCGGAATGGAACCACGTTGTACGGTAGAGCAGCCGCTGAGCAAAGCCACGGCGGTCACCGCTGGAATCAACCACTTGTTCACTTGAAACCCTCTTTGCTTAATTCATCCAGCCTTTGACCCAATCCATCACCGACTCACCAGACGCAGGCGTTTCGCTTGCACAGGCGGCGCCGGGTGGCGGTTCGCTGCCGCGAATATACGGCATCTGTACCGCCCCAGGGCAGTTGGCATCGGAGCCCTGCCCGGTACGCGAATCAACCCACGCCTGCACAACGTTGTCCGGCTGCGGCATGTCCAGCGGCAGCGGATCGGCCTTGCGCATGAAACTGGTCCAGACCTGCAGCGCACCGGTGGCACCGGTGAACGGCGTCTTGCCATTGTCATCGCGTCCCAGCCAGACCACCGCCAGCAAGTCCTGGCTGAAACCGGCGAACCAGCTATCACGCGAGTCATTACTCGTACCGGTTTTACCCGCCAGCGTCAGGGTCTTGGGCAACACGTTATAAACCGATCTGCCGGTACCTTCATGCATGACACGCTGCATGGCGTTCTGGATCAGGTAGATGGAAGCCGGATCGAAACGCTGCTCGATCTGGAATGGATAACGCTTGAGCGGTTCGCCCTCGGCGGTCAGCACGCTGCGAATCCCGCGCATCGGCGTGTTGAAACCACCGTTGGCCAGCGTCTGGTACATGGTGGCCACTTCAATCGGCGTCATGCCGCCCGCGCCAAGCAACATAGACGGGAATGCCGGGAACTCACGCGTCACGCCCAGACGACCCAAGGTCTTGAGCACATTCGGTACGCCCACTTCCAGACCCAGACGCGAAGTCGACAGGTTGTAGGAGTGCGCCAGGCCCTGATAAAGAAATACGGTGCCGTGGGAACGGCGGTCATAGTTCTGCGGCTTCCACACCTGACCGTTGGCGCCTTTGACCGACAACGGGTCATCCGACAGCCAACTGGTCAGCGTGTACTGGCTCGGTTTTTCCAGCGCCGTCAGATAAACCGCAGGCTTGATCAACGAACCAATTGGCCGTACCGCGTCCAGTGCACGGTTGAACCCGGCGTAACTGGCCTGACGGCTGCCGATCATCGCCTGGACTTCGCCAGTTTCCGGGTTGGTCACGACCATCGCCGCTTCCACGTCATCGGAGCCCTTACGCCCGGCCAGACGTTTGAAGGTGTCGTTGACCGACGCCTCGGCCTTCATCTGCAGGATCGGGTCGAAACTGGTGAAGATCCGCAGGCCTTCTTCGGTCAGGTCTTCGTCGCGATAGTCTTCACGCAACTGACGTTTGACCAGGTCGATAAAACCCGGGAACGAGCTGTCGGCGAGCTTGCCGCGAGTGGTCACTCCCAGTGGCATTTTCTTCGCAGCCTCAACCTGCTCCGGCGTAGCGACGCCTTGCTGCGCAAGCACATCGAGCACCAGATTACGCCGCTCCAGCGCGCGCTCCGGATTACGACGCGGGTTGTAGTAGGACGGGCCTTTGACCATACCGACCAGCAAGGCCACCTGATGCAGCTTCAGCTCGGACAACGGCTGACCGAAGAAGAACTGGCTGGCCAGACCGAAGCCGTGCACCGCGCGCTGACCGTCCTGACCGACGAAGACTTCGTTGAGGTAAGCCTCAAGGATTTCCTTCTTGTCGTAGTGCAGCTCCAACAACATCGCCATCATTGCTTCGGTGAGTTTGCGGGTCAGGCTACGTTCGTTGGTCAGGTAGAAGTTTTTCACCAACTGCTGGGTCAGCGTACTGCCGCCCTGCGTCATCTTGCCGCCAGAGGTATTGACCCAGATCGCCCGGGCAATCGACTTCGGCGAAACGCCCCAGTGGCTGTAGTAATCGCGGTCTTCGACAGCGACCAGGGTTTCGAGCAGGTACGGCGGCACCTGATCGAGCTTGATCAGAATGCGGTCTTCAAGATTTTTCGGATAAATGCCGCCGATCATCAGCGGTTCAAGGCGCACCACGGACAGTTTCGAACCGTTGGTCGCCGACAGCTCAGCCACGTAATCGCCGGAGAAACGTACACGCACCGGCTGCGGTTTTTCCAGGCCTTCATAGAACTGGAAGCCACGGGTATTCAGATCGACGGTATTGCCGTTCACCGCTGCGGCACCGGGGCCATTGCTTACGGCTTCGCGGCGATAGCCAAGGGCATCGAGTTCTGTAAGGAAATCTTCCTTGCTGAGCTTTTGTCCGACGAACAGCTCAAGCGGGCGCGCGTAGACCTTGGCCGGGATAGTCCAGCGCTTGCCGGAGAACTTTTCCTGCACCACGGCATCGAGGTAAACGGCGAAGCCGGCCAGCACGACAAGGCCGACCAGACTGAGTTTAATGGCCCAGCTCAACCACGGGCGCAGGCCCTTGGAAGGTGGTTTTTTCTTGGTACGGGGGGATCGAGTTCGAGTCATGGCGGCGGATTATACGCACTTTATTCATCCTCAACAGGAGCGCTCCGAGGTTTGCGTCAGGCTGGCGAGCGGCCATAATGGCCGCCTCGAACTTCCCCCAGTCTCTGAAGGATCGCCCGTGAGCCAGTCACTGATCGCTGCCCTGCAAAACCCGGCCCTCTACCCGCACCCTGTCGAAGGGTTTCAGGTCATCGAAACCCACATATCGTGGGTGATCCTCACCGGCCCCTTCGCCTATAAAGTGAAGAAGCCGGTGAATTTCGGCTTCCTCGACTTCACCGGCCTCGAATCGCGCGCACATTTCTGCGCTGAAGAGCTACGTTTGAACCAGCGTCTGACCGATGATTTGTATCTGGAAGTGTTGCCAGTCACCGGCAGCGCCGAAGCACCGCAACTGGGTGGCGACGGCCCGGCCATCGAATACCTGCTGAAAATGCGTCAATTCCCGCAGAGCGGCTTGCTCAGCACCCTGCAAGCCAATGGCGAGCTGACCACCCAGCATATCGACGAGATGGCGGAGCAGATCGCACACTTCCACCTCAACGCGCCAAAAGTTCCGGCCGAACACGACGCTGGCACCCCGGACAGCGTGATGGCGCCGGTGTCGCAAAACTTCGAACAGATCCTGCCGTTCCTCAGCGACAAAAACGATCTGCTGCAACTCGAAGCACTGAAAGCCTGGGCCGAAAGCAGCTTCCAGCGTCTCAAGCCACTGTTCGCCCAGCGCAAGGCCGAAGGTTTCACCCGTGAATGCCACGGTGATATCCACTTGGGCAACGCCACGGTCATCGACGGCAAAGTGGTGATCTTCGACTGCATCGAATTCAACGAACCGTTCCGCTTCACTGACGTATGGGCCGACACCGGTTTCCTCGCGATGGACCTGGAAGACCGTGGCCTGAAATCCCTGGCGCGCCGTTTCATCAGCCAGTACCTGGAACTGACCGGCGATTATCAAGGCCTGGAAGTCCTGAACTTCTATAAAGCCTACCGCGCCCTGGTACGCGCCAAGGTTGCGCTGTTCAGCATGCCGGCGGACGCGACCCCGGTGCAGCGCGCCACTACTCTGCGCCAGTACCGCAACTACGCCAACCTGGCGGAGAGCTACAGCACCATTCCTTCGCGTTTCATGGCCATCACCCACGGCGTTTCCGCTGTTGGCAAAAGCCACGTAGCCATGCGCCTGGTCGAGGCTCTGGGCGCGATCCGCCTGCGTTCGGATGTCGAGCGCAAGCGCCTGTTCGGCGAGCAGACTGTCGCCAACGACGTGCAGGCGGGCATCTACAGCGCCGACGCCAGCACCGCGACCTATGCGCGCCTGCATGAGATCGCTGAGGTGATCCTGCATGCCGGTTTCCCGGTAGTGATCGATGCGACTTATCTGAAGCGCGAACAGCGCGACAGTGCGGCGAAAATCGCCGAAGCCACTGGCACGCCATTGCTGATCCTAGACTGCAACGCGCCGCAAGCGGTGATCGAGAGCTGGCTGGCGATGCGTCAGGCCGATCAGAAAGACCCTTCCGACGCCACTCTGGCCGTCATCGAAGCGCAACAGGCCAACCGCGAAGCCCTGACACCCGAAGAAATTCTGCGCAGCAAACGCGTGCAGACCAATGAATCCGGCACGCTGGACACCGTGGTCGCGCAAATCCGCCAACGCCTGCCAGGCCTGTAAGAAACTATTTCGGCCGTGAAGCCCTCGCTTGCTTCACGGCCGTCAAATAGTGGCACTATACTGGCGTCATAAAACCAACGGTGATATGACATGAGCCAGCCGAAACTTCTCGACACCCCGCTATATGCCTTGCTGCACAAAGATGACATCACAGGCTTCAACAAAGAGCGTCCACAGGATGGCCCCATCGACATGGTCGGCGGCGATTTTCGCGGTCTCGACTTGCGTGAGCTGAATGCCGATGGCGTGGATTTCAGAGACGCGTACTTCCGCTCTGCCGATTTGCGCGGCATCGATTTCCGCAACTCATCTCTGGAAGGTGCGAGCCTGGCCCATGCGCAAATTTCCGGGGCGTATTTCCCGCCAGAGCTGAGTGCCGATGAGATTTTGATGTCGATGAATTTCGGCACACGCCTGCGTTACCGCACTCGCTGACAGTTTTTTGCCTCTCTGACACAACGCCCCCCCCTTCTGTGGGAGCGAGCTTGCTCGCGACGGCGGAGTGTCAGTGACCCTGATCGTGAAAGTCATACCGCTTTCGCGAGCAGGCTCGCTCCCACATTTGCGCAGTGTTCTCTCCCGCCTTTCTGCGTTCGCAGGTCTTTCTGGCACCCTTCTTAGAAGCATTTGCGTCGAATCCGACCAAACAACCACGCATTTCCTGCTGATGGCTACACTCCTGAGAAGCTCGCCAACGCACCATTCGGCCGTCGCAAGGAGGCTTGATGCATGATGAATTGCAACACCTGAAGAATCTTGGCAAGACGTCGGCGCAATGGCTGCATGCAGTGGGCATCCACAGCGCTTCGGACTTGCGTCGCCTGGGCGCAGTGGACGCCTACCGAGCCGTGCGTATCCGCGGTTTTCGTGCATCGAAGGTGTTGTTGTACTCGATCGAGGGGGCACTGATGAATGTGCACTGGAATGAGATTCCCGCCGAACGCAAGGCCGCTTTGAACAAGCAACTCGAAGCCATTTCTTCACGTCACAAGAACTGAACAGGCCTGACCGCCATGTACCTGCTTGGGGAACAATCGGCGTATGCCGATGCACTGATCAACCGCCTGCAGAATCTGCCTGCGCTGTGGCTGGAAAGCCTCGCGCCCTGCGCAGCAGCTTTGGAACTGGACGCGACCGATGATCTGATCGCCCATTTGCCCGTCGATCAACTGTTTCTGTTGACTGACGGCGTGATCAACGGCTGCATCGGCGCCCGACCGCTGTTTTATTGGCAGGAAGGCGATTTGATCGGCCTCCAGCAAGGCGACGCCTGGGCCGACTGGCGCTTGTGCAGTGACGGACCGCTGCGGTTGCAGCCTTATCGACGCAAAGAGGTTTTTCGGCATTTGTATGCCGACCCTGAGCGAGCGGACCTGTTTCTTGAATATATGCTCGGGCAGATGGCGATCCTCGCTCACGCCGTGGCTGACCTGAAGCCACGGGAGTTTCGCAGCACCAATGGCTTCAAACGGGTCGACGCGGGTGAAATCCTGATCCACCAGGGTGACGCGGCCGATCATGTGTTTGTGATTATCGACGGGCATGCGCAAGCATTTGTCGATGGGTATAAGGTCGGCGAGGTGTTCAAGGACGAAATTTTCGGTGCGATGGCGCTGTTCACTGGAGAGCCGCGCAATGCCACGGTGATTGCCCGGGAGGCGAGCACAATCATGTTGATTCCCAGTGATCAGTTTTTGAGCATGACCCGCACCAATCCGAAGATTGCTCATAGCCTGATCGAGAGCATGGCTAGACGGATCGGCCTATTGAACAAACAGATCACCCAACTGACAGTCGCCAAAGGCTAACGTCCTGCCCTTTGTTTTCGGGGCTTTTCGACCATTTCCGTCAATCAGCGAAATAAATGCAGAAACAACGGTTGACTCGGTAATGAGAATCGCTATGATTATCACAACTGATCGCGAGATCAGTCGATATTCTGAAAAGCCCTTGGTTCGGACTCTCAGATTATCTCCTCATCAGGCTAATCACGGTTATTTGACCCGGTTTTTTACCGGGTCTTTTTTTGCCTGAAAGAACGTCATTTGCCGAATTGTTTACGCATTTGTTCACAGTAATCCTGCTTCGGTGTTGGCGGGGTATACCAGACATAATCGGCCATCGCCGCCGTAACCTCGCCGCCCCGCTCTGCCAGCATCAAAACTGTTGGCGTCTGCGCTGCGCCCATATCCAGCACATGCACCGGCACGCCGACATCCTTGCGCGCATGCCATGCGCCCGCCAGCAACATTGCAGGCGCCGGCGCTGCCAGCAACCGCTCGGCCATGCGCCGATCACGTTGCTGTTGCACCGCCAACATCGCCGGCATCTGCGTTTCTGGCAGCAAGCCACAATGGGAATCGCCGATCTGCCCGAGTAACGTCGCTTTCACCGGCCGGGCATTGCTGCGCGCGCCACTCAATACCGGTGGCTGGCGATAGAACGCGCGGATTTCATGGTTATCGAGATTGGCAGCCAACAGCGGATAAGGTTGTGCGAGGGCAAACTGCACAATCGGACCGTAGAGATTCCAGTCCCAGCCGTCCTGCCAGGCCAGCGCGGCAGGCAAATCCGCAGACGCCAACGCGCAGCGGCGAACCGCATCCACCTTCGGCTGCTGATCCGGCGTGAGCATTTCCAGCAACAGACTGCCCTGCGGCCGACGCTCGCTCAGTGCTTGCAACACCCACAACTGGGCGGCGTGATGATCGGCATTGTCATGTTGCTCGCCGATGATCACCCGTCTGGACGCGTCCAGACGATTCAGCAATTGCTGCGGCGTCAGCACCTGCCCACTGTGCAGGTCGCGGATCTCGCCATCTATCGGCGGCGCAGGCACATGCTGACACCCTGCAAGCCACAACACTGCCAACAGCCACATCCGATGCATGCCATCACCTCAATGAAAAATCAGCGGGCGATGATCAGCGGATGCCCACGCTCCGGGTGCGGCTGCACCAATACTTCCAGTCCGAACACGGCTTTCAGCGCGTCGGGACGCAGTACTTGCTCAGGTGTACCCAACGCCACCGGACGCCCGCCCTCAAGCATCAACACACGATCACAATAGCGCGCCGCCAGATTCAGATCATGCAGGATCACCAGCACCGAGGCACCACGGTCAGCGAACTCGCGCACGGCCTGCAGGGTTGTGTGCTGGTGCAGCGGATCAAGCATCGAAGTCGGCTCATCCAGCAGCAACGTCTGCCCGACCTGTCCTGGCCAGAGTTGCGCCAGCACTCGCGCCAAATGCACGCGCTGCCGCTCGCCACCCGACAACGCCAGATAACTGCGGCCGCTCAAATGTCCGGCATCTGCCGCCGCGAGTGCGCAAGCGACAATCTCGTCATCGCGCACACGACCGCTTTGATAGGGCAAGCGCCCCATACCGACGACTTCCTCGACCCGAAAGGCGAATTCCAGGGTCGACACTTGTGGCAACACCGCCAAACGCTGCGCGCGTTGCGTACCGTTCCAGTGACTCAAGGCTTCGCCGTCGAGCGAGACCTCGCCTTCACTGGCGGCCAATTCACCGCACAAGGCACCGAGCAACGTGCTTTTACCGGCGCCATTGGGCCCCAACACGCCGAGCACCTCGCCCGGTTCCAGTTGCAGGGTGACTTCACTGAGCACTGTCTTGCGCCCGCGAAGGATGTGCAAATTGTGCGTGCGCAACATCAGGCACGTCCTCGCAACAGCAGATACAGGAAGAACGGCGCGCCGATAAACGCAGTGACAATACCGATCGGTAATTCTGCCGGCGCCAGCGCCAGTCGCGCCACCAGATCGGCGAGCAACAGCAGGCTCGCACCGGCCAGCACCGAAGCCGGCAACAACACACGGTGATCAGGCCCCGCCAGCAATCGCACCAGATGCGGCACCACCAGACCGACGAAACCGATCATGCCCGCGGCTGCCACCGCTGCACCCACACCCAGCGCCGTACAGAACACCAGTTCACGTTTGAGCCGCTCGACATCGATGCCCAGATGTCCGGCTTCCGACTCACCAAGCAACAAGGCATTCAGCGCCCTCGCCCGACGCGGCAACCACAACGCCACGCCGGCACTGATGATCAGCAAGGGCCAGAGCCGCGCGTAACTGGCGCCATTCAGACTGCCAAGATTCCAGAACGTCAGCGTGCGCAACGTCGCGTCATCCGCCAGATAAGTGAACAGGCCGACCGCCGAACTGGCCAGTGCGGTCAGGGCAATACCTGCCAGCAACATGGTCGCGACATGGGTCTGGCCGTTACGTCGCCCGAGTCGATAGACCAGCGCCGTCACGCCGAGGCCACCAAGGAAAGCGCAGACCGACAAAAGATAAGGCCCGAACCACTCCGGCAAACCACCCACAAGCGAACCGCCGACAATCGCAATCGCCGCGCCTAACGCGGCGCCACTGGAAACACCAACCAGTCCCGGATCGGCCAGCGGGTTGCGAAACAAGCCTTGCATCGCCACGCCGGACAAGGCCAGCACGCCGCCGACCGCCAACCCGAGCAAGGTGCGCGGGAGGCGGATCTGCCCCAGAATCAGTTCAGCCTGCTCCAGCCCTTCAGGCGCCAGCGGCACGCCGAGCAGGCGCAAGGCTGCGCGCAACGTATCGAACAGCGGCAAGCTCACCGGCCCGAGCGCCAATGACAGCCAGATCGCCAGCAAACACAGAAGCGCCAGGCCAATGAACAAGCCACGAGGTTTTACCAGAGTGATCATTGGCCGCTCTTGGCCGGGTAGAAACCGTCAGACAGGGTTTTCAACGCGGCCGGCAGACGCGGTCCGAGCCCACCGACCAGCAGCGTAGGGTCCAGCTCCATGACTCGCCCGGCCTTGGCTGCACGGCTCGAATCGAGAATCGGGTTTTCCTTGAACAGCGCGGCTTTCGCCGCATCACCGGTCAGTGCACGGTCGGCAAATACCAGTACTTCAGGATCGAGGCTGGCGAGGGATTCCACGGAAAACGGCTTGTAACCGGTATGCGTTGCCAAATTGTGCCCACCGGCCTGTTGCAGCAGCCAGTCGGCGGCGGTGTCCTTGCCGGCGATCAACGGCTTGCCGCCCGCGTGGCCGAGCAACAACAGCACGCCCGGTGCTTTCTGTTTGGCTTGAGCTTCGGTGACTCGCACTTTCTGTGCATCGAGTTGCTGTTGATACCTTTGCAGCAATTGCGTTGCCTGCGCTTCAGCGCCGAGCAATTGCCCCAGATGCGTGACGTTTTTCTCCAGCGTCGCAACATCCGGTTGAGCCGGGAACAATTCGACCTGAACCTTGGCCGCTTTCACTTGTGCAAGCACGGGTGGCGGGCCCATTTCTTCGGTGCCAATGAGGATGTCCGGGCGCAGGCTGAGAATGCCTTCAGCGGAAAGGCTGCGTTGGTAACCGATACTCGGCAGCGCCTTCAACGACTCGGGATGCTGGCTCGTGGTGTCGACGCCGACCAGTTTCGACTCACCGCCCAACGCCGTCACCCACTCCGACAACGCACCGCCAGCGCTGACCCAGCGTTGCGGCAAATCGGCCGCCGCAGCCTGGTGGCTGACCAAAAGTCCGACACACAGCACAGCAAAGCGGGAGCTCAAGCGCATACACAGCTTCCTTGAAGAAGGTTTTCCCGGGCATGAGGATGACAAGCCAAGTATCCTCGGCATCTGCCAGCCGCCCTGCGGATGAAGGCCGCCATTTGATAATTGTTTGCATTTAAACGTCAAGCTCGGACATATCCGGACACGAGCCGACATTAGAGGATAGCCATGAAGTTTCTCTGCGCGGGCGCCGATCTCGTCGAGGCCGGCAGTCGCGGTTTTGATATCGACGGGACCAGGCTGTTTGCCGTTCGCCGCAACGGTCAGGCGTATGTCTATGTGAATCGCTGCCCGCACCGGGGCGTGGGCCTGGAATGGCATCCCGACCGGTTTCTCGATCCGAGCAACAGCCTGATCCAGTGCGCCACCCACGGCGCACTGTTTCTGATCGAGGACGGCGAATGCGTCGCCGGGCCTTGCGCCGGACAAGCACTCAGCGCCATCCCTTGCCGCGAAGATGCGCAAGGCCTGTGGATCGACGTTTAACCGTTGAGTAACACGTCAAGACGCCGGTCGATCACCATCTCTTCATGATCAAGACGAACGCCATACGCCAGCACCTCGACCCCACACGCCACCGCCTCTCGCAGCGCTTGCGCGTAGGCCGAATCGATCTCCTCGGCCGGACGCACCGCTTCAATCCCGGTGAGATTGACGCAATACAACTGCACCGCGCGAATTCCGTCCCGCGCCAGATGCGCCAGCTCACGCAAGTGTTTGGCGCCGCGCTGGGTCACGGCATCGGGAAACGCGGCGACCGCCGTGCCATCGAAGCCCAGGGTGACACTCTTCACTTCGATGTAAGCGGGGCCGCTGGGGTATTCGAGACGAAAATCGATGCGGCTCTTTTCCTGTCCGTAGGCCACCTCACGCTTCAGCGCGGTAAAGCCGTTCAACTCGCCGATGACGCCGGCCTGCAAGGCCTCTTCCACGAGTCCGTTGGCTCGCGCGGTATTCACGCAGAACAGCCGGCCTTGCGGGGTTTCGCCGATCTCCCAGGTACCGGGTAATTTGCGTTTCGGATCATTGGAACGGCTGAACCAGACCTGCCCGCCCTCAACCTGACAATTGAGCATCGAACCGGTGTTCGGGCAGTGAATGGTCAGCAACTCGCCGCCAACGGTTTCGATATCGGCGAGAAATCGCTTGTAACGACGAATCAGCCGCGCCTCTTCCAGAGGAGGATAAAAGCGCATCAGCCTTGCCAGCTCTTCAGACCACGAGCGATGCGTTCCACCGCTTCCTGTAAGCGAGGGAGGTTCTGTGTGTAAGCAAAACGCACATGGTGGCTGGCCTGATAGCGACCGAAATCCAGACCCGGGGTGAAAGCAACGTGCTCGGTTTCGAGAAAATGCCGGCAGAACGCGAAGGCATCACCGCCGAACTTGCTGATATCTGCGTAAAGATAAAACGCCCCTTCGGGCTCCACGGCGATGTTGAAACCCAACTCGCGCAAGGCTGGCAGCAAGAAGTCGCGCCGACGGCCGAATTCAGCGCGGCGCTCTTCGAGAATCGCAATGGTGTCCGGTTCGAAACAGGCCAATGCGGCGTGCTGCGCCATGCTAGGCGCGCTGATGTAAAGGTTCTGCGCGAGCTTTTCCAGTTCACCGACTGCAGCATCCGGCGCCACCAGCCAACCCAGGCGCCAGCCGGTCATGCCGAAATATTTGGAGAAACTGTTGAGGACGAAAGCGCTGTCGTCGACCTCCAGCACACTCGCAGCGTCGGTGCCGTAGGTCAGGCCATGGTAGATCTCGTCCACCACCAGATGGCCGTGGCGCGCCTTGATCGCTGTGGATAACCCCGCCAGCTCATCGCGAGTCAGAATCGTCCCCGTCGGGTTGGCCGGCGAGGCAACCAGCGCACCGACGCTGTCCTGATCCCAATGCCGCGCAACCAGATCCGGAGTCAGTTGATAACGCACTTCAGGCCCTACAGGAACGAGTTGCGCAGCGCCTTCGACCAAACGCAGGAAGTGACGGTTGCACGGGTAACCGGGGTCCGCCAGCAGCCAGTGTTTACCGGGGTCGACCAGCAACGCGCTGGCCAGCAACAATGCACCTGAGCCGCCCGGGGTGATCAGAATCCGCCGCGGATCGATGTTCAAGCCATACCGCGATTGATAAAACCCGGAAATCGCCTCGCGCAGCTCGGGAATGCCGCGCGCTGCGGTGTAACGGGTCTTGCCAGCCGTCAGCGCCGCCTGCCCGGCGCGGATGATCGGTTCGGCCGTGGTGAAGTCCGGCTCGCCAATTTCCAGATGGATCACATCGTGGCCTTCAGCCTGTAATTCATTGGCTCGCGCCAGCAGCGCCATCACATGAAACGGTTCGATCGCACGACTGCGCGCACTGTAGGGCTGAGCCATTGGTTTTCCTTCGGCAGGGAAAAAGAGACGATTCTACCCATCTGCCGGAACGAGCGAGAACCCGTAACGGTCACAGCCTCAAGAACGCTGGACTGTAACGATATGAGCGTACTCTCCAGGATTGACTAAAATCAGTGATTGAACAGGTCTGCACACCGCCAGACACGGCTTGCCAAACATTTGCAAGCGCCACCCGCCGGGGCCTCGACATCCGGGAGTAGCGCAGGCTGAATTGATCTGGTAAGTTCGCCCGCTTGCAGCCGCAGGGCCGGCAGGTGTCGGTGATGGAGCAATCCTGCGCAATGGATTACAAGAGTAGAGGCGGTCCATTTCATGCCCACCCAAGCAAAGCAACAGCAGCAAACGACGATCAGCGGTTTCGAACCTTACGTTCCGAAGGCCGGTGAAGAGTACATGGGCGCCCCGATGCGAGCGCACTTCACCAAGATCCTGAACAAGTGGAAACAGGACTTGATGCAGGAAGTCGACCGTACTGTTGATCACATGAAAGACGAAGCGGCCAACTTCCCTGACCCGGCCGACCGTGCCAGTCAGGAAGAAGAATTCGCCCTCGAGCTGCGCGCCCGCGACCGCGAGCGCAAGTTGATCAAGAAGATCGACAAGACGCTGGAGCTGATTCAGGACGAAGAATACGGCTGGTGCGAGTCCTGCGGCATCGAGATCGGCGTCAAGCGCCTCGAAGCTCGTCCGACAGCGGATCTGTGCATCGACTGCAAGACCCTGGCGGAAATCAAAGAGAAGCAGGTCGGCAAGTAATCTCGACCTGAACGAAAAACGGAGCGTGCGAACGCTCCGTTTTTGTTTCTGCCTTTTGCTTTATTTGCCTTTTGCTCTTGTGGGAGCGAGCCTGCTCGCTCCCACAGGTTGACCTGCGTATAGCCTGAAAAGTAGTTTCGTTTCCATGACTGCCAAAACCTCCCCCGCCTACATCGGCCGCTTCGCCCCAACCCCCAGTGGCCACTTGCACTTCGGTTCGCTGGTCGCGGCCCTTGCCTCTTACCTCGACGCACGCTCGGTCGGCGGTCGCTGGCTGGTGCGAATGGAGGATCTCGATCCGCCCCGCGAAGAACCGGGCGCGCAGACCGCCATCCTCACGGCGCTGGAAAGTTATGGCTTCGAATGGGACGGCGACATGGTGCGCCAGAGCGATCGCCACGATGCCTACGCCGAAGTGCTCAACAGCCTGTTCAATCATGGCTTGGCCTACGCCTGCACGTGCTCGCGCAAACAGCTCGAAGCGTACAACGGCATTTATCCGGGCCTGTGCCGTAACGCCGGTCACGACCAGCAAGACGCAGCCATTCGCCTGCGCGTGCCGGAGCTGGAATATCACTTCATCGACCGCGTGCAGGGCCAATACCGCCAGCATCTGGGCCGCGATGTCGGTGATTTCGTGATCCGCCGACGCGACGGCCTCTATGCCTATCAACTGGCCGTGGTACTGGATGACGCCTGGCAAGGCATCACCGACATCGTGCGCGGTGCCGACCTGCTCGACTCGACGCCGCGCCAACTCTATCTGCAAGAGTTGCTGGGGTTGCGCCAGCCGCGTTACCTGCACCTGCCGCTGATTACCCAACCGGATGGCAACAAGCTCGGCAAGTCCTATCGCTCACCGCCGCTGCAGGCCGATCAGGCCACAACATTGCTACTGCGAGCCCTGCGCGCATTGGGGCAAAACCCCGGCGCCGAACTGGCCCACGCCTCACCGCAAGAATTACTCAAGTGGGGCTGCGCGCACTGGGATGCGTCGAAGATCCCGCGCACACTGACGCTGCCCGAAGCGCAACTGACATGACGACACTTGCAGTCGCGCCGCCATCCGTTACCATCGCCGCACGTTTTCGGGCACGCGCATAAAAAAGAGAGGCCGGGATGTACATCTATCGCTTGGTCCTGCTTTTAGTCGTGGGGATCTATCTGTTTTCCCCCGCCATCATGGATTGGTGGATCGACGCTACGGGCGCCTGGTATCGCCCCTATCTGCTCTGGCTGATCCTGATTGTCGTGACCTTCATCCTGCAGAGCCAAAAAGATGCCGATGAGCTTTAGCCTGACCCAGATGATCCTGATCAGCGCCGCGTACCTGGCGGTGCTGTTCGGCGTTGCCTGGATCAGCGAACGGGGCATGATCCCGCGCGCGATCATTCGCCACCCGTTGACCTACACCCTGTCGCTGGGGGTCTACGCCAGCGCATGGGCGTTCTACGGCACGGTCGGTCTGGCCTATCAGTACGGCTATGGCTTTCTTTCCAGTTATCTGGGGGTGTCCGGCGCGTTTCTGCTGGCGCCGGTATTGCTTTACCCGATTCTGAAAATCACCCGCACCTATCAACTGTCGTCGCTGGCAGACCTTTTTGCCTTTCGCTTTCGCAGCACCTGGGCCGGTGCGCTGACCACGATCTTCATGCTGATCGGCGTGCTGCCCTTACTGGCGCTACAGATTCAGGCCGTTGCCGACTCCATCGGCATCCTCACCGGCGAGCCGATCCAGAGCCGCGTGGCCCTGGCCTTCTGTGCGCTGATTATCCTGTTTACGATTTTCTTCGGCTCCCGCCACATCGCCACCCGCGAAAAGCACGAAGGCCTGGTGTTTGCGATTGCATTTGAATCGGTGATCAAACTGATCGCCCTCGGCGGCGTCGGCCTCTATGCGCTGTACGGCGTGTTCGATGGCCCGCAGCAACTTGAACTGTGGCTGCTGCAGAACCAGACCGCCCTCGCCGCCCTGCACACGCCCTTGCAGGAAGGCCCGTGGCGAACCCTGCTACTGGTGTTTTTCGCCTCGGCCATCGTGATGCCGCACATGTATCACATGACCTTTACCGAGAACCTCAATCCGCGCTCGCTGGTCAGCGCGAGCTGGGGCTTGCCACTGTTCCTGCTGTTGATGAGCCTGGCAGTGCCTCTGATTCTCTGGGCCGGCCTGAAACTCGGCGCCACCACCAACCCGGAATATTTCACCCTCGGCATCGGCATTGCCGCCAACAGCAAACCGCTGGCGTTGCTCGCCTACGTTGGCGGACTGTCAGCGGCTAGCGGCCTGATCATCGTCACCACGCTCGCGCTGTCGGGCATGGCGTTGAACCACCTGGTGCTGCCGCTTTATCAGCCACCCGCCGAGGGCAACATCTATCGCTGGCTGAAGTGGACACGCCGGGCACTGATCGTGGCGATCATCATGGCCGGTTTCGGCTTCTATCTGATGCTCGGTGCCGAACAGGATCTGGCCAACCTCGGCATCGTCGCCTTCGTCGCCACGTTGCAGTTTTTGCCCGGCGTGCTGTCCGTGCTGTATTGGCCGACTGCCAACCGTCGGGGGTTTATCGCCGGTTTGCTGGCAGGGATTCTGGTCTGGGTGATAACCATGCTGCTGCCGCTGGTCGGCAATCTGCAGGGTTTCTACATCCCGCTGCTGAACATGATTTACGTGCTGGACGACACCAGTTGGCACATGGCGGCCATCGCGTCGCTGGCGGCCAATGTGCTGATGTTCACCCTGATCTCGCTGTTCACCAACGCCAGCCCGGAAGAAGCCAGCGCCGCTGAGGCCTGTGCGGTGGATAACGTGCGTCGCCCGCAACGGCGTGAACTGCACGCCGCCTCGCCGCAGGAGTTCGCCACGCAACTGGCCAAACCGCTGGGCGCCAAGGCTGCGCAGAAAGAAGTCGAACAAGCGCTGCGTGACCTCTATCTACCGTTTGACGAGCGCCGTCCTTACGCGCTGCGCCGCTTGCGTGACCGCATCGAAGCCAACTTGTCCGGCCTGATGGGCCCGAGCGTGGCGCAGGACATGGTCGAAACCTTCCTGCCGTACAAGGCCGGGGGCGAAAACTATGTGACCGAAGACATCCACTTCATCGAAAGCCGTCTCGAGGATTACCACTCACGCCTCACGGGTCTGGCCGCCGAGCTCGATGCCCTGCGTCGCTACCACCGTCAGACCCTGCAGGAACTGCCGATGGGCGTCTGCTCGCTGGCCAAGGATCAAGAGATCCTGATGTGGAACAAGGCCATGGAGGAACTCACCGGAATCGCCGCACAGCGCGTGGTCGGTTCGCGCCTGAGCACCATTGGCGAGCCGTGGAAAGAATTGCTGCAGGGCTTTATCAACCTGCCCGACGAGCATTTGCACAAACAGCATCTGGCCCTCGACGGTCAGACCCGCTGGCTGAATCTACACAAAGCAGCCATCGATGAACCCCTCGCACCGGGTAACAGCGGCCTGGTGTTGCTGGTGGAAGACCTGACTGAAACGCAAATGCTCGAGGACAAACTGGTGCACTCCGAGCGTCTGGCCAGCATTGGTCGTCTCGCCGCCGGCGTGGCCCACGAAATCGGTAATCCGATCACCGGCATCGCCTGTCTGGCGCAGAACCTGCGCGAAGAACGTGAGGACGATGGCGAGCTGACGGAAATCAGCGGGCAGATTCTCGAACAGACCAAACGCGTCTCGCGCATCGTGCAGTCGCTGATGAGCTTTGCCCACGCCGGCAGCCATCAGCAGAGCGACGAGCCCGTTTGTCTGGCCGAAGTGGCGCAGGACGCCATTGGCCTATTAGCGTTGAACCGACGCAATTTCGAAGTGCAGTTCTACAACCTGTGCGACCCGGATCACTGGGTCGAAGGCGATCCGCAACGACTCGCCCAGGTTCTGATCAATCTGCTCTCCAACGCCCGTGATGCCTCGCCGCCACACAGCGCAGTACGGGTCAAGAGCGAAGCCGGCGAACACACGGTCGATCTGATCGTGGAGGACGAAGGCAGCGGAATTCCGAAGAACATCATGGATCGATTGTTCGAACCCTTCTTCACCACCAAGGACCCTGGTGAAGGCACCGGTCTGGGCCTTGCACTGGTCTATTCCATCGTTGAAGAGCATTATGGACAAATCACCATCGACAGCCCGGCTGATGTACAAAGCCAACGCGGCACCCGTATCCGGGTGACCTTACCGCGTCATGTCGAAGCGACGTCCGCTGTGAACTGAGACCGTCGAGAGTATCGAATCAATGCCGCACATTTTGATCGTCGAAGACGAAACAATTATCCGCTCCGCCTTGCGCCGCCTGCTGGAACGCAACCAGTACCAGGTCAGCGAAGCCGGTTCAGTGCAGGAAGCACAAGAACGCTTCACCATTCCTACGTTCGATCTGATCGTCAGCGATCTGCGCTTGCCCGGCGCCCCGGGCACCGAGCTGATCAAGCTCGGCCAGGGCACCCCGGTGCTGATCATGACCAGTTACGCCAGCCTGCGCTCGGCGGTCGACTCGATGAAGATGGGCGCGGTGGATTACATCGCCAAGCCTTTCGACCACGATGAAATGCTTCAGGCCGTGGCACGCATCCTGCGTGATCGCCAATCGACACCGGCGGCCGGCGAACCGGCTGCCAGCAAACCGGCCAATGGCAAATCGGCCATCGACAATAGCAACGGTGAAATCGGCATTATTGGTTCCTGCCCGCCGATGCAGGACCTGTACAGCAAGATCCGCAAGGTCGCGCCCACGGACTCCAATGTGCTGATCCAGGGCGAATCCGGCACCGGCAAGGAACTGGTAGCGCGTGCGCTGCACAACCTGTCGAAACGCGCCAAGGCACCGATGATTTCCGTGAACTGCGCAGCCATTCCGGAAAGCCTGATCGAATCCGAACTGTTCGGCCATGAAAAAGGCGCGTTTACCGGCGCCAGCGCCGGTCGTGCCGGTCTGGTCGAAGCGGCGGACGGCGGCACCTTGTTCCTCGACGAAATCGGCGAGCTGCCACTGGAAGCTCAGGCCCGCCTGCTGCGCGTGCTGCAGGAAGGCGAGATTCGCCGGGTCGGCTCGGTGCAGTCGCAGAAGGTCGATGTACGTCTGATCGCGGCCACGCACCGGGACCTGAAAAGCCTGGCAAAGATCGGTCAGTTCCGTGAAGACCTTTATTACCGCCTGCACGTGATTGCATTGAAACTGCCGGCCCTGCGCGAGCGCGGTGCCGACGTCAACGAAATCGCCAACGCGTTCCTTGCTCGCCAGAGCGCGCGCATCAACCGTACCGATCTGCGATTTGCTGTGGATGCCGAACAGGCCATCCGTCATTACTCCTGGCCGGGTAACGTGCGTGAACTGGAGAACGCAGTCGAGCGTGCAGTGATTCTGAGCGAAAGCCCGGAAATTTCTGCCGACTTGCTGGGCATCGACATCGAACTGAGCGATCTGGAGGACGACGAGTTTATCGGCCTGCCACCACAAGCCGCCGGTAGCGCCAGCAACAGCAGCCACGAGCCGACCGAGGATCTGTCTCTCGAGGACTACTTCCAGCATTTCGTCCTCGAACATCAGGATCACATGACCGAGACCGAACTGGCGCGCAAACTGGGCGTCAGCCGCAAATGCCTGTGGGAGCGCCGTCAGCGTCTGGGCATTCCACGGCGCAAGACCGGAGTCGCCAGCGAGAGCTGAACGTTACCTGTCGAGTGTGCGGGTAACGCTTGAGGATGTGAAAAAACTGTTACCTCAGTTCTTTCACGTAACAGAAGCCGGGGTTATCGGTAACGAAACCCCGGCTTTTTTTCGCCCCGTCAAAAACGTTATATCGACCTAAGCCCTTGTTTTATTGGGCTTCGCAAAAGTTGGCACGCCACCTGCTATATGTTTGGTACAAGAACAATAACAAGCAATGCACAAGACAATAAAAATAAGACGAATCGACTCACGCACAATAAAAACAAGACGGCGAGAGGCGCAGCTAACTGATTCTTTTGGAGAGGCGTTGTATTTGGGGCTTGCCCCACGACCAGGCCGAGAACAACAAAAACTGTCCTAAGACAGAGCCTGTACTGGTTGGATCGAAAGATCACTGCAATTCAGCGACCAAAGCAATCCGTTTGCTCTTGGCTCCCGATTGGGAGGGTCACGAAGGAAACACTTCGTGGCGAGGGCACTCAACAAAAACAAGAAGCCCGAATCAATAATAAAAAGAGCACGCAACTACTTCTTGGGGAGCTTCGGCTCCCCTTGTAGTTTCTCCCTTCTGGAAAAAATCCCCCGTTCTACCCCGCTCCACCCTTGTAGCTTGCGGCTTTCAGCCTCAATCTGCTGTCTCCTACACCATCCCCCGACTAAATGCTAGAATCTGCGCCCATCATGCGGTCATTCTTTGGTATGGCCGAACATTCCTTCAAACAGTGCATCCCATGCTGAAGAAGCTGTTCCAGTCATTCCGAACTCCCGTGCGTCGAACGCAACACATCCGCAGCACCCCTGAAGTGCTCAACAGCGGCCAACATTCGCTGCAGAAAACGCAGTTCAGCCGCTATGCGGTGAATATCGTCGAACGCCTGCAAGGTGCCGGTTACCAGGCTTATCTGGTCGGCGGTTGCGTGCGTGACATGCTGCTGGGCATCACGCCCAAGGACTTCGACGTCGCCACCAGTGCCACGCCTGAGCAAGTCCGTGCCGAATTCCGCAATGCGCGGATCATCGGCCGCCGTTTCAAGCTGGTACACATTCATTTCGGTCGCGAAATCATCGAAGTCGCGACCTTCCGTGCCAATCACCCGCAAAACGAAGACGATGAAGACAGCAACCAGTCTTCCCGTAACGAGAGCGGGCGAATTCTGCGCGACAACGTCTATGGCACGCTGGAGGAAGACGCGCAACGCCGCGACTTCACCATCAACGCCCTCTATTACGATCCGGTCAGCGAACGCATCCTCGATTACGCCAACGGTGTACACGACATTCGCAATCACCTGATCCGCCTGATCGGCGACCCGAAGCAGCGCTATCAGGAAGACCCGGTGCGCATGCTGCGGGCCGTGCGTTTTGCCGCCAAGCTCAATTTCGGCATCGAGAAGCACACCGTGCAGCCGATCCGCGAACTGGCGCCGATGCTGCGCGAAATCCCGTCGGCACGCTTGTTCGAGGAAGTGCTCAAGCTGTTCCTCTCCGGGCACGGCGCGATCACCTTCGAAATGCTCGTCGATCTGCAACTGTTTGCCCCGCTGTTCCCGGCCAGTGCCGATGCGCTGGAACACAACCCGGAATACACCCACACGCTGATCAGCGACGCCCTCACCAACACTGACCTGCGCATCAAACAGAACAAACCGGTCACCCCGGCGTTCCTGTTTGCCGCATTGCTGTGGCCGGCACTGCCGGCCCGTGTATTGCGCCTTCAGGAACGTGGCATGCCGCCGATTCCGGCCATGCAGGAAGCGGCACATGAACTGATTGCCGAACAGTGCCAGCGCATCGCGATTCCAAAGCGCTTCACCATGCCCATCCGCGAGATCTGGGACATGCAGGAGCGTCTGCCACGCCGCAGTGGCAAACGTGCCGACCTGTTGCTGGATAACCCGCGTTTCCGCGCCGGTTACGACTTCCTTCTGTTGCGTGAAGGCGCTGGCGAGGAAACCGATGGCCTGGGCGAATGGTGGACGGACTATCAGGACGCCAACGACAGCGAGCGTCGCGACATGATCCGCGACCTCAGCGGCAAGGGCGATGACGCCAGCGGCGCGCCCCGCAAACGGCGTCGCAGCGGCGGTTCGAAGCGCAAACGCGCCGGTGCCCCGAGCGCAACCGGCGAGTAAGGCATGGAACGCATCTACATCGGCATGGGCAGCAACCTCGCTGACCCCGCCGAACAACTGCGCAGCGCCGTAGAGGCGCTGGGGCAATTGCCGCAGACCTCTCTGGCCGGCGTTTCCGCCTTCTATCAAAGTGATTCCCTGTTGCCCGGCCAGCCGCGTTACACCAACGCGGTGGCGGCGCTCGACAGCTCACTCGCACCGATCGAATTGCTCGATGCCTTGCAAGCCATCGAGAACGATCAGGGCCGCGAACGCCTCGAGCGTTGGGGCCCGCGCACGCTGGACCTGGATATTCTGCTGTTCGGCAATCGCCTGATCGACGAACCGCGCCTTAAGGTTCCGCATTACCAGATCCAGGAACGTGCATTCGTTCTCTATCCCCTCGCCGAACTGGCGCCGCAGGATCTGCGCCTTGCCGATGGCCGCAGCCTCCCCGATCTGCTGGCCGCGTGCCCGTTCGTCGGCCTGGAACGCCTCCCGACAGATTGATTGCAATCCCCTGTGGGAGCGAGCCTGCTCGCGAAAGCGGTGTGTCATTCAGCGCAATGTTGACTGATGCACCGCCTTCGCGAGCAGGCTCGCTCCCACATTGGTTTATTCCACACCCAGGATTTTGTCGGACAAAAAATCGCCGAACCAACCCCGCCGCACCGCTGAATCGCATCAGTAACGCCGGTAACACTCCCCTCGTAACAATGCGGTAACACACGCAATTGACTTCCTGTTGGCTCATCACGACTATAGGCGTCCCGCTGCCGCCAACCGGCACATACGGGCGCAATCCAGGCCTTATAAGCACGACAAAAGAGCGTGCGCCTGAGTAGTTGAGGAATCACGCGCGTTACTCGCAGTAGTTTTCAGAGCGCCTGAACGAGGATTTTTTATATGCCAGCCATCACCCTGACCACGCTCCAGAGCCTCAAGCAGAAAGGTGAAAAGATCACCATGCTGACCTGCTATGACGCGACCTTCGCCCACGCCTGCAATGAGGCCGGAGTCGAAGTGCTGCTGGTGGGCGACTCCCTCGGCATGGTCCTGCAAGGTCACGACAGCACGTTGCCGGTGACCACCGCAGAAATGGCCTACCACACCGCCTGCGTCAAACGCGGCAACACCGATGCCCTGATCCTCGCCGACCTGCCGTTCATGGCCAACGCCACCCTTGAACAAACCATGACCAACAGCGCCATGCTGATGCAGGCCGGTGCGCACATGGTCAAGGTCGAAGGTCAGCTGTGGCTGGCGGAGTCGATCCGCCTGCTCGCCGAGCGTGGTGTACCGGTCTGCGCACACATGGGCCTGACCCCGCAAGCCGTGAACATTCTTGGCGGCTATAAAGTGCAGGGTCGCAACGAGAACCAGGCGCGGCAAATGCGTGCCGATGCGATCTCGCTGGAACAGGCCGGCGCGGCGATGCTGCTGCTCGAATGCGTACCCAGCGATCTGGCTGCCGAAATCAGCCAGGCGGTAAAGATTCCGGTCATCGGCATCGGCGCCGGTGCCGATACAGACGGCCAGGTCCTGGTACTGCACGACATGCTCGGTCTGTCGATCACGGGTCGCGTGCCGAAATTCGTCAAGAATTTCATGCAAGGTCAGGACAGCATACAGTCCGCACTGAAGGCTTACGTCAACGAAGTCAAAGGCGTTACTTTCCCTGGCATCGAACACGGATTCTCTGCATGAACACCGTTAAAACCGTGCGCGAACTGCGCGCTGCTGTAGCCCGCGCCCGCAGCGAAGGCAAGCGCATCGGCTTCGTGCCGACCATGGGCAACCTGCACAGCGGCCACGTTGCGCTGATCACCAAGGCCACGCAACGCGTGGATTTCGTGGTCGCAAGCATTTTCGTCAACCCGCTGCAATTCGGTGCCGGCGAAGACCTCGACAAATACCCGCGCACCCTGGCGGCGGATCAGGAACAACTGCTGGAAGCCGGTTGCTCCCTGCTGTTCGCGCCCACCGTCGAGGAAATGTACCCGGATGGCATGGCCGGGCAGACCCGGGTCAGCGTCCCGCAATTGTCCGAAGGCCTCTGCGGCGCAAGCCGTCCGGGGCATTTCGAAGGCGTTGCGACCGTGGTCAGCAAGTTGTTCAACATGGTCCAGCCGGACCTGGCGATTTTCGGCCAGAAGGATTACCAGCAACTGGCGGTGATCCGCGCGCTGGTGCATGACCTGAACATGCCGATCCAGATCATCGGCGAGCCGACTGTTCGTGCCGCCGATGGCCTGGCGCTGTCGTCGCGCAATGGCTTCCTCAGCGAAGAACAACGCGCGGTGGCCCCGGTGGTTTATCGCAGCCTGAGCAACATCGCCGAGTCGATCAAACAAGGCGAACGCGACTTCCCGGCGTTGATCAGTGCCCAGTTGCAACAGCTGGAAGCCGCTGGCCTGCGCCCGGACTATCTGGAGATCCGCCACGGCCTGACCTTGCGTCCGGCAACGGCCGAGGATCGCGACCTGGTGATTCTGGCGGCCGCGTTCCTCGGCACTACGCGGTTGATTGATAACCTGCACCTGAACCTGGAAACGCCCGCTTAAAAACACCGCAATCCTCCTGTGGGAGCGGGCTTGCTCGCGAACGCGGTGTGTCATTCAGCACAGATGTTGACTGGCACACCGCGTTCGCGAGCAAGCCCGCTCCCACAGTGTTTTTCAGTGCCTTGAAGATTGCACCTCCAAGGCGTATTGCCGCCCTCAAAGCCTTCGGGCACACTGCGCGCCGTTCGATTCCAACCCGGGAAGTTCCTCATGCACGCGATCATGCTCAAGGCCAAACTGCACCGCGCCGAAGTCACCCACGCAGTGCTCGATTACGAAGGCTCCTGCGCGATCGATGGCGAGTGGCTGGACCTTTCCGGCATCCGTGAATACGAGCAGATCCAGATTTATAACGTCGACAACGGCGAACGCTTCACCCGCAATGCCATCCCGGTTCAGGTCGCCTGAACCCGATATCATCTGCTCCCCTTCCGTTTGTCGGCCAGTTCCTGCCCTGGATGTTAAAAAAGTACAGGGATCTGGTCAGACAAAGTCAAGACAGAACGCAGCGCGAGGTTTACTGTATTCGCCCTGTGTCCAGAAATCGTGTCGACGCAGTTGCCCCCTCGCCCAAACAGGGCGTGCCGGGTCTGTTCAGTGTTCAAAAGGCCGTTCAAGTAAAAAGGAAAACCGCAGCGATGGCGTACTACCGCACTCCTCATGACGTTACCGCTCTGCCCGCCTGGCAAGCGTTGAAAGATCACCGCCAAGCCATGCAGGATTTCAGCATGCGCGAAGCCTTCAACGCCGATCCGCAGCGCTTCAATCAGTTCACTCTCAGCAGCTGCGGACTGTTTCTCGATTATTCGAAGAATTTGATCAACGCCCAGACCCGCAACCTGCTGGTGGGTCTGGCCAATGAAGTCGACTTGAAGGGCGCGATCAAAGCGCTGTTCGACGGCGAAATCGTCAACTCCTCCGAAGGCCGCCCGGCGTTGCATACTGCCCTGCGCCGCCCGGTTGGCGACAAGCTGTCGGTCAACGGTGTCAACGTGATGCCGGAAGTGCACAAGGTGCTGAACCAGATCACCGATCTGGTTGGCCGCATCCACGACGGTCTGTGGCGCGGTTACACCGAGAAGCCGATCACCGACGTGGTCAACATCGGCATCGGTGGCTCGTTCCTCGGCCCGGAGCTGGTGTCCGAAGCCCTGCTGTCCTACGCGCAGAAAGGCGTGCGCTGCCACTATCTGGCGAACATCGATGGCAGTGAGTTCCACGAGCTGACGCAGAAACTGCGCGCCGAGACCACGCTGTTCATCGTTTCGTCGAAATCCTTCAACACCCTCGAAACCCTGAAGAATGCCCAGGCCGCACGTGCCTGGTACCTGGCGCAGGGCGGTTCGGAAGCCGAACTGTATCGTCACTTCATCGCCGTCTCGAGCAACAACGCGGCAGCCGTGGCGTTCGGTATTCGCGAAGAAAACATCTTCCCGATGTGGGATTGGGTTGGCGGGCGTTACTCGCTGTGGTCGGCCATCGGTTTGCCGATTGCCCTGGCCATCGGCATGTCCAACTTCAAGGAACTGCTGTCCGGTGCCTACACCATGGACCAGCATTTCCAGACCGCGCCGTTCGAACAGAACATGCCGGTGCTGCTGGCATTGCTCGGCGTCTGGTATGGCAACTTCTGGGGCGCGCAAAGCCACGCGATCCTGCCTTACGACCACTACCTGCGCAACATCACCAAACACTTGCAGCAACTGGACATGGAGTCCAACGGCAAGAGCGTGCGTCAGGACGGCACCCCGGTGTCGACCGATACGGGCCCGGTGATCTGGGGCGGCGTCGGCTGCAACGGTCAGCACGCCTACCACCAGTTGCTGCATCAAGGTTCGCAACTGATCCCGGCCGACTTCATCGTGCCGATCGTCAGCTTCAACCCGGTTTCCGACCACCACCAGTGGCTGTACGCCAACTGCCTGTCGCAGAGCCAGGCGCTGATGCTCGGCAAGACCCTGCCGGAGGCCGAACAGGAACTGCGCGACAAAGGCATGAGCGAAGAACAGGTGCACAAACTCGCGCCGCACAAGGTGATCCCGGGCAACCGCCCGAGCAACACCCTCGTGGTCGAGCGCATCAGCCCGCGTCGTCTCGGCGCACTGGTGGCCATGTATGAACATAAAGTGTTCGTGCAGAGCGTGGTCTGGGGCATCAACGCCTTCGACCAGTGGGGCGTGGAACTGGGCAAGGAATTGGGCAAAGGCGTTTACAACCGTCTGGTCGGCAGCGACGAGACGGTGGCTGACGATGCCTCGACTCAGGGCCTGATCAACTACTTCCGCGGTCGTCACCGCGGTTGATTTGACGGTGTTGCCCACAGATCCTGCGGGCAACACTTCTCCACACAGTTGTTTGTGGATGACTTGAACCTGTCGACCTCTCGGCGCATCTTTATTCTTCGCACAACAAGAATAAGGAACCGTCATGTTCGATATCAGCACGTTCCCCAAAGCCGATGCCGTCCGCCGGGCTGCTCAGCTCAGTCAGGACGACTATCAGCGCCTGTACCGCGAATCCATTGAACACCCCAGCGCCTTCTGGGCCGAACAGGCCACGCGCTTCCTCGACTGGAGCACGCCATGGCAGACCGTCCAGCGCTACGACCTGAAAACCGGTGAAGCCGCCTGGTTTGCCGGGGGCAAACTGAACGTCAGTTACAACTGCATCGACCGTCACCTCGAACATCGCGGCGATCAGACTGCCTTGCTCTGGGAAGGCGACGACCCGGCCGAATCGGCGCAAATCACTTACAAAAAACTCCATCACCACGTCTGCCGCCTGGCCAATGTGCTGAAAAGCCGTGGCGTGAAGAAAGGCGACCGGGTGTGCATCTACATGCCGATGATCCCCGAAGCCGCTTATGCGATGCTCGCCTGCGCGCGGATCGGCGCGATCCATTCGGTGGTGTTCGGCGGCTTCTCTCCCGACTCCCTGCGTGACCGCATTCTCGATGCCGATTGCCGCACGGTGATCACCGCCGACGAAGGCGTGCGCGGCGGCAAGTTCGTACCGCTGAAACAGAATGTCGACAAAGCCCTGCAGAGTTGCCCGGACGTCAGCACCGTTGTGGTGGTCGAGCGTACCCAGGGGCAAGTCGACTGGGTCGAAGACCGCGACCTCTGGTATCACCAGGCCGTGCGCGAGGTCAGCGACGATTGCCCGCCAGAACCGATGGACGCCGAAGACCCGCTGTTCATCCTCTACACCTCCGGCAGCACCGGCAAACCCAAAGGCGTGCTGCACACCACCGGCGGCTATCTGCTGCAAGCGGCGATGACCTTCAAATACGTGCTCGATTACCGCGATGGCGAAGTGTTCTGGTGCACCGCTGACGTCGGCTGGGTCACTGGCCACAGTTATATCGTCTACGGCCCGCTGGCCAATGGCGCGACCACGCTGATGTTCGAAGGCGTGCCGAGCTACCCGAACAGTTCGCGCTTCTGGCAGGTGATCGATAAACACAAGGTCAACATCTTCTACACCGCTCCCACCGCCCTGCGTGCGTTGATGCGTGAAGGTGCCGAACCGTTGCAGGAAACATCCCGCGCCAGCCTCAGATTACTCGGCAGCGTCGGTGAGCCGATCAACCCGGAAGCGTGGGAATGGTACTTCAACGTCGTAGGAGAACAGCGGTGCCCCATCGTCGATACCTGGTGGCAGACCGAAACCGGCGGCATCATGCTCAGCCCGTTGGTCAGCGCACAGCGGATCAAGCCGGGTTGCGCCACACAGCCGATGTTCGGCGTGCAACCGGTGCTGCTCGATGAACACGGCAAGGAAATCAAAGGCGCCGGCAGCGGCGTGCTGGCGATCAAATCGAGCTGGCCTGCGCAGATCCGCAGCGTTTATGGCGACCCGCAACGGATGGTCGACACCTATTTCAAACCCTACCCCGGTTACTACTTCACCGGCGATGGCGCGCGCCGCGATGAGGATGGCGATTACTGGATTACCGGGCGCATCGACGACGTGATCAACGTCTCCGGCCACCGCATCGGCACCGCCGAAGTGGAAAGCGCATTGGTGCTGCACGACAGCATTGCCGAAGCCGCCGTGGTCGGTTACCCCCACGATGTCAAAGGTCAGGGTATCTACGCCTTCGTCACGCCCATGAACGGCACAGAACCCAATGACGAGCTGAAAAAGGAGCTGCTGGCTCACGTCAGCAAGGAAATCGGCAGTTTCGCCAAACCGGACCTGATCCAGTGGGCGCCGGCCTTGCCGAAAACCCGCTCAGGCAAGATCATGCGGCGCATCCTGCGCAAAATCGCCTGCAATGAGCTCGACAGCCTCGGCGACACTTCGACCCTGGCCGACCCGAGCGTGGTGCAAGGCCTGATCGACAAGCGCCTCAATCAGTAACACCCCGGGCGCGGTCAACCGGCCGCGCCTGGCCTTTCTCACTGAGTGGTCATGGAATTCATCCGCAGCCGTATCGAACAGCAACTCATGAGCCTGACCGGGCTGTCGCTCGGCCAACTCGACCTGGAAAACCCCAAGGGCGATCCCGGCCTGTTTGGCCCGGACTCGATCAGCTGGCAGGTGCACGGCGATTTCAGCAGCATGTTGATCGGTGGCATCAGCGCGCTGTTGCTGCAAGCGTTGCATCCGCTGGCGCTGGCCGGGGTTTGGGATCACTCGAACTTTCGTGAAGACATGCTCGGGCGCTTGCGGCGTACCAGTCAGTTTGTTTCCGGCACTACGTTTGGCTCAAGAAAAGACGCCGACTGGCTGATCGAGAAAGTGCGCACCATTCACTTGCAGGTGGTCGGTACCGCGCCGGACGGACGAGCTTACGCGGCCAGTAATCCGGATTTGCTGACGTGGGTGCACGTGGCCGAAGTGAGTAACTTTCTCGCGGCGCATTTGCGTTATCGCAATCCGCACTTGTCGGGGGCGGATCAGGATCGTTACTACGCGGAAATCGCCGTGATAGCCGAACGACTGGGCGCACGGGATGTGCCGAAATCGCGGCAAGCTGTAGCGGATTACCTGCAACGTATGCGCCCGCAGTTACTGTGCGATGAGCGCAGCCGCGAGGTGTTGCGCTTGTTGCTCGACGCACCGGCGCCCAGTGTTCTGGCGCGACCGTTTGGCGATCTGATGATGAAGGCCGGTATCGACCTGTTGCCGGACTGGGCCAGCGACCTGCTCGACGTCCGCCAGAGTTCGCTGCAACGACAACTGATTCGCGCCAGCGTCAGACGCAGCGCACCGATGCTGCGCTGGGCGATGCGTAACGGCTCGGTGCAACGCGCCAAACGCAGGATGGGCTTGCTGACCTGAAAAGCTTCGCGAGCAAGCCCGTTCCCCCATTTGGAATGCACTTCCCTGTGGGGGCGGGCTTGCTCGCGAAGGGCGCAACTCGATTGCCCGCCAAGCTGCTAAACTCTCGCGCCCCAATTCTCACCAGCAAGGCGCCCGCATGTCTTCCTTGAATCAGGCGCTGCGCGCCGCCCTCGATCAACGCCAGGACTTGCTCGCTGAGCTGCACCGCCAGGGCACCGATTGCTACCGCCTGTTCCATGGCAGCCAGGAAGGCGCCGGCGGTCTGACCATCGACCGCTACGGCCCGCAATTGCTGGTGCAGAGCTTTCACCAGACGCTCGAACGCAACGACCTGTTGCAACTGCACGCCATGGTCAATCAGACACTGGGCTTCGACTCCCTGCTGGTCTACAACGACCGCTCCCGTGGCAACTCGCGCATTGATCGCGACGACAGCGTCTACAAAGCCGACGACACCGCACTGGCCGACCTGATCGGTCACGAATGGGGCCTCAATTACCGCGTGCGCGGTCGTCATGCAGGACAAGACCCGCTGCTGTTCCTCGACCTGCGTAACACCCGTGGCTGGGTCAAGGATCACGCCAAAGGCAAAAGCGTGCTCAACCTGTTCGCCTACACCTGCGGCGTTGGCCTCAGTGCGGCGGCCGGTGGCGCTCGCGAAGTGTGCAATCTGGATTTCGCCGAAGGCAATCTGGCGGTGGGTCGCGAAAACGGCCTGCTCAATCCGCAACTGCCCGAGATGCAATTCGTCCAGTCCGATTACTTTCCGGCGATCCGCCAGTTGGCCGGCCTGCCGATCAGTCAGCGGCGCGGGCAGAAACTACCCAGCTATCTGCGTCTGGAACAGCGTCAATACGATCTGGTCCTGCTCGATCCGCCGGCCTGGGCCAAGAGCGCGTTCGGCACTGTCGACCTGCTGCGCGACTATCAGAGCCTGCTCAAACCGGCCCTGCTGACCACCGCCGACAATGGCGTGCTGATCTGCTGCAACAACCTGGCGAAGGTCAGCATGGACGACTGGCGCGAGCAGGTGTTGCGCTGCGCCGAGAAGGCTGGCCGGCCCGTGCGCGAGTGGAGCGTGATGACCCCGGGCGCAGACTTCCCGTCCATGGATCAACAGCCGCCGCTGAAAACCCTGATCCTGCAGTTATAACCCCCCTCGAACGGCTCAGCATTTTCCCCTGTGGGAGCGGGCTTGCTCGCGAAAAACGCTGTGTCAGTCAACAATGATGCTGACTGACATGACGCTTTCGCGAGCAAGCCCGCTCCCACGAGGCTTCTGCATTTTCAGACAAATCTGAACAATCCTGTCCCACATCAAGCACTTCGGAACCAGAATCGCGTGCCATACTCCAAGGCACTCCGATTCAGACAGATGAAGCCGCACATGCCCAAAGGATTGATTCGCGCGATTGGCGCCTTGTTGACCGCTCTGGCTCTCTACAGCCTGCTGGGGTTTCTGATTCTGCCGGGCATCGCCCTGCGTGTGGCCAACCAGCAACTGGCCAGCTACGCGACCGTGCCTGCGCACATCCAGCGTATCGAGCTCAACCCGTTCAGCCTCGAAGTCACCCTGTGGGGTCTGGTTATCGGCGAGCCGGGCAAGGAACAGGTCGGTTTCGAGCGTCTGTACGCCGACCTGCAAATCGACAGTCTGTGGACCAAGGCCCTGCATCTGGCCAACATCGAACTGGACAAACCGAAAAGCGAAATCCTCTTCGCCAAGGACGGCAAGCTCAACTTGCTCGGCCTGTTCAACGTGCCCGCCAGCGAACCCACTCCGGCCGATCCCGACGCCAAACCGTTTCCGCTGCGCATCGACAACATCAAGCTGGCCGGCGGCGTCGTGCATTTTCAGGATGTACGCCCGAGCGAACCCATCGAATTCCTCTACGACGATCTGAGTTTCGAGCTGAAAAACCTCAGCACCTTGCCCGAAGACAGCGCCGACATGACCTTGGTCGCCATCGGCCCGCAAGGTGGACGAATCGACTGGGCCGGTAATTTCAGCCTGATCCCGTTCACCTCTGAAGGCACCCTGAAAGTCACTGACGGCAAGATGAAAGCCTTCTGGCCCTACGTGCGCGACTCCGTGCCGTTGGTGCTCGAAGACGGTGTGATCAGCCTCAGCACCGAGTACAAACTCAACCTGTCGAAAGAAACCGAACTGCTGCTCAATAACGTCGCCGTCAGCATCGCGCCATTTGCCATCAAGGCGCCAGATGGGCGTCCACTGGCGAGACTCGAACGTCTGGATGTCAGCGAAACCAGCGTCGATCTGGCCAGGCAGCAGGTCGTCGTTGGCAAGATCCGCAGCCAGAAACTGGAAACCTGGGCAGGGCTTGAAGCCGACGGGCAGCTCGACTGGCAAAAGCTGTTCGCCAGCCAGCCATCGAAACCCGCAGCCAAAGCCGCCGCCGAACCGGCCAGTACACCGGCGGCTGCAGACTCGCCGAAAGCTGAACCGAATGCCCCGAGCAAACCGTGGCAAGTGCTGCTCAAAGACGTGCAGTTGCGCAACTACACCGTCCATCTCGCGGATCGTTCGGCGAGTCCACCGGTGGCGCTGGACATCACTCCGCTGAACGTCGACCTGCAGGATTTCGACAGCCTCAACGGCTCGCCCTTCAAGCTCAAGCTAGATACCGGCCTGGGCAAGCAAGGCAAGATCACGGCGGACGGCACCGTCAATCTCGCGCCGGTCAACGCCCAGCTCAACGTGAAAACCCAGGACATCGACCTGCGTGTCGCGCAGTCCTACATCAACCCGTTCATTCGCCTGGAGCTGCGCAGCGGCATGCTCGGCAGTGACCTGAAGGTCAATCTCAAGAGCACCGAGCCGCTGGCCCTCGCGGTGACCGGACGTGCCCGGATCGATCAACTGCACACCCTCGACACCCTGAAGACTCGCGACTTTCTCAAGTGGCAGCAGGTGGTCGTGGAAGGTCTGAATTATCAACACGGCGACAGCCTGTCCATCGACAAGGTCAACCTTTTCCAGCCGTATGTGCGCTTCATGATCAACGATGATCGCACCACCAACATCGATGACCTGCTGATCCCGCAGCCCGCCGACGCGGGCGCCAAACCCGCTGCGGCGAAGACCGCCAGCAACGAAAAACCGCTGGGCATTCACATCGGCGCCATCGCCATCAACGACGGCTCGGCCAACTTCGCCGACTTTAGCCTGACGCCGAATTTCGCCACCGCAGTCCAGCAGCTCAACGGACAGATCGGCACCATCGACAGTCGCCAGGCGAAACCGGCGAGCGTCGACATCAAGGGCAAGGTCGACCGTTATGCACCGGTGACCATCAAAGGCGCGGTCAACCCGTTCGATCCGATGGCCAGCCTCGACATTGCCACCAGCTTCAAACGGGTCGAGCTGACGACACTGACGCCCTACTCCGGCAAATTCGCCGGCTACCGCATCCGCAAGGGTCGCCTCAATCTCGACCTGCATTACCTGATCACCAAGGGCCAGCTCAAAGCCGAGAACAAAGTGGTGGTCGAGCAACTGCAGCTCGGGGAAAAGGTCGACAGCCCGGATGCCGTGAGCCTGCCGCTGAAACTGGCGATTGCCTTGCTCAAGGACGTCGACGGCAAGATTTCCATCGAATTGCCGGTGACCGGCGACTTGAACAACCCGCAGTTCAGCGTGATGCCGATTGTCTGGCAGACCCTGCGCAATCTGATCGTCAAAGCGGCAGCCGCGCCGTTCAAGTTGATTGGCGGACTGGTCAGTGGTGGCGGCTCCGAAGACCTCGGCAGCGTGTCGTTTGCACCAGGCTCCAGCGAACTGAACAAAGATGCCGAAGCCGCACTGATGAAATTGTCCCAGGCCCTCAAGGAGCGTCCGGCGCTGCGCCTGGAAATCGAAGGCACTGCCGCGCAGAGCAGCGATGGTCCATTGCTCGCCGAGCAACGGCTGGAACGTGAATACCAATACAACTACTACAAGATGCTGCAGCGTCGTGGCGATAAAGTCCCGGCGCAGGCGTCGTTGCTGCAAGTACCGGACAGCGAGAAAGGTCCACTGCTCGAAGGCATCTACCGCACCCGCCTGAAAACCCAGCCGCCCGCCGAATGGAAAGATCTGGGCAAGGAAGAACGCACGGCAAAAATGCGTGAAGGGGTGATCCGGTTCTGGAGTGGCAGTGACACACTGCTGCGTCAGTTGGGCCAGGAGCGCGCCAGCAGCATCAAGGATTATCTGGTCGACAAGGGCAAGCTGGAGGATGACCGCGTGTATTTCATCGACGCCAATCTGGGTGAAGCCGAGAGCGATGGCCGGGTGGTGACACACATGCATCTGGATGCCGAATGATGAAGCGCCCATGGCTGACTGTGATCGCCCTGGCGTTTGCCGCTGGCCATGCCAGCGCATCCGATACCCTGCGCTGCGGCAGCCAACTGGTCACCCTTGGCGACCGCTCCAGCGAAGTGCTGCACAAATGCGGCGAGCCGGTCAGCCGTGACGTGCTCGGGTACAAGCGCAGCGCCAATCGCCGGGAAGAGTTTCAGGTCGAGGAATGGACCTACGGCCCTAACAACGGCATGTACCAATACCTGCGCTTTGAAGGCAACCGCCTGCGGCAGATCAACAGCAAACGCGGTAGCTGACCGTCACGAATAACCCTTGTGGGAGCGGGCTTGCTCGCTCCCACAATCATCTTTATGTATTTACCCAGAAATAGAACAGGCCCCGACACAAGTGCCGGGGCCTGTAATGGTCACATCCGAGTGACCGTTCGCATGAACTCTAAAGTTGCGGCAGACGTATTGCTCGGCCCGTCTGTCGCGTCTTCTCCCGGTCCAGGCGAGAAGTCGTGCCTTACTCGGCTTTCAGGCCGTCAGCGGAGACCGCTTTAACGCCTTTGATTTTCTTGGCGATGGCAACAGCTACGTCTTTCTGCGATTCAGTTACAGCAGTAGTCGACGACAGCGATACAACACCTTTGTTGGTTTCTACTTTGATGTCAGTACCTGGAATGCCTTTCTCGGTAACCAAGTCAGCTTTGACTTTGGTGGTGATCCAGGTATCGGAAGTGTCTTGTTTCATTTCGGTGACTTCACCGGCGGCCAGCATCATTGGAGCCTGAGTAGCCTGGGTGGTTTGTGCAAAAGCGCCGGTCATGGTCAGGGTCAGCGCGGTAGCAGCAGCGGCAGTGATAGCGAACTTCTTCATACGAGTAACTCCTGTTTTTCTGGAAAGTCTGCTGAATGTGTTGTCAGCAGGGTTACCGAGGTAGTTGCGAACGCTGTGCCAACTTTCGAGAATGATTAATTCCCTTATAAATCAATAAGTTACCAATTCGCGAAATCTTCGAAATCATGCAATTTGCATGACACCGGTTTAAATCGCATGCAAGTTGCGGTTTTTTGGAAAGTTCCTAACATGCTGAAATTATTGAAGCTTTTGTTAGCCACTCGACAATGAAAAATGCCCCGCAGTGCGGGGCATTTCTGTCGGCATCCAGCGAAGATCAGGTGCCGCTTGCAGTGCAACCTTTAGGCGAATATTCCGGGGATACCGTAGTACCGCAGGACCAGCCGCTGGCAGCGGTACGGGTCAACGTAATGGTTTTGCCCAATACGGGCGCTGGAGCGTTGGCGATCGTGCAGACAATTGTGCCCGCGCCATCAGCGGCAGTACCCGAAGCCGTCAGCGCGCAGTTGGAGGTAGTGGTCGCATTGTCACCTTTCACGAGGGCGAGCGTCGGGTTGGTGCCCTGGTTGATGGTGTCCTCGAAGGGCACTTTCATTGCGCTGATTTCCGCCAGCCCGGCAGTTACCTTCGAGCGCGCCTGATATTTGGAATACTGCGGCAGGGCGATGGTCGCCAGAATCCCGATGATTGCCACAACGATCAGCAACTCGATCAGAGTGAAACCCTGTTGTTTTTTCATAGACACGCTCCATGCATGAGTCGAAATCTCATGATCTGAAAGATCAGGAGCATAGGCCATGCCAACGCCTTCAAAGCCCCGCCTGTTGGGCGCGACGCGCTAATAACGCCATTTCCTACAACCCGCAACCGCACTATCTGACACTTTTTGTCACCTGCACCGGCCGTGTTTGGCGCTGTCACTTGACTAGGCTATAAGTCATGAACTGCAAGCGTGCGGAATCCCCATGAATGACATCGCTCTGAGCGGTCTGGCCAAGCAATTGGTACGGGCCGAACTGCTGACGGAAAAAAGCGCCCAGCAGGCCTGGCAACAGGCCCAGCGTAATCGGCTGTCGCTGGTCAGCTATCTGGTGCAAAACAAAATGGTGAAGAGCTGGCAGGTGGCCGAGATCGCCAGTGAGCATTTCGGCATGGCGTTCCTTGATCTCAACTGCCTGGACAAGGAAACCCAGCCCAAAGACCTGGTCAGCGAAAAACTGGTGCGCCAGCATCACGCCCTGCCCTTGTGGCGGCGCGGCAACAAGCTGTTCGTGGGGATTTCCGACCCGAGCAATCATCAAGCGATCAACGACATTCAGTTCAGTACCGGGCTGAGCACCGAAGCGATTCTGGTGGAGGACGACAAACTCACCGACGCCATCGAGAAGTTCTTCGACACCCACGCCACCGGCCTGGAGGAAATGGCCGACGTCGACCTCGACGGACTCGACGTGGAAGCCATCGACGACAATAAACAGGACGCCATTGGCGGCCTCGACGCTGACGATGCGCCCGTGGTGCGCTTCGTCCACAAAATGTTGCTCGACGCGATCAAGAGCGGTTCGTCCGACCTGCACTTCGAGCCTTACGAGAAAAACTATCGGGTGCGGGTGCGCACCGACGGCATCCTGCGCGAGGTGGCCAAACCGCCGATCCAACTGGCCGGGCGCATCGCCGCGCGCCTGAAAGTCATGGCCAGTCTGGATATCTCGGAACGGCGCAAACCCCAGGACGGGCGGATCAAGATGCGCCTGTCGAAAAACAAGTCGATCGACTTCCGGGTCAACACCCTGCCGACGCTGTGGGGCGAAAAAGTGGTGATTCGGATTCTCGACCCGTCCAGCGCGCAGATCGGCATCGACGCCCTGGGCTACGAGCCAGAGCAGAAAGACCTGTACATGGCCGCGCTCAAGCAGCCGCAGGGGATGATTCTGGTCACCGGGCCCACCGGCTCGGGCAAGACCGTGTCGCTGTACACCGGCCTGAATATCCTCAACACCGTCGACATCAACATTTCCACCGCCGAAGACCCAGTGGAAATCAACATGGAAGGCGTCAACCAGGTCAACGTCAATCCCAGACAAGGCCTGGACTTTGCCCAGGCGCTGCGCTCGTTTCTGCGGCAAGACCCGGACGTGATCATGGTCGGCGAGATCCGCGACCTCGAAACCGCCGAGATCGCCATCAAAGCCGCGCAGACCGGTCACCTCGTACTCTCGACCCTGCACACCAACAGCGCGGCGCAAACCCTCACGCGTCTGCACAACATGGGCATTCCCGGCTTCAACATCGCCACCTCGGTCAGCCTGATCATCGCTCAGCGCCTGGCGCGCAAGCTGTGCAGCCACTGCAAGAAACCCATCGAGATACCGCGCGAAACCCTGATCACCGAAGGCTTTCCCGAGGAACGCATCGGCACTTTCACGATCTACGAGCCGGTCGGTTGCGATCACTGCAATGGCGGCTACAAGGGTCGAGTGGGGATTTATGAAGTGGTGAAAAACACCGCAGAGCTGCAACGGCTGATCATGGCCGAGGGCAACTCGCTGGAAATCGACAGCCAGATGCGCCGTGACGGCTTCGACGACCTGCGCACCTCCGGGCTGCACAAGGCCATGCAAGGCATCACCAGCCTTGAAGAAATCAACCGGGTTACCAAGGACTGAACATGGCGGTCAAGGCAGCAAAAATGCACGTCTACGCCTGGGAAGGCACGGACAGAAAGGGCGGCAAAATCAGCGGGGAACTGAGCGGAGTGAATCCCGCACTGGTCAAGGCGCAATTACGCAAACAGGGGATCAATCCTGGCAAGGTGCGCAAGAAGTCCGTGTCGCTACTGAGTTTCGGCAAACGCATCAAGGCGCAGGACATCGCCCTGTTCACCCGGCAGATGGCAACCATGATGAAGGCCGGTGTACCGCTGTTGCAGTCATTCGACATCATTGCCGAAGGTTTCGAAAACCCGGCCATGCGCAAACTGGTGGACGAGGTGAAACAGGAAGTGGCCGCCGGCAACAGCTTCGCCACAGCACTGCGCAAGAAGCCGCAGTACTTCGACGAGTTGTATTGCAACCTGGTCGATGCCGGCGAGCAGTCCGGCGCCCTCGATACGCTGCTGGAACGGGTCGCGACCTACAAGGAAAAAAGCGAACGGCTCAAGGCCAAGATCAAGAAAGCCATGACCTATCCCACCGCCGTGATACTGGTCGCGGCGGTGGTGACCGGGATTCTGCTAGTGAAAGTCGTGCCGCAATTTCAGTCGGTTTTCTCGGGTTTTGGCGCCGAACTGCCGGCCTTCACCCTGATGGTGATCAGCCTTTCCGAATTCATGCAGCAGTGGTGGTGGGCGCTCCTCGGTGGGTTGGTCGCGGCGATTTTCGGTACCCGCCACGCGCTGAAAACATCCCAGGCCTTGCGCGATCGCAAAGACACCTGGCTGCTGAAACTGCCACTGGTGGGCACGCTGATGTACAAGTCCGCCGTGGCACGATTTGCCCGAACCTTATCGACCACGTTTGCCGCCGGTGTACCGTTGGTGGAGGCGCTCGACTCGGTGGCCGGCGCCACCGGCAACGTCGTCTTCAAACGAGCCGTGTTGCGCATTCGCCAGGATGTTTCCACCGGTATGCAGCTGAATTTCTCGATGCGCAGTACCGGGGTCTTTCCCAGCATGGCCGTGCAGATGACGGCCATCGGCGAAGAGTCCGGCGCGCTGGACGAGATGCTCGACAAGGTTGCAGGTTTTTACGAGGAAGAAGTGGATAACATGGTCGACAACCTCACCAGCCTCATGGAGCCGTTCATCATGGTCGTGTTGGGGGTAATCGTCGGCGGGCTGGTAGTGGCCATGTACCTGCCAATCTTCCAGCTCGGCTCAGCGATCTGACATGCCTATCGACGAACTGTTTGCCGTGTATCCGCTGGCGTTTGTCGGCACAGCATTGCTGCTGGGTCTGGTGGTCGGCAGCTTCCTCAACGTGCTGATCTGGAGGCTGCCGAAAATGCTCGAGCGCGACTGGCGCCAGCAGGCGCACGACGTGCTCGGCTTGCCCGGCGAAACGCCGCAATCCACCTACAACCTGATGCTGCCCCACTCCGAATGCCCGCATTGCGCGCATCGCATCCGCCCGTGGGAAAACATCCCCCTGCTCAGTTATCTCTGGCTGCGCGGGCGCTGTTCGGCGTGTTCTGCGCCGATCAGCAAACGCTATCCGCTGACCGAACTCGCCTGCGGCCTGCTGTCGGCGTTCATCGCCTGGCATATCGGTTTTGGCTGGCCGGCGGGTCTGTTGATCGTCCTCACCTGGGGCTTGCTGGCGATGAGTCTGATCGACGCCGAGCACCAACTGCTGCCCGATGTACTGGTGCTGCCATTGTTATGGCTCGGATTGATCGCCAACAGCTTCGGCGTGTTCGTACCATTGCACGACGCGCTATGGGGCGCGGTGGCCGGTTATCTTTCGTTGTGGTCGGTGTTCTGGCTGTTCAAGCTGCTGACCGGCAAGGACGGCATCGGTCACGGTGATTTCAAGTTATTGGCGCTGCTCGGAGCTTGGGGCGGCTGGCAGATTTTGCCGCTGACCATCCTGCTGTCATCGCTGGTGGGGGCCATCATCGGGGTGATTGTGCTGCGCCTGCGCGATCAGAAAACTTCGACGCCGATCCCCTTCGGCCCTTTTCTGGCAATTGCCGGCTGGATTGCCTTGCTCTGGGGTGGTCAAATAACCGACTTCTATTGGCAGTTTGTCGGTTTGAAATGAATACCCCTGTGGAAAAACCCTGGATTCTTGGCCTGACCGGCGGCATCGGCAGCGGTAAAAGCGCGGCGGCCCAACACTTCATTGATCTGGGTGTCCACGTGGTGGATGCCGATCATGCGGCGCGCTGGGTGGTTGAGCCTGGGCGTCCGGCGCTGGCGAAAATTGCCGATCACTTTGGCCCCGGCGTGCTGCAAGCAGACGGCACGCTGGATCGCGCGGCGTTGCGCAAGCTGATCTTTGAAGTCCCGGAACAACGCCGCTGGCTCGAAGCCCTGCTGCATCCGTTGATCGCCGAGGAAATCGCTCATCATCTGGCGCTGGCAAAATCGCCTTACGCGATTCTGGTTTCGCCGCTGTTGATCGAATCCGGGCAATACGCGATGACCCAGCGCATTCTGGTGATCGATGCCCCGCAACAACTGCAGATCGAACGCACCTTGCAGCGTGACCAGACCAGCGAGCAGCAGGTCCAGGCGATCCTCAAGGCCCAGTCGAGCCGCGAAGATCGCGTGAGCCGTGCCGACGATGTGGTGGTCAACGACCGCGACCTCGCCTGGCTGCACAGCGAGGTCGAGCGTCTGCATCACTTTTACCTGACTTTATCCGGAGGCCAAGCATGAGCCAGATCCCGACCGTTGAATGCCCGACCTGCGGGGCCCCCGTGGAATTTACCCCGGAAAACAAATTCCGCCCGTTCTGCTCTGATCGCTGCAAGCTGATCGATCTCGGTGCCTGGGCGTCCGAAGAGCACAAGATTCCGGTGGCACCGGATGCCGAAGACGAACTGTTCACCGGCGACTTCGATCCGCGTCACTGATCTTCAGGGCCGCATGAAGCCGTAGTCCTGATCGTCGTCGAGGTTTTCCGCCAGAAAGCGCAACTCGTCGGCGAGGTCTTCGGCGTTGCGCACGGCCTTGCTCTGCTGCACCACGGCACTGAGCAAGGCGCGCAAACTCAAGCCGGGGTCGAACCCGACTTCCTGCGCCATCTCCAGACTCTGCCGTGTCTCCTGCCTCGCCCACTCGTACACACTCATGCCGCTGCTCCTGAAAGGATTTGCACGAGCATGAAATGTCCCGCGCGTGGCGGGTTTGATGTGGGTCAAGACTTCGGATCGTCATCCTTCCACGGCGCCGAGAGGTAGCGCGTGCGATTGAACGTCTCCAGCCATTCCGGGCTGAATACCACCAGCGCACTGACGATCATGCCGTTGATGAACGCCTCGGGAAAAATGATCAGCCACAAGTAGCCGATGAAATCCTCCAGCCATTCGGGCATGGCGAAGAGGCCGTCGTACCACAGCAACGCCAGGCTCAGCAGCAGGCACAGCAATGCCGCAAGCGCGGCAGCGAGGAAGCCGGAACAGAAGATGTACACGAACGGATTGCGCGGCTGAGCGCGCTCGACGAGGATCGCCACGCACTCGGTGACCAGCACCGGCAGCAAAATGAACAAAGCGCCATTGACCCCCATCGCCGCGAGATCCTGGCGCCCGAGCAATACCAGACCGGTTTGCGCCACCAGCCCGCCGACAATCGCCAGTGGCCAGTCCAGCAACAGCGTTACCGCCGTCATGCCGAGAAAGTGATACGACACGCCTGTATCGAAATCCCGGCGCATCAACCACAACAGAAACAACGCAAACACGGTACCGAACAACAGATGCTGGCGACGCGAGTCACTGAACAACTCGACCCAAGGCGTGCGCATGATCGCCCAGAGCAGCACCGGCAGATAAATCAGCCAGCCCAGCACCAGACTTTCATTGCCCAGCACCTCGACGCCGATCATGGCCGGGCCTTCTCCAGTGCCTCGCGCAGTTCGCTCGCGTTGGCGTACTCACGTTGCGAGAGCAATTGACCCTCCTTGAGTTGCAACCACAATACCTGGCCTTCTGCGCCGGGATAACGCGATGCGACCCGGCCCTCTCGATCAAGCATGACCCTGTAGCTGTAGTCACGCATGGCCGGTACGGCAAACATTTTGGCAATCAGCGCCGGCATGCGCTGGATGTCGGCAACGAACACCGCGTTACGGGCCTCCAGGTAGCCCTTGGGCTGATCCTTCAACGCTTCCTTGATCAGCTTGGCGCCGTCCATGTCCCGTGCCACCAGCAGCGTGGTGGTGCTGTTGTCGAGAGTGAAGGGTTGCTCGTACTGATCGAGCAACGTCCAGGGAGCAAGGTGCTCACCGGTTTCGAGTGCATGGGCAAACAACGGAAAAACAGCGAACAGCAGCAGCCAGCGAAATTTCACGATGAGTCCTCTTGGTTTGGCGCAAACAATCGATTTCCATGAGTCTACACCGCCCTTCTCAACTGCCCACTGATGCACTTTGCCGCGTAACGCTTTCAGCTTGTCGCATTTGAACGCTAAGCTTGGGCTTATGGATGACTCAGATTATTTACGCCTGCTGACCATCGCGGCCGAGCAGGCCAACGCGTTCCTGTCCAATGCCCGCAAATGGGAGCGTGAGCGTTGGGTTTGCCAGCGCCTGTTGCAAGGCCTGAATATTCCCTACCGCGCCGACGAATTCGCGCCGGCCGGCGAACCGCCGGACGTGCTGTTTCGAGATGCCAATTTCGAAGTGTTCTTCGTGCTCGATGAAGGGCGCCGGCTCAACGACGAATGGCGCGATGAATTGCAGCGACGACGC
The DNA here is from genome assembly GCF_963970475.1 of Pseudomonas sp. EA_5y_Pfl2_R50. NCBI lineage: Bacteria > Pseudomonadati > Pseudomonadota > Gammaproteobacteria > Pseudomonadales > Pseudomonadaceae > Pseudomonas > Pseudomonas sp. EA_5y_Pfl2_R50. The sequence continues at coordinate 258,949 of NZ_CAXAPT010000008.1, read as the reverse complement.
AGTGCCTTTTCCCTCAGCCAGCTGGTGCGCCGCGAAGCCAAACCCAAGCGCATCCCCGCCAACGAGTTTCTGATGCGACTGGCACCGACCTTGCGCAAAAAAGCACACAACTACAAGGAACGCGGCATGGATCTGGGCGAACTGGACATCATCGCTTTCGCCAGCCTCAAACGCGAAGTACTCGACCTGAACAGCCATTTTCCGCCGCCGACGGAATATTTGCGCCAAGGCTGGCGCTCGCTTTCGCTGGTCGGCCCGACGTTCGCCCGCGTGCTGTTCGCCCACCCGGACGCGCCGGACTTTCTGCGCAGCAATCTCGGTCGCAGCATTGTCTTTGATGTAGGAATCAGCCTGTGACGCCACTTCAGCAATTGATCGCCGACGTGCCGCAAACCGGGTGCGTGCGCTGGATCGGTGTGCGCCCCGAGTCGCGCGGGCCGATGATCGAACTCGATGCAGTAGAGGCGCGACTGGAAGCGGGGTTGACTGGCGATCACGCACGCCCCGGAGTGCGCAACGCACGACAGGTGACCCTGATTCAGTGGGAACACCTCGCCGTGATCAGCGCATTGATGGGTCGGCCGCATGATCAAGCGGTCAGGCCTGAAGATCTGCGGCGCAATCTCGTTATCAGCGGTATCAATTTGTTTAGCCTCAAGGGGCGGCGCTTTCGCATCGGTCAGGCCATATTTGAAACCACTGGCTGGTGCCAGCCTTGCGCACGCCTGCAAAACAACCTTGGCCCCGGCACTTTTCAAGCGGTGCGCGGGCATGGCGGGATTACTGCCCGGGTGCTACAAAGCGGGATCATTCGCCTCGATGACGGTGTGACTGTCGAGCCGGTTCCGGACAGCGGCTATGCTGCGTTCAACCCCGGATAAAAACCGCTGTAGCTTCTGCCCATTCAGCAACGTCTACCTGACGAGGCCAATATGACCAGCCGCCTGAACCCCGAAGACCAGAAACATGTCGAAGAGTACCTGCAACTGTCCCAACACCGTGTCGAGCGCCGGCCTTTCCGGCCGTGGATGCTCCTGGTGCTGGTACTGGCAGTGACCATTGGTCTGGGCCTGCTGAGCCGATTTATCAGTTACCTGACGCTATGAGCAGCTTGGCGCTCGCTTGGGTAATGACGACAAAGATTTCCTTTAAAAACCTTGCGAGTTATCCCCATGTCCCATCGTATTGTCATTGTCGGCGGCGGCGCCGGCGGTCTGGAGTTGGCTACCCGTCTGGGTAAGACTCTGGGCAAACGCGGTACAGCCAGTGTGATGCTGGTCGACGCGAACCTGACCCATATCTGGAAACCGCTGTTGCACGAAGTGGCCGCCGGATCGCTGAATTCCTCCGAAGACGAACTCAACTATGTTGCCCAGGCGAAATGGAACCACTTCGAGTTCCAGCTGGGGCGCATGAGCGGGCTTGATCGCGCACAGAAGAAAATCCAGCTGGCCGCCACTTACGACGAAAACGGCATCGAACTCGTGCCTGCCCGTGAAGTGGCGTATGACTCGCTGGTCATCGCCGTCGGCAGTACCACCAACGATTTCGGTACTCAGGGTGCGGCGCAGCACTGCCTGTTCCTCGACACCCGCAAGCAGGCCGAGCGCTTCCACCAGCAATTGCTCAATCACTACCTGCGCGCGCACGCCGGACAAACCGATGTGGTCGAACAGATCAGCGTGGCCATCGTCGGCGCTGGCGCGACGGGCGTGGAACTGGCAGCAGAGCTGCACAACGCCGCCCACGAACTGGCCGCCTACGGGCTGGACCGGATCAAACCGGAAAACATGCACATCACCCTGATCGAAGCCGGGCCACGGGTGCTGCCTGCCCTGCCGGAGCGCATCAGCGGGCCGGTGCACAAGACCCTGGAAAAACTCGGGGTCAATGTGATGACCAACGCGTCGGTCAGCGAAGTCACGGCTGACAGCCTGATCACTGCCGATGGCAACGAGATCAAGGCCAGTCTGAAAGTCTGGGCGGCCGGTATTCGTGCGCCGGGATTCCTCAAGGACATCGACGGGCTGGAAACCAACCGCATCAATCAACTGCAAGTGTTGCCGACCCTGCAAACCACCCGCGACGAAAACATCTTCGCCTTCGGCGATTGCGCCGCGTGCCCGCAACCGGGTACTGATCGCAACGTCCCACCGCGCGCGCAAGCGGCGCACCAACAGGCCTCGTTGCTGGCCAAGTCGCTGAAGCTGCGCATCGAGGGCAAGACCCTGCCCGAATACAAGTACACCGACTACGGCTCGTTGATCTCGCTGTCGCGTTTCTCGGCTGTGGGTAACTTGATGGGCAACCTGACCGGCAGCGTGATGCTCGAAGGCTGGCTGGCGCGGATGTTTTACGTGTCGCTGTACCGTATGCACCAGATGGCGCTGTACGGGCCGTTCCGCACCGCGATGCTGATGCTGGGCAGCAAGATTGGCCGTGGCACCGAACCCCGTCTGAAGCTGCATTGATGCACTGAAACTGTGGGAGGGGGCTTGCTCCCGAAGACGGCGCGTCAGTCGACATGAGTGTTGCTGATGTACCGCTTTCGCGAGCAAGTCCGCTCCCACAGTGTTTTATATTGATTGGCAGATGTGTTTCTCACTGTATCTACACCCCAATTCCCCTCCTTCGCCTACAAACTCCCCCCGCTTCGCGACACAGCCGCGATACACCGCCACCGCTCAATGGCCACCCCCGAGCAACACCTGCTCAGGCTGATCGCCCTTGACCGATGGTTGCGCTGTGCAGCAGCCCAGGAGAATGCAAATGTCCCGTCCTTCGAACTTCGGTAAAAGCGCCAGAAGGCAAATGCGATGAACAAGCTGACAATCGTGCGCGAGTTTTCGTAGTGCGCCGCATACTTCTGGCTTTCGGCGGCAACCTGGGCGATACCGCTGCGGTACGCCGCGAAGGTTTGTTTGAATGGGTTGTAGAGGTGTTGGCCTTCCGGGGTGGTGACCAGTTTGTCGTAGGCGGCGATTTTCTCGCTCAGCTCTTTGTCGCGGATGCTCGACATCTGCCCCAGCGCAAATACGCCGAGCCATGCCACCAACACCGCGATCAGGGAGAATCCCAAAGCAGCCCTGGGAGCAATATTCAACTGACGAAGCAACATGACGCGCGCCCTTATTATTCTTGTATTGGCCAGATTCAAAGGGCGAAGCTGTGACAGTCCCCTCGTGTTAGCGGGCCACCGGCAAGTTGTACGATGACTTGAGGGGAATTGTCTTTTCGAGGGACAAAAAAAATCCCCGTATCTTTCGATACGAGGATTTTTAATATGGTCGGGGTAAGGGGATTCGAACTCCTGACATCCTGCTCCCAAAGCAGGCGCGCTACCGGACTGCGCTATACCCCGGTAAAAAAAAGGCGACCTTTCAAAGATCGCCTTCTTCGATCAGCGCTTTTGGCCTCTGATCTTAAGATTCGATCCCAGTGTTAACTGGTTTCAAAAATGGTGGGTCGTGTGGGATTCGAACCTACGACCAATTGGTTAAAAGCCAACTGCTCTACCAACTGAGCTAACGACCCAAAAATGGTCGGGGTAAGGGGATTCGAACTCCTGACATCCTGCTCCCAAAGCAGGCGCGCTACCGGACTGCGCTATACCCCGGCTTGAAATTGGCTCCGTGACCAGGACTCGAACCTGGGACCCAATGATTAACAGTCATTTGCTCTACCGACTGAGCTATCACGGAACTGCACATTTCAATTTACAACGGTGAAACTTACTGCTTCCAGTCACTCGTTCGCATCGCTGCGTTCGTGTGTCTGAGGCGCGCTATTCTACAACCTAGAACACCTCTGTCAACCCCCTAAATTGCTTTCAAGTTAATGATTTGCAACTTATTTCAGATTTCAACTCAGTGAGCTGAGACCGTCTTGGCGACTGACTGCGGGGCGCACTTTACAAGCCTTTTCCTTTGAGTTCAACAGCCTAACGAAAAAAAAGGCCCCACAACGTGAGGCCTCCCGATTTTCATTGGCGTCTGGACTTAATTGAAAACGATTTCGTCGTTCTCGACAGTCCCGGTCGCCGTGTCGCCCGGCATGAAGTGACCCGAAAGGATCAACTGCGCCAGCGGGTTTTCGATCCAGCGCTGAATCGCCCGCTTCAATGGACGCGCGCCATACACCGGGTCGTAACCAACCGCGATCAGCTTGTCCATCGCCTCAGGGCTCAGTTCCAGCTTCAGTTCGCGCTCGGCCAGACGAGTACGCAGACGGCCCAACTGGATCTCGGTAATGCCTGCGATCTGGTCCCGCGCCAGAGGCTCGAAGATCACCACTTCGTCGACCCGGTTGATGAACTCCGGACGGAAATGCGACGTCAGCGCATCCATCACCGCTGCACGCTGCGCCTCACGATCACCAACCAGCTCCTGAATCTGCACGGAGCCGAGGTTAGAAGTCATGACGATCACGGTATTGCGGAAGTCCACCGTGCGGCCATGGCTGTCGGTCAAGCGACCATCCTCAAGCACCTGCAGCAGGATGTTGAACACATCCGGGTGCGCCTTCTCGACCTCGTCCAGCAGAATCACCGAATAAGGCTTGCGACGTACAGCCTCGGTCAGGTAACCGCCCTCTTCGTAACCCACGTATCCCGGTGGCGCACCGATCAGGCGAGCCACGGAATGTTTCTCCATGAATTCGGACATGTCGATCCGCACCATCGCCTCTTCAGTATCAAAGAGGAATTCGGCCAGCGCCTTGCACAACTCGGTTTTACCGACGCCGGTCGGGCCGAGGAACATGAACGAGCCGCTCGGGCGATTCGGGTCGGACAACCCGGCGCGCGAACGCCGCACGGCGTTGGCCACGGCGACCACGGCTTCGTCCTGACCGATCACACGCTGGTGCAACAGGCTTTCCATCTTCATCAGCTTGTCGCGCTCGCCTTCGAGCATTTTCGATACTGGAATGCCGGTCCACTTCGACACGACTTCGGCAATCTCTTCTTCAGTCACCTTGCTGCGCAGCAACTGGTTTTCGCTTTTGCCGTGCTGATCGACCATTTGCAGGCTGCGTTCCAGATCCGGGATCACCCCGTACTGCAACTCGGCCATGCGGTTCAGGTCGCCTTTACGGCGTGCCGCTTCCAGTTCCTGACGCGACTGTTCGATCTTCTGCTGAATCTGCGCAGAACCCTGCACCTCGGCTTTCTCCGAGTTCCAGATTTCTTCCAGATCCGAGTACTCACGCTCGTGACGCTCGATTTCTTCCTGGAGTTTTTCCAGGCGTTTCTTCGCTGCGTCGTCGCTTTCTTTCTTGAGCGCCTGGGATTCCACCTTCAACTGGATCAGGCGTCGTTCAAGACGATCCAGCACTTCCGGCTTGGAGTCGATCTCCATGCGGATGCGGCTGGCGGCTTCGTCGATCAGGTCGATGGCCTTGTCCGGCAACTGCCGGTCAGTGATGTAGCGATGGCTGAGCTTGGCCGCCGCGATGATCGCGCCATCGGTGATCGCCACCTTGTGGTGCACCTCGTAACGCTCTTTGAGGCCACGCAGGATGGCGATGGTGTCTTCTTCGCTCGGTTCATCCACCAATACTTTCTGGAAGCGTCGCTCGAGCGCCGCGTCCTTCTCTATATATTGGCGATACTCGTTGAGCGTGGTCGCGCCGACGCAGTGCAACTCACCACGCGCCAGTGCAGGCTTGAGCATGTTGCCGGCGTCCATCGAGCCTTCGCCTTTACCGGCGCCGACCATGGTGTGCAGTTCGTCGATGAACAGAATGATCTGCCCTTCCTGCTTCGAAAGCTCGTTGAGCAGCGATTTCAGGCGCTCTTCGAACTCACCGCGATACTTGGCACCGGCGATCAGCGCGCCCATGTCCAGCGAGAGCAGACGCTTGCCCTTGAGGCCGTCTGGCACTTCGCCGTTGATGATGCGCTGCGCCAGACCTTCGGCGATGGCGGTTTTACCCACGCCAGGTTCACCGATCAGCACCGGGTTGTTTTTGGTGCGGCGTTGCAGAACCTGAATGGTGCGGCGAATTTCGTCGTCACGACCGATCACCGGATCAAGCTTGCCGTCTTCGGCGCGCTTGGTCAGGTCGACGGTATATTTATCGAGCGCCTGCCGCGACTCTTCGTGGTTGGCGTCGTTCACAGCTTCGCCGCCACGCAGGTTGGTGATCGCGTTTTCCAGGGCTTTCTTGCTCACGCCCTGGCCAAGCAGCAGCTTGCCGAGTTTGCTGTTCTCGTCCATCGCGGCGAGCAACACCAGCTCGCTGGAGATGAACTGGTCGCCCTTCTGCTGGGCCAGACGGTCGGCCTGATTGAGCAGGCGCGCCAAGTCCTGCGACATATTCACGTCGCCGGTAGGGTTCTGGATTTTCGGTAATTGGTCGAGCTCTTTGGTCAGCTCTTTGCGCAAGCTGTTGACGTCGAAGCCCACCTGCATCAGCAGAGGTTTGATCGAACCACCCTGCTGTTCAAGCATGGCTTGCATCAAGTGCGCCGGCTCGATGGCCGGATGATCGTGGCCGACTGCCAACGACTGGGCGTCGGACAGGGCCAACTGTAATTTGCTGGTTAAACGGTCTATTCGCATAAGTCACCTTCCTTTTGAGCAGGCCGGACCTAAAAACCATCCTGAATAAAGAAACCTGCCAGATACCACTGTAGATGCGGTCGATTCTGGGAGATTCAAGCGTCAAAGAGTTGATGCAGATCAGAGATTCTAGCGGGTGAGCCAGACTAGAGAGGCGAAACGACCGGTGCGCGACGCACGGCGATAAGAAAAGAAGCGTGGATCAGTCACGGTGCAGAAACCGCCACCATAAACAGCGGTGACACCCCGCTCAGCCAGACGCAGGCGCGCCAGCAGATAGATGTCCGCCATGAACTTGCCGGCATTGTCGCTCGGCGCGAAGGCTTTTGCCGCTTCCGGCAATTGCTGGATGAAGACTTCACGTACTTCCGGTCCGACTTCAAAGGCTTTCGGGCCGATGGCAGGGCCGAGCCAGACCAGCACTTCTGCAGCCGGAACATCGAGGCTGTCGAGGGTTGCCTCAAGCACACCCGCCGCCAGCCCCCGCCAACCGGCATGAGCGGCCGCAACGCGGGTGCCGGCACGATCACAGAACAAGGCCGGCAGGCAATCCGCCGTCATCGCCACACAGGCAATGCCGGGGGTTGCGGTCCAGCTTGCATCAGCGGTGGCGACGATGCCCGGATCGGCATGCGCCACGGCAATCCCGTGCACTTGCTGCAACCAGGCAGGCTTTATGGAGAAGTGATCAGTCAGGCGCCGACGGTTCTCGGCAACGGCTTGCGGACGATCATCGACATGATCGCCCAGATTGAGGCTGTCGAACGGCGCCTCGCTGACACCCCCCTCGCGGGTAGTGACACAGGCTTTGACGCTGGCCGGCGCAGGCCAGTCCGGCGTCAGCCAGTTCATCCGACGAACGCCTCGCGATCCTGCTTGAGCAGGGTCAGCAGCCAGACGAAATCTTCCGGCAGCGGCGATTCCCAGCTCATGCGCTCACCGGTCGTCGGATGATCCAGTTCGAGGAAGCGCGCGTGCAGGGCCTGACGCGGGAAATGCTTGAGGGACTCAACCATCGTGGGGTTCGCGGCTGGCGGAATGCGGAAACGACCACCGTAAGCCGGATCGCCGACCAACGGGAAGTTGATGTACGACATGTGTACGCGAATCTGGTGAGTACGACCGGTTTCCAGTTTCACCCGGACGTGGGTGTGCGAGCGGAAGCGCTCCAGCACACGGTAGTGGCTGACGGCAGGCTTGCCACCTTCCATCACTGCCATGCGCTGGCGCTGCTGGCCGTGGCGACCGATCGGGGCGTTGATCTTGCCCCCGGCAGTCACGACACCGATCACGATGCACTCATAGATGCGGCTGACACTGCGGCTCTGCAATTGTGCAACCAGCTTGGTCTGCGCCTGAATGGTCTTGGCCACCACCATCAGACCGGTGGTGTCCTTGTCCAGACGGTGCACGATACCGGCACGCGGGACATTGATGATGTCCGGCACATGGTGCAGCAAGGCGTTGAGCAAGGTGCCATCGGCGTGGCCGGCAGCCGGGTGCACCACCAGGCCCGCAGGCTTGTTGATCACCAGGATGTCGTCGTCTTCGTAGACGATGTCGAGCTCGATGTCCTGGGCGATCCACTCGCCCTGGGCTTCCTGCTCGGCAGTCAGCTCAAGGATGGCACCGCCGTGCACGATGTCGCGAGGGCGGATGACCGCCCCGTCCACAGTCAGGCGACCTTCTTTGATCCAGGCGGAAAGGCGCGAGCGGGAGTGCTCAGCGAAGAGTTGGGCAGCGACTTGATCGAGGCGTTGGCCGCCCAATTCGGACGGCACCTCTGCGCGAAGTTCAATTTTATCGGACATGCTCTGACTGTGCGTCGGCACAGCTTTTGGTTTCGGCTGCGCGCTTGTGGTTAAATACGGCGTCTTTTGCCCCGAGGCTTTTCAACGGGGCGCTCATCATAACAGGACGGCCCCGCCCAAGACAGCGGCCGTCATAGGGACGCAAGCCGCCATGCAAGTGAAACACCTGCTGCTGATCGCCATCCTCGCATTGACCGCTGCTTGCTCATCGAAGGAAGTCGTAGACGAAAACCTCAGCGAAGCCGAGCTGTATCAGCAGGCCCAGACTGATCTGGACAACAACAGCTACACCAGTGCCACAGCCAAGCTGAAAGCCCTGGAGTCGCGTTATCCGTTCGGTCGCTACGCCGATCAGGCGCAGCTGGAGCTGATCTACGCCAACTACAAGAACGCCGAGCCGGAAGCTGCAAAATCCGCTGCCGAGCGTTTCATTCGTTTGCATCCGCAGCACCCGAACGTGGATTACGCGTACTACCTCAAAGGTCTGACCTCGTTCGACCAGGACGTGGGCCTGCTGGCGCGCTTCCTGCCGCTGGACATGACCAAGCGTGACCCGGGCGCCGCCCGCGACTCGTACAACGAGTTCGCTCAACTGACCAGCCGCTTCCCGAATAGCCGCTACGCGCCGGACGCCAAGCAGCGCATGATTTATCTGCGCAATCTGCTGGCGGCCTACGAAATTCACGTGGCCGACTACTACCTGACCCGTCAGGCCTATGTAGCCGCTGCCAACCGTGGCCGCTATGTGGTGGAAAACTTCCAGGAAACCCCATCGGTCGGCGACGGCCTGGCGGTGATGACCGAAGCCTATCAGCGTCTGCACCTGGACGAACTGGCGACCACCAGCCTGGAAACCCTGAAGCTCAACTATCCGAACCACCCAAGCCTGCAGGACGGTCAGTTCGTGCCACGGGTGGCCGAAGCCGACAACCGTTCGTTCCTGAGCAAGGCGACACTGGGCCTGATCGAATCGCGTCCACCGCTGCCGCCAGGAGAAACCCGCGCCAACCAGGACGTGCAGAAGCAGTTCCAGGACGCGAAAGACGCGATCCCGAACGAGCTCAAGCCTAAAGACGAGAACGGCGACGTGATCGAAGAACCAGAACCTGAGTCGAGCAACACCGACCGTTCGTGGTTCAGCTACATGACCTTCGGCGTGTTCGACTGATCACACCGGATATACAGAAAAGGGAGATCTTCGGATCTCCCTTTTTCGTTGCCGGGCTTCAATGGGCTGTGCGCTTGTCTGGACCTTGGCTAAACTGCCGGATCATCAGTCGAAAAGCCGCTCATCATGCTTCGTTTATTGTTCTGGATCGCCGTGATCTTCGCTGCCGTATGGCTGTGGCGTAAATTCAAGGCCCCCTCTGCTTCAACCCGTCCCCCGCGCGAGCAGGACGCCGCGCCGATGGTACGTTGCGCCCATTGCGGCGTGCACTTGCCAAGGGATCGAGCGTTGAGTGTTCAGCAACAGTGGTATTGCAGCCAGGCTCACCTTGAGCAAGGCCCGGGCTCCAGTGGTCGCTGAGGCCGCCGACGCCAACAGCAAACAGGCCCAGCGCCTGCTGCGTCTTTATCATCTCTACCGTTTAAGCGTCGGCATCACTCTGGTGTTGCTGATCTCCAGCAACATGGACAACCGCCTGCTGACGTCGGCCAACGACGACTTGCTGCGCAGCGGTAGCTGGCTGTATCTGGTCCTTAACATCCTGTTGGTGGTGTTCCTCGAGAACACCCGCCGACCGGCTCAGCTGTTCAGCCTGGCCCTCGTCGACGTGCTGCTGTTATGCGGTCTGTTCTACGCAGCGGGCGGCGTCGCCAGCGCCCTCGGCAACCTGCTGATCGTCTCGGTGGCAATCAGCAACACGTTGCTGCGCAGACGCATCGGCCTGTTGATTGCCGCCATCGGCGCCCTTGGCATTGTCGGTCTTAGCTTCCTGCTGAGTTTCAGCCACCCGCTGAACGCCAACGAATACCTGCAGGCCGGCACCCTCGGTGCATTATGTTTTGCCGCCTCGCTGCTGGTGCAAGGTCTGATCCGCCGCCTGGAAGTCAGCGAAACCCTGGCCGAACAGCGCGCCAGCGAAGTCATGAATCTGGAAGCCCTCAACGCATTGATCCTGCAACGCATGCGCACCGGCATTCTGGTGCTCGACGAACAACGCCGCGTGCAACTGGCCAATCACAGCGCCCAGGCCCTGCTCGCGCAATCACATCTCCAGGGTCATTTGATCGAAGAGTATGCGCCGGCGCTGGTGGATCGCCTGCAAATGTGGATGAACAACCCGACCCTGCGCCCGCAAAGCCTGAAAATCCCCGGCAGCGGTCTCGAACTGCAGCCGAGTTTTATCGCCCTCGAACAGAGCCCGAATCAGCAAACCCTGGTGTTTCTCGAAGACCTCGCGCAGATCGCCCAACAGGCTCAGCAATTGAAACTCGCCGCGCTCGGGCGGCTGACCGCCGGGATCTCCCATGAAATCCGCAACCCCTTGGGTGCCATCAGTCATGCCGCGCAGCTATTGGCTGAGTCCGAGGAACTCGACAGCGCGGATCGGCGTCTGACGCAGATCATTCAAGACCACTCCCAGCGCATGAACCGAGTCATCGAAAACGTCCTGCAACTGTCGCGCCGCCAGCAAAGTGCCCCGCAACGACTGGATCTCAAACCTTGGCTGGAAAACTTCGTTGCCGAAAGCCGAGAGCAGGCCAACGAGCGCCAGCAGATTCACCTGCGGATCAACTCGGGGGACTTCACCACCCTGATGGACCCGAACCAGCTCACGCAGATTCTCGACAATCTGGTACGCAACGGCTGGCGCCACAGTGCCCTGCTGCACGATCAGGCCGAGGTCTGGCTGGCACTGTTCGTCGACACCGACAGTCAGCTTTCGGTAATCGAAGTGCAAGACAACGGCCCCGGTGTACCCGCCGATGAACAGGCGCATCTGTTCGAACCGTTCTTCACCACCAGCAGCCAGGGCACCGGCCTTGGGCTTTATCTGTCCCGTGAGCTGTGCGAAAGCAACCAAGCGCGCCTAGACTTCCAGTCACGCCAAGGCGGCGGCTGCTTTCGCATCACCTTTGCTCACGGACGGAAACAAAGTTGAACACGAGCCCACGGCAAAAAATCCTCATCGTCGACGACGAACCGGATATCCGCGAACTCCTGGAAATCACCCTGGGACGGATGAAGCTCGACACCTTCAGCGCACGCAATCTGGCTGAAGCCCAGACGCTGCTGAACCGCGAGAGCTTCGACCTGTGCCTGACCGACATGCGCCTGCCCGATGGTACGGGGCTGGAGTTGGTCCAGCACATCCAGCAACGTTATCCACAAGTGCCGGTGGCGATGATCACCGCCTATGGCAGCCTGGAAACGGCCATCAACGCTTTGAAAGCAGGTGCCTTCGACTTCCTCACCAAACCGGTGGACCTCACCCGCTTGCGCGAACTGGTCGGCTCCGCCCTGCGCATGCCGGCAGCGGGAGGCAGCTTTACCTCCATTGATCGACGGTTGCTCGGCGATTCACCCCCCATGCGCAGCCTGCGCAAGCAAATCGACAAACTCGCTCGCAGTCAGGCACCTGTGTATATCAGTGGCGAATCGGGCAGTGGCAAGGAACTGGTCGCGCGCCTGATCCATGAGCAAGGGCCACGTGGCGGTCAGCCGTTCGTACCAGTGAACTGTGGGGCAATTCCTTCAGAGCTGATGGAAAGCGAGTTCTTCGGCCATCGCAAAGGCAGTTTCACTGGCGCGGTCGAGGACAAGCCGGGGCTGTTTCAGGCGGCCCATGGCGGCACGCTGTTTCTCGACGAAGTGGCGGACTTGCCGCTGTCGATGCAAGTCAAGCTGCTGCGGGCGATCCAGGAAAAAGCCGTGCGCAGTGTCGGTGGTCAACAGGAAAGCGTGGTCGATGTACGAATTCTCTGCGCCACGCACAAGGATCTCGACGCAGAGGTCGCGGCCGAACGCTTCCGGCAGGATCTGTATTACCGCTTGAACGTGATCGAGCTTCGCGTACCGCCTCTGCGTGAGCGCCGAGACGACATCGAAGTGCTCGCGGCCAATATGCTCAGGCGCTTGGCCAAGGACACGGGCCAACCGGCTGCGCGCTTACATCCTCAGGCTATTGAGGCGCTGAAGAACTATCGGTTTCCGGGGAATGTGCGGGAACTGGAGAATGTGCTCGAGAGGGCGCACACCTTGTGTGAAAACCGCACGATCGAGGCTGAGGATTTGCGCCTGAGTGAAGGCAACTGCACGGCGGATGGCGGGATTGCCGATCTGACGCAGATCGATAATCTTGAGGATTATCTGGAGAACGTCGAGCGCAAGCTGATTCTGCAGGCGCTGGAGGAGACCCGCTGGAACCGCACGGCGGCGGCGCAGCGGTTGAGTCTTTCGTTTCGGTCGATGCGTTATCGCCTGAAGAAACTGGGCCTGGATTGATGGCCCCTTCGCGAGCAGGCTCGCTCCCCCATTGGATTTTGTGACCGACAAAGATCAACTGTGGGAGCGAGCCTGCTTGCGAAGGCGGTCTGCCCGGCTCAACAGATATATCTGACTAAATCCGGCCTTCCGGCGCATACGGCGCCGGATCAATAATCGGCGCCCGTCCCAGCATCACATCGGCAAACAACTGACACGACGCCGGCGCCAGCACCAGCCCGTTGCGGTAGTGTCCGCAGTTCAACCACAAACCGTCGAACCCCGGCACCCGGCCAATATAGGGAATCCCTTCTGGCGAGCCCGGCCGTAATCCCGCCCAGTGCCCCACGACCTCGGCATCCGCCAGTGCCGGCAGCAGCTCCACCGCCGAAGACATGAGGCTTGCCAGCGCCACATCGGTCGGGGTCTTGTCGTAGCCTTCATGCTCCAGTGTGCTGCCGATCAGAATGTGGCCGTCGCGGCGAGGAATCGCATAGCGCCCCTTGACCAGCACCATGCTCGGTAAAAAGTCAGCCGCGCATTTGTAGAGAATCATCTGGCCCTTGACCGGCTCGACCGGCAGCGTCAGGTTCAGCGTCTTGAGCAGATCACCACTCCACGCCCCTGCCGTCAGCACCACCTGATCGCCTTTGATCACGCCATTGGCCGTCTGGACACCAATAACTTGGTCACCATCGCGGACGAAGCCGCTGACTTCGCATTGTTCATGAATGGTCACGTTCGGCAGCGCCAGCAACGCCGCTTTCAGCGATTTGACCAGCCGCGGATTGCGCACGTTGGCGACATCGGCCATGTAGATTGCCCGCGAGAATCCAACGCCGAGTACCGGCACCGCATCATGGGCCGCCGAGATATCCACAGCCCGCAGGGGCCGGTTTTCCCGTTCCGCCCAGGCCAGCGCCTCGGCTTCATCGTCCAGATCCAGCCAGTACAGGCCGGTGGTGTGTACTTGCGGATCAACTCCGGTGTCGGCAAACAGACGCTCACCGAGCTGTGGATAAAAATCCTGCGACCAGTGCGCCAAAGCCGTCACCGCCGGGCTATAGCGCCACGGATAAAGCGGAGAAACGATACCGCCACCGGCCCAGGATGATTCCTGACCGACATTCGAACGATCCAGCAGCACCACGCTGCCGACTTCGGAGGCGAGATTGTAGGCGGTCAGCAGGCCAATCACCCCGCCACCGACAATCACCACTTGCTGTTGCCTGGTCATGTTTGATCCAACCGTAAAAAAAGACAGTGGGCCCAAAAAAGGCGCCCGAATAAAAGCGCTTCAGCGGCCCCAGCAATCCTTGGTGGCCAGCCCGGTGGTCGCATTGTTCATGCTTCTGACACCGGTGTTGGTCAGAGTGAAGTCACCGCACTTGTCGGTGGCCATGGCCGCGCCCGTCTTGCGGGTCGCGGTCAGGAGAAAGGTCTGGTCAGCGATGGTCGGAGTGATGGTGTAGAAATCGTTGCCCGTGCTGAGCCCGGTGATACCGGTGTAGACATTGTTCCTGGTGTAGAAGCGCTCAAGGGTCTGCGCCTGCTCCGACAACAGCGACACCACTTCGGCCCGACGCCCCTTCTTCACGTATTCGGTGAGGCTCGGATAGCCGATGGTGATGACGATCCCGATGATCGCAATCACGATCATGATTTCGATCAGGGTAAAACCGCGGTTGGATCTGCGCATGCCTCAAACTCTCGCTTACTGTATTTGTCGCCACATGATACGCCGGCTGCCACCGCCACCCTTCTCCACCAGCGAGGTGATGTTTCCGCTGGTGTCGTTGACGATCTTGCGTGTCGCACTGTTGACGATGGCATTCAAGGTCGGAATGCCACCGCTGAATATCACACCGCTGGAAATCGTGTCATTGCTGTCGACGATGCCATCGTTGTTGGTGTCGAGTACCGCATAGTTGAGCATCTTACCGCTGAACGCATCGAGTTCGACCAGTTTGCCTGTACCGAAACTGGAACAGGGATCGGTGGTATCGACACTCGCCGTGGTGAAGATGATGCGCCCCAGCACCAGACTGGCCTGATTGATCACCCGCTCGCCGGTGAGCGCGCTGTTATACACCAGTGGCAAGTACCAGCCCTTTTCTGCCGGATAGGTCGTGTCGTTTGGCGTGGTGGTGATGAACTGCCCGCCGCTTGCGGAAAACACGCCCGTGACGGCCTGCGCCTGCAAACTGCTGACGGTCAGTTGTCCCGAGCCGCCATCGGCATCCCACACCGAATAGAACGCCTGCAAGTCCTTGTTGGTCTTGTCGGCCGTCTCGTTGAACTTGCCGGTACCGACGAAGATCTGCTTGCCGCCCAGCGGGTTATCCGCCAGCAACGGTTGCGCGGTGATCGGTTGCGTCACGCCGCCCGCCGTGGTGAACAACGGCTTTCCGGCAAACGCCACTCCCCAGCTGTCAGTGGATGTCGCACTCAAGTCGAATTTCCACAACCGCCCTTTCAAATCACCGCCATAGGCGGCTTGCACCACGTTGGAGGAATTGACCTTGAGTTTCACCGACGACAAACCATTGGTGGTCTCCGTGCTGTCGATGACGATTTTCTTGATCAACGAACCGTCGCGCACATCCAGCACATACAACGCGGCGACACCGGAGTTGCTGCCATAGCCATTGGAAATGAATGCCGCCCAGCGACCATCGGCCAAGCGTGCCACTTCCGGGCGCGCGTAGGCATAACCCAGATCATTAAAAGCATTGGAAGTGTTGGCAGTCGTTGGCGCGCTGACTTCCCACAGTGCGCGCAAGACATTACCCGCTGACGCGTCGAACAACTGCAGTGCATAGAACGTCTTGCCGCCGGCGCCCGTGCCGCCCAAGGCCAGGGTTTTCCAGGCGCTGTTGAGTTGCGCGTCATAAACGCCCACCTGTCCGTCCACGAGAAATTTGTGACTGACACCGTTGATGTACGCCGGATCGGCGATCAGGCGCAACGACGGCAACACGCTCGACGGCATATAGGCATAACGCCGCGAGCCATTGGCCGAGTTGATGACGTTGACGAAACCATCGTTGGCATTCACCACCAGACTGGCATTCATGTTGGCCGCTTTGGTAGTCAGGTACGCGGTATACGTGCTGTCGCCGGATAAATCAGAAGCGGTTTTGTCCCCAGGCGAAGCCTGCACCAGTGGCGAGTTGATGATGTCCCCCAGCAATACATTGCGCACTTTGAGTCCGGTTTTGTTGATGCCTTTGCTCCACTCCACCAGATCGGTGCCGGTGATGCCGGTGGGCAGGCCTTGATTGAGCGTGACCTGCTGCGTGGCCGAGAGATTACCGAAGGCCAGTGTGACGGCGGCGTTGCTGGCGGTGTTCCACGACTGATAAGTCGGCGCGGTCGCCCCCGGGACGATGGTGGTATCAGTGGTCCACTGTGTTGCCGAGGTATTCACGGCGCCTGCCGACGTAAAACCGAACGACTTGATCGTGCCGCGCCAGTCCTTTGGGTCATAACTGGTCTGGAAGTAACTGCTCCCGCTGGCCAGCGTGGTGCCGCTGGTAACGCCGGCGCCACCGGAGCCGGCCTTGGAGGTAATGTCACTCAATGCCGACGATAAGGCGGCGTTGAGCCCGGTGCTGTCAGTAGCCTGATAGTACCTGCCCTGCCCATAACTGGCGGCATCCGAGAGCATGTCGTTGGCAGCCGTGAATCCTACTGTGTAGGTGTTCATGTTCTGCTTGGGAAAATCCACCGCGTTCCAGCTCTTGCCGGCCGCATCCGTGCCGGTTGAACGCATGTCGATGTCGAAAGCGAATTTGGCAATGTCATCCAGGTACAGCGTGTCGCCCTCGCTGTCGCCATTGAGGTTGTTGCCGTCATTGTTGATGCCGTCCCAGTTCGGCAGACGGCTGCCGCCAAGGGGGTCGTTGCTCGGGAAGGTACGGTCGAAGGTCGGCAAACCGTCGGTGATGACCACCCCGTAGTTTCTCTGGCAGCGATACTGGATCGGGCTGGTGTAGGTGCTCGGTGTGCTGTTGTAGTAAGGCGCCATGCCGCGCATGTAGCGGGTGATTTCGTAGTAGGTTTCCGCCAGGGGAGTGTTGGCGACAGCGCTCAGAGCGTTGATCGAGGAGATCAGCGCATTGTAGTTATTGTCGGCCTGCGCCTGGGTGACGCTGCCGGACACCGGTGACAGATCGCTGATGGCCCGGGCGATGTAACCGCCGTTACCCGAATTGTTGTTGGTGACCGGGTTGAACGTCGAAAGCCCCATGCGCAATGTGCGGTTGCTGGCAACCAGTGCGGTGGACACGTTGCGCGCCACGTTGATCCGGTAATCGTTGGGGATCGCCCCCGTGGTGAAATCCCGCGTGCCATTGCTGAGGGCGAGGCTGACCACATAGGAAATGTAGTCTCCTGAATAACGGGTGTTACCACCGCCCACCGGGTCTGGCAGTTTCAGGCACAGTGGCGTCAGGCTGTTGTTGTAGAACGCGTATGCCCCGCCCGAGCATCCAGAGGTCGGCAGGCTCGACAGGAACACTGAATCGCCGGTAATCGCCGGGGCATTCAGGGCAGTGCACAGCCCGAAAAAGGCGTTGCATTGCCGGGCCGGCGTGCGATCGACAGTCGGATCGAAACCGGCCGCATAAATGATGCTGTTCATGCTTCCCGAATCGTCGATCAGCAGCATCACGTTCGGCGGTACCGCCGCCGCACTCAACAGCGGCGAATCCGATGGCGTGAACGCATACGCTGGCGCGGCCAGATAAAAAACCGGCAACATGCCGAGGAGCAGCGGCCCGCATCGTTTAATACTTCGCATAGACACTCTCCACTACGCTACGCGAAGTGCCGACGATGCCGACAGCGGTGACTCGATACAACGTCGCCGACGTGTTGCTCGGCACGTTGACTGCGGTGAGCGTGGTGCCAATGTTCTGCACCCCGTAGAAACCGCCGCCGGCAGCGATCCAGGTAACCCCGGAGGTCGAGTTGAACCCGGCCGCACTGACCACCGACGACTCAGCCGGCGGCGCGCACTGTGTGGTGCCGCTGCACACGGCCAGCGAGTAACTGTCCAGTTGTACCGCGCTTTCGCCGACCCGCAACACCGCTTCGGCGGTCTGGAATGATTGATTGCGCAAGCTCACGCTACCTGCCATTTTTTCCTGCAGGACGGCGCTTTGCATTGACGACAGACCGATCACCGTGAGCAGCAAGAGAAATACCAGCGTGACCAGCAAGACCATGCCGCGCTGCTGCGGGCGTTTGTGCATAGAGATTGTCACGGTTGCGCCCCTCATTGCAGGCGATTGCGCAAAGCGGCAACCACATTGAAGGTTTGATTGCGCACCCGGTTGTTCGGATCAGTCAGCGTGAGGCTCAAGCGCACGCTGCGGATGCGCGCCGGATCGCCGGGGTTGGCGCTGTAGGTCGAAGCTGCCACGTCCGTCGCCGAACTGGCCAGCCCGAAGGTCACGCTGAACGCACTCACGTTGTTCACCAGTACCTGCTGGGCCGGCGTGCCGCTGCCGGTGCCCATGAGGATCTGGTTGTTGCTGAAACTGTAGATCAGGCGCCGGATCGCAAAGCCGGTTTGCCCGGTCGCCGGGCTGCGCAAACCGCTGTAGGCAGTCGAACTGTTGCGACAATCGGAAACCACGGTCCAGGTCGGCGTTCCCCCACTGTTCCCGATATCAGCGGTGACCAGGGTCAGTTTCTGATTGGCGTTGTCCCAACTGATCGGAGTGATCTGCGCCGCACTGAAATCCCCCGCCGAGCTGGAGTCGGTAATGGTGTCAAGACAGCCAAACATGCCGACCATGCGAATTTCCTGGATCATTTTGCTCAGCACGAAACGCGCGTCCTCCTGCATCGCTGCAGCGCTGTTCTGGCTGACATAGGTGTTCTTGGCCGCGATGAACGTCTGCACCACGCCAAGCACCACGATGAGCCCCAGCGCCAGGGCAATCAGCAATTCGATCAGGCCGAAACCGCGCTGATGGCGGTTCATGGCGTCGCCACCGGATCGACCGCTGCGCGACTGGTCAGCACGAAACTGCGCTGGGCACTGGCGGTATTGGCTGCCCGCGCATCGCTCCAGGTAATGGTGATGGTGTAGACACGCTGATTCAGGGTGATGCTGCCCGTGGCGGCAGGACCGCCGAAATTGACGATGTTGGTAGTGAAGTCGTAGAGATCCTGATCACGGGCGACGCTGAGGTTGCCCGAGGCCGGTGGCGTGACGGTGTAATCGGCACCGGAGTTGGCGCGGATGCGGTCCATCATGTCGTAGGCGATGAAGCTCGCCTGACTGGTCATGCGTGAGCTATCGGTGTACTTCAACGCGTTCAACTGTACCGCCGCCGCCCCGAGCAGCCCGACCGTAAGAATCAGCAACGCGACCAGCACTTCGATCAGCGTCATGCCTTCCTGTGCATGTTTGCTCCCTGCCCTCATCCGCAACTTCCACCCAATTGAATTCGTCCGTTCAAGCACACGTTCAGCGTCCTGCTTTGCGTTCCCAGCGTATAACTGATGACCACTGCCGTGGCCGCCGACAGACCGCCCACACTGTTGAAGTCGAGCGCGGTCACTCCTGAGGTTAGCGTCAGAGTCGCGCCGCTGCTCATCGCCGGAACAACCCGCAACACATTGGCCGCGGGGCCAGTACCGTCGTAGACCGACAGTTCGCCGCTCCAGACGCTGCCTCCGGCAGTCGGGCGCAGGCGAATGGTCGTGCCGCGATCAATGGCCTCAAGCCGGGTGAAATTGAGCGCCCGTTGCAGGTCGCCCATTTCGGTATCGGCCTTGCTGCCCTGGACCGACCGGGTGAACGCAGGCACCGCCAAGGTAATCAGGATCACGAAGATCGCGACCGCCACCAGCAACTCGATCAGCGTGAAACCTTTTGTACGAAGATCCATCGATGCCCTCCGTTGCCGTCGGCTATACCTGCCTCTACAAACTAGAACATTCATCCGGCCGGTGTCGGTTGATTTGCCCTGCCCGGCGCACGGATCGCGCCGCTCATCACGCCGCCAAGGAAGGAGTTTTCATGCCACAACAGGGTTTCAGCCTGATTGAACTGCTTATGGGACTGGCGATTGGCGCAATTGTTCTGCTGCTGGTCAGCCCGGCGTTTGCCGCACTCAGGGAATCGAACCAGCGCGATCAGGCCACACAGTCACTGCTCGACGGTCTGCGCAACGCCCGCAGTCTCGCCGTCTCGCGGAATCAAAGCGTGGTGATCCACGGCATCAACGGCGACTGGAGTCAGGGTTGGCGGATCATTCTGGATATCAGTGGCAAAGGGCCGGAGGACAGCAGCAATCCGCTGCTGGTTGAGCGTGCAAGTGACGCTCGGGTGCCAATTGTCGGTAACTGGTGGGTGAGTCGCTATGTGCGGTTTGGCAGTCTGGGACAACCGCTTATGCCGGGACGGGCATTTCAGGCCGGAACGTTACATGTCTGCTCGGCCCGCGAACCGGTCAGCCAGCGCCAGGTAGTGCTGGCTGCGAGCGGTCGCGTGCGCCTGACCAGCCATCAGGCTGAACAGGCGCTGTGCGAAAAAGCGCAGAAGGTCAGATAGAACGAACGCGCAGCTCTTTCGGCATCGAGAAGGTAATGTTCTCTTCGCGTCCGGCCAACTCATCAGCACCGGTCGCGCCCCACGCCTGCAGTTGCTGGATCACGCCACGCACCAGCACTTCCGGTGCGGAAGCACCTGCGGTGATGCCGATCCGCTCGACGCCCTCGAACCAGCTCTGCTGCAGGTCTTCGGCGCCGTCGATCAGATAGGCCGGCGTGGCCATACGTTCAGCCAGCTCACGCAGACGGTTGGAGTTGGAGCTGTTCGGGCTGCCGACCACCAACACCACGTCGCACTCGTCGGCCAGTTGCTTGACCGCGTCCTGACGATTTTGTGTGGCGTAGCAGATGTCGTCCTTGCGCGGGCCACCGATGGCCGGGAAGCGCGTCCGAAGGGCATCGATGACACGACTGGTGTCGTCCATCGACAACGTGGTCTGGGTGACGAACGCCAGCTTCTCCGGGTCATGCACTTGCAACTCGGCCACGTCCTTCTCGTCTTCAACGAGGTAGATCGCGCCGCCATTGCTGGCATCGTACTGGCCCATGGTGCCTTCGACTTCCGGGTGACCGGCGTGGCCGATGAGGATGCATTCACGGCCATCACGGCTGTATTTGGCGACCTCGATGTGTACCTTGGTCACCAGCGGGCATGTCGCGTCGAACACCTTCAAGCCGCGACCGGCGGCTTCGTTGCGCACGGCCTGAGAAACACCGTGGGCGCTGAAAATCACAATGACGTCGTCCGGCACCTGGTCCAGTTCTTCGACGAAAATCGCGCCACGACTGCGCAGGTCTTCGACGACGAACTTGTTGTGCACCACTTCATGACGAACATAGATCGGCGGCCCGAAGACTTCCAGGGCGCGGTTGACGATTTCGATCGCGCGGTCCACGCCGGCGCAGAAGCCACGGGGGTTGGCGAGTTTGATTTGCATGCTGTGCCTCGTGTCTTGCGCGCGAAAACAATGAATTACCAACTGTGAGAGCGAGCAGGCTCGCTCTCACAGTTTCAGATCGCTTTGACGGAGATGATTTCCACGTCAAAGGTCAGCGTCTTGCCCGACAGCGGGTGATTGAAGTCGATGGTCACTTGCGTGTCGTCGAATTCTTTCACCACACCCGGCAGTTCAGTATTGGCCGCATCGTTGAAGATCACCAGCAAACCCGGCGACAGCTCCATGTCAACGAACTGCGAACGCGGAATGATCTGCACGTTTTGCGGGTTCGGTTGACCGAAAGCGTTTTCCGGCTCGACGGTCAGCGTACGCTTGTCACCGGCCTTGAAGCCGAACAGCGCCGCTTCGAAACCTGGCAGCAGGTTGCCGTCGCCGACCTTGAAAGTCGCCGGAGCCTTGTCGAACGTACTGTCGACGGTATCGCCGTTCTCCAGGTGCAATGCAAAGTGCAAAGTGACTTCCGTGTTCTGGCCGATGCGTTGCTCAGCCAATACCTGTTCAGTCATGAACGGCCTCTTCGGTTTTCTTGGATTTGAACATGTCCAGTGCCAGCATCACCGCGCCAACGGTAATCGCGCTGTCAGCAAAGTTGAATGCCGGGAAGTACCAGCGGTTCTGCCAGTGCACCAGAATGAAATCGATCACATGGCCCAGCGCGATGCGGTCGTACAGATTGCCTAGCGCACCACCCAGCACCAACGCCAATGCGACGGCCAGCCAGGTTTCGTTGCGACCCAGACGCTTGAGCCAGACCACCAGCACTGCGCTGACCACAATTGCGATCAGGGCGAACAGCCAGCGCTGCCAGCCGGAGCTGTCGGCGAGGAAACTGAAGGCAGCGCCGGTGTTGTAGGCCAGAGTCCAGCTGAAGTAGTCGGGGATCACCACAATCTGCTGATACATTTCGAGTTTGCCTTCGAAGTAGAACTTGCTGGCCTGGTCGATGACCAGAACCAGCAGGCTCAACCACAGCCAGCTCAACCGTCCAAAACGGCCAACGGCATTAGGCATAGTGACGAACCTCGCCAGCGCCGCTGATGTTGTCGACGCAACGCCCGCAGATTTCCGGGTGCTCCGGGTTCACGCCCACGTCTTCGCGGCAGTGCCAGCAACGGGCGCACTTCGGGAAGGCCGATTTGACGATCTTCAGTTTCAGGCCGCTGACTTCAGTGGCCACCGCATCAGCAGGGGCCTGAACAAAAGGCGCAACGCTGGCGGTCGAGGTGATCAGGACAAAGCGCAGTTCGTTGCTCAGCTTGGCCAGATCGGCGCTCAGGGCGTCTTCGGCGAACAGCGTGACTTCGGCTTGCAGGTTGCCACCGACGGCTTTGGCCGCTCGCTGGATTTCCATCTCTTTGTTGACCGCCACCTTCACTTCCATGATGCGATCCCAGTAGGCGCGCCCCAGCTCGAAGCCTTCCGGCAACTCGGTCAGGCCTTCGTACCAGGTGTTCAGCATCACGGACTCGTTACGCTCGCCCGGCAGGTATTGCCACAGTTCGTCGGCAGTGAAGGCGAGGATCGGCGCGATCCAGCGTACAAGCGCTTCGGAGATGTGGAACAGCGCGGTCTGGCACGAGCGACGGGCCTTGCTGTCGGCGCCGGTGGTGTATTGGCGATCCTTGATGATGTCGAGGTAGAAACCACCCAGCTCCTGCACGCAGAAGTTGTGGATCTTGGAGTAGACGTTCCAGAAGCGGTATTCGCCATAGTGCTCTTGCAGCTCGCGTTGCAGCAGCAAGGTGCGGTCGACCGCCCAACGATCCAGCGCGAGCATTTCTTCAGCCGGCAGAATGTCGGTGGCCGGGTTGAAGCCGCTCAGGTTCGAGAGCAGGAAGCGCGCGGTGTTACGAATACGGCGATAGGCGTCCGCACTGCGTTGCAGGATCTGCTCGGACACTGCCATTTCGCCGGAGTAGTCGGTCGAAGCGACCCACAGACGCATGATGTCGGCACCGAGGGTGTCGTTGACTTTCTGCGGCGCGATCACGTTGCCCAAGGACTTGGACATCTTGCGACCGGACTCATCGACGGTGAAGCCGTGGGTCAGCAGTTCGCGATACGGCGCGTGGTTGTCGATGGCGCAACCGGTCAGCAGCGACGAGTGGAACCAGCCACGGTGCTGGTCGGAGCCTTCCAGGTACAGGTCGGCGCGCGGGCCGTTCTCGTGACCCATCGGGTGCGAACCGCGCAGGACGTGCCAGTGCGTGGTGCCCGAATCGAACCAGACGTCGAGGGTGTCGCTGATCTTGTCGTACAGCGGCGCTTCGTCGCCGAGCAGTTCGGCGGCGTCCATCTTGAACCAGGCTTCGATGCCTTCGACTTCAACGCGCTTGGCGACTTCTTCCATCAGCTCGACGGTACGTGGGTGCAGCTCGCCGCTTTCCTTGTTGAGGAAAAACGGGATCGGCACGCCCCAGTTGCGCTGACGGGAGATGCACCAGTCCGGACGGTTGGCGATCATCGAGTGCAGACGCGCCTGGCCCCAGGCCGGAACGAACTTGGTGTCTTCGATGGCTTTGAGCGAGCGCACACGCAGGGTGTCACCGCTGGTTGGTTCTTTGTCCATGCCGATGAACCACTGCGCGGTGGCGCGGTAGATCAGCGGGGTCTTGTGGCGCCAGCAGTGCATGTAGCTGTGTTCGATGACGGTGGTGTGCATCAGCGCACCGACTTCGGTCAGCTTGTCGACGATGGCCGGGTTGGCTTTCCAGATGAACTGGCCGCCGAAGAACTCCAGCGACGGCACGTAAACGCCGTTGCTCTGCACCGGATTGAGGATGTCGTCGTTGACCATGCCGTACTTCTTGCAGGTCACGAAGTCGTCCACGCCGTAGGCCGGAGCGGAGTGAACCACGCCGGTGCCAGCGCCCAGTTCGACGTAGTCAGCCAGGTACACTGGCGACAGACGGTCGTAGAACGGGTGACGGAAGTTGATCAGTTCCAGTTCTTTACCGGTGGTGGTGGCGATAACCGAGCCTTCGACGCCGTAGCGGGTCAGACACGCTTCGACCAGTTCCTCAGCCAGCACCAGCAACTTGTCGCCGACATCAACCAGCGCGTAGTTGAATTCCGGGTGCACGTTCAGCGCCTGGTTGGCCGGAATGGTCCACGGGGTGGTGGTCCAGATCACGATCGACGCTGGTTTGTCCAGCGACGGCAGACCGAACGCGGCAGCCAGCCTGGCTTCGTCAGCAATCGGGAAGGCCACGTCGATGGTCGAGGACTTCTTGTTCTCGTACTCGACTTCCGCTTCAGCCAGGGCCGAACCGCAGTCGAAGCACCAGTTCACCGGTTTGAGCCCCTTGAACACGAAACCGCCCTTGACGATTTCGGCGAGCGCGCGGATTTCACCGGCCTCGTTCTTGAAATTCATGGTCTTGTAAGGGTTGGCGAAGTCGCCGAGCACGCCGAGACGGATGAACTCGGATTTCTGACCTTCGATCTGCTCGGTGGCGTAGGCGCGGCAGAGTTCGCGGGTCTTGTCGGCGCCCAGGTTCTTGCCGTGAGTCACTTCGACCTTGTGCTCGATCGGCAGGCCGTGGCAGTCCCAACCCGGAATGTATGGCGCGTCGAAGCCCGACAGGGTCTTCGAACGGATGATCATGTCCTTGAGAATCTTGTTCAGTGCGTGACCGATGTGGATCGTGCCGTTGGCATACGGAGGGCCGTCGTGCAGGACGAACTTCGGACGATCCTTGCCAATCTCGCGCAACTTTCCGTACAGGCCAATACTGTCCCAGCGCTGCAGGATCTGCGGTTCGCGCTGTGGCAGGCCGGCCTTCATTGGGAAGGCGGTGTCCGGAAGGTTAAGCGTGGCTTTATAGTCGGTCATTTAAGGCTCTTCGTTAGCGATGGGCGCTAGGTGCGGCTAGTGCACGGGCGGTGGCGACATCCGCATTGATCGCCGTTTTCAATGCCTCCAGGGAGGCGAAGCGCTGCTCTTCACGCAGCTTTTGGTGGAAAACCACCGTCAGACGCCGGTCATACAGATCGCCGGCAAAATCCAGAAGATGAACTTCAAGGTGGGCCTTGCCATCACCTTGAACCGTGGGCCGCACGCCAATGTTGGCGACGCCGGACCAGGTCTTGCCGTCGATATCCACACCCACCAGATACACCCCGGTGAACGGCACACGCCGACGTTTCAATTGAATATTGGCAGTGGGCGTACCCAATTGCCGGGCCAGCTTCTGGCCGTGCAGCACGCGACCGGCGATGCGGTACGGGCGACCGAGCAAACGTTCGGCCAAGGCAAAGTCGGCGGCGGCCAGCGCGTTGCGCACCTGCGTGCTGCTGACACGAATGCCGTCCAGCTCGACGGTTTGCGCAGCTTCCACGGTAAAACCGTGAACCTGCCCGGCCTGCATCAGGAAATCGAAATCGCCGAGGCGATCGCAACCGAAGCGAAAATCGTCGCCGACTTCCAGATGCTGAACGCCAAGGCCATCAACGAGAATGGTATCGACGAACTCACTGGCGCTGAGCTTGCTCAGGCGCTGGTTGAACGCCAGACACAAGACCCGGTCAACGCCTTCGCCAGCCAGCAGTTGCAGCTTGTCGCGCAATCGGGCCAGACGTGCCGGCGCGGTCTCGGGCGCAAAGAACTCACGTGGTTGCGGCTCGAAAATCACCACGCAGCTGGGTACGCCCAACTCGAGCGCACGCTCACGCAGTCGGGCCAGGATAGCCTGGTGACCACGGTGAACACCGTCAAAGTTGCCAATAGTGGCGA
Organism: Pseudomonas sp. EA_5y_Pfl2_R50; assembly: GCF_963970475.1. NCBI lineage: Bacteria > Pseudomonadati > Pseudomonadota > Gammaproteobacteria > Pseudomonadales > Pseudomonadaceae > Pseudomonas > Pseudomonas sp. EA_5y_Pfl2_R50. The sequence goes on along the minus strand of NZ_CAXAPT010000008.1, from coordinate 232,880 downwards.
CGCAGCCCCGATGCTGGGGGCGCAAGTTGTGGAGGCCTCGAACCAGCTGCATAACGCGCTTCTTGCTCATAAAGTGGTCGATTATAACCACACCGGACGGTCGACGACAGGCAACACCGTAACGCAAAGTGATCGAGCCGACAAAACTGCCGGCTCGCGCCTGTTCATAAAGGGTAAAACCTCAGCTCAAGGCCTTGCGATTGAAATCGCGCAGACGGAAACCGAGCAGCAGCAACATACCGAAATACGCCACTACGCCGGCCGCCACCAAAGCGCCCAAGCGCAGGAAGCGTTCAAGCATGTGGCCTTGATCCCACGCCGGCATGAAATGCATGCCGACCAGCAGCACCGCGGACATCACCGCCACCGCGACCACCAGCTTGAAAGCGAATCGGGTCCAGCCCGGCTGCGGCTGATACATCTGTTGCTTGCGCAGTTGATAGAACAGTAACCCGGCGTTCAAACAGGCTCCGGCACTGATCGCCAAGGCCAGCCCCGCGTGAGCCAACGGTCCAATCAAAGCCAGGTTAAACAACTGAGTGACGACCAGTGTGAAGATTGCGATTTTTACCGGTGTACGGATGTTCTGTTGCGCATAAAAGCCCGGCGCCAACACCTTGATCACGATAATGCCGAGCAGACCCACAGAATAGGCGATCAGCGCGCGCTGGGTCATCTCGGCGTCGAAACCACTGAACTGACCGTACTGAAACAGCGAGACCGTCAGCGGCTCGGCGAGAATTCCCAGCGCCAACGCGCACGGCAGCACCAGCACGAAGCACAGACGCAGACCCCAATCGAGAATCCGCGAATATTCGTGGCGATCCTTGCTCGCGTAGGTTTTCGCCAGCGTCGGCAGCAGAATCGTGCCCAACGCCACGCCGAGGACACCGGACGGTAGCTCCATCAAACGGTCGGCGTAATACATCCACGACACCGAACCGGCGACCAGAAATGACGCAAAAATGGTGTTGATGATCAGCGAAATCTGGCTGACCGACACGCCGATGATCGCCGGCAACATCTGTTTCATCACCCGCCACACGCCGGTGTCACGCAGATTCAGGCGGGGCAGCACCAGCATGCCGATCTTTTTCAGGTGCGGCAGTTGATAGAGCAACTGCGCCAGTCCGCCGACCAATACCGCCCAGCCGAGGGCCATGACCGGTGGATCGAAGTACGGCGTCAGGAACAGCGAGAACACGATCATGCTGACGTTGAGCAGAGTCGGCACGAACGCCGGCACCGAAAAGCGGTTCCAGGTATTAAGGATTGCCCCGGCCAGCGAGGACAGGGAGATCAGCAATATATAAGGGAACGTCACCCGCAACAGATCGGAGGTGAGCTGAAATTTTTCCGGAGTATCGGTAAAGCCGGGCGCCGTGGCCCAGATGACCCACGGCGCGGCGATCATGCCCAGCGCCGTGACGACGGCCAGCACCAGGGTCAGCAAGCCCGACACATAGGCAATAAAAGTCCGGGCCGCCTCCTCGCCCTGCTGATTTTTGTATTCGGCAAGAATCGGCACGAATGCTTGTGAGAAAGCCCCTTCAGCGAAGATCCTGCGCAACAGATTAGGCAGTTTGAAGGCAATGAAGAAGGCGTCCGTCGCCATCCCGGCGCCGAATGTACGGGCAATCAGCGTGTCACGAACAAACCCGAGAATCCGGGAAAGCATCGTTATAGAGCTGACGGCGGCCAACGATTTGAGCAGATTCATTGAGGGAATTTGTGCCTGTCGATAAACAGCAGGCGAATAAAGCGCCTACTTGTGCGATACTCTGCGCCGCAACAGCACAGAGCCAAAGCTCGCGAGTTTACAGGTCACACGCCGGAAAGAAATATCCCGTCGCACCACACCTACCACTTAGCGGAACGTTTCAAGCGCCCTTGACAAGACTTCAACTCATCGGCATGATTCGCGGCCTATTTTGTTTGCTATTTCCTAAAAAGTCTTTCGAGGAGCTCGACGGTGGCCAACTCACCTTCCGCCAAAAAACGTGCAAAACAGGCTGAGAAGCGTCGCAGCCACAACGCCAGCCTGCGTTCCATGGTTCGTACCTACATCAAGAATGTAGTTAAGGCCATCGACGCAAAAGACGCTGAAAAAGCTCAAGCTGCATACGTTCTGGCTGTGCCAGTTATCGACCGCATGGCCGATAAAGGCATCATCCACAAGAACAAGGCTGCTCGCCATAAGAGCCGTCTGAATGGCCACGTCAAAGCACTGAAAGAAGCTGCTTAATCGACGTAGTCATTAAAAACCGACCTTAGGGTCGGTTTTTTATTGCCTGTGATTCAGTAAATCCAGCACAAAAAAATGTGGGAGCGGGCTTGCTCGCGAAAGGGACGTATCAGTTGATAGCGATATCAACCGAAAGACCGCTTTCGCGAGCAAGCCCGCTCCCACAGTTAGTTTTGCGGCGTTATTGCTGGACCGGCACCCATGGCAGGATCGGGATGGCGGTCACGGCATTCTGCGGACTGCCTTCAATCAAGCGATCACTGTAGACCAGGTACACCAGCGTGTTGCGCTTCTTGTCGAGGAAACGCACGACCTGCATGGTTTTGAACACCAGCGATGTGCGCTCCTTGAACACCTCATCACCATCCTTCAAATCACCCTTGAACTTGATCGGGCCAACCTGACGACAAGCAATCGAGGCCTCCGCGCGATCCTCGGCCAACCCCAAACCACCCTTCACCCCTCCAGTCTTGGCGCGCGACAGGTAGCAGGTCACACCCTCAACTTTCGGATCATCGAACGCCTCGACCACGATCCGGTCATTCGGGCCGACAAACTTGAAAACCGTTGACACCTGGCCGATTTCCTCGGCCGAGGCCAGCAGCGGCATCGCCATCAGCAGACCCAACAATCCTTTTGCCAAACGCATCGAATTTTCCTTACACCAGAATCAAGTTGTCACGATGAACCAGTTCAGGTTCAGCCATGTACCCCAGCAAACCGACAATCGCATCCGACGATTGACCGATGATTTTTTGTGCCTCCAGCGCGCTGTAGTTGGCCAGGCCCCGGGCGATCTCACGACCATCCGGCGCCACACACACCACCATCTCGCCACGACGGAAACTGCCTTGCACCAATTTCACACCCACAGGCAGCAAACTTTTGTTGCCTTGAGATAACGCCGACACCGCGCCATCGTCCAAAACCAACGTACCGCGCGTTTGCAGATGCCCGGCCAGCCACTGCTTGCGCGCAGCGAGCATGCCGCGCTCTGGCGACAGCAACGTACCGATGCGCTCGCCTGCCTTCAGGCGATCAAGCACGCGCTCAAGGCGCCCACCAACAATGATGGTGTGTGCCCCGGAACGCGCCGCCAGACGCGCCGCGCGCAGTTTGGTCTGCATGCCGCCGCGCCCCAGCGCACCGCCCGTGCCGCCCGCCACCGCATCCAGGGTCGGATCATCGGCGCGCGCCTCGTAAATCATCTGCGCATCAGGATTGTTGCGCGGATCTGCGTCGAACATGCCGTCGCGATCAGTGAGAATCACCAGCAGATCCGCCTCGACCAGATTGGCCACCAGCGCCGCCAGCGTATCGTTGTCGCCAAAACGGATTTCGTCAGTGACCACGGTGTCGTTTTCGTTGATCACCGGGATGACCTTCAGCTCGACCAGTGCGCGCAAGGTGCTGCGGGCGTTCAGGTAACGCTTGCGATCAGACAGGTCGTCGTGCGTCAGCAAAATCTGCGCAGTGTGGCGGCCATGCTCGGCAAAGCTGGACTCCCACGCTTGCACCAAGCCCATCTGACCAATTGCTGCGGCCGCCTGGAGCTCGTGCATCGCACTGGGTCGTGCGGTCCAGCCCAAACGGCTCATGCCGGCCGCCACCGCCCCGGAGGACACCAGCACCAGTTCGACGCCAGCCTCATGCAAGGCCACCATCTGCTCGACCCAGACACTCATTGCCGCACGATCCAGCCCCTTGCCGTCAGCTGTCAGCAAAGCGCTGCCGATCTTCACGACCCAACGCTGCGCACCTGTCACCTTGCTCCGCATCATCTTCAACCTTAGCTTGAGGGCAGCGCGACCCAGCGCTGCCCGTGACGTTATTCGTGGCTATTGCCGACCAACGATCGATTTCCAGATACCAAAACGCCGCTCGATTGAGCGGCGTTCAAGTTTATCGCAACGGATCAGTCACGCACGTAAATGATTTCCGGACCATCTTCATCATCCACATCTTCTTCGTCCCAGTCATCGTCGCCGATGTCATGGACCGACTTCACGCCACTGCGGCGCAGGGCACGCTTGTCGTCCAGTGCCTGCAACTGCGCACGGGCCTCATCTTCGATGCGCTGATCGAGATCAGCCAGCTCTTCCTTGTATGCCGGATCGGCGGCCAGGCGATCGGCACGATCTTCCATGTAACGCATGATGTCGTGACACAGACGCTCGGTACCGATCTTGGCAATGGCCGAAATCACGTAAACCGGGCCAGTCCACTCCAGACGATCAACGATTTCCTTGACGCGCTCTTCGTGATCTTCTTCGAGGATCTGGTCGCACTTGTTCAGCACCAGCCAGCGATCACGCTCAGCCAGGGACGGACTGAACTTGATCAGCTCGTTGACGATCACTTCAGCAGCATCCGGAGCACTGGAATCATCCAGCGGCGCCATGTCGACGAGGTGCAGCAACAGACGCGTCCGCGCCAGGTGCTTGAGGAAGCGAATACCCAGACCAGCGCCGTCGGAAGCGCCTTCGATCAGACCTGGAATGTCCGCAACAACGAAGCTCTTCCAGCGGTCGACGCTGACCACACCAAGGTTCGGCACCAGCGTGGTGAACGGATAGTCGGCGACTTTCGGCTTGGCGGCAGACACCGAACGGATGAAGGTACTTTTACCGGCGTTCGGCAAGCCCAGCAGGCCTACATCGGCGAGGACTTTCATTTCCAGCTTCAGGTCGCGTTGCTCACCCGGCTTGCCCGGCGTGGTCTGGCGCGGAGCACGGTTGGTACTCGACTTGAAACGAGTGTTGCCCAGACCGTGCCAGCCACCCTGTACCACCATCAGCTTCTGACCAGCCTTGGTCAGGTCACCGATGACTTCCTGGGTAGCGGAATCGATCACCGTGGTGCCAACCGGCACGCGCAGGATCAGGTCTTCGCCCTTCTTGCCGGTGCAGTCGGTGCTACCACCATTGGAGCCACGCTCGGCATCGAAGTGCCGGGTATAACGATAGTCGACCAGGGTGTTGAGGTTTTCGTCGGCCATCATGTAGATGGAACCACCATCACCGCCATCACCACCGTTCGGACCACCGTTCTCGATGAATTTTTCCCGACGGAAACTCATGGCGCCGTTGCCGCCATCACCAGCCTTTACGCGAATCGATACTTCATCAACAAACTTCATAACCAACGCCTCTCGCCATACGGACGAGCCGAAAAACAATCAAGACATAAGACTCTTGCAAAAATGAGCGCAGCGACTCCGAAACACGACCCATGTCGCACGCCGTCAGCCCATACAAACAGCTTTGCAAGAGACTCACCCCACAAACGAAAAAGCCCCGTCGCAAGACAGGGCTCTTCCAGCGATCTCGCGATTAAGCCGCGATTACGCTCACGTAACGGCGGTTGAAAGCGCCTTTTACTTCAAACTTGATCACGCCTTCGATTTTCGCGAAGAGGGTGTGATCTTTACCCATGCCAACGCCGTAGCCAGCGTGGAATTGGGTGCCGCGCTGACGCACGATGATGTTGCCGGCCTTGATGACCTGGCCGCCATACATCTTCACGCCAAGGCGTTTGGCTTCTGAGTCGCGACCGTTACGGGTACTACCACCAGCTTTTTTGTGTGCCATGAGTCAATTCTCCTAGTGAGGAATTAGGCTGAAATTAAGCCTGAATACCGGTGATTTTGATCTCGGTGTACCACTGGCGGTGGCCCATACGCTTCATGTGGTGCTTACGACGACGGAACTTGATGATGCGGACTTTATCGTGACGACCTTGGGAGATCACTTCAGCCACAACGGTAGCGCCAGCAACAACTGGAGCGCCGATATTCACGTCGTCGCCATTGGCAACCAACAGAACGCGATCAAAGGTAACGGATTCGCCGGTAGCGACTTCCAGCTTTTCGATCTTCAGGTATTCACCTGGAGCGACTTTGTACTGCTTGCCGCCAGTAACGATTACTGCATAAGACATGGTATTTCTCCGATAATCCTGCTCACCCAGCTCTTTATAAGAAGAGGTATTGGCTGGCATGGCTGCATTAGGCTGGAAGGCCTGTTGCAATTGCGTAAGGCAGGTGCTGCCCAGGAAGTTCAGGGTGCGCGATTGTACGCAAGCCGCAGCAGGCTTGCAAGTAGCCGTCCATCGCGCCTTGACAGGTCTGGATGGGGGTCCTAGCATGCCGCGCAACCCTTCTGGAGCGACTCTCGCTGATGCAACCCCAAGCTTTCTACCGCGCGGTGGCGGACGATTTTAGCGCCGTCGACGGCATCATCAAGAAGCAGCTGACGTCCCGAGTGCCGCTGGTATCGAAAATCGGCGATTACATTACCTCGGCCGGCGGCAAGCGCCTGCGTCCTTTATTAGTGTTGCTGTGTGGCAAGGCTTTGGGTCGCGAAGGCGACGACATGCGCCTGCTCGCCGCCACCATCGAATTCCTGCACACCGCGACCCTGCTGCATGACGACGTCGTCGACATGTCCGGCATGCGCCGCGGCCGTTCGACCGCCAACGCCATGTGGGGCAACGCCCCAAGCGTACTGGTCGGCGACTTCCTGTATTCGCGTTCGTTCGAAATGATGGTCGAGCTGGGCTCGATGCCGGTGATGAAGATCCTCTCCCAGGCCACGCGCATCATCGCCGAAGGCGAAGTGCTGCAACTGTCCAAGGTTCGCGACGCCAGCACCACCGAAGAAACCTACATGGAAGTCATTCGCGGCAAGACCGCAATGCTCTTCGAAGCTTCGACCCACAGCGCTGCGGCACTGGCCGGCGCGACCGCCGAGCAAAGTGAAGCCCTGCGCACCTTCGGCGATCACCTGGGGGTAGCGTTCCAACTGGTCGACGACCTGCTCGACTACAAGGGCGACGCCGAAACACTGGGCAAGAACGTCGGTGACGATCTGGCCGAAGGCAAGCCAACCCTGCCGCTGATCTACACCATGCGTGAAGGTACGGCTGAACAGGCTGCACTGGTGCGTCAGGCGATCCAGAAAGGCGGAATCGAAGATCTGGAAAGCATCCGCATTGCAGTGGAAGCGTCCGGTTCGCTGGCGTACACCGCGCAACTGGCCCGCGATTACGTGGCCCGTGCGATCAAGTGCCTCGACGCACTGCCGGCCAGCGAATACCGCGATGCGCTGATTGAATTGAGTGAGTTTGCGGTCGCCCGCACGCACTGAGACAACCCACTGTGGGAGCGAGCCTGCTCGCGAAAGCAATCTGCCAATCGACATCAATGTTGACTGGCACACCGCCTTCGCCAGCAAGACCGCTCCCACAGTTGTTTCTGCACTATGCCCTCCTACGCGTAAAACCCTATACAATGTGCGACTTTTAGCGATCCATACCCAAGGAGCCTTAGTGAGCACGTTGCCACCCTGCCCGAAATGCAATTCCGAATACACCTACGAAGACGGTACTCAACTGGTGTGCCCGGAGTGCGCCCACGAATGGTCCGCCAGTGGCGAAGCCGAAGTGGCGTCCGATGACACCGTGAAGAAAGATTCGGTCGGCAATGTCCTGCAGGACGGCGACACCATCACCGTGATCAAGGACCTCAAGGTCAAGGGCACCTCACTGGTGGTCAAGGTCGGCACCAAGGTCAAGAACATTCGCCTGTGCGATGGCGACCACGACATCGACTGCAAGATCGACGGCATCGGCCCGATGAAACTCAAATCCGAGTTCGTCAGAAAAGTCTGATTTACCTGTCATCCATCCCGCGCCAGCCGCGGGATGGAGCTTCGCCCTCCCCCGCTAAAACGCAATAAATCCACGCAATAGCCAAACGCCAGTCGTTTTGACCTTACGCAATCTTTACCCGGAAAAATTCAGAATCTGCCAATAGGCGCTTGCTATTTAGATAATAAGAATTATTCTCATTGAACCCTTTCAAGGAGATGAGAACCATGACTTATTTGATCGACGCCTGGCTGGATCGCCCACACCCTTACCTCAGAATCCTCCATCGGGAAACTGGTGAAGTCTGTGCGGTGCTCGAAGAAGAAGCGCTGCATGAACTGCAAGATCAGGGGGATCTGGATGTCAGCAGCCTGAACTCCAGCGAACCACTGGTGCTCAAGGAGCTGGTGCGCAATCTGTTCCTGTTCTGCTATGCCCGGGCGTTGCGCCCGACCAATGAGCTGCATCACAAGATCGAAGTATGAAACGCGGTAAAAACTGTGGGAGCAAGCCCGCTCCCACATTAGCCCGCCATCAAGACGGGCACGGAATTACAGAACGTCCAGCAACTCGACGTCGAATACCAGAACGCTGTGCGGCGGGATGCTGCCAACGCCTTGAGCGCCGTAAGCCAGTTCGCTCGGCACGTACAGGCGCCATTTGCTGCCGGCATTCATCAGTTGCAGGGCTTCGGTCCAGCCAGCGATTACGCCGCCAACCGGGAATTCTGCAGGCTGGCCGCGCTCGTAAGAGCTGTCGAACACAGTGCCGTCGATCAGGGTGCCGTGGTAGTGAGTACGCACCTGGTCTTCACGGGTCGGCTTGGCGCCTTCGCCCTGAGTCAGCACTTCGAATTGCAGGCCGGAAGCCAGGGTGGTGATGCCGTCGCGCTTGGCGTTTTCAGCCAGGAAGGCCAGGCCTTCGCCAGCAGCGGCTTCCGCTTTGGCTGCCGCTTCGGCTTGCATGATTTCGCGGATGACCTTGAAGCTGGCGGACATCTCTTCCTGACCTACACGGCTTGGCTTGCCGCCGAACGCATCGGTCAGGCCAGCCAGGATTGCGTCCAGGCTAACGCCCGGTGGCGGGTTGTCGCGCAGCTGGTCACCCAGCTGACGGCCGATACCGTAGCTGACGCGGGTTTCGTCGGTGGACAGATTTACTTCGGACATGACACTGCTCCGCTGTGCGGACGGCCACAAGACATGCCGTGCATGCACAGCGCGTCCCGGCGCGCCCGGAACCAAAAGGGCGAGCAGACTAGCACAGATGCCCGGGCGATGGCGCGTAAGGCCTACAGGGCCGAACGCCAGACCAGCGGCACTTTCAGGCTTTCCTCGCCGATCGTGCTCAAGCCACACATTTCATCGTGTACCGAGGTGTGGACGAGATTGAACGGCAGCACCGGAAAGGCATGCAGCAAATCCCGCGCATGCTCGACCGAACGCAGCGTCAGCATGTTGCCCTTGAGATCGCTCAATGGATAGGCCGCTCCATGCATCCGCGCCTCGAGCAGATAAATTCCGCCTTCCATGGAGATCAGGTTCAACTCATCGACCTTCCTGGCAATGGCAAACGCATTCAACTCTTGCAGGTTCATGAAGGCACCTCACACAGTGGTGAATCAGCACCTCTACAGGGATATGCCCGCGCACATCAAAGCACAAGCCACAAACGACACCGCCCGTCTGTTTCGCAACAGACGGGCGGTGTTTTTGCAGCGATCAAAGGTGGATCAGTGCTTGGTGACCTTGTCCAGGTAACCCATGGCGAACGCCGAGACTACAAATGTCATGTGAATGATCACGTACCACATCAGGTGCTCGGGATCGACGTTCTTGGCATCCATGAAGATGCGCAGCAAGTGGATCGAAGAAATGGCCACAATCGAGGCCGCGACTTTCATCTTCAGCGACGACGAGTCCATGGTGCCCAGCCAACTGAGCTTCTCCTTGCCTTCGTCGATGTCCAGTTGCGAGACGAAGTTCTCGTAGCCGGAAATCATCACCATCACCAGCAGGCCCCCGACCAGCGCCATGTCGATCAGCGACAGCAGCACCAGAATCAGATCCGACTCGGCCATCGCGAACACGTTGGGGAGGATATGAATGATTTCCTGGAAAAACTTCAGTGCCAGCGCCAAAAGACCGAGGGACAAGCCGATGTAAATCGGCGCCAGCAGCCAGCGCGTGGCGTACATTGCGTTTTCGATAAAGCGTTCCATTGAATCTCACACAAGGGGCTGGAAATGGCGGCGAGTATACCAGCCACCTGTGACAGCCATAAACCGTCCGGAAATCCGCCACCTGCGTGTGTGTGTCAAAGTTTTTCTGCTAGTGTCCAAACCATTGACAGCCCCGTGACAGTGGACAGGACGCGTTGAAATGGATGTGCGATTGCCGATAACGACTGCCGGAATTTGCCTTGCCCTGCTGCTGGGCGGTTGCTCGCCCGATGACGAACACCACACCGCCAGCCTTGAGGAAAAAACCGCCAGATTCGAACAGTCACTGGACGCCGTCACTGATCCGAGACTCAAGGACGCCATCAGCGAACTCGGCGGTTCGCTGTTATTGCTCCAGCGCGCACAGTTGAAACTCGACAGTATCCCGGCGAAAACCGAATACGGTGAAGATGCCCTCGGCGTGCTCAAGCACTACCCGACCCCGCAGGCGCTGGTCGACACCTTCATCGATGGCCTGTTCGTGCTGCATAAGGATTCCAGTTCCGACTACCTCACCGACCTGCAACCGGTGTTCCCTTTCAACCTCAATATTCCCGGCGGCTTCCTGTTCCCCCATGGCGTGGAATGGCAATCGGTCACCCTGAGCAATAAACGCGTCATCGGCTTTCAGCCGGAATGGTCGGAAACCGATCCCGGTATACAGCTCAGCCCGTCCAGCTCCAACGTCACCAATCCCGATGACCTGACGGTGACCTACCCGTTCATTGAAGGCCTGAATGTCGACAAGAAAAGCCTGCCGCAACCGGTCAGCCTGCAAGGTCAGGTCGAAGTCATCGCGCCGCGTCGCCTGTACAGCTTCGACCTGACGAAGAAGGACATCGGCCAGACCCGCAGCAACGACAACCTCAGCGTCAAACTGTTGAAGCTGGAAAAAAACTACGCGGAAGTCGAAGTCAGCAACGACCTGCCACTGGCGCCGGAAGTGGCCGGCGCCCAGTTCAATCCGCTGATCGTCCAGGCCCGTGACACCACCGGGCAATATCTGGTGCGTGCCGGTTCGATCAACGAGAGTCCTGAGCAGGTCGCCTTCTACGAAAAACAACTGACGCAGTTGCAACAACAAAAGAGCTGGAGCGATACCCTGGAAAAACAGCTGGGCGACGCCCAGCAAGGCTTCGAACAACAACATCCGCGACGCTACAACAAGGTTTACTTCAACGGCCCCATCGAAACGCTGGAAGTCAGCGTCCTCGACTTCTCATCCGTCACCGTGACCCGCAAGTCTCTCGACCTGCCTATCCACGCCTTCAACCAGCACACCACGGAAAAAGCCATCCAGCCACTGGATCTGCCGGTGGTGGTCTATGACGATCAGGCCGCCAACTGGCTCAAGGGTGCGAGCCTGACCGAAGACCAATTGAAGGCTGGCATTCGCATACATCAGTCCGTGGAAGACCCGAGCGCCGCACGCATCGAGTTCTCCCACCGCCGGACCTTCAACGATGAGTTGCTCGGCGACGACTTCAACCCCGGCGAGAGCCCGGTGACGTTCTTCACCGAGAAACACAACGGCAAGCTCGACGAGCCGATCGAACTGCCACCCGAGGCTTATCAGGTCGATCCGTTGCGCGCGACGATTACTTACGATTTGAATCTGTTCCCGGAAACCCCGGCGATTGCTGTCGGTTCGATGCCGCTGTTTCTGGCCTCCGTGGCAAAACAGGCATACGACAGCCAATCCCTGCCCAAGGGCCTGGAGATAAAGAACAACACATTGGTGGTGGATTTGAAGCTGTTCCCGGCCAACGAATGGCGGTTCTTCGTCAAGGACGATAGCGGTAACTACCTCAAGCAGATTCTGTCGGTCAGCCACGATGCGGGCGCAGAAGGCCCAGCGCTGTTCGGCGTGCACTACTTCTATGGCCATCCAACCCACGTGGAGGCCTATCAGCGAACCGAGCTCAGCACCGTGCAATATGGCTTCGAGGTCAAACTGGACAAGGCGCAAATGCCTGAGACAACGCCTTGAACAGCAAGATCAACAGATCACGCCTGCGCCAGCGCCTGCAGGCGTAAATCCTAATTCAGACTGCGGCTGCGCCCGCCGTTGATCTGCCGCAACTGGGCTTGCAAGTGCAGGCTCCAGATCTGCGGATCGTCGGCCAGTTCATAACCATGCAGCGTCAGGCTCTCAACAATGGTGTCGAGAATCGACTCGGCAGCAATCGGTCCGTGAAACGGGCCTTGGGCTTTGATGGCGGAAGGTTGTTCGCCGGCCATACCGGCCGCGAAGAGCAGCGTCCACATGCCGTTATCGCCGGCCAACGGCTTGATGGCGCATTCGATTCGGGTCACAAGACCCAGGCATTGACGGGTGAGGCAGAGGTTGCGCGACATGGCGGCGACCCTCGGTGAAGCCGGTATTCAGCCCCCACGGGAGGACTGGCTCGATCCAGTGATACTGTCGATATCCTTGAGCTGAGAATAGAAGAAAAGTCCGCTGAGCAAGCCGGATGAAACCAGAAGGCGCCGAATGGTCATTGTGTGAATTCTGGCGCCAGACTAGTGGCGAATTTCCGGAAGATCAGTGCAAAAACCAATATGCAAAAACAACTGTGGGAGCGAGCTTGCTCGCGAATGCGGAGTGTCAGGCAACTGATTCGTCGACTGATACACCGCTTTCGCGAGCAAGCTCGCTCCCACAGGGTTCATTGCAAGCCTGTTAAGCCGGTTTGGCTTCGGCCAAAGCTTCCTGGGCCAACTCCTTCTCAGCTTCCTTGAGGTCTTCTTCGCTGATCATCTCGGCGATGTCGCGCAAGCGCTCCACCACCCGCGCATTGATGCTGCCCTCCGGGAATTCTCCCTCGGCGTTCGGCTCACCGGCCGGCTCACCGACCAGCAGGCTCAGCGCTTCATCGGCCTGACGCACCGCGTAGACGTGGAACTGCCCGGCACGCACCGCCGCCAATACCTTCTCATCCAGCATCAGCGTCGCCACGTTGGCCTGCGGAATGATTGCGCCCTGCTCGCCGGTCAGCCCGCGTGCTTCGCAAAGACGGAAGAAGCCTTCGATCTTCTCGTTGACCCCGCCCACCGCTTGCACTTCGCCAAACTGGTTGATCGAGCCAGTGATTGCAAAACACTGCTTGAGCGGCGTCTTCGACAGCGCCGAGATCAACGTGCACGCCTCGCCCAGCGACGCACTGTCGCCATCGACGTAACCGTAGGATTGCTCCAGCGCGATACTCGCGGAAATCGCCAGCGGAAATTCCTGGGCGTAACGGCTGCCCAGATATCCGGTAAGGATCATCACGCCTTTGGAGTGAATCGGCTGACCGAGGTTGACCTCACGCTCGATGTCGACGATGCCGCTGCCGCCCGGGTACACCGTGGCGGAAATCCGCGCCGGCACACCGAACGCCGAATCGCCGACTTCGAGCACGGTCAGACCGTTGCATTTGCCGACCGCTGCGCCATCGGTGTCGATCAGGATGATCCCGGCGAGCATGTCGTCGAGAATCCGCGCCGACACGCGCCCGGTACGCGTGGCCTTGGCTTTCAATGCGCGCTCGATATGGCCGGCATCGGTCATTTCATCGCCGGCCAGATGCCGGATGAAATCCGCCTCGCTGACCAGTTGGAACAGGTCGCCAATGCGCGCCGACAAACGCCCCTGATGCTCGGCCAGTCGTGCGCTGTAAGTTGCCAGACGCGCCACCGCGTCGGCGGTCAGCGGCGCCATGCCTTCTTCCGAGGTTCGGGTTTTCAGCAACTGGGCGAACTGCTCCAGGCTCTCGTCGACCATCGGGATGTCTTCGTCGAAATCGACCAATACGCGGAACATCTCCTGGAAGTCCGGATCGAGGTCTTGCAGCGTGTAGTACAGCGACCGCGCACCGATAATGATGACTTTGACCTGCAACGGAATGTGCTGCGGATTGAGGGTCACGGTGGCGAAACGGCCCATCTCGCCCAGTGGCGATTCCATTTTCAGCTTGCGCGATTGCAGGGCGCGTTTCAGCGCATCCCACACAAACGGCTCGCTGAGCATTTTCTCCGCCTCAAGGATCAGGAAACCGCCATTGGCGCGGTGCAAGGCTCCCGGACGCAACTGACGATAAGTGGTGTAGAGCGCGCCCTGATCGGTGGTGTATTCGATACGCCCGAAGAGGTTTTCATAAGTCGGGTGCGGCTCGAAAACGACGGGGGCCCCGCCGCTGACCGGATGACCGACCACCAGGCTGGGCGCGTATTGCTCTTCCAGCAACTTGCGCGCCACGGCATCGGTCTTGCTGTCGTCGACCAGTTGCTCGACCACGGTTTTCAGCAGATAGACCTGCATCGCTTGCAGGTAACCGCAGACCCCGGCGTTTTCCGCGTACTTCTCCGACAGCGGCGACAGCAGCGGCTGCAAGGCCAAGGTGATGGTTTCTTCGTTGAGCGAGCGCAATTGGTTGTTCGACTCGCGCTTCCATTGCGGCAGGCTGGCGAGTTCTTCGTTCAGGCGCTCTTCGAGGCCGGAAATGTCATCATGGAAACGCTCGCGATCAGCTTCCGGCAACTGGGCGAATTCGGCCTCGTCCAGCGCTTTGCCATCGAGCATCGGCGTGAAGGCGATGTTGCTGCTGTCGCGATACAGGGCAACGTCTTTTTCCAGGGCCAGACGCTCGATGATGTCCAGGGCCTTGTCGTAGCGCTGATTGAACGCGCGGTCGATGGCGCTCTTCTTCTGCTGGTAGGACGGGTGCTCGAACACCGCTGGAAACGTCGCCAGCAGGTTATCGATCAAACCGTTGATGTCACCGATGAACGCGCCGGCAGTGCCCGAGGGCAGCTCCAGTGCGCGCGGCTCGCGCGGCTCATCGAAATTATTCACGTAGACCCAGTCCGCCGGGGTCTGCAGGCGTTTGCCTTCGGCCTTCAGGTAGCGTTTGACGAACGAGAACCGGCCGGTGCCGGGCTCGCCCATGACGAATACGTTGTAACCGGGGCGTGGCATGGCCACACCGAACTGCAAGGCTTCGACAGCGCGTTCCTGGCCGAGCACACCGCGAAAGGGCTCCAGATCATTGGTGGTAGTGAAGCTGAACTGTTCAGCGGAAAACGGACGGGTCAGCGCTTCAGGCGCGAGACGCAAGCTGGCAGCAACAGGATCAGGCATCGGGCTTCCTTAACAATCAGGCGGGGCAGATAGCGGCATTCTGGCGCTGCCCGTGCCCCACTGGCAAGGCGCGCCATACGACAAAGCATAGACAACCGGCCATGCCGACTGTCCGTCCCCTGAAACCGGGGTTTATTCCAAATATTTTGCAAAAAACCACGGAACCCCTGGAACGTGCCTAAACTCCAAACTGCGCGGCTGGAACTAATACCGGCCCACTGGCTTCGTTTTGATCTGTTTCGTACAGAGCTTGGGGGGCCAGAACCCTGTCCATTGGTATGCACATAAAGAGAACAAAGCTATGAAACGGATTCTTCTCGGTACTCTCTTCACCGCTGTATCCATCAACGCAATGGCGCAAGCTCCAGGCGGCCCGGATTGCGGTTGGGGCAACATGCTGTTTGAAGGTCAGCGTGGCACCCCTGCTCACTTCCTCGCTTCCACCACCAACGGCACGTCCGGTAACGCTACCTTCGGGATGACGTCCGGCACCAACGGCTGCTCGACCAACGCATCGCTGACCTACGGCGGCAAATCCTGGTTTGCCATGAATGGCATGATGAACGAGCTGTCCGAAGACATGGCCAAAGGCAACGGCGAAGCGCTGACAACTTACGCCGTGGTACTGGGCGTGGCGCCGGAAGATCGCGCGCACTTCGCAGCCGTGACTCACGAGCACTTCCAGCAGATCTTCAGCAAAGCTGACGTGACCGCTGAAGACGTGCATACCAACACCCTGGCCGTACTGAAATCGGACCCTCGTCTGGCCAAGTACGCAACTCAGGCTTAAGCTCGACCCCACCCGCTTCCTTCGGGAAGCGGGTTTTGTTTTTTCGGCCCGCCCTCCCTGGGTCTTAATTTCTTTCCTGTTCAAGTTGCCGACTATGCTCAAACGCCTTGCCTGGCTGGCGCTCTGTGTCTGCGCCCCGCTGTCCGCCGCGCCTCATATCGACCCTCAACGTTTGCAGCAACTGGCCAACGACCGCTTCTGGATTTCCCTCGGTCACTACGAAACCGCCAAGCTTGGCGGCTGGCGCAGCTATGTCAGCGACAAGAAATTCTTCCTCGCACCCGATGGCAATGAACATCCCGACCGCGAACTGGCGGCCACCGTGCAAGCGCTGTACGCCCCGGCCAGCCTCGGCGAGCAACATGCGCAATGCGTTTACCCGGCCCGTACCCGCTGGTTGAAGGCACAGCTCAATCTCAGCGATCTGCCAGCGCCGGCATGCGCCGAGTACAAGAAATGGTTCAAGGATGTTTCGCCGCACAGCGCGGTGATGATCTTCCCGGCGGCCTATCTGAACAGCCCGTCATCGATGTTCGGCCACACCCTGCTGCGCATCGACCAGGCTGACGTGCAGACCGACAAGACCTCTCTGCTCAGTTACGCAATCAACTTCGGCGCCTACATCGAAGGCTCGGACAACAGCATTCTCTACGCCTGGAAAGGCTTGATGGGCGGCTATCCGGGGCTGTTCGCGCTGGTGCCGTATCAGGAAAAACTCTCGGAATACCGCAGCCTGGAAAACCGCGACCTGTGGGAGTACCGGCTGAACCTGACCCAGGAAGAAACCGCACGCATGGTCGAACATGTGTGGGAGCTGAAGCAGATTCAGTTCGACTATTTCTTCTTCGATGAAAACTGCTCGTACCGTTTGCTCGAACTGCTGCAGGTGGCACGCCCGAGCCTGCGCCTGACCGAACAGTTCCCGCTGACCGCCATCCCCACCGACACCGTCAAAGCGGTGAAGGAAGCCGGACTGGTGGAAAGTATCGAATACCGCCCGTCCCGCGAGCGCGAACTGCTCAGTCGTGCCGAGCCATTGAACAGTGACGAACAGCAATGGGTGCTGAACGTCAGCGCCGATCAACAGGTGTTGCAGGAGCCGGCGTTCAAAGCCCTGCCCCGTGCCCGTCAAGCGTTGATCATCGATGCGGCGTATCGCCTGGAGCGCTACCGCGCCAACGGCCAGGAGCGTGATCCGCAACGGGCGCAGCGCAGCTTTGAACTGCTGCGGGCGATCAACAAGAACCCGGCGCCGGAGCTGGAGATTCCGCAACCGGGCCTACCCGAAGACGGCCATGAATCACGCACCTGGCAGGCCGGTCTCGGCACCCGTGGCGACCGCGCATTCGGTGAGTACGGTTTGCGCATGGCTTACCATGACCTCAATGACAACGCCGAAAGCTTCCCGCTCGGCGCGCAGATTGAAATCCTGCAGATGAAGTTGCGTCAGTACGAGGGCAATCACTGGCAGTTCCAGCAACTGGATCTGGCGACGATTCGTTCGCTGACGCCGCGCAATGAGTTGTTGCAGCCGCTGTCGTGGCAGGTTACCGGTGGCCTGGAACGTGTACCGGGCAAGCATGATGACGAAACGCTGGTCAGCCACGTTAATGGAGGCGGCGGTGGCACGTGGGCGCTGGGTGACGATGTGCTGGGTTTTGCCCTCGGCACGGTGCGCGTCGAGCACAACAATGACTTCGCCGAGTTCGTCTCCCCGGCCGGCGGTTTCAATACCGGCGTGTTGTGGAAAAACCCGCTGGGCAATCTCAGTCTGGAGGCCAAGGGTGATTACTTCTTCAATGGCGAAGTGCGCCGCAGCCTCAGTTTGAATCAGCAATGGGAGTTGTCGCGCAACCTCGGTTTACGCCTCAGTGCCCAGCGTGAGTTCAGCCATCTGGCGACGCCGGAAACGGAAGTGATGCTTGAGGTGAAGTGGTATCACTACTGATCGGAGGCCGATAAATCCCCCCCTGTGGGAGCGAGCCTGCTCGCGAAAGCAGTGGATCAGTCGATATCAGAGTCGCCTGACACGACGCCTTCGCGAGCAAGCCCGCTCCCATAGGGATCTCCAGTGATTGACGATTTACTCACATGCCTTTCACCAACGCCCAACGAATCCCCTTCTAGACTTTCCCCATGAGCCGAGTGCCGGCGCGGGAGAGTGCAATGTGGCGGTGTGCGGGGTTGTTGGGTGTTGTGCTGTTGCTGGGCGGTTGTCAGTCCACCCACGAAGACTTGATCACCAAAGGTTATCCACCGGCCTTCGCCGACGGCTTCGATGACGGCTGTGTCAGTGGCCGACAGGCCGCCGGTTCGATCAGCGGCGAGTTTCGCAAGAACGTGCCGCGCTATCTCAAGGACAACCAATACGCCGAAGGCTGGACCGACGGCTTCCGCCAGTGCCAGGCGATGCTGGAAAACAAGGATCGTGAAGACTATCGCAACGAACACTGGGACGAGCGCGAACGCGCCTGGCAGCAGCAGAAAGAGCAGGGCGCGGCGCGGGCCTATCGCTCGCAGTAGGTCGCTTACAGACATCCAGTGAAACCAAATGCCTGTGAGCATGGCCCAAACCTCATACGAGGAGGACACCATGAGTCGCGCATTCGTCAACGAAGACAACGCCGCCGCACAAGCCGATCAACCAGTCGAACGTCAGGTCAGCGCGCAGCCCAATTACGTCACGCCGCAGGGATTGGCGCAGTTGCAGGGGAAAGTCGCCGA
The DNA here is from genome assembly GCF_963970475.1 of Pseudomonas sp. EA_5y_Pfl2_R50. NCBI lineage: Bacteria > Pseudomonadati > Pseudomonadota > Gammaproteobacteria > Pseudomonadales > Pseudomonadaceae > Pseudomonas > Pseudomonas sp. EA_5y_Pfl2_R50. The sequence goes on along the minus strand of NZ_CAXAPT010000008.1, from coordinate 214,129 downwards.
ACTGCAAACCCTGCATGCCGAGCAATCGGCCAAAGGCGAACAGGCTGACAAACAGCGGCTGGCGGATCTGGAAAGGGATTTGCGTTACTTCAATCAACGTTTGGGTAGCGCACAAGTCGCGGTTGCCGCCACGTCCACCGACAAGGTGCAGATCGGCAGCTGGGTCACCTACGCCGACGAACACGACACCGAACGCCGGGTGCAACTGGTCGGCGAAGATCAGGCCGATGCCGGCAAAGGCCTGATCAATTGGGGTTCACCGCTGGGCCGGGCGCTGCTGGGCGCCCGCCTTAACGACGAGGTGCTGTGGCAGCGCCCCGTTGGTGATCAAGTGATCGAGGTGATCCGCATCGAACCGGCTTAAACCACACCCTGCGCCAGCATCGCGTCGGCAACTTTGACAAAGCCGGCGATGTTCGCGCCTTTGACGTAGTTGATCCGCCCGTTCTCTTCGCCGTAATGCACACAAGCGTGGTGGATCGACTGCATGATCGCGTGCAGCTTGCTGTCGACCTCGCCCGCCGTCCACAGCAGGCGCATGGCGTTCTGCGACATTTCCAGTCCGCTGACTGCGACGCCGCCTGCATTCGATGCTTTGCCCGGCGCAAACAGAATGCCGGCCTCGATAAAGATATCCACTGCCGCAAGCGTGGTCGGCATGTTCGCGCCTTCGGCCACACATACGCAGCCATTGCGCAGCAGCGTGCGCGCGGATTCGGCGTCGAGTTCGTTCTGCGTGGCGCACGGCAGCGCGATGTCGCACGGCAGCGACCACGGCAATTGACCGGCGCGGAACTCCAGACCGAAGGCGTTTGCCAGTTCGCTGATGCGTCCGCGCTTGACGTTTTTCAACTCCAGCAGCGCCAGCCACTGCTCTTCACTCAGCCCGGCCTCGCAATACAACGTGCCTTCGGAGTCGGACAGGGAGATCACTTTGCCCCCCAGGTCCATAACCTTGCGCGCCGCGTACTGCGCGACGTTGCCGGAACCGGAGATCGCCACCCGCTTGCCTTCGACGGTCTGCTCGCGGCGCTTGAGCATTTCTTCAGCGAAATACACACAGCCGAAACCGGTGGCTTCCGGGCGAATCAGGCTGCCGCCGTAAGTCATGCCTTTGCCGGTCAGCACGCTGGTGAACTGGTTACTCAGGCGCTTGTACTGGCCAAAGAGGAAACCGATCTCTCGCGCACCGACGCCGATGTCGCCGGCCGGCACGTCAACATCAGCGCCGATATGGCGGTACAACTCGCTCATGAACGCTTGGCAGAAGCGCATGACTTCTGCGTCGCTCCTGCCCTTCGGATCGAAGTCGGAACCGCCCTTGCCGCCGCCCATCGGCAGTGAGGTCAGGGAGTTCTTGAAGGTCTGTTCGAAGGCGAGGAATTTCAGCACACCCAGGTTCACCGACGGATGGAAACGCAGGCCGCCCTTGTACGGGCCGATGGCGCTGTTCATCTGGATGCGGAAACCACGATTGACCTGGACTTTGCCCTGATCGTCGACCCACGACACGCGAAACACCACCGCCCGCTCCGGCTCGCAGATGCGCTCGAGAATCCCTGAGGTCAGGTAATGCGGATTGGCTTCGAGAAACGGCCACAGGCTGCGCAAGACTTCTTCGACGGCCTGGTGGAATTCGGGCTGATCCGGGTCGCGTTTTTTCAGACGGGCAAGGAAGGATTCAACGGATTCGATCATGGGAAAAGTCTCGGCAAATTTATTGTCGTTGGAGGAGATTGGGCCGGACTGTAACAAACGGATTGCGCACAGGAACAGAGCAAAATGTCGCAGTTATGAAATTAAATGGTGCACAGGATATAAATAAGGCCTGTTTTTGGTCCTGTTTTGCACCTGAATGGTGATTCAGGATTTGAGTTATGCACCAATAGTCATACCGCTTTCGCGAGCAAGCTTGCTGCCACGGTGCGACTCGGTAAACCTGAAAAAAACCGGGCAAAAAAAACGGAGCCCGAAGGCTCCGCTTTTTATGCAACCGACCCGAATCAGGCCAGTTTCTTGTGACGTACCCGGTGTGGCTGGGCAGCCGCTTCGCCGAGACGCTTTTTGCGATCAGCTTCGTACTCGGTGTAGTTACCTTCGAAGAACACCGCTTGCGAGTCGTCTTCATACGCCAGGATGTGCGTCGCCACGCGGTCAAGGAACCACCGATCGTGAGAGATCACAATGGCAGCGCCCGGGAAGTCCAGCAGGGCTTCTTCCAGGGAGCGCAGGGTTTCAACGTCGAGGTCGTTGGACGGTTCGTCGAGCAGCAGGACGTTGCCGCCCTCCTTCAGGGTCAACGCGAGGTGCAGACGACCGCGCTCACCACCGGACAGGTCCTTGACGAACTTCTGCTGATCGCCACCCTTGAAGTTGAAGCGACCGACGTAGGTACGCGACGGAATCTCGTAGTTGCCGATGCGGATCTGGTCGGAACCGTCGGAGATCTGCTGGAACACCGTCTTGCTGCCATCCAGGTCTTCGCGGCTCTGATCGACGCAGGCCAGTTGCACGGTTTCACCGACTTCGATAGTGCCCGAATCCGGCGTTTCCTTGCCCATCAGCATGCGGAACAGAGTCGACTTACCGGCACCGTTACCACCAATCACGCCGACGATGGCGCCTTTCGGCATGGAGAACGACAGGTTGTCGATCAGCACGCGATCGCCGTAGCCCTTGGTGACGTTCTTGAATTCGATGACCTTGTCACCCAGGCGCGGACCGGCCGGAATGTAGATCTCGTTGGTTTCGCTGCGCTTCTGGAATTCCTGCGATTGCATTTCTTCGAAGCGTTGCAGACGCGCCTTGGATTTCGACTGACGGGCCTTGGCGCCTTTGCGCACCCACTCCAGTTCTTCCTTCATGGCTTTTTCGTGAGCCGACTGCTGCTTGGATTCAGCGGCCAGTCGATCGGACTTGGCTTCGAGCCAGCCCGAGTAGTTGCCTTCGTATGGAATGCCCGCACCGCGGTCGAGTTCCAGAATCCAGCCCGCCACGTTGTCGAGGAAGTAACGGTCGTGCGTGATCGCGACCACAGTGCCCGGGAAGTCGTGCAGGAAGTGCTCCAGCCACGCGACGGAATCGGCATCCAGGTGGTTGGTCGGTTCGTCGAGCAGCAGCATGTCCGGGGCGGACAGCAGCAGACGGCACAACGCCACACGACGTTTTTCACCACCGGACAGGTGTTCTACTTTCGCGTCCCAGGCCGGCAGACGCAGCGCATCGGCGGCGACTTCCAGCTGGCGCTCAAGGTTGTGACCGTCGCTGGCCTGCAGGATCGCTTCGAGCTTGGCCTGTTCAGCTGCCAGTTTGTCGAAGTCGGCATCCGGGTCGGCGTAGGCCGCGTAGACCTCGTCGAGACGCGCCTGCGCATCCTTGATCACGCTGACCGCTTCCTCGACCACTTCACGCACAGTCTTGGCCGGATCAAGTTGTGGTTCTTGCGGCAGATAACCGATGTTCAGGTCCGGCATCGGACGGGCTTCGCCCTCGAACTCGGTGTCGACGCCAGCCATGATTTTCAGCAGCGTGGATTTACCCGAACCGTTGAGGCCGAGCACGCCAATCTTGGCGCCGGGGAAGAAGGACAACGAAATGTTTTTGAGAATTTCCCGCTTCGGCGGAACAACTTTGCCCAGCCGATGCATGGTGAAGACGTATTGAGCCATGGAGAACCTTGGGTCAGTGACAGATGAATGATTGCAGCGCAGGCGAAGCCCGGCCAGACCATGCGCGTCGTTCACTTGATGGTTATCAATGCGTGCGCGCTGAAAAGTCTGAGTCTAGGAGCTGGAACGCTCCCGCGTAACCGGCAAAGCTACCTGAATGACCGGTGGCAGTCCAGCCGCGAAGGGCTGGCACTTCGCCACGACTCAAGGCATGCTAGCCGCCCTTTGGGCGTCCGGCTTATAGTGCACGTCGCGCCAGTCCAGCCAAACCGCAGGATCACAGCTTGTCCAATGTCACTCCGCCCGCCTCTGTGAGCAGCTCCCAACCGGCGCCCGGCTCACCCCTGCGCGGGACATTGAAGGGTGCGCTGGCAACCCTCGTGCTTTTATTACTGGCATTGCTGTTCTGGCAACTGCTCGATCAACTGCGCGAAACCCAGAAAAACCAGCGCCAGTACACCATCGACTACACCGCTGACCTGGCCTCGCAAGTCAGCCTGAACATGGCACTGAACGCGCAAATCGCTCTCAACCTGCTACCGATCGTCGAACAACCGCAATCAGCCGACGAACAGCAGGCCCTGCTGCGCAAGCTTCAGCAATCGCTGCCCGATCTTCGCAGCATGGCGTTGCTCAGCCCCTCAGGCCGCATCATCAACGACAGCGCCGCCGACAGCTCCGACGCCGACTACCTCACCGAACTGGTACGCCGCAGCCGCTCGCAGGCGCACTACTTCAGCAATGCCGATGACGGCTCGGTGGTGCACCTCTTGCTGCATCAGGCCAGTGGCAGCACCCGCGGCTATTGGGCCTTGCGCCTGACACCGACCTTTTTCGACTCGCTGACCAAACAGAGCGAGACCGGCCTGCGTCCACTGTGGCTGGTGGAAAACCGTATCAACCATCAGATCATCAGCCGCGACGAAGCGTTGTCCTCTGGCAAGCCTGGCGTGCTGAGTCCGGACGATCTGGCCAACACCGTGCTCACCGTGCCGCTGAGCAGCAGCGACTGGCAACTGCGCGGCCTGTTCGACCGCCAGCGCGTGCTTGAAGAACTGCTGCCGGCGTTCATCGGCAAATGCCTGCTCGGCCTGGCGTTCTCGATGTTGCCGGTGATCGCACTGCTGAACATGCGCCGGCGCCAACGTCAGTTGCATGAAGGTCGCCGACGTTATCAGGACATCTTTGAAGGCACTGGCGTGGCGTTGTGCGTGCTCGACCTGTCCGGGCTCAAGCAGGTGTTCGACAAGGCGCAGATCCAGACCAGCGATCAACTCAAGGCCTGGCTGGATCAGCCGCAGCAACGCCAGCAATTGCTGCAGGAACTGCGGGTCACCGAAGTCAATCAGGTCGCGCTGCAACTGCTCAATGTCAATTCCTGCGAGCATGCCTGGCAACTGCTGATCGACGGTCATCCGCACCGTCAGTGCGCCATCGGCAATCAGGTGCTCGACGCTGTGCTCCAGCAGCAAAAACAGCTGGAACTGGAAATCAAACTGCCGGACATCAATGGTCGCGACCAGCACCTGTGGATGGTGTTGCGCCTGCCGACCGAGCAGCACGATTACAAAGCGGTGATCCTCAGCATCAACGACATCACCAGCCGAAAACTGATCGAACTGTCGCTGCTCGAACGCGAAGGGTTCTGGTCGGACGTCGTGCGCACCGTGCCGGATCATCTGTATGTGCAGGACGTGATCAGCCAGCGGATGATTTTCAGCAACCACCACCTCGGTCAGACCCTCGGCTACAACCGCACCGAGCTGCACCAGATGGGCGAGTACTTCTGGGAAATCCTTCTGCACCCGGAAGACGCCGATTACTACCATCGCTCGCGCCAGATGCAGCGCCACGCCGGTTACAGCCAGTTGCTGCAATGTCAGTTGCGCTTCCGTCATCGCGATGGCAAGTGGCGGCGTTTCGATATCCGCGAGCAAGCCCTGGCCCGGGACAAACACGATCAGGTCACGCGGATCATCGGAGTAGCGAAGGACATCACCGAGCAGATCGAGGCCAGTGAATCCCTGCGCGACAGTGAACAGCGTTACCGCATGCTCGCCGAAAGCATCAGCGACGTGATTTTCTCCACCGACAGCAAGCTCTCGCTCAATTACGTCAGCCCGTCAGTGCAAGCGGTGCTGGGGTACGACTCCGAGTGGATTTTCCAGAACGGCTGGCAATCGACCATCGCCAACCCGTTACAACTGAGCGGCATTTACACGCTGATGGATCGGGTCAGCAAAGCGCTGGATAAACCCGACCAACTGGCCATTTTGCGCAGCCAGGTGCAGACGCAATTGTTTCTGTTCGACTGCCTGCGTGCCGATGGCCGCAAGATCCCGATCGAGCTGCGTCTGGTGCTGGTGTGGGACGAGCACGGCGCGTTTGAAGGCGTGCTCGGCGTCGGTCGCGACATCAGCCAGCAACGTCGCGCCGAGAAAGACCTGCGCATGGCCGCCACGGTGTTCGAACACTCGACCTCGGCGATCCTGATCACTGACCCTGCCGGCTACATCGTTCAGGCCAACGAAGCCTTCAGCCGGGTCAGCGGTTACGCCGTCAGCGAAGTGCTCGACCAACTGCCGAACATGCTCACTGTCGACGAGCAGCAAGACGCGCACCTGCGCTACGTGCTCAAGCAACTGCATCAGCACAGCACCTGGGAAGGCGAAGTCTGGCTCAAGCGCCGTAACGGCGAGCATTACCCGGCGTGGGTCGGCATCACCGCCGTGCTCGACGACGAGGGCGATCTGGCCAGTTACGTGTGCTTCTTCAGCGACATCAGTGAGCGCAAGGCCAGCGAGCAACGCATTCACCGCCTCGCCTATTACGACGCCCTGACCCATTTGCCGAACCGCACGCTGTTCCAGGATCGCCTGCACACCGCGCTGCAATCGGCCGAGCGACAGAAGTCGTGGGTAGTGCTGATGTTCCTTGACCTCGACCGCTTCAAGCCGATCAACGACTCCCTCGGCCACGCCGCCGGCGACCGCATGTTGAAAGACATGGCCACACGCCTGCTGGCCTGCGTCGACGATGACGACACCGTGGCGCGCATGGGCGGTGACGAGTTCACCTTGTTGCTGCAACATCGCTCCAGCCGCGAACTGGCGCTGAACCGGGCCATTCACGTCGCCGAGCAGATTCTCGCCAGTCTGGTGCGGCCGTTCGTGCTGGAGGGCCGCGAGTTTTTCGTCACCGCCAGTATCGGCATCGCCCTGAGCCCGCAGGACGGCAACGAACTCAGCCAATTGATGAAGAACGCCGACACCGCGATGTACCACGCCAAGGAGCGCGGCAAGAACAACTTCCAGTTCTATCAGGCCGACATGAACGCCAGCGCACTGGAGCGTCTGGAACTGGAAAGCGACTTGCGCCATGCGCTGGAGCAGAACGAATTCGTCCTCTATTACCAGCCGCAATTCAGTGGCGACGGCAAACGCCTGACCGGCGCCGAAGCGCTGTTGCGCTGGCGCCATCCACGCCGTGGCCTGGTGCCGCCGGGGGATTTCATTCCGGTGCTGGAAGAACTCGGTCTGGTGGTCGACGTCGGCGACTGGGTGATCAGCGAGGCCTGCCGCCAACTGAAAACCTGGCACCAGAGCCGCGTGCGCGTGCCGAAGGTCTCGGTGAACATCTCCGCGCGGCAGTTCTCCGATGGCCAGCTCGGCACGCGGATCGCCACGATCCTGCGCGAAACCGGGCTGCCGCCGGCGTGCCTGGAGCTGGAGCTGACCGAAAGTATCCTGATGCGCGAAGTCAGCGAGGCGATGCAGATTCTCGCCGGCCTGAAAAATCTCGGCCTCAGCATCGCGGTCGACGACTTCGGCACCGGTTATTCATCGCTGAACTACCTCAAACAGTTCCCCATCGACGTGCTGAAGATCGACCGCACTTTCGTCGATGGCCTGCCGTCCGGCGAGCAGGACGCGCAGATTGCCCGGGCGATCATCGCCATGGCCCACAGCCTGAACCTGGCGGTGATCGCCGAGGGTGTGGAGACCCATGAACAACTGGACTTCCTGCGCGAGCATGGTTGCGATGAGGTTCAGGGCTATCTGTTCGGGCGGCCGATGCCGGCGAGCCGGTTCGAGGCGCAGTTCAGCAATGACGCGCTCTTCATGTTCGACTGAAGATCGGCGGCGCGCCCTTCGCGAGCAGGCTCGCTCCCACAGGGATTGATTTCGATCACAAAATCGCAGTCCTCCCTCGATTACTGTGGAAGCGAGCCTGCTCGCGAAGCGGCCTTCAAAAGCACCGCACATCTGTCATGAACGCCACTTGTCTGCGACATGATGTCGTTTCATATGCCATCCAAAACCCATTGGGTTAGAATGCCCCCCTTTTCTGCCCCCGATCCTTGAGGACCGCCATGTTCAGCCGTGATTTGACTATTGCCAAGTACGACGCCGACCTTTTTGCCGCCATGGAGCAAGAAGCTCAGCGCCAGGAAGAACACATTGAGCTGATCGCTTCGGAAAACTACACCAGCCCAGCGGTGATGGAAGCTCAAGGCTCGGTCCTGACCAACAAGTACGCTGAAGGCTACCCAGGCAAGCGTTACTACGGTGGTTGCGAGTACGTTGACGTTGTTGAACAACTGGCCATCGACCGCGCCAAGGAACTGTTCGGCGCCGATTACGCCAACGTTCAGCCGCACGCCGGTTCGCAAGCCAACGCCGCTGTTTACCTGGCCCTGCTGCAAGGTGGCGACACCATTCTGGGCATGAGCCTGGCCCACGGCGGTCACCTGACCCACGGCGCCAGCGTTTCCTCCTCCGGCAAGCTGTACAACGCCGTGCAGTACGGCATCGACGCCAACGGCTTGATCGACTACGACGAAGTCGAGCGCCTGGCGGTTGAGCACAAGCCGAAAATGATCGTGGCCGGCTTCTCTGCGTACTCGCAGATCCTCGACTTCCCGCGTTTTCGCGCCATCGCCGACAAGGTCGGTGCTTACCTGTTCGTCGACATGGCTCACGTAGCCGGTCTGGTTGCCGCTGGTGTTTACCCGAACCCGGTACCTTTCGCTGACGTCGTGACCACCACCACGCACAAGACCCTGCGCGGTCCACGTGGCGGTCTGATCCTGGCGCGCGCCAACGCCGACATCGAGAAGAAACTGAACTCCGCGGTATTCCCGGGTGCCCAGGGTGGCCCGCTGGAGCACGTGATCGCCGCTAAAGCGATCTGCTTCAAGGAAGCGCTGCAGCCAGAGTTCAAGGCCTATCAGGAACAAGTCGTCAAGAACGCCCAGGCCATGGCCGAAGTATTCATCGAGCGCGGTTTCGACGTGGTTTCGGGCGGTACCAAAAACCACCTTTTCCTGCTGTCGCTGATCAAGCAGGACATCTCCGGTAAGGACGCTGACGCCGCTCTGGGCAAAGCCTTCATCACCGTGAACAAGAACTCCGTGCCAAACGATCCACGCTCGCCGTTCGTCACTTCCGGCCTGCGCTTCGGAACCCCGGCTGTGACCACTCGCGGCTTCAAGCAAGCCGAGTGCAAAGAGCTGGCTGGCTGGATCTGCGACATCCTGGCTGACCTGAACAACGAAGCGGTGATCGACGCCGTTCGTGAGAAAGTCAAAGCCATCTGCAAGAAACTGCCGGTATACGGCGCTTAATTGCGACGTTAAACCCGCAACATAAAAACCGGCCAAGTGATTGGCCGGTTTTTTTTCGTCTGCAAGAAAGTAATCTTTAAGCCCGCTCTTCGCGATTTTCAGTGTCACTGCTTAAAACTTGAAACAACAACACAGGCAAAAACATCACCTCTTATAAAACCTAGCTGTTAGGATTTATCCAAGACAAGCAAAAAGCAAATAACAAAACAATCAAACCAGACAGTAATCATCCAGGATCAACACACTTAAACTCAAGGAAGAGTGCATGACCACCAACCGACAAAAGTCTTTCATAGCCACACTTGAAATCGACCAACATCATCTGAACGTTCTTGGGGCTTTATATGAAACCCCGATCTTGCGCACTGACGTATCCTTCTCGGGTGGCTTTTATACCGGAGCCGCGATCAAAGTCGATGACGCGCATCTATTGGGCCGGCGTGTGCATGAGGAAGTAAAAAACGCTTCGCCCATGAACATCTACTTCCGCTGCACAGACGACTACTACCACCTTTATATCCGTTCCCACGCCACTCATACCGGTCATTGCATCAGCAAGGATGCGGCCGGTGTGCTGGGTGCCTTCCTGCCTGACGGCAGCGACACCACCTCGTTCAACCTGCTGGACCTGGACAACCGGACCATCACCCTGGCCGACATGGGTCGAGACATCCAGCGGGTTCGGCTCAAGGCCCGCAACGCCGAGCACATCGGCAGCGTGCGCCGGCGCGGTGCGCCCTACAGCTACCTGGCCGGGACTGCAAATGACGGCATTGCGTTCACGCTGCGAATCATCGAACGCAACGCCTCTTTCCTCAGTGATCCCGACGAAGTCTGACAATACAGCGTAAACAGTTTCTGTTTACGCCATTAGTACCCGACGTTCAATTTATCCAACTTAAAACATGTGAAATTATTTATGAGCACCGATCAGGAAAAATCCTTTACTGCAACGCTGAGCACTCGCTTCGGTTATCCGCACTTTCCGAAGTTGACCTACGGCCGAACAATCAAAACACCTCGCCCCGACTATGAGGCATTTTCTTTCTCTAGCCATGTAGATGTTTCAGACTATCTGTTTCTCAAGCCCGATGTCGCACCGGACGCGCTGACGTTTTATTTCCGTTGCCTCGACGACTATTACACAATCTATATCTTCACCCCTGGTGCGTATTACTACCGAACCGTCAGCCGGGAAGAAAAGGACTTTCTGAATGCCTATTCAACCGAAGACGGTGATCAGACCACGTTCAACTTGCTGAACAGCAACGGTAAAATCATCACCCTCGATCAAATAGACACCGACACACCCACACTGAGAATCCAGACGCGCAGCGGCGCCCTGTTGAGTGCCGGCAAAAGCCGCAATAAATACGACCCTGCGGTGGGCACGTTCGTGCGAACCGATCCAAATCGCAGTGCAAGTGTCCTGGAGTTCAAACTGAATATCCTGCAGCGCAACGTGCCTTACTGACCGACAGCGTCAGCCCGATGCCGCCCGGTCGATCATGGCCGGGCTTCTCTGCCAGCAGAGTTGCCCCACGAGAGTTCCGACGTCAGCACCACTGGTCAGACCGGTCATGCCAATTTTGTGTTTTCCCCTTGTATTCCAGAAAAACCCGAGCGTAGACTGCGCCTGCACTGGACATACCGGTAAGACCACAATAATTAAGTCCTGAATCTGATGCGCCAAGCGCACGGCAACCAGGACACCGACCAGGATTCCTCCCATGCTCAGATGGTGCTCGCGTTCAATCTTCCTGCAAGTGGTTCTCGGACTGATGCTCGGCATCGTCTGCGGGCTGACCCTCCCTGAATACTCCGCCCAGCTCAAACCGCTCGGCGACGGCTTCATCAAACTGATCAAGATGCTCATCGGCCTGATCGTGTTCTGCGTGGTGGTCAGCGGCATCAGCGGTGCGGGCGACCTGAAGAAGGTCGGGCGCATCGGCCTCAAGTCAGTGATCTACTTCGAAGTGCTGACCACCATCGCTCTGGTGATTGGCTTGGTATTCGCTTTCAGCACCGGCATCGGCAGCGGCGCGAATATCCATCTGGAGCAGCTGTCCGCAGCCGACATGGGCGATCTCGCCGAACGCAGCCAGCACATGCACACCACCACGCAATTCCTGATGGACCTGATCCCGACTTCGGTGATCGGCGCCTTTGCCGACAACAACATTCTGCAAGTGCTGTTGTTCTCGGTACTGTTCGGCAGCGCGTTGAATCTGGTTGGCGAAGCGGCTTCCGGGATTTCCCGACTGATCAATGAACTCAGCCATGTGATCTTCCGCATCATGGGCATGATCGTGCGTCTGGCGCCGATTGGCGTGTTCGGCGCCATCGCCTTCACCACCAGCAAATATGGCCTCGATTCGCTGCAACATTTGGGCAGTCTGGTCGGTTTGTTCTACCTCACCTGCGTGGCCTTCGTCAGTGTGATTCTCGGCGTCGTGATGCGCGCTTCGGGCCTGCGGCTGTGGCCGCTACTCAAGTACCTGCGTGAAGAACTGCTGATCGTCATGGGCACGGCGTCTTCCGATGCGGTGCTGCCACAGATCATGCGCAAACTCGAACACCTCGGCATCGGCAGCTCGACCGTCGGCCTGGTGATTCCCACCGGCTATTCGTTCAACCTCGACGGTTTCTCGATCTACCTGACTCTGGCCATTGTCTTTATCGCCAACGCCACCGGCACACCGCTGGCGATGACCGACTTGCTGACGATTCTGCTGGTGTCGTTGATCACCTCGAAAGGCGCCCATGGCATTCCTGGCTCGGCGCTGGTGATTCTGGCAGCAACACTGACGGCGATCCCGGCGATTCCGGTGGTCGGTCTGGTGCTGGTGCTGGCGGTGGACTGGTTCATGGGCATCGGCCGCGCGCTGACCAACCTGATCGGCAACTGCGTCGCGACCGTGGCCATCGCGCGCTGGGAAAAGGACATCGACGTACAACGCGCCAACAAAGTACTCAGCGGTCAGCAGGGCTACACCTTTCAACCGCGTAAACCAGCAACTCCGGCACACCAGCAAGAGTTCTGATTTCAACCCCGCAGGCGCTCGCAGGCTGCGATCTTTTGATCTTGCCTGCGGCCCCGACGGGCTCACGGAGCAAGACAAGTGATTACCACATCAACCGTCGTCAACTCAGTGGTAGAAAAACTCCGCGCCGCACTGGCTCGTGGTCAGTGGCGCTCCGGCGACATGCTGCCGGGCCAGCGCGAACTGGCCGAACAACTGGGCATCAGTCGCCCAAGCCTGCGCGAAGCGGTGATCGTCCTGGAAACCCTCGGCCTGGTGCGCTCGATGCCGGGCAAAGGCGTGGTCGTCCTCGACGCACAACCGAGCGACAGCCAGAGCCACGACAGTGCGGTGGCCGGGGCCAGCCTCGAAGATGTCCTGCAACTGCGCTACACCCTCGAGCCGTTCATCGTCGGCCTGGTGGCGCAATCCATCAGCAGCAAGGAAGTCGGCCAGTTGCGCCTGACCCTGATGGACATGCGCGAAGCCCTCGACGCCGGTGACAGCGAGGCCGGGGTCAGCGCCTACATCGCCTTCCACGAAGAGCTGTTCACCCTGACCTCGAATCCGATTTTTCAGAGCGTGGTGCAACAGACCAGCAATGCCCTCAAGCAAAGCGCCGAAGTGTTGCGCAATTCCCCGGAGCATCTGGCCGAACGCCTCGAAGAAAACGAGGCCGTGGTGCGTGCGATTCGCAGCAAGAACAGCGCCCAGGCGAGCGCCGAAATGCGCCGGCATATTCTGCGTGAAGGCCAGCGCATGGGCATCGAACTGAACATTCCGGATGACAACCTGAGCCACTGATCCCTCATAGGAGACAGGCCATGAACAGTTTTGCTTCACCCTCGCACCTGCAGCCGACCGCCGCGCCCCTGCCCTTCGCCCAGCTGCGGGTGCTGGCAGAGGATCTGTATCCGCGCTTGCTCGACGCGATTCTCGAACAGCGCCTTGATGCGCACAGTCGTTTCACCGAGGACAGCCTGAAAGAAATGTTCGGCGCCAGTCGTGCAGACGTTCGCCGGGTGCTGACGCAGTTGTCCCATGAGCACGTTGTTGTACTGCGGGCCAATCATCGGCCGCGTATTGCGGCACCTGATAGGGAGCAGACGCGTCAGGCCCTGCATGCACGGCGCCTGACCGAAAACACGCTGGTGCGTCTGGCGTGCCAGCGTCCGCAGGCGGACGTGTTGAATGGCTTGCGCGGGTTGATCGAGCGCGAGCGTCAAGCCGTCGAGCAGGATCGGCGTGGGGCGGCGATTCGCTTGTCAGGGGAGTTTCATCTGACATTGGCGCAGATGGCAGGGAATGCACCGTTGGCGCATTTTCTTGGCAGCCTGGTGCCCATGACGTCATTGGCGATTGCGCGAAGTGCGTGTCGCACGCACAGCTGTTGCGCGTGGCAGGAGCATGTGGCGCTTGTCGATGCCATTGAACGCGGCGATACGACGCAAGCCGGGGTATTGATGAATCGGCATCTCGATCATCTTGAGCAGACATTGCTGGGTTCAGACGTTGAACGTTGTGCTGTCGGTTAGATCGCCTTCGCGAGCAGGCTCGCTCCCACAGTGAATGGCATTCCTCCTGACAGAATGCGAATGACTGTGGGAGCGAGCCTGCTCACGAAGAGGCCTTCACAGACAACCAAGATCCATCAGACAGAAGCCACTCTGGCAAACCCCGCACGAATCTTCTCTTCCGGCAAATCATCGGCAATAAACACGATCACACTTTCCCGCGCCTCACCCTCGGCCCACTCGGTGTCCCAGTCGAAACCGTAGAGCTTCAACACGCCCTGAAACACCAGTCGCCGATCCTCGCCGGCAATGTTCAGCACGCCTTTGTAGCGCAGCAATTGCTTGCCGTGCTCTTCGAGCAATTCATTCATGAACTCGCTGAGCTGATCGATATCCAGCGGTTGATCGGTGCGCAACACCAGACTGGAAATGCGATCAATCGACGGTGCCTTGCGCACCGGACGCAGGCTCAATCCACCGCCGAGATCGGCGTTGAGATTGAAGCCGCGCACGTCCAGCAATTCCGCCAGATCAATGTTGCCGTGCTCGACCAAGCGGATCGGCGCGCGGCGGTTGATCCGCGTCAGGCGTTCGCTCAACGCAGTGAACGTGGCCTCGTCGACCAGATCGGTCTTGCTCACCAGCAAACGGTCGGCGAAACCGATCTGCGCCTGGGCGATGGTCTGGGTCAGGTGCACTTCTGCATGCGCGGCATCGACCAGGGTGATGATGCCGTCGAGCAGGTAACGCTCACGCAGTTCCTCGTCGATGAAAAAGGTCTGCGCCACCGGCGCCGGATCGGCCAGACCGGTGCACTCGATCACCAGGCGGTCAAAGGCGATCTCACCGCTGTCGAGGCGCTCAAGCAGCAGGTACAGCGCTTTGGTCAGATCGGTGTGAATGGTGCAGCAGACGCAGCCGTTGGCCAGGGTCATGACTTGTACCGGTTCGTCACCCAACAACTGAGTATCGATACCGGCGTCGCTGAATTCGTTTTCGATCACGGCAATTTTCAGGCCGTGCTCGGCTTTAAGCAGATGACGCAGCAAGGTGGTCTTGCCGGCACCGAGGAAACCGCTGAGTACCGTGACCGGGATGGGAGAGGACAAAACTCGATCTCCTTCACAACATGAATGAACAACACAAAACAAATGTGGGAGCGAGCCTGCTCGCGAAAGCGGTGTGTCAGCCAATGGATTCATCAACTGATACTCCGTATTCGCGAGCAGGCTCGCTCCCACAGGGGATAGCCTGGACCTCAGGCTCTGATCAACAGCACTTCGGCCCACCCTTGCCACCGTAACGGGCTTCCTGACGTTCGCGGAAGAACATCTCGTAGCTCATCACCGGTTTGTCCGGGTGTTTGGTTTGCATATGCTCGACGTAGGTGTCGTAGTCGGGCATGCCGACCATCAGGCGTGCGGCCTGACCGAGGTATTTACCGAGGCGACTCAGGTCATTGAACATGGTGCAATCCTCTGGTTACGCATCCGGCAAAGCCTGGAATGGCGATTCTTTATCCGTGCGTTCTTTTTTGCCCCAGGCGGCGATGCCGACCTTGAGCGCATAGAACAGGATGCTGAAGACCACGAACAGGAACAGCGCGGTGAGCGTTGCGTTGGTGTAGGCGTTGAAGATCACGTGCTGCATCTGCTCGACGCTTTTTGCCGGTGCCAGCACCTGACCATTGGCCAACGCATCGCTGTATTTCTTCGCCAGCGACAGGAAGCCGATGGCCGGGTTGGCATCGAACAATTTGATGAAGCCAGCCGTCGTGGTGCAGATCAGCAGCCAGGTAGCTGGCAGCAGAGTCACCCAGATGTAGCGCTGGCGCTTCATCTTGATCAGAACCACGGTGCCGAGCATCAGCGCGATACCGGCCAGCATCTGGTTGGAGATACCGAACAGTGGCCACAGGGTGTTGATGCCGCCCAGTGGATCGATCACGCCCTGGTACAGCAACCAGCCCCACATTGCCACACAACCGGCGGTGGCGATCAGGTTGGCCGTCCACGATTCGGTGCGTTTCAGCGCCGGCACGAAGGAGCCGAGCAGATCCTGCAGCATGAAACGTCCGGCACGGGTGCCGGCGTCGACAGCGGTGAGGATGAACAGCGCTTCGAACAGGATCGCGAAGTGGTACCAGAACGCCATGGTGTTTTCACCCGGCAGGACACTGTGCAGGATCTGCGCGATACCGACCGCCAGGGTCGGCGCACCACCGGCACGGGCCAGAATGGTGGTTTCACCAATGTCATGCGCCACGGCTTGCAGCGCTTCCGGCGTGATCGCAAAGCCCCAGCTGGAGACCATTTGCGCAACCGATGCCACGTCACTGCCGACCACGGCGGCCGGGCTGTTCATGGCGAAGTACACGCCAGGCTCGATCACCGAGGCAGCAACCATGGCCATGATCGCGACGAACGACTCCATGAGCATGCCGCCGTATCCGATGTAACGGGCGTTGGTTTCGTTGTCCAGCAGCTTCGGCGTGGTGCCGGAAGAGATCAGCGCATGGAAACCGGAGACCGCACCGCAAGCAATGGTGATGAACAGGAACGGGAACAGACCGCCCTTCCATACCGGACCGGTGCCGTCGACGAACTGGGTCAGCGCCGGCATTTTCAGCTCGGGCATGGTCACCAGAATGCCGATTGCCAACGCGACGATGGTGCCGATCTTGAGGAAGGTCGACAGATAGTCACGCGGCGCCAGAATCAGCCATACCGGCAGCACTGCGGCAACGAAACCGTAACCGATCAGCATCCAGGTGATTTGAATGCCGGTAAAGGTGAACGCCTTGGCCCACACCGGATCAGCAGCAATCTGCCCGCCCAGCCAGATCGAACCGAGCAGCAGCAACACGCCGATCACCGAGATCTCGCCAATGCGACCCGGACGGATGTAGCGCATATAGATGCCCATGAACATCGCGATCGGGATGGTCGCCATCACGGTGAAGATGCCCCACGGACTCTCGGCCAGTGCCTTGACCACGATCAGGGCCAGCACCGCGAGGATGATGATCATGATCAGGAAGCAGCCGAACAAGGCGATGGTACCGGGTATGCGGCCCATTTCTTCACGCACCATGTCGCCCAGGGAACGGCCGTTGCGACGGGTCGACATGAACAGGACCATAAAGTCCTGCACCGCTCCCGCCAGCACCACGCCGGCGATCAGCCACAGCGTGCCAGGCAGATAGCCCATCTGCGCCGCCAGTACCGGGCCGACCAAGGGGCCGGCGCCAGCGATCGCTGCGAAGTGGTGACCGAACAGAATGTGTTTGTTGGTCGGCACATAGTCCAGACCGTCGTTGTTGAGCACGGCGGGGGTGGCCCGACGCGGGTCGAGTTGCATCACATTGTTTGCGATGAACAGACTGTAGTAACGGTACGCGACCAGATAAATGGCCACGGCAGCGACCACAATCCACAAGGCGTTGATCGCCTCGCCGCGGCGCAATGCCACTACGCCCAGGGCGCACGCTCCCACGATTGCCAGCACTAGCCAGGGTATGTGGCGTAGCAGGCTATTATTATTTTTCATTTTATTATTCCAGCCAGGGTGGACAAGAAAGACAGCCACCCCGAGTTTAGCGCTACTGGCGGCAAAGACCATACCCCGACATTGGTCTAGCTGGCCTGTTTGCGCTGGCATGCCTGAACGATGCGGGTCTATAGTCAGCGAACCTTTGGAGGATTGCGCCATGAGCGAGCACCCAGCCAACCGTCGTCGTTTCAAACGTATTGCGTTCGATGCCAGAACCGAGCTGAGCCAGGGCGAGTACATCTGGCCTGTCAAGCTGATCGACCTGTCGCTTAAAGGGTTGCTGATCGAGCGACCGGAGCCCTGGCTGGGCGATGCGCAGAAGGATTTTTTCGTCGACATTCATCTGAGCGACGAGGTCGATATCGAAATGGATGTGCAACTGGCCCATGAAGAGAACGGCCAGTTGGGGTTTGTCTGCCGGCATATCAGTCTGGAATCGATCCAGCGCTTGCGGCGACTGATCGAGCTCAATCTGGCGGACGAATCCGAGCTGGAGCGCGAACTCGGCGCGCTGATCGAAATATAGCGCCAATACACAAGCCCGCTCCCACAAAGATTATGGGCTGTTATTCGAAAAGCGCGTCGAGGGCCTGTTCGAGGCGAGTGACGGCGATGATCTGCAGACCGGGCGGGGACTCTTTCGGCGCATTGCCCTTCGGCACGATGGCGCGTTTGAAGCCATGCTTGGCCGCTTCCTTCAACCGCTCCTGGCCGCTTGGCACCGGCCGCACTTCGCCGGACAGGCCCACTTCGCCAAACACCAGCAGATCATGGGGCAATGGCCGGTTGCGCAGGCTCGACATCACCGCCGCCATCAGTGCCAGATCCGAAGCCGTTTCCAACACCTTCACACCACCGACGACGTTGAGGAACACGTCCTGGTCGTGAGTCGGAATGCCGCCATGACGATGCAGGACCGCGAGCAACATCGCCAAGCGGTTCTGATCCAGCCCCAACGTCACGCGGCGCGGGTTGGCCAGGTGACTGTCATCGACCAGCGCCTGTACTTCCACCAGCATCGGTCGGGTGCCTTCCCACGTCGCCATCACCACACTGCCCGGGACTTCTTCCTGCGCACGAGTGAGAAAAATCGCCGACGGGTTGGAGACTTCTTTCAAGCCCTTGTCAGTCATACCGAACACGCCCAGTTCGTTGACCGCGCCGAAACGGTTTTTCACCGCACGCAGCAGGCGCAAACGTCCGTCTGACTCGCCTTCGAAATACAGCACGGTGTCCACCATGTGTTCCAGTACCCGCGGACCGGCCAGCGCGCCCTCCTTGGTCACGTGGCCGACAAGGAAGATCGCCGTGCCGCTTTGCTTGGCGTAGCGCACCAGCAGTGCCGCACTCTCGCGCACCTGGGACACGCCCCCCGGCGCCGATTGCAATTGTTCGGTGAAGATCGTCTGGATCGAGTCGATCACCATCACCTTGGGTTTTTCCTGACGAGCAGTGGCGATGATGGTTTCGATGCAGGTTTCGGTCATCACCCGCAACTGGTCCTGCGGCAAGCCGAGACGGCGCGCGCGCATCGCGACCTGCTGCTGGGATTCTTCGCCGGTGACGTACAGTGCCGGCATGCTCTTGGCGAGATTGCACAGGGTCTGCAACAGGATTGTCGATTTGCCGATGCCCGGGTCACCACCGATCAGCACCACCGAGCCATCGACCAGACCACCACCGAGTACACGATCCAGCTCGCCGGAGGCGGTGGAGAAACGTGGAATCTCTTCGATGCTGACTTCGGCGAGCGTCTTGATCTGCGCCTGCTGCCCGGCCCAACCCGTCCGCCCTGCGGGCGCCGCTGCGCCGCCGCTTTCGATCATGGTTTCGGTCAGCGTGTTCCACGCACCGCATTCACCACACTGCCCGGCCCACTTGGGAAAAGTGGCGCCGCACTCGGTGCAGCCGTACATGCGCTTGGCCTTGGCCATCTCAAAACCCCCGGAGCAAAACGTCGATGATAACGCAGGATCAGCGCGGCGCGGCGTTGCGGAACTCACCGTTGGCCAGCCGCGCGGCGCTGTTGCCCAACGGATCTTCGGCATTCAGGTCAGCACCCTTGGCTTTCAGCGCATCGAGCAATTCAAGACGCTTGAAAAGCCCGGCGTACATGGCCGCCGTCTGCCCGGCGCCATTGCGTTGATCAGGGCTGCATTCAGTGGCCATCAAGCGCCGCGCGATCTGCACTTCGCCCTTGAAAATAGCGCCCATCAGCGCGGTATTGCCGCGTTGATCCTGAGCGCAGGCATCCGCCCCGGCGGCCAGCAGTTGCTCAACTGCAGCAGACTGGCCGTGATACGCCGCCAGAATCAGCGCGGTGTAACCCTTGCCGTCACGGGTATCAAGGGAATATCCGGACTCGATAAACGTCGCGAGCATCGGCACATCTCCACGCCGGGCGGCGTCGAAATAGTATTCCTGCAACTGCGCCTTGATCGCCTGCGGGTTCGGTTCGGCCGGAGCCGCCAGCGCTGCAAACGACAGCAATGCCATCAGCCAGCATAGATAAACACGCATGGGTTGCTCCTTGAGCAGCACGGGACTGATTCAACCCCGCGCTGCAATGTGTGGCGATCAGTCGGTGAGTTTCGCCGCCAGTGCCTTGACCCGGCCCAGGTCCCCCTTGGCCACTTTGGTCACGCCCGTGCCGTATTCCGGGTCGGCCTTATAAAGGAAGGACAGGATGATGTGCTTGCTCTCGTCGTCAGTGGTGGCCAGCGAGCCGCCGAAACTGGCGATCAGATCCTGACGCTCCTGCTGGCTGAATGAGCGATACAAATCGCCGGCCTGTCGGAAATTCTGCTCACGCTGGATCTTCGCCTGCTGCGTGCTGCCCGTCAGCGCCGACTGGCTGTAGCGCGCGGTTTCGGTTTCTTCCCGTGGCTGCAAACGGCTCGGTTGATAATTCACGCCCGAGTGGCTGGCACCGAAGTTCATCGCGCCATCCTGATTGCCATTGTTCACCGCAACTTTTGGCGCGTTGATTGGCAACTGCAGAGCATTGGCACCGAGACGATACATCTGCGTATCGGCATATGAAAACACTCGGCCTTGCAACAAACGATCTTCCGAAGGTTCGATACCTGGAACAACATTCGCTGGCGCCATGGCAACTTGCTCGGTTTCCTGGAAGACATTTGCCGGGTTTCGGTTTAATACCATTTGTCCAACTTTTTGCTCTACTACACCGGGCCAGATCTTGGTGGCATCCAATGGATCAAAATCAAACTTGGACAAATCTTGTGGTTTCAGCACCTGAATGTACAAGTCCCACTTAGGGAAGTTACCTTTGTTAATATTTGTCACAAGATCATTGGTCATATGACTGTAATCCTGCCCCTGAACGTTGCCGACTTCTTTTGGCGTCAGATTCCTGATCCCCTGCAAACTCTTCCAGTGAAACTTCACGTAGTGAACTTCACCTTTGGCATTGACCAACTTGTAGGCATGAACACCGTTACCGTCCATTTCCCGGTAACTGGCCGGCGTACCCGAATTGGAATACAGCTCGGTGAGCGTCCGGGTGGCTTCCGGCACATGGGAGAAGAAATCGAATCGACGGGAATCATCGTCGAGGTTGGTGCGAGGATCGGGCTTGAAGGCATGGACCATGTCCGGAAACTTGATCGCATCGCGGATGAAGAAGGTCGGAAAATTGTTGCCGACCAGATCCCAGTTGCCATCGGCGGTGTAGAACTTTGTGGCGAAACCACGTGGGTCACGCAGGGTTTCCGGGGAATGGTTGCCGTGTACTACAGCCGAGAAACGCACGAATACCGGGGTCACTTCGCCGGCGGCAAACACCTTGGCCTTGCTCAGATCACTAAGATCGCTGGTCGCGGTGAAGGTGCCGTGGGCTCCCGTGCCACGGGCATGCACCACGCGCTCGGGAATGCGTTCGCGGTCAAAACGCTGCAATTTCTGGATCAGTTGCACGTCCTGCAACAGCACCGGGCCATTGGCACCGGCGGTTTGCGAGTTCTGGTTGTCACCGACCGCCGCGCCGTTGTCCCGGGTCAGAGGATCGGCATTCGCGGTCAAGGACAACAGGCTGGCGGTGAGCAGGCAGAGTGTGCGGCGATGGGAAAAAATCCCTGGGCCAAAAGTTGAAGTCATCTCAGGTTCCTCTGGTTTTTTTGGGCGCATCCAGGTGCGCCAACCAGAGGCTAGAGGGCTAATCCCGTGAACATAAATAGAAAGTTCGTAACGTGATGATTGAAAAAATTGGCTTCCCGATCAGCCAGTTACAGCGTATTTCGCGCGCGATTGCTGGCACTTTGCAAACTATTCGTCGATTAGTGTGTCGATAAAAACGGGCATTGTAAGAAGGTGTTTCGCGCAGGACGCGTTTTGCTGATTTACACTGCGTACACCAACCTCATCTGTAACAAGGAAATAACCTATGGGCGTGCTAAGTGAGTTCAAGGCCTTCGCGGTCAAAGGCAATGTGGTCGACATGGCCGTCGGTATCATCATCGGTGCCGCCTTCGGTAAAATCGTTTCGTCCTTTGTCGGTGACGTGATCATGCCGCCGATCGGCCTGCTGATCGGTGGTGTGGACTTCAGTGACCTTGCCGTCACGCTCAAGGCAGCAGAAGGTACCGCGCCAGCGGTCGTGCTGGCTTACGGCAAATTCATCCAGACCGTTCTCGATTTCATCATCGTCGCCTTTGCGATCTTCATGGGCGTCAAAGCCATCAACCGTCTCAAGCGCGAAGAAGCCGTGGCCCCTACCCTGCCGCCGGTTCCGACCAAAGAAGAGGAACTGCTGGGCGAAATTCGTGACCTGCTCAAGGCACAGAATGATCGGCCCTGAACCCTGCGGTTCAAATGAAAACGGCACCTGCGAGGTGCCGTTTTTTTACCAGTAGTTTTCCACCGCCACCTGGCCCGGCTTGCGGGTCAGGCTCAGGCGCATCTCGCGCAGCTTCAGCAGGGCGCGGGTTTCATCGATCATCTGTGGATTGCCACACAGCATGACCCGCGAGTGTTCAGGTGTCAGCGCCACGCCCGCCGCTCGCTCCAGTTCACCGTTTTCAATGAGGGTGGTGATGCGTCCGTTCAATGCGCCCGGGTACTGCTCCCGTGTCACGGTCGGGATGAATTGCAGCTTGTGCACCTGCTCGGCCAGATAGTCCCGCTCGCGCAGTTGCTCGATCAGTGACACATAAGCCAACTCCCTTGCCTGGCGCACGCTGTAAACCAGAATGATCCGCTCGAACTTTTCCCATACCTCGAAATCCTGCAGGATCGACAGAAACGGCGCCACGCCGGTACCGGTGGACAACAGCCACAGGTCACGCCCGTCGACAAAGCGATCCAGGGTCAGATAACCAAAGGCCTGACGCTCCACCAGCAAGGTATCGCCCACCTGAAGCCGGCTCAGTTCGCTGGTGAACTCACCTCCCGGGACAACGATGGAGAAGAACTCCAGGAACTCGTCGAACGGCGATGACACCATCGAATACGCTCGCCACACAGTGCTGCCATCCGCTTTGGTCACGCCCAGACGTGCGAATTGCCCGGCGCGGAAACGAAACCCGGCATCACGCGTGGTGCGTAGGGTAAACAGGTTTTCGGTTATGGGTTGTACGTCCAGCAAGGTCTGCGCAGTGTACTTCTCTGAGCGGGCGGTCATGGGGCACTCCATCGAACGAATGGCCGCAGTTTCGCGCAAACCGGCGCAATTAAACAACGCCGTTTTGTAATGGTGTTAAATCATTCGCATTAAAAAACTGTAACGACACAGCAACACGGCCACGTGATATGCCACTCACAATATTAAAAAAATCAACCCTCTAATAACTTTTTCATAAAAAGCGATTAGTCCAAAGAGCAAAAAAATCCAAAGTGTTTTGTACGAATCATCCTACACTCTATTCCGTGGCGGATCTCTGGATCCAAAAAGCCCCCCCCCGGATCAAACGACTCAAGGAGAGTTTTTCATGGAAATGTGGAAGGAGTCGCATTTAAAGCAACTGACTTTCGTGAGGGAAATAGAAGCTGCCTACCCTATATTACAAAGGTTCGCCGAAAACATTGGCTTTGACTTCTGCGGTGTAAATTTTACAACGAACAATCGGACTGTCGATTTCAATGCCTTGCAGATCAACAATTACCCTCAAACATTCAACCGCCTTTATGAAAAGAACCACTACAGCAAAGTGGACCCAGCGATATCACACTGCAATCATTCAGTACTGCCAATCGTCTGGAGCAAAGAGGTCTATTCGCAAACCCCGGACTTATGGCATGCGCAGCAAAGTCATGGTCTCAAACACGGTTGGTCGCAATCATTCATCGATGAGCAGACCGGGCTGTGCAGTATCGTAAGCCTCTCCCGGCCACAGCGCCCATTGAGCCCTCTGGAGCTGTACGAGCATTTTGGCTTCATGTTCTACGCGATCAACCATTTGCATGATCTCTTCTCCAGTACCGTGCCCATCCCGCCAGCCAAACCTGCGAAACCACGTCTGTCACCACGAGAGCTGGAGGTGCTGGAACTGTCCGCAGTCGGCAAGACGGCCTATGAAATCTCGAGGATTCTCTGCCTGAGCGAACGCACCGTGAACTATCACGTGCAGAACGTGATTATCAAGCTGAAAGTCTGCAACAAGATCTCGGCAGTCATTGCCGCCGCCCGGATCGGGATAATCTGACGGAACACTTCACTCGGGCCAAAACCTGCGAGTAATTGCCCCGAAAAAAACGTACCATTTGCAACCTTCCTGAGTGATGGCGTCAGAGACTTACACGTCGCAGTTCGCTCGGACGGTTCCGCCGCACCATCCCCTGGGCCGCGGGACACCCGTTGATTACCCTGAGTCCCCGCCCCATGCCTTTGCTCGATACGCCCTTTGCCCAACTCGACCTGATCCGCCAGCCCGAACAACAGAATGAACCGCTGCAAGCCTTCGACGCGGCTGACGAATACCTGCTCAATCATCTCGCCGCGCAACAACCGGCGGCGAACACTCGGGTGCTGGTGCTCAATGACAGCTTTGGCGCCTTGGCTGCCAGCCTGCTGGGCAAGGTCGACGTCAGCAGCAGTGGCGATTCGTATCTTGGCTTTCTGGGGCTGGAAAAGAACCTGTTGCGCAATGGCCGGGCTTTCGATGCCATTCGCGCGATTCCCGCCAGCGAGCCGTTGCTCGGGCCGTTCGACCGAGTGCTGATTCGCGTGCCAAAGACCCTGGCGCTACTGGAAGAACAACTGATCCGCCTGCAAGGGCAACTTGCCCCCGGCGCCGAAGTCATTGCGGCGGCAATGATCAAACACCTGCCCCGTGCGGCGGGTGATTTGCTGGAGCGCTATATCGGCCCGGTGCAAGCCTCGCTGGCGGTGAAGAAAGCCCGACTGCTGATCGCTACGCCCGAGACCAGGACACCGGCCGTCTCACCTTACCCTTCGCGCTATCACCTCGATGAGCCGGCCATCGAACTGCTCAACCACGCCAATGTGTTCTGCCGCGAAGGCCTCGACATCGGCACTCGCGCCTTTCTTCCGCATCTGCCGAAGAACCTCGGCAACGCCCGGGTCGCCGATCTTGGTTGCGGCAACGGCGTGCTGGCCATTGCCAGCGCCCTGCAGAATCCCGACGCCCATTACACGTTGGTCGACGAGTCATTCATGGCGGTGCAATCGGCGGCTGAAAACTGGCGCGCGGCCCTCGGTGAGCGCGAAGTCAGCGTGCGTGCCGGTGATGGGCTCGCCGGTCAGGCTGCGCAATCACTGGATGTGGTGCTGTGCAATCCGCCATTCCATCAGCAACAAGTGGTGGGTGACTTCCTCGCCTGGCGCATGTTCCAGCAGGCGCGCGAAGCCTTGGTGGTGGGCGGCGCGCTGTACATCGTCGGCAACCGTCATCTGGGCTATCACAGCAAACTGGCGCGGTTGTTCCGCGGCGTCGAGCAAGTGGCCGCTACGCCTAAATTCGTGATTCTCAAGGCTCGCAAGTAAGCCCGAGGCAAAAAAAACCCTCCGCGAGGAGGGTTGCAAAGCCGAACCCGAAGGCGCCGGGACGGGATGATTCAGTGAGTGGTCAAGCCTGCGGCGTTCATGAACATGCGCATCAGGCTGGCGGCGATAAACAGCACGCCCACACTGCCGAGCCAGATCAGGGCCAACCAGCCGAGCCGCTGCCACAGCGGTTTTTTTTCGGCTTCTTTAATGTCGTGCAAGGAATGTTTGCCGGGCATTGTTTCGATCCTCAGTCAGATCGATGGCGTCGCAGCCGACGCCATCGCGGGCAAGCCCGCTCCCACAGGTCTAGTGATAACCGTCTTCGTGAGTCACCTTGCCGCGGAACACGTAATAGCTCCAGAAGGTGTAACCCAGAATGAACGGGATAATGAACAGCGTCCCCACCAGCATGAAGCCCTGACTTTGCGGCGGTGCGGCGGCGTCCCAGATCGAGATCGACGGTGGCACGATATTCGGCCACAGGCTGATGCCCAGGCCGCTGTAGCCGAGGAAGATCAGCACCAGGGTCAGCAGGAACGGCATGTAGTTGGCGTTGCGCGCCACGGCGCGGATCAGACCGTACATCGTGACCAACACCAGAATCGGCACCGGCATGAACCAGAACAGGTTCGGCATGCTGAACCAGCGGGTTGCGATATCCGGATGAGCCATCGGCGTCCAGAGACTGACAATACCGATCACGGCCAGCAGGACGAAGGCCAACGGCCGTGCCAGGTCATGCATCTGCTCCTGAAGCTTGCCTTCGGTCTTCATGATCAACCAGGTGCAGCCGAGCAAGGCATACGCCACCACCAGCGCGGCACCGCAGAACAGCGTGAACGGTGTCAGCCAGTCCAGTGAGCCACCAGCGAACTGCCGATTGACCACTGGCAACCCGTCGATGAACGCCCCGAGCGCCACACCCTGGAAGAACGTTGCTGCGACCGACCCGCCGATGAACGCTTTGTCCCACAAATGACGCTTGTCATCCTTGGCCTTGAAGCGGAACTCGAACGCCACACCACGAAAGATCAGACCGATAAGCATGAAGATCAATGGCAGGTACAGCGCCGACAACACCACCGAATAAGCCAGCGGGAAGGCGCCGAACAAAGCTGCACCGCCCAGTACCAGCCAGGTTTCGTTGCCGTCCCAGACCGGGGCGACGGTGTTCATCATCACGTCGCGGTCGACTTTGCCGGGAATGAACGGGAAGAGAATCCCGATGCCCAGGTCGAAGCCGTCCATGACCACGTACATCATGATGCCGAAGATGATGATCACGGCCCAGATCAGCGGAAGATCAATACCCATGAGTCAAATCTCCTTGGTCAGACTGGGGGTGTCGTCGTGATCGGCATCGGCCGAATCGTCGGCAGCGGACAACGGACGCGCCGGTGTACGTTGCTTGCCTGGACCACCGTCCGGCGTTTCCGTGCCCTCGCTGATCTTCGGCCCCTTGCGCACCAGACGCATCATGTAGCCGAGACCTGCGCCGAACAGAGCGAAATACACCACCACAAACATGATCAGCGTGATGCTCATCTGCATGAAGCTGTGGTTGGAGGACGCATCCGCCGTGCGCATCAGGCCGTAGACGACCCAGGGCTGACGACCGATTTCAGTGGTGAACCAACCGGCGAGAATCGCAATCAGCCCGGACGGCCCCATCCACAGCGCCAGATACAGGAACGGTCGCGAGGTGTAGAGCGAATCACGCTTGCGCAGCCACAGGCTCCACAGCCCGGTGAAGATCATCAGGAACCCGAGGCCGACCATGATCCGGAACGACCAGAACACGATGGTCGAATTCGGCCGGTCTTCCGGCGGGAACTCCTTGAGTGCCGGCACTTGCTTGTCCAGCGAGTGGGTCAGAATCAGGCTGCCGAGGTAAGGGATCTCCACGGCGTACCTGGTTCTCTCTTCTTTCATGTCCGGCCAGCCGAACAGGATCAGCGGCGTCGCTTCGTCGCCTTTGTTTTCCCAGTGACCTTCGATCGCGGCGATTTTCGCCGGCTGATGCTTGAGGGTGTTCAGGCCATGGAAGTCGCCGATGACCGCTTGAATCGGCGCGACGATCAGCGCCATCCACATTGCCATCGACAGCATGGTGCGAATGGCCGGATTGTCCTTGCCGCGCAGCAAGTGCCAGGCTGCCGACGAGCCGACGAAGAACGCCGTGGCGACGAACGCCGCTGTCGCCATGTGCATCAGGCGGTACGGGAACGACGGGTTGAAAATGATCGCCAGCCAGTCCGTCGGGATCACCTGACCGTTGACGATCTCGAACCCCTGCGGGGTCTGCATCCAGCTGTTGGAGGCGAGAATCCAGAACGTCGAAATCAGCGTACCGATGGCCACCATCACGGTGGAAAAGAAGTGCAGACCGCGTCCGACTTTGTTCCAGCCAAACAGCATGACGCCGAGGAAACCGGCCTCGAGGAAAAACGCCGTGAGCACTTCATAGGTCAGCAGCGGCCCGGTGACGGCGCCAGCGAAGTCCGAGAAGCGGCTCCAGTTGGTGCCGAACTGGTAGGCCATGACCAACCCGGAGACCACACCCATGCCGAAGTTGACGGCAAAGATCTTCGACCAGAAATGGTAGAGGTCACGGTAGGTGTCGTTGCGGGTTTTCAGCCACAGGCCTTCGAGCACCGCAAGGTAACTCGCCAGGCCGATGGTGATGGCAGGGAACAGGATGTGGAACGAGATGGTGAACGCGAACTGAATTCGGGCGAGATCTAGTGCCTCTAAACCGAACATATGGCTTCCTCTGTCAGGTAAAACCGGCTGCGGGGCTTTTGGCCCCTGCACCTACTGCCCCCACGGATATGGAGTGCGGCGAATTCGGATTCGTTCTTTTTTTACAACCATCGCAACGCAGGGAGTCTGATCAAGTCCGTTTTGGGTCTTGATCTGGATCAAGCAACGTTGAAAGAGTAGTCCCATTTTTGCCGTTGAACTGCGTGGTCGTTTGCCGCGTGACAAGTTGCCTCACTGCCCCAGCAAGGTTGTGCAGCGGATTTCCTGCGGCGAGCCCGAAGAAATCGATGTCTGGCTGACTGAATTTTTTGTCATAGCAACTTCCTGTTACAGACTGGTGATAACCTCGCGGTTTAAATCGAGCCAGACCTGCCTTCAGATGCCCAGCCAAGAGCCCCTGCTGTTACGTCACCATCGTCCGTTTCTCGCTTTCTGGTTCGCACGGATTTTTACCGCGAGCGGTTTCCAAATGCTCACCGTGGCGATTGGCTGGAACCTCTACCAATTGACCGGCAACGTCCTCGATCTGGGGCTGGTCGGGCTGGTCGAATTCGCTCCGCGTGTGCTGTTCATGCTGCACACCGGGCATGTCGCTGATCGCTATGACCGACGCAAAGTAGCCGCGATCTGCCAGTCGCTGCAGGCATTGATCGCCCTGGCGCTGGCCATCGGCAGCGCCACCGATCACGTCACTCGCGAGATGATCTTCATCCTCGCCTTCCTGCTTGGCGCCGCGCGTTCGTTCGAGATGCCAACCACACAGGCGTTGCTGCCCAGTATTGTGCCCAGCGCGCTCTTTCCCCGGGCCGTCGCGGCGGCGCAATCGGCGCAGCAGTCGGCAACCATCGTCGCCCCGGCGCTGGGCGGCTTGCTCTACGCGTTCGGCAGTGTCTGGGTGTATGGCCCGACCGTGTTGCTCTACGTCATTGCCTGCACCTTGATGCTCAACCTGCCCGCGCGGCAAACGCCGCTGAACAAAGGCAAAGCCACGCTGAACTCTTTACTGGCCGGGATTCGCTTCATTCGCAGCCGCCCGGACATTCTCGGGGCGATTTCGCTGGATTTGTTTGCAGTGCTGCTCGGCGGAGCCACGGCTTTGCTGCCGGTATTCGCCAAGGACATCCTGCTGACCGGGCCATGGGGCCTCGGCCTGCTGCGCTCGGCACCGGCGGTCGGCGCACTGGGGATGTCACTGTTTCTTGCGCGGTTTGCGGTGGAGCGCAATGTGGGTCGGGTGATGTTCACCGCCGTCGGCATTTTCGGCGTCGCGACCATCGCTTTCGGACTCTCAACCTCGTTCTGGTTCTCCCTCGCGGTGCTGGTGGTGCTCGGCGCGGCGGACATGATCAGCATGGTGATCCGCGCCTCCTTCGTCCAACTGGAGACACCGGACGAAATGCGCGGCCGGGTCAGCGCGGTCAACGGCCTGTTCATCGGCGCTTCGAATCAACTGGGGGAATTCGAATCCGGGCTCACCGCACACTGGTTCGGCACCGTGCCAGCAGTAGTCATGGGCGGGATAGGCACGCTGGTGGTGACGGGGACGTGGATCAAGCTGTTTCCGACACTGGCGAACCGGGACCGGATGCATGTGCCGGTGCAAGAGGTGAAGGTCTGACGCCAATTGGATTTATAACGCCCCCGCCACCTTCGCCCGCAAGGCCTTGCCACCCAGTTGCTCGACCAGCGTCAAGGCAAATTCCAGCGCAGCGCTGGAGCCTTGAGCTGTGACGCAATTGCCATCGACCACCACCGGTTGATCAACAAACGTACAACCCGACAGTTGATGACTCGCGCCGGGCAAACAGGTCATGCGCCGCTGGCGCAGGACGCCAAAGGTTTGCAGGGCGACGGCCGGGGATTCGGCGATGCCGGCGAACAGGCGTCCGGCGCTGGCCTGATCCTTGAGCACCTGTTGCAGCGGTTGGTGCGCGGCCAGGTGTTGCGAACCAACGGCGCCGCCGGGCAGGACGATCAGGTCGAAGGTTTGCGCCAGTACATCGACCAGCATGCCGTCGGCGGTCAGGCGTGTGCCACGGGCGCAGGTGAGCATGCGCCGTCCTTCAATACTGGCCGCCATCACTTCGATGCCGGCCCTGCGCAGCACGTCGATCAGGGTCACGCTTTGCAGATCATCGATGCCCTCGGCGAGGGTAATCAGGGCTCTAAAGGTCATGGGCGTCATCCGCTGGGTGATCTTCCAAGCGTAGTCAGCTTTGTCCGGCCCTGTTCGCAGACTGTCGTTACTTGATGTAAAGCTGGGTCGACATCGTGTTGCGTGGCGCGTTGATCGAGGTGTTGCTGAAGCTGAAGGTGCCTGCCTGCTTGCCCGCCAGATCGAAGGTATAAAGAGACCCCACGGTGTTGCGGCCCGGGGTGCACTCGGTCAGGTTGCCATTATCAAAGGCACAGACCGGCGCCCGGGTGCCGTTCACCTCGAAACCATCCAGAGTGGCATGCGGCTGGTTCTGGCCGTATCCGACTTCCAGAACATAGACCTTGATGCTCGGTCCGTTGTGATTGCATTGGGTCTGGGTCTGGCCATCACCGATGTCTTCCAGACCACAGGCCGGCGATTGCACCTTGATCACTTTCACTTGGGTCAACGGCTCCGCCGAGGCCGCCAACACCGATGGCGTCGCGGCCATCAGCGTTGCAATCAAACCCGGAATCTTCATCCAGCACCTGCTCATGCGCTTCCCGCCCCGAAAAAATCAGCGCGCAGTATGGCGCAGTTGGCCTCAACGCAAAACTTCGCCGATGATCGACACCAACAACCGCCATATTCCTCACGCTGCTGGTATGATGCGCGGCTTTTTCCGGCCCACCACAATTTTTCAGGCGCGAGCAACGGTCTGTGCTTTGCTGTTGAGGTCGATACATTCACGGCGCTACGCGCGCCACGGGGAGCAGACATGCTGGAAAGGCTGTTTCAACTCAAGGCACACAACACCAACGTGCGCACCGAGATTCTCGCGGGCATCACGACTTTCCTGGCCATGGCCTACATTCTGTTCGTCAACCCGAGCATTCTCGGCGAGACCGGCATGGACAAGGGTGCGGTGTTTGTCGCCACCTGTCTGGCCGCCGCCATCGGCTCGGCGACCATGGGCCTGATCGCCAACTACCCGATTGCCCTTGCTCCGGGCATGGGTCTGAACGCCTTCTTCACCTACACCGTGGTTCTGCACATGGGCCACACCTGGCAAGTGGCGCTGGGCGCGGTGTTCATCTCGGCGGTGTGCTTCTTCCTGCTGTCGATCTTCCGCATCCGTGAATGGATCATCAACAGCATTCCGCTGCCGCTGCGCTCGGCGATTGCCGCCGGTATCGGCCTGTTTCTGGCGCTGATCGCCCTGCACAACGCCGGCATCGTGGTCAGCAACCCGGCGACCATGGTCGGCCTCGGTGATCTGAAAGCCCCGGCACCGATCCTCGCCACCCTCGGCTTCGCCCTGATCGTCGCCCTCGAAGCACTGAAAGTGCGCGGCGCCGTGCTGATCGGCATTCTGGCAGTGACCATCATTTCCATCGCCATGGGCTTCACCCCATTCGGCGGCGTGACTTCGATGCCACCTTCGCTGGCCCCGACGTTCATGCAACTGGACATCAAAGGCGCACTGGACATCGGTCTGGTCAGCGTGATTTTCGCCTTCCTGTTCGTCGACCTGTTCGACAACTCCGGCACCCTGATCGGCGTCGCCAAGCGCGCCGGCCTGATGGGCAAGGACGGCCACATGCCGAAAATGGGTCGCGCACTGATCGCCGACAGCACCGCGGCCATGGCCGGCTCGCTGCTGGGCACGTCGACCACCACCAGCTACATCGAATCCGCTGCCGGCGTCAGCGCTGGCGGCCGTACCGGTTTGACCGCCATCGTCGTGGCGATCCTGTTCCTGCTGGCGCTGTTCTTCTCGCCACTGGCATCCAGCGTTCCGGCGTTCGCCACGGCACCGGCCCTGCTGTTCGTCGCCGTGTTGATGACGTCGGGCCTGGCGGAAATAGACTGGGAAGACATTACCGTCGCCGCGCCGGTCGTCGTGACCGCGCTGGCCATGCCGTTCACGTATTCGATTGCCAACGGCATCGCCTTCGGCTTCATCGCCTGGACCGCGATCAAGCTGCTGTCGGGCCGTGCCCGTGAACTGAACCCGGCGCTGGTGATTCTGTCGATTCTGTTCGTGATCAAGTTGGGTTGGTTCAACGCATGACTTTCGATTCCCAGGCTTACGCCGAGCAACTTGAAGCCAAGGTCACGCGCCTGCGTGATCTGCTGGCGCCGTTCGATGCCCCCGAGCCGACCGTGTTCGACTCGCCGCTGCAGAACTTCCGTCTGCGCGCCGAATTCCGTCTGTGGCGCGAGGGCGGCGAGCGGCATTACGCGATGTTCTCCCAGGACGACAAACGCACGCCGATCCTCATCGAGGAATTCCCGATTGCCAGCCTGCGCATCAACCAGTTGATGCCGCAGTTGAAGGCTGCGTGGCAGGCCAGTTCGGCGCTGAGCCACAAGTTGTTTCAGGTCGAGTTTCTGACCACGCTGTCCGGTGATGCGATGATCACCCTGTGCTATCACCGTCCGCTGGACGAACACTGGCATGCGGCAGCGACCAGGCTGTCGGCGGATCTGGGCGTCAGCATCATTGGTCGTTCGAAAGGCAAACGCGAAGTGCTCGGCCTCGATTACGTGGTCGAAAAACTCGACGTCGGCGGCCGCACCTTCAGTTATCGCCAGCCGGAAGGCGCGTTCACACAGCCCAACGGCACCGTGAACCAGAAGATGCTGAACTGGGCATACGAAGCGCTGGGTGATCGCAACGACGATCTGCTGGAGTTGTACTGCGGCAACGGCAACTTCACCCTGCCGCTCGCAACCCGCGTGCGCAAAGTTCTGGCCACGGAAATCAGCAAGACCTCGGTCAACGCGGCCTTGAGCAACCTCAGCGAAAACGCTGTGGATAACGTTACCCTGGTGCGCTTGTCTGCCGAAGAGCTGACCGAAGCGCTCAACGAAGTGCGTCCGTTTCGCCGTCTGCAAGGCATCGACCTGAAAAGCTACGAGTTCGGCAGCGTCTTCGTCGACCCGCCACGCGCCGGCATGGACCCGGACACCTGCGAGCTGACCCGGCGTTTCGACAACATTCTGTACATCTCCTGCAACCCGGAAACCCTGGCGGCCAACATCGCCCAGTTGCACGACACGCACCGCATCACCCAGTGCGCGTTGTTCGACCAGTTCCCGTGGACGCATCACATGGAGTCCGGCGTACTGCTGACTCGCCGCTGAAAGCCGATGCGGGAAACAGAAAGCCGTCGTGATTGACGGCTTTTTTGTGGGTGCTCGCTTTTGATTGTGCGATCACCGAACAAAATTCACCGAGGCAAACTTCGTTCAATTGACCCATGTAACCATCTAGTACATTTTATCTCCACAGGCTGAAACCCTCGGCCAAAGCCAAAAACAATAAGTGGAGTTACCCCTCATGCCCCCTATCGTTCTGGTGCTCAACGGCCCGAACCTGAACCTGCTCGGCACCCGCGAGCCGGCGACTTACGGTCACGAAACCCTGGCGGATATTTCTGCGCTGTGCGGGCGCGCTGCAGAGGAATTCGGCCTGGCCGTGGAGTTTCGCCAGACCAATCACGAAGGCGAACTGCTCGACTGGATTCACGCGGCTCGCGGCCGTTGCGCCGGGATCGTGATCAATCCGGCGGCGTGGACACACACGTCGGTGGCGATTCGCGATGCACTGGTAGCCAGTGAATTGCCGGTGATCGAAGTGCACCTGTCCAACGTTCACGCTCGCGAACCGTTCCGTCATCACTCGTTCGTCTCGGCCATCGCCACGGCGGTGATGTGCGGGTTCGGCAGTCACGGCTATCGATTGGCACTCGAACATTTCAGCCAGCGGCTGAAGGGGTAACGCGCATGTCTCGCTCTAACGTAATACTCGCCGGGCTGATTGGCGCTGGCATTCAGGCATCTCGCACGCCTGCGTTGCATGAGCACGAAGGCGATGCCCAGGGCATGCGTTATCTGTATCGCCTGATCGATCTCGATCAACTGAAAATAGATAGCACGGCCCTGCCGGATCTGCTGCTGGCGGCGCAACGGATGAACTACACCGGGCTGAACATTACATTTCCTTGCAAGCAGGCCATTATCCCGCTGCTCGATGAGCTGTCGCCTGAGGCGCGGGGCATCGGCGCGGTGAATACGGTGGTGTTGAAGGACGGAAAGCGTGTCGGCCACAACACTGACTGCCTCGGTTTCGCCGAAGGTTTTCGCCGTGGTCTGAAGGACGCCGCCCGCGAGCGTGTCGTCCAGATGGGTGCCGGAGGCGCAGGCGCGGCAGTGGCCCACGCGCTGTTGGCGGAAGGCGTGCAGCAACTGAGCATTTTCGACGTCGACAGTGAGCGCGCAGAGAGCCTGGCGAACAATCTCAACCAGCATTTCGGCTACGGCCGTGCAGTCGCCGGGCGGGATCTGCCGAGCACGCTGGATCAGGCCGATGGCCTGGTCAACACCACGCCGATGGGCATGGCCAAACTGCCGGGCATGCCGGTGCCGGTCGAGTTGCTGCGCAAGGAACTGTGGGTGGCGGAGATTGTGTACTTCCCCCTGGAAACCGAACTGTTGCGCAACGCCCGCGCGCTGGGTTGCCGGACGCTGGACGGCGGCAACATGGCAGTGTTTCAGGCAGTAAAGGCGTTTGAATTGTTCAGCGGTGTGGCGCCGGACGCGCAGCGCATGCTGGCGCATTTTCAAAGCATGAATGGCTAAAAACCTGTGGGAGCGAGCCTGCTCGCGAAGACGTACCTTCAGTCAACATATTTACTGACTGACACATCGCTTTCGCGAGCAGGCTCGCTCCCACGGGGACGATATCAGGCTTGCAGGTAGCGCAACACCGACTCGCAAATCATCTCGCGATGCCGCTGCTTGATGCTTTCATCCGGCAGATCGATCTGAAAAATCTCGCCAAACGTGTGCCGGTTCGACACGCGGTAGAAGCAGAACGAACTGATCAACAAATGCACATCCAGCGCATCCAGCCCCGCACGGAAAACCCCTTCAGCAGCACCACGACGCAAAATCTCGCCGAGTGAATCGAGGATGGTGTTGTTCATCGCCTTGATCGCGTCGGAACGCTTCACATATTCAGCATTGTGGATGTTTTCGATGCTGACGATGCGCACGAAATCGACGTTGAGATCGTGGTGATCGAAGGTGAATTCGACCAATCGACGAATCGCGTCCACCGGCGCCAACTCCGCCAGATGCAGACGGTTCTCGGTCGTGCGGATGTCGCCGTAAAGTTTCTCCAGCACTTCAACGTACAACTGCTCCTTGCTGCCGAAGTAGTAATAGATCATGCGTTTGGAGGTGTGGATACGCTCAGCGATCGCGTCGACGCGAGCACCGGACAAACCTTGCTGGACGAACTCGACGATCGCCTCTTGCAGGATGTTCTCGCGAGTTTTTTCCGGGTTGTTCTTGCGACTCTTGCGCGGCTCTGCAGCGGAAACTTCAGTAGCTGCGGAAAGTTCTGTATTCATCGTCATTGCGGGCTCACGGCCATCACTGCACAGTCGGCGATTATGGGCCGCGCAGCACAGTGAAGGAAGGCGCGCGGCCCGTGTTTAATCCCGCGTTTACGAATTTCCTACAACTTCGCCTGGCGAACCGTACCACTGCGAGATTTGGCCATCGCCGCCAGTCGCACCGCAACGTTCGCCGCGCCGTATCCGGCATAGCCGTTTTTACGCTGAATGATCTCGA
The DNA here is from genome assembly GCF_963970475.1 of Pseudomonas sp. EA_5y_Pfl2_R50. Lineage (NCBI taxonomy): Bacteria > Pseudomonadati > Pseudomonadota > Gammaproteobacteria > Pseudomonadales > Pseudomonadaceae > Pseudomonas > Pseudomonas sp. EA_5y_Pfl2_R50. The sequence goes on along the minus strand of NZ_CAXAPT010000008.1, from coordinate 178,234 downwards.
AGAAGAAGCGCCCTTCGAACGGCTCGGTGTAGACGTGGAACAACTCACCACCCTGGGCGTCGCGGTCGTACAAGACGTTGTAGTACGCCAGTTCGCTGAGGAATTCGTCGTCGAAATCAAAGCGCGCGGCAAGGTCGTCGTAGTAGTTGAGCGGGATATCCAGCAACGGCACGCCAGCCTCTTTCGCGCGACTGACTTCGGCGAAGATGTCGTCACAATCGAAGGCGATGTGATGCACCCCGGAGCCGCGATAGCTGGACAGCGCATGGGAAATCGCGGTGTTGCGGTTCTCGGAAATATTCAGCGGCAAACGGATCGAACTGTCGCGGCTGCGCAGCGCGCGGCTCTTCACCAGACCGTATGGGTCGGGCAGCACCACTTCGTCGTCAGCCTCGAAATCCAGCAGGCTTTTATAGAACAGCACCCAACTGTCGAGGCTGTCGGCCGGCAATGCCATGGCCATGTGATCGATACGCTTGAGGCCGCCACGGGCCTGGGCATCCACCCGCAGATTGAAGTCGGTGCCGTAGACATCCGCGTCTTCATCCACCAGATAAATCAGGCTGCCATCGGGTGCGCGCACTGCGGCCAGTTCCAGCTCATTGGGGCCGACCAGTCCGCGATAGGGCTGGCCTTTGTAGGCGACAGCGCGGGCCAGGGCACTGGCGCTGTCCTTGACCCGCACGGCGGTGGCGCACAGCGACGGGCCGTGAGCCTCGAAAAAGCTGTGCGCAAACGAATAGGGTTCAGAGTTGAGGATCAGGTTGATGTCGCCCTGACGCAACAGGCTCACGCTCTTGGAGCGGTGCTGTCCGGCCTTGACGAAACCGAGGCGTTCCAGCCAATGACCGAGTTTCGCGCCAAGCGCTTCATCGACGGCGAACTCGAGAAACTCGACACCGTTGTACTCGCTGGCCTTCGGCGTTTCGAACAGGATTTCGCGGTTCGCCACAGGCGTGGCTTCTTGCTCCAGGCGCTGACGGGTCTTCTCTTCCAGATACAGCAGCGAACGCAAACCATCAGCAGCGTTGGCCCGTGGCGGCGCGGCGCGGAAGCCGTCGTTGAAGATTTCCAGCGACAACGGTCCGGTGTAGCCACTCTGAATGATGGGGGCGAGGAAGCCTGGCAGATCGAACTCACCCTGCCCCGGGAAGCAACGGAAATGTCGGCTCCACTCCAGAACATCCATCTGCAGGATCGGCGCATCGGCCATTTGCACGAAGAAGATCTTGTCGCCCGGAATGTCGGCGATGGCGCGCGGATCGCCCTTCAACGACAGCGTATGAAAGCTGTCGAGCAACACGCCGAGGCTCGGATGATCGGCCTGACGCACGATGTCCCAGACCTGTTGATAAGTGTTGACGTGACGACCCCAGGCCAACGCTTCATAACCAATGCGCAAACCCCGCGCGCCGGCGCGTTCGGCCAGCAGGCGCAGGTCATCGACCAGCACCTGCTGATCGCCAACGCTGTCGGCCGAGGCATTGCTGCAAACCAGCACCAGGTCGGTGCCCAGTTCCTGCATCAGGTCGAACTTGCGTTCAGCCCGCTCCAGATTGCGCGCCAGGCGATCACGGCGGCAGCCTTCGAAATCGCGGAACGGCTGAAACAGGGTGATGGCGATGCCGAGATCGGCGCACATCTGTTTAATTTCGCGCGGGCTACCGTCGTAGTACAGGAGGTCGTTTTCGAAAATTTCCACCCCGTCGAACCCGGCGGCGGCGATGGCTTCGAGTTTTTCCGGCAGGGTGCCGCTCAATGAAACGGTGGCAATGGAACGCTGCATGCTTCAACTCCCGGACTGCGCCGTTTTAATGCAAGAGCTGCCGAAGACTGCGGTTTTCTGATCCTGAAAAGCCAGGATCGCAGTCCTCGGCAACTCCTGCACAGGATGGTTTTTGTAGTGAGTGAAATTATTGGCTGCATCGAACGTGGCAGCAATTTAAAGTGTACTACCCGGTTAGTTTTGCGTGCGATTATCGAACACAATGGCGGTTTGGCGAATTGACGATTTTTCGTCCACTGCCCAACATCGACTGCACATTGAGTCCGGCTCTGAACCACCGGTCGCAGCGTGCAATTAAAAGAAGCACACCAAATAACAAATCCAAAAACGGGTGGAACACATGATTCCTTCACAGACTTCCCGCATGGCACCGGCCATGAGCACTGCCACGGGTGGCATCGGCGACAAGATCCGTGGCGCCATGGCTGTCGGCAAGACCCGTTGGGGCATGCTGGCGCTGGTGTTTTTCGCCACTACCCTGAACTACATCGACCGTGCCGCCCTCGGCGTCATGCAGCCGATCCTCGCCAAGGAAATGAGCTGGACGGCGATGGATTACGCCAACATCAACTTCTGGTTTCAGGTCGGCTACGCCATCGGCTTTGTGCTGCAGGGCCGCTTGATCGACCGGGTCGGCGTCAAGCGCGTGTTCTTCTGCGCCGTACTGTTGTGGAGCCTGGCCACCGGTGCCCATGGTCTGGCAACTTCAGCCGTTGGCTTCATGGTCTGCCGATTTATTCTTGGCCTGACTGAAGCGGCCAACTACCCGGCTTGCGTGAAAACCACGCGCCTGTGGTTCCCGGCCGGCGAACGTGCGGTCGCCACCGGCATCTTCAACGCCGGCACCAACGTCGGTGCGATGTTCACGCCGATGCTGCTGCCACTGGTCCTGCACGTCTGGGGCTGGCAAGCGGCGTTCCTGTGCATGGCGGCGCTGGGCGGGATCTGGTTGCTGTTCTGGGGCCTGAAGTACTTCAACCCGGAAGATCACCCGAGCGTGAAACAGTCGGAGCTTGAGTACATCCAGAAAGAAGTCGAACCGGAACAGGCCCGCGTGCCGTTCTCGAAAATCCTGCGCATGCGTGGCACCTGGGCTTTCGCCCTCGCCTACTCGCTGACCGCGCCGGTGTTCTGGTTCTACCTGTACTGGCTGCCGCCGTTTCTCAATCAGCAATACAACCTGGGCATCAACGTCACCCAGATGGGCATTCCGCTGATCATCATTTACGTGACCGCCGACTTCGGCAGCGTCGGTGGCGGCATTCTGTCTTCGTTCCTGATCGGTCGTGGCATGAACCCGATCAAGGCGCGGCTGCTATCAATGTTCCTGTTCGCCTGCTGCATCATCGGTGTCGTGATGGCGGCCGGCTCCGCCAACCTGTGGGTTGCAGTGGCCGCGATTTCCCTGGCCATCGGTGCTCACCAGGCCTGGACCGCGAACATCTGGAGCCTGGTGATGGACTACACGCCCAAGCACATGATGAGCACGGTGTTCGGCTTCGGCGGCATGTGCGCGGCGATTGGCGGGATGTTCATGACCCAGATCGTCGGCCATATCCTCACCGTCACCAACAACAACTACACGGTGTTGTTCACCCTGATTCCGGCGATGTACTTCATTGCGCTGACGTGGATGTACTTCATGGCACCGCGCAAGATTCCTACCGTCACCGAATAAAATAACTACCCCCCTGTGGGAGCGAGCAGGCTCGCTCCCACAGGGGCGGGTCGATTTCTTCAGCGGCGGCTCTGCTGCCACGCTGCCGCCAGACCGCTGCAACAGATCACCGCAATGCCGATCACCGTCAACAGGCTCGGCGTGTGACTGAACAGCAGCCAGCCCAACAATCCCGCAAACACAATCTGGCAATAACCGAACGGCGCCAGCAGTGCCGGCGCGGCATGGCGGAACGCCTGGGTCAGAAACAGATGTGCGGTCATCCCGCAACTGCCCAGCGCCAGCATCAACCCGGCATGCGTCAACGTCGGCACCTGCCAGAAGAACGGCACCAGCGCACTCATCACCAACGTGTTGCACAACCCGGCAAAAAAGTTGCTGGTGGTCGGGCTGTCCACCCCGGCCAGTTTGCGGGTCAGCAGTTGATAGAAGCAGAAAAACAGCGCCGAACAAAACGGCAGTAATACTGCCGGGGTGAACAACTCACCGCCGGGATGGACGATGATCAGCACGCCGATAAAGCCGCAGATCACTGCGATCCATTGACCACGCGTCACCCGTTCCTTGAGCAACGGCACGGACAAGGCAGTCACCAGAACCGGCGCGAGAAAGTTGACCGCTGTGGCTTCAGCCAACGGGATGTACAGCAGCGCCGTGGTGAAAAACAGGCTGGTGCCAAGCAGACAGAGTGCCCGAACCAACTGCCACAAAGGCTTCTTGGTGCGCAGGACGCGCAACCCCGACTGCGGCAGAAAAATCCCCGCCATCAACAAGGTGTGCACCACATAACGCGCCCACACCACCATCACGATCGGATAGAAACCGGAGAGGTATTTCGACAGCGCGTCATGGCTGGAAAACAGGAAGGTTGCCACGACAATCAGCAAGATCCCCTTGAAGGGTTGATTGACACCGGAGAGCGGGGTGCTGACGGTCATTGAATGTCCTCGTGTCGCCATAAAAGATCAAAAGCTTCGCGGGCAGTTCGCGCGGCCACAGGAAAGGCGTTGACTCTGTGGGCGCGTGGCGCGCCCACGATAGGTGCGCAACACTGCTTACAGCCGCGCCAACAACGCTCGGGTGGTATCAATCGCCATCTGCGCCCGCTGCAATCCGCTCACGCCCTGCTCCAGTAATTTCACCGCAGGAATTTCCAGGCTGAGGGGAATATTAGCCGGCAACGCTTTCAGCAACCCGAGCAAGTCGCAGTCGCCCTCGCCAGGAAACCGCCGCTCGTGACGCGCCTGACGCAAGATCTCGGCCATGTCCGTCGGACGCGGCCCCGCCACGTCACACAATTGCGCATAGCGCAGGCTTGACGGCGGCACTTTCGCCAGGTCTTCCAGCCGCGATGCGGAGCGATCAAAGTGAAACGCGTCGACCAGCACCGCCGCGTTTTCCCGGTCAGCGTTTTCGACAATTCGCAGCGCTTGCTCAAGGTTGCGCACGTCGGTCCAGGGCATGAATTCCAGATGCGGATTCAACCCGTAAGGCGCTGCCAGATCACACAGCGCCGCGAAGTTATCGGTGAGTCGTTGCGCATCCGGATCGTTACCTGCGACGAGTAATTCACTGGCGCCGAATTGCGCGCCGACCGTCAGAAGCTTCTCGAAATCGGCGACGACGGTCTGCGGCTGCAAGCGCAGGATTTCCACGTCGAGCACGCGGATGCCAGTGTCACGCAACTGTGCCAATGTCTGACGCCGCAAATCACCATCGGCCACCAACGGAAAGTGATATTCCTCAGGCGTCGCCGGCGCCAGGCGCAGGCCGACGTGGCTGTAACCGGCACGCGCCGCGACCTCGACCATTTGTGGTGGCGACAACTCCAGGACCGTCAGGCTGGCCAGTGAGAGGATTCGTTCGCTCATGTTCAAGCCTCGATCAGTGCAGGGGCGCAAGCGCGGCCAGTGGCGGCAGCCTCACGGATGGCTTCGATCAACGCCAGCGTGCGGGCGGCATCGGCGGCACTTACCAGCGGTTCGACTTCACGCCGCACTACGCTTGCGAAATGCTGTAACTGCAAGCGCAAAGCTTCGTCACCGCAGCAGGACTCTTCGACCCTCAACAAGGGTTCATGCCAACCGGCGTCGACCTGATCAGCGGCGTAATGCCAGCGTTTGAGTTGCGGAATGCTCAGTGCGCCGGCAGTCCCGGCCAGCAGATAACACGGCTGATCGGTCTGACGCGGATACACCGGATTTTCCCCCGAAGCCAATTCCCAACTCCACGGTGCCGCCACCGCATCGGACCCGCTCAACGTGCCCAGCGTACCGCCCTCGAATTGCAGCAACACCGCAGCGCTGTCCTCGTTGGCAAAACCGCGCACGGCGTTATCGGTGATCGCTTGTACCGAGCGCACTTCGCCGCACAAGTGGCGCAGCAGATCGAGGTCGTGAATCAGGTTGGTCAGCAACATTCCCGCTCCCGGCTCGCGGCGCCACGGGATCTCGAAGTAGCTGTCCGGCTTGCGCAACTGGAACAACGCGGTGACCGTGGTCAGGCGCCCGAGCGCCCCACTCTGCACCAGTTCATGGGCCCGCACGATCAACGGATTGTGCCGACGATGATGGCCGACCAACACTGGCACACCGCTGCGCTTTACCGCTGCCACTAACTCGCGCACCTCGTCCAGATGCACGCCGAGGGGTTTTTCCAATAACACCGGGACGCCCGCCGCCAGGCAATCCAGTGCGGTGCTGACGTGTTGATTGTTGGGGTTGGCGACGATCACCGCATCCGGTCGCATTTGCTCCAGCATCTGACAGTGATCGGTGAAATGCCTTACACCCCACGCGTGTGCCAACGCTGCTGCCTGCGGGCCGGGGTCAGCCACGGCGCAGAGTGTGGCATCGCTGAGCGTTTGCAGATACCGATGATGTTGCTGGCCCATATTGCCGGCGCCGATCAGGGCGATTCGAAGGGGCGAATTCAAGGCGCGATCCTCTTGTGATTGTTGTCGGACTAACACTCCACCAACAATTTAGAATCGAGTTCCAGAATCAAACACCCGTGAATGGCAAAACCGTGCGAACACCGCACAACTTCTGGAAGAACCCAACATCAATTGTGGGAGCGAGCAGGCTCGCTCCCACAAGCTGAGTACGAACTAGGGAAACAGTTCAGAGGCCAGGCTGGCCGCCGACATTTCCTCGGCAAACTTCAGCAACAACGGCGCCAGCTCATGCAGACGCGCCCCCGGCATTCGCGCACTCGGTCCGGCGATACTCAGCACCCCGATCACACGTCCATCCGTTGGATGCTTCACCACCGCCGCAATCGCCGAGGTCCCCACCGCCGAACTGTCCTCAACGCAGGCGTAACCCTGCTCCCGCGCCAGACGCAGCCGTTCCAGCAATTCGATATTGGAGCGTGGCGCATTCGGCCCGACATCCGCCGGCACCTCCGCCGCTTGGCGCTCGACCAGCGAAAGCGCCTCGGCGTCGCTCATGCACGCCAGCCACGCATGGCCGGAGGCGGTGTAGAACAGCGGCGCATCGCGGCCCATGTCCGGGTCATAACGCAACCCGGTGCGCGCGCCCTGGGCCTTGGCAATCCAGGTCTGGCGCTCGCCATCGATCACCCCCAGGCGCACCAGTTCGCCGGTCTCTTGAGCGAGCCGATCCAGGACCGGTTGCACAATGTCGGCGCCGCTGCTCGACAAATATTGAAAGCCCATCGCGACCAGTTTCGTCGACAAGTGATAACGCAGGGTTTCCGCATTCTGGCGCACGTAACCCAAGCGGATCAGTTCGGCGAGCAAGCGATGCGTCGCGCTTTTGGGGATGTCGAGTTGCTCGGCAAGGGTCTGCATCGGCAGCCCGCGCGGTTCACTGGTGAGGCTTTCCAGCACGCTGAAAACCCGTTCGATTTGACTACCGGCCATGGGTGAATCCAGATGAAATTTCACCGATTCTAGAAGACATCGACAGCAAAGCAAAATCTGGAACCGACCGTTCGATAACCGCCCACTTTACGTACTTCTGGCTTGTCGGCGACCACCAGCGCTGGTTATTTTCTGGAATCAAATTCCAATAAAATCTTGCACTGGAGCCTTGTCGGATGCCTGCCGAACTTGCTGATATCAACTGCGATGTACTGGTGATCGGCTCCGGCGCCGCCGGTTTGTCGGCAGCTGTCACTGCGGCATGGCATGGCCTGAAGGTCATCGTCGTCGAGAAGGATGCGGTATTCGGCGGTGCCACTGCGTGGTCCGGCGGTTGGGCCTGGGTGCCCTGCAATCCCTTGGCCCGACACGCCGGCATCATTGAAGACGTCGAGTTGCCCCGCACCTATTTGCGCCATGAACTGGGCGAGCACTTTGACCCGGCAATGATCGACGCCTTCCTTGAAGCCGGGCCGCGCATGGTCGCGTTTTTTCAACAACACACGGCGTTGCAGTTCGCTGACGGCAACGCCATCGCCGACATTCATGGTGCAACGCCGGGGGCCGGCACGGGTGGCCGCTCGGTGATCGCTGCGCCCTATAACGGACGCAAAGTCGGACGCCTGCTCAAACGCCTTCGTACAACGATGCGCGAAACGTCCTTCATGGGCATGCCGATCATGGCCGGTGCTGACCTCAGCGCTTTTCTCAATCTGACGCGCTCGCCGAAAGCCGCATGGCATGTGACCAAGCGCGTCATCCGGCATTTGTTCGATCTCGCCGTCCATGGCCGCGCCATGCAACTGGTCAACGGCGTCGCACTGGTGGCGCGGCTGGCGAAATCCGCCGAGGATCTCGGTGTGTTGCTGTGGGAATCGGCGCCGGTCACCGAACTGTTGCGTGAGGGCTCACGCGTTTCGGGCGCGGTCGTCAGCACCGCCAAAGGCCCGATCCGCATTCATGCAGGCAAAGCCGTGGTGCTCGCCGCCGGTGGTTTCGCCAATGACATCGAGCGGCGTAAAGCTTTGTTCCCGCGCACACCGACCGGCCATGAACACTGGGCATTGCCACCGCTGGCCGTCAACGGCGATGGCTTGCGCCTGGGCGAAAGCGTCGGAGCCCGGATCAACACCGATGTCGCGTCCCCCGTGGCGTGGGCACCGGTCTCGCAAGTGCCGCATTCCGACGGCAGCATCGGCCATTTCCCACACATCATCGAGCGTGGCAAACCGGGCATCATCGGCGTGCTGCGCAACGGCCAGCGCTTCGTCAACGAAGCCAACGGTTACTTTGACTACGTCAGTGCCATGGTCGACGCAGCACCGGAAGGCGAAGAAGTCGCCTCCTGGCTGATCTGCTCACATGCCTTTCAACGGCGCTACGGTCTGGGCATTTCGCGGCCGTTTCCGCTGCCAGTGTCAGAATTCATCCGCAGCGGCTATCTGAAAAGCGGCAACACCATTGAAGAATTGGCCCGCGCCTGCGGGATCGATCCGAGCGGATTGCGTCACACCGTCGACGACTACAACCGCCATGCCCGTCATGGTGAGGACCCACTGTTCGGCCGCGGCACGACACCCTACAACCGTAAGCAAGGTGATCCGGCGAACCTGCCCAACCCCTGCGTTGCCGCAATAGACACTGGCCCGTTCTACGCCGTGAAAGTCCAGCCGGGCTGCTTCGGCACCTTCGCCGGGCTCAAGGTCAACCCGCACGCGCAAGTGCTGGATGCCAACGAACACCCCATCACAGGGCTTTACGCGGCGGGTGGCGACATGGCCAGCATCATGGGCGGCCACTACCCGGCGGGCGGCATCAATATCGGCCCGGCGCTGACGTTCGGTTACATCGCCGCCCGGCACATTGCCGGCATTACTGCTTTCGAACAGGAGATCGCCTCGGCACTACATCGTTGATAGCCACGACTTGACTTCGCCACGCAATTGAATTCGCCGGCCGTATGAACGTCAATAACAGGCCCGACCTCGTCATGCGAGGCCGGGCCTGTTTGCGTGTGCGAATAGACGGACGACCGGACTGGCGCCACACTCACACACCAGCAACACTCAACCCCACGCAACCGTTCACACCGCATACGAAGAGGATTCCCACATGCTATGGAAAAAAGGCCGACGCAGTGACAACGTCGTCGACGCCCGTGGTGATGAGACCGGCGGCGGTGGCGGGATGCGGTTCGGTGGTGGCAAGGGCTTGAGCCTCGGGGCGATTCTGCTGATCGTCGGCATCGGCTGGATCACCGGGCAAGATCCATTGCAGATCCTCGGTCAACTCGCCGGGCAATCCACACAGTCATCGGCGCCGACCTCGCAAACCCGCCAGGCTCCGCCGGCCAACGATGAACAGGCGGAGTTCGTGCGTTCGATCCTCGGCGATACCGAAGACACCTGGGGCGCGATTTTCCAGCAGGCCGGCCGGCAATATAAGGACCCGACGCTGGTGCTGTTCAGCAACCGGGTCAATTCCGCCTGCGGTCTGGCAACTTCCGCCACTGGCCCGTTCTATTGCCCGGCCGATCAGAAGGTCTATCTGGACATGGCGTTCTTCCAGGAAATGTCGCAGCGCTTCAAGGCGGCCGGCGATTTCGCCCAGGCCTACGTGATCGCGCACGAAGTCGGACACCATGTGCAGACGCTTCTCGGCGTCTCGGCGAAAATTCAGACAGCCCGCCAGCAAGGTCGGCAGATGGAAGGCGACGGCGGCCTGCTGGTGCGCCAGGAATTGCAGGCCGACTGTCTGGCCGGTGTCTGGGCCTACAGCGCGCAGAAGCGTCTGAACTGGCTGGAACCGGGCGACATTGACGAAGCCTTGAACGCGGCCAACGCCATCGGTGATGATCGCTTGCAACAACAGGGTCAGGGCCGTGTGGTGCCTGACTCGTTCACCCACGGTACGTCGGCGCAAAGGGTGCGCTGGTTCAAAACCGGATTCGCGCAAGGCCAGGTCGGTCAGTGCGACACCTTCGCGGCGAAAAACCTGTAAATGCACAAATGGCTTTGGGTTCTACTGTTCATTGGCAGCGCCGCGCAAGCCGCCGGCGTCGACGCCATCAGCCCCGGTCGCCTGCAATTGAAGGCCGGGGAAATGGCGGTCGGGATTGGTCCGGCACCGGAGAAAATAGAGCGCGTCCTGATCGTTGTTCATGGCCGCTTGCGCAACGCCGAGACCTATCGCAAAAGCGCGGAAAGCGCCGCCGAACTGGCCGGACAAACCGCACATACGCTGGTGATCGCCCCGCAATTTCTCAACGAAAGTGATGTGGCGCTGTATTCGTTGCCCGAGACGTTGCTGCGCTGGAAAGACAATGAATGGATGGGCGGCGGGTTATCCACAGGCCCCAATCCGTTGAGTTCTTACGCGGCACTGGACGAGATCGTCGCGCGGATCAGTGATCGCAAGCAGTTTCCGGACGTGAAGCAGATCGTGATCTTCGGCCACTCCGGTGGCGGTCAGGTGGTGCAGCGTTATGCGTTGCTCGCCAAGGATCAGCCAGCGCTGAAGGTCAATGGCATCGGCTTGCGCTACGTGGTCGCCAACCCGTCGTCCTATGCCTACTTCAATGAACAGCGCCCCGTGGCCTTCGACCACGCGCAGTGTCTGGGCTTCAATCGCTGGAAGTACGGCCTGTCAGACATGCCGGTGTACGCCGGAGGGCAAACGCCATTGCAGCTTGAGAGCCGTTACGTCAAACGTGAGGTGACTTATCTGCTCGGGCAGCAGGACATCGACCCGCAGCACCCTGCGCTGGACAAGAGTTGCGCCGCCCAGGCGCAAGGGGCTTATCGCCTGGAGCGTGGCAAGTTGTATTTCGGTTATCTGCTGCGCCGGCACCCGGAGGGAGTGAATCAGCGCCTGGTGGAAGTTCCCGGAGTCGGGCATAACGGCGACGGGATGTTGAACTCGCCGGAGGGGCAGAAGGCGCTGTTCGAACCGTAAGGTGTCTGGTGGGCATCAGGCCTCTTCGCGAGCAAGCCCGCTCCCACAGTGGATTGATGCATTGCACAAAATCTCTGTGCACTGAAGCTCCAGTGTGGGAGCGGGCTTGCTCGCGAAGGCGTCCCTTCTGACAACATAAATCTCAGGCCAGCAGCATCCGCCGCAACTCGACACAATCTCTGGCATGCCAATCGGTCAGCTCCGGCCAAGGATTATCCGGCAGATTCACCAACACCGTCCGCGCGCCCGCCGCTCGTCCGCAGTCCAGATCAAAACGGTAATCGCCGACCATTACCATCTCGCCGGCCGGCACATCCCAGGCGTCTGCCAACTTCAACAGTCCGCCCGGATGCGGTTTCGGCGGTGCGTCATCGCGCCCCAGAACGTCTTCCACGGCAAAACAGTCCGCCAGACCAATCGCCTCCAGCGTCACATGCGCCAGCTCCCGAGCATTGCGGGTCAGGATGCCGAGGCGATAACCGCGCCCGTGCAGATCGCGTACCAGCTCCACCGCGCCCGTGGCCGGCGTCGAGCCCAGCGCCAGATCACGCTCATGCTCCAGCAGCCAGGCATGTTTGGCGGACGCTTCATCCGCCGGCAACGCGGCGAGATGAGTGAGGATATCGTCCTCGGGAGGAATCGCCAGCGCCTCGCGAATCGCCGCGAAGTCATGCACGGCGACCGTCAGGGTGCCGTCCATGTCGAACACCCAGTGCTTCACCTCTTTCAGGCTCATGCCCAATCCTTGCGATGACGGATCAAACCTTCCTGCGTCACCGAAGCGACCAGTTGCCCGGCGCGGTTGAACACGCTGCCCCGGGAGAAACCACGGGAATTGCCGGCCCACGGACTGTCCATGGCGTAGAGCAACCAATCGTCGGCGCGCAGGTCGTTGTGGAACCACAGCGCGTGATCGAGGCTGGCGACCTGCATGTCTTTCTGCCAGACGGATTTACCGTGGGGCAGCATCGAGGTGGTCAGCAGACCGAAGTCCGAAGCGTAGGCCAGCAGGTATTTATGCAGCGCCGGGATATCGGCGAGGGCGCCGTCGGCACGGAACCACACGTACTTCACCGGATCGGCCGGTTGCGGGTTGTACGGATCTTTTTCGGTGACCGGGCGCACTTCGATCGGTTTCGGGCACAGCAGTTTTTCGCGCATGTGTTCAGGGATCAGGTGCGCGCGTTGCTGGGTCAATTCCAGCTCCGACGGCAGGTTTTCCGGACCGACCACCACGGGCATCTGCGTCTGGTGCTCAAAGCCCTCTTCGTCATACTGAAACGAAGCGCTGCAGGTGAAGATCGGATGGCCCTTCTGAATCGCCGTTACCCGGCGCGTGCTGAAACTGCCGCCGTCACGCACACGGTCAACCGAATACACCACCGGTAACTTGGCGTCGCCCGGACGCAGGAAATAACCGTGCATCGAATGCACGTGACGCGCCTCTTCAACGGTCTGACTGGCCGCCGACAGCGACTGGCCGAGTACCTGACCACCAAACAACTGACGGAAACCCAAGTCCTGGCTGCGGCCACGAAACAGGTTTTCTTCGATCGGTTCCAGGGTCAGCAAGTCGACCAGATCTTCCAACACTTGGCTCATTCAGACTCTCCTCACACAACGCTACAGGCCGCACAGTCTTGGCTGCGGCGGCCGATTCAGATTCTGGCGCGGGCCAATGATATGGCGGCCATTGTAAACGTCCGTGTCGGCTTAGCCATGCAAGGTTTGCAGCCATTGTTCGCGGTTGATGCGGTACAACACATGTCGACGCAACGGGTGATCGGCGGCCAGCTTGGGATGATCGAAGTCATCCTGCGGGTCGTGCCCCATGCCGATGGCTTGCATGACTTTCTCCGAGGGCAGATTGGTTTGCGCGGTGAAGGACACGATTTCCTTCAGGGCCAACCGGTCAAAGCCGCAGCGCAGCGCGGCCCACGCCGCTTCACTGGCATATCCCAGGCCCCAATGTTCCTTGGCCAGACGCCAGCCTATTTCCACCGCCGGGGTAAACGGAGCCTCGAAGCCGACCACGCCGAGGCCGGTAAAACCGATGAATTCGCCGCTGTCCTTACGCTCCAGCGCCCACAAACCAAAACCGTGCTCGGCAAAATGCCCGCGAATCCGACCGATCAGCGACGCACTTTCCAGTCGGGTCAGGGGCGCCGGAAAATAGCGCATCACCTGAGGATCGGCACACATCGCCGCAAATGCCGGCAAATCCTCGTCCTGCCACTGACGCATCAGCAGGCGCGGACTTTCCAATTCCAGTATCGGCTCCATAGTGCCCTCCGTTTCCATGCCGCAAGTCTACATCGCTGGTAGGATCGTTCACTCTTTCCGACATTTCCTACATGAAATTGATATGCCACTGCCGCTGATCTACCACGAAGACTACAGTCCCGAGTTTCCGGCGGATCACCGCTTCCCGATGGACAAGTTTCGCCTGTTGCGCGATCACCTCGTCGACAGCGGCCTGACTCACGACGCCGATTTGTTGCGCCCCGACATCTGCCCCAACGACATCCTCGCCCTCGCCCATGACCGCGCGTATATCGAACGCTACATGAGCGGCGAGTTGTCCCGCGAAGACCAACGGCGCCTCGGCCTGCCATGGAACGAAGCGCTGGCACGGCGCACGGTGCGGGCCGTCGGCGGCTCGATACTGGCCGCGGAAAAAGCCCTGGAGCACGGTCTGGCCTGTCACCTGGCCGGCGGCACCCATCACGCGCATTACGACTATCCGGCGGGGTTCTGCATCTTCAATGACCTGGCGATCATCAGCCATTACCTGCTGCAAAGCGGCCGGGTGAACCGGGTGCTGATCTTTGATTGCGACGTGCATCAAGGTGACGGCACTGCACGGATTCTTCATGACACGCCGGAGGCAATCACCGTTTCCCTGCACTGCGAGAAGAACTTTCCTGCACGCAAAGCGCAAAGCGACTGGGACATTCCGCTGCCCAAAGGCATGGGCGATGCCGATTACCTGAACGTCGTCGACGACACGCTCAATTATCTGCTGGCGCTGTATCAACCGGATCTGGTGCTCTACGACGCCGGAGTCGATGTGCACAAGGATGATGCCCTCGGTTATCTGCAGTTGACCGACGAAGGCGTCGCCGCGCGTGATGAAAGCGTGATGCGTCATTGCCTGGGCCGCGACATCCCGGTGATGGGCGTGATCGGCGGCGGCTACAGCAAGGATCGCCATGCCCTCGCCCGCCGCCACGGCATTCTCCATCACAGCGCGCAGCGGGTCTGGCAGTCACACGGCTGTCATTGAGCTGTGCTGCGTTACCCACAATCGCTGTGGAACCGCCTGTGGATAACCTGAGTGAAAGGGACTACAGGCCATAGTGGTCAGGGCCTACAGAACACTGATCAAATTTCAACCAGATATTGAGCCCACCAAAATCCCTCTGTGGGAGCGAGCCTGCTCGCGAAGGCGTCGGTACACTCAACATTTCACTGACTGACCCACCGCTTTCGCGAGCAAGCTCACTTCCACAAGGATCTCCCACATTGATCTGCGCTGTTAGAATGCGCGCCTTATCCCGCCATACCGCAGTGCTCGCCATGACCCAGACTTCCGCCACCTCCCCCGCTCACGTCGCCATCATCGGTGGTGGCCCCGCCGGCCTGATGGCCGCTGAAGTGCTGAGCCAGGCTGGAATTCGCGTCGATCTGTACGACGGCATGCCTTCGGTGGGCCGCAAATTCCTCCTGGCCGGAGTCGGTGGCATGAACATCACCCACTCCGAAGCCTATCCGGCATTCCTGTCGCGCTACGCCGAACGCGCGCCGCAAATCGCCCCGCTGCTACGCGGCTTCGACGCCGATGCCTTGTGCCACTGGATACACGGCCTGGGCATCGAAACCTTCATCGGCAGCTCCGGACGCGTGTTCCCCACCGACATGAAAGCCGCACCGCTCCTGCGCGCCTGGCTCAAGCGTCTGCGCGACAGTGGCGTGGTTATCCACACCCGCCACCGCTGGCTCGGTTGGGACGAACACGGTGCCCTGCGCATCGACAGCCCGGCAGGTGAAATCACCGTCAAAGCCGACGCCACCCTGCTTGCCCTGGGCGGCGGCAGTTGGTCGCGCCTCGGTTCCGACGGCGCGTGGATGCTCGCACTGGAGCAGCGCGGTGTAGGACTTGCGCCGCTACAGCCAAGTAATTGCGGCTTCGAGGTGCAGGCCTGGAGCGAATTGATGGTCAGCAAATTCGCCGGAGCGCCGCTGAAAAATATCGCCATCGGTTTGAACGACGATGTTCCGCGCCTGGGTGAATGCGTGGTCACCGCGGCCGGCATCGAGGGCAGTCTGATTTATGCGCTGTCGGCGCCGATTCGTGAGGCGATCAACCAATATGGCGCGGCGGTTATTCACATCGACCTGCTGCCCGGCCGGCCTGTGGATAAATTGCAGGCGGCGCTGAGCAAACCACGGGGTTCGCGCTCGATGGCCAAGCATCTGCACAGTCAGGTGGGAATT
Source organism: Pseudomonas sp. EA_5y_Pfl2_R50 (assembly GCF_963970475.1). Classification (NCBI taxonomy): domain Bacteria; kingdom Pseudomonadati; phylum Pseudomonadota; class Gammaproteobacteria; order Pseudomonadales; family Pseudomonadaceae; genus Pseudomonas; species Pseudomonas sp. EA_5y_Pfl2_R50. The sequence continues at coordinate 162,433 of NZ_CAXAPT010000008.1, read as the reverse complement.
GACGGGGTGAAAGCAGCCTTGTTGCGTGAATTGACCGATGCCGCGACCTTCGCCGACCCGGCGCTGCTGGCCCGGGCGATCAAGGCGCTACCGTTGACGTTGACCAAAACCCGTCCGCTGGACGAAGCAATCAGCAGTGCCGGTGGCGTGACATTCGAGGCAATGGATGAGCGTTTGATGCTCAAAGCGTTGCCGGGGGTGTTCTGCGCGGGCGAGATGCTCGATTGGGAAGCGCCGACGGGCGGCTATCTGCTGACGGGGTGTTTTGCCAGCGGCCGCGCGGCGGGGTTGGGGATTGTGCAGTGGCTTAAAACAACGCCAGGTTTTGAGCCACAAGCTGCAAGCTAAAGCTCAGCGCTTTTAACTTGCAGCTTGCAGCTATCCATTCGAAGCTGCTTTTACGGCTTGCGCTTACGCGGCCCAGTGTTGAACACCGGCACCTTGCGCACCGGCTTGATCGAAGGTTCCGGCGCCTGCGTTTCGCCGCTGTCGACCCACTTGCCCAGATTGCGCTTGCCGCCACCACCCGACGCTTTTGGCTTCTTCGGTTTCTTCGGCTTCTTGATCACCTGACCACTGGCATCGGTGTCCGGCACGCGGTGCTCAGGCTCGAAATCGGGCTCGTTCTGGCGCTTGAGGGTCTGACGCGTCAGCATTTCAATCGCCGACAACATGTTCACTTCGTCCGCGCACACCAGCGAGATCGCCTCACCCGTCGCGCCCGCACGGCCAGTACGACCGATGCGGTGAATGTAGTCCTCGGCCACGATTGGCAGGTCGAAGTTGACCACCAGTGGCAGGTCTTCGATGTCCAGACCACGGGCAGCCACGTCAGTCGCCACCAGAATCTGCACTTCACTGAGTTTGAAACGATCCAGCGCACGCTGACGGGTCGCCTGCGGTTTGTCGCCATGGATACCGTCGGCATTCACACCCAGACCCTGGAGTTTTTCCACCAGCGCATCCACGCCATTGCGGGTCTTGGCGAACACCAGCACCTGCTTCCACTTGTTCTTGCGCATCAGGTGCACGAACAGTTCAGCCTTGCGCTTCTTGTCTACCGTGACGATCCACTGCTTGACGGTGTTGGCCGCGACGTTGCGCGGGCTGACTTCGACGCTCAGCGGATCGTTGAGCATCTGCCCGGCGAGCAAACGGATGTCATCGGAGAACGTTGCGGAGAACAACAGCGTCTGACGCTTCTTCGGCAGTGCGCGATAAATGTTCGCCAGCTCTTCGGAGAAACCGAGGTCGAGCATGCGGTCGGCTTCATCGAGCACCAGGGTTTGCAGCTGATTGAATTTCAGCGCGTTCTGGCGGAACAGGTCGAGCAGACGGCCCGGGGTCGCCACCAGCAGATCGACACCGCCGCGCAGCTTCATCATCTGCGGGTTGATGCTGACACCGCCGTACACCGCGTAAGTGCGCAACGGCAGGTTTTCGGCGTACTGGCGCACGGCTTCGTGAACCTGCTCGGCCAGCTCGCGGGTCGGCACCAGAATCAGCGCGCGCACCGAGTTGGCGGTGACTTTCGGCCCTTCCATGGCCAGCAACTGCAACAGCGGCAGAGCGAAACCGGCGGTCTTGCCGGTGCCGGTCTGGGCGGCGGCCATCAGGTCACGACCGGCCAGAACGGCCGGAATGGCTTGCGCCTGAACCGGCGTCGGGGTCTGGTAGCCGAGCGTCTCGAGGGAGCGCAGCAAGGGTTCGATCAGGCCAAGGGTGGCGAAAGTCATGGGAGTACCGTAGGAAAAAATAACGCGGGCATGCAATGCCGCGCAGTTTACCCTAATTCGTGCGCGGTTCTGTTGGAACGGCTGTCGGCGCCACGACTGGCGGCTGTGCCGGACGGCGCCACTGCGGCAAGCCAATCAACACCACGGCGCTGATGATCACCAGCATCGCCAGCGCTTCTTCGATGCCGATGGTCTCGCCGACAAACACGATCCCCAGCAGCACCGCCACCGCCGGGTTGACGTAGGCATAACTGGTCGCCGCCGCCGGACGCACGTGTTTGAGCAAATACATGTAGGAATTGAAGGCGATGATCGAGCCGAAGAAGATCAGGTAGGCCAGCGCCAGCCAGCCTTCAATCGGTGGCACGGCGTGCAGGCGCTCACCACTCGCGGCGCTACCGATCAGCAGCACCACCCCGCCGACCAGCATTTCCACCGCACTGGCCATCGCGCCCTGTGGCAACGGCAAATGTCTGCTCCACACCGAACCGAACGCCCAGGTCGCCGCCGCGAAAATCAGCAATGCTGCGCCCAGCGGACTCGATTGCAGGTTGGAGCCCATGTTGAGCATGGCAATACCGACAATCCCCAACGCCACCCCGGCCCACTCCAGCCGAGTATTACGCGCGCCCCAGAAGTAACCGCAAAGCAAGGTAAACAATGGCACCGTCGCCACCGCCAATGCCGCAACGCCCGAAGCCACACCCGTGTGCTCGGCCACGCTCACCGCGCCGTTACCGAAACTGAGCAGCAGAATGCCGATGATCCCCGCCGCTTTCCACTGAGCCCACGTCGGCGCCGGCGCCCCGCGCCAGCGCAGGAAGGCGTACATCAATGTGCCGGCAATCACAAAGCGCACACCACCGAGCATCAGCGGCGGCCAGTACTCGACGCCGATGCGGATCACCAGATAGGTCGATCCCCAAATCACGTACAGCGCAAAAAATGCGGCGATCAGCGGCAAGGAAAAACGGCGCAGCGCAGACATGGGCAGCTCGAAAGTCAGAGTCTTGGGACTGGATATTCTAGAAAGGCTGACAGGCAAAAATAAGTTACAAAACCTGTTTATAGCGCCGGTACACTTTGGAAATCACGGAGATCGCCGGGTTAAACCGAGATTTCGAAAGTCTGGCATTTTCAGGAGATTCCCCTTGGACAAATATGACCGCATGCTGCTCAGCGCCCTGTTGGAAAACGGCCGTGCGTCCTATGCCGACCTGGCGCGCAAGGTGAACCTCTCCGCCCCGGCCGTCGCCGAGCGCGTGGCCAAACTTGAGGCGGCCGGGGTGATTACCGGGTATGAGGCGAAAATCGACCTGTCGAAAATCGGCTTGCCGATCCAGTGCATGATCGAATTGCGCCTGCACCAGAACGGCAGCCAGAAGGTCTATGACGAACTGGTAAAAATTCCGCAACTGACCGAGTGCTTTCGAGTGACGGGCGATCCGTGCGTGATGATGAAGGCCGCGGTGGGATCGATGACGGAGCTGGAGGAGTTGATCAATCGGGTGGCGAAGTTTGGCTTCAGCAAGACCTCGATTGTGTTGTCGAGCGCGATAGAGAAACGAGTGCCGCTTGGCCAGATCGAAGGCAATGGCAAATCCTGAGGACAATGATTGCCCCTGTGGGAGCGAGCCTGCTCGCGAAAGCGGTGTGTCAGTCACCGATAATGTCGAATGACAGACCGCTATCGCGAGCAGGCTCACTCCTACAAGGATTTTGTGTAGGGCTCGGGATCAGCGGTAGCGCTGCAGGTGTTCGCTGACTTTCGCGGCAGGGACTTTCTGCAGCTTGCACAGCAGGTCATGCGATAAATCACGCACGCCATGTTTGCCGCGCAACTCTTCTGCCAGATGCGCCATCAGGTTGGCCGCCATCTCGGCATCCGCCATCGCTCGGTGAGCCTGGCCGGTGTGCGGCAGGCGTGCGAAGGTGGTGAGGGTGCCAAGCTTGTGATTCGGCGCTGCCGGCATCAGGCGCCGGGCGAGCAGGAGCGAACAGGCAAAGTTCTGCAGCCGCGTGCGTTTGATCCGCCCCAGTTCAAAGTCCCAGAACTTCTGGTCGAACGAGGCGTTGTGCGCGACCAGCGGCGTGCAGCCGACGAATTCGTTGACCTCTTCCATCACCCGCTCGGCCGGGGGCGCCGTGCGCAGCATGGCGTTGCTGATGCCGGTCAGTTGCTCGATAAACGCGGGGACGCGCACGCCGGCGTTCATCAGGCTCTGGTAACGCTCGACGATACGGCCGTTTTCCAGCATGATCACGGCGATTTCCGTGGCGCGGCACTGGCTGTTCGGCGACAGGCCGGTGGTTTCAAAGTCGATGACTGCAATGCGTTCCAAACCGGGTTCAACTCCGTTCAAATCAATTCTTCAGCAGCAGCGCGCCTTCAATCGGCACGTAACGGCTGGCGGCGCGGATCAGCGAATTGGCCGTCAGGCCGGGCACGCCATAGGCGACCGCTTGTACGCCGTGCTTGCTGATAATGCGTTCGAGCAGCATGTCGAAATCACCGTCACCGGAGGCCAGGACGATTTCGTCGACGTGGTCGGCGGCGTCCATGATGTCGAGGGTGATGCCCACGTCCCAGTCGCCCTTGGCCGAGCCGTCGCTGCGCTGAATATAGGGTTTGAGCTTCACGGTGAAGCCGAGGTTGCGCAGGATCTGCTGGAACTGCTGCTGCTTGCTGTCGCCGCGGTCGATTGCGTAGGCGTAGGCCTCTACGATCTGTCCGTCCTTGCTGATGTCTGCCCACAGGGCGGCATAGTTGAAGTGGCAACCATAAGCCTGACGCACGGTGTAGTAGAGGTTCTGCACGTCGGCGAACACTGCGATTTTTTTCACCGGAGTTCCTGTGGGCGCGCAAGCGCACGAAGCGGGATCAGGCGCGGGGCCCGAAAAAGGCGCTCAGTATGCCAGCCAAGAGGAAGGTTCCGCGAATAATCGGTCCGGAGCCCTCAGGGGCTCCGGACGAATGGCGAGTCAGACGAAGGAATCGTCGTCATCGAAGAACGATGAGTTGTCGTCGCTGTAGTCAGCGTCGGCAAAACCGCTCTGGTCATTGCCGTAGCTATCGTTGCCCGCCATACGCTGATCATCGCCCCAGCCGTTGTTGCTCTGGTCAGCGACCTGCGCCGGTTCTTCCTTGATCACTTCAACGATTTCTTCCGGCTGCTGGTTGTGATGGAACAGGCTGCTGATGCCCTGCGCCAGCATCACGCCACCGGCCACACCGGCCGCAGTTTTCAAAGCGCCGCCGAGGAAGCTGCTGCCGGCTGCCGGAGCCGCTTGCTGAGCGTAATTAGGTGGTGGCGCGCCGAAGTTCTGTTGGGGTGCAGACGCGCCGTAATTTTGCTGCGGTGCCGGGTCACGCCAGCCGCCAGTCGAGGCCGGGGCGGCACTCTGGGTCGGCGCAGGACGCGCGCTGCCGCCAAAGATGCTCGACAGGAACCCGCCACCACTGCCTGGCGCCGGTGCAGCATTCTGGGCTTTGGCCGATTGCAGTTCGGCGTGCAAACGCTGGACTTGCTGAGTCAGTTGCTTGTTCTGCTCGTCGAGGCTTTTCAGCGCCGCCTCTTGCACCAGAATCGCCTGGGTCATGAAATAACCCGCCGCCGGTTGGCGTGTCAGATGTTCCTTGATCCGCGCTTCGGCCTGGGCGTCGCGCGGGGCTGCCTCCGTTTCGGCCTGTTGCAGCCGGGAAAACAGTCCATCGATCAGGGTTTGCTCTTCGCTGTTCATGGCGACCTCATAGATTGCCGGGGATAACGTTGCCCTCGTCCAGATTGGCCGGGGTACTCGTCTGTAATGGAGGCAGTGACAAAACGTTTCAATGACCTTTACCGAATGTTTACGTTTGTGTCGCGCCAGCCATCATCGGTTAAAGTGAGCCACTGTTTTCGACCTGCGATACCGACTGATGAATGCCCTCGAAGTGCTGCGCGACTCTTTGTATTTTTTCAAACGCCATTTGGTCAGCATCGTGCAGTTGTGCCTGCCGCTGGTGATCTTCGAAGCGTTCCTGCAACAAGTGGTCGACCACGCCACCGGCCCGGACAATTTCTCGGCGATCAGCGTCATCGTCGGCCTTCTGGTATATCCGCTGTACACCGCCGCACTGATCCTGTTCCTCGATGCGCGCAGCCGTGGCGAATCGCCGCGCAACCGCGACCTGCTGGCGATGGCCGCGACCCTGTGGCCGCGCCTTGCCCTGCTCACCGCGCTGAATACCTTGCTGATCCTGCTGGGCCTGTCGCTGTACTTCCTGCCGGGCCTGATCCTGATGGTCATGCTCGCGTTCGGCGAATACCTGCTGGTGTTGCGAGGCATGGCGCCTTTGCAGGCGATGAAAGAGAGCCTGCGCCTGACCCGTGGGCATTTCTGGCGGATTCTACTGTGCATCCTCTGCGTGATGACGCCGCTGTGGCTGCTCAAAGGCGCAACGCTGGCGGTCTACCCGGAGCCGCAAAACCCGCTGGTCGCCGTGCTGATCGACAGTGCCCACAGCTTTTTGCAACTGTTTACCAGCGTGGTGCTGTTCCGGTTGTTCATGTTGATCAGCGAATTGCCTGACAAAAGTGACGGAGCGGTCTGACACCGCTGGGCTTGGGCTTCGAGAGCGCGCTCAGGTATGCTCGGGGCCACTTTCTGTAACGCTACAAGTCGAGCCATGACCCGCCTACTGCGCTACACCCTGTTGCTCGTTGTGCTCGCCGTCGTCCTGATCGGCGGGCTGCTGTTCAGCCTCACCTGGCGCCCCGACGCCCGCGAGACCTTGCCGGTCAGTTGCAGCGGCAATCCGCCGACGCTGGTGCCCGGGCAGGCGCTGAAAGTCATGACATGGAACGTGCAGTACCTGGCGGGCAAGCGGTATGTGTTCTGGAATGATCTGGCGCAGGGCACCGATCAAGCGCCGACTGAGCAAGACATGGCCTTCAGCCTCGACGAGGTGGCGCGGGTGATCCGCGACGAACAGCCCGATCTGGTGCTGCTGCAGGAACTGGATGACGGCGCCAAGGCCAGCGACTACCAGAATCAGCTCAAACTGCTGCAGGAGCGCGTCGCCGATCTGTACCCGTGCAGCGCCAGCGCATTCGACTGGAAAGCCGACTTCGTTCCCGACCCGCACATCTTCGGCAGCGTCGGCCGCCAACTGGCGACGCTCAGCCGCTATCGCATCGAGCACGCCGAACGCCTGCAATTGCCAGTGGCGCCCGCCAACGTCATCAGCCGTCAGTTCCAGCCCAAGGATGCCCTGCTCGCGATCAAGCTGCCACTCAGCGATGGCGGGCAACTGACGGTGTTCAATACCCATCTGGAGCGCGCCCGCCAACCGGACAACACTTTGCAGGCGCAAGTGACAGCGGTGACCAAGGTACTCGACAAATATGAAAGCCAGGGCTTGCCGTGGCTGATCGGTGGCGACTTCAACCTGCTGCCGCTGGGCCAATATCGCCGTTTGCCCGCCGAGCAACGCACGCCCTATTCTGCCGACAGCGAACTGCATCTGCTGTGGGACAGATACCCGATGATCCCGACCAACAACGAGGCCAGCGGCATCGACCGCGCGCAGTGGCTGACCCACTACCCCAACGACCCTGGCCTGAACGGCCCGGATCGCACGGTCGATTACCTGTTCTACAGCCCGAAGATCAAGCGCATCCAGGCGATGGTGCGCCAGGACGATACGTTGCGTATCTCCGATCACCTGCCGGTGATCGCGCGCTTCCTGCTCCCCGCCGCACCGTAGATCACGAATCGTCTGAACACCAAAGATCCCACAGGAATTAATCAATGCACCTCTTCGAGGTCGTCATGCAGCAATCCAAAGATCTGCCGTTTCATGTCGATGAATGAGCGTTCCATGACCATGTCCAGCGAACGCGGGCGCTCGATGGGCACGTCGAGAATCTGCTTGATCCGCCCCGGCTTTGCGCCCATCACATAGACCCGATCACCGAGCAGGATGGCTTCGTCGATGTCATGGGTGACGAACAGCACAGTCTTTTTGCTGTTGCCCCACACCCGCAGCAACAGTTGCTGCATCTGCAAACGGGTTTGGCTGTCGAGGGCGCCGAACGGTTCGTCCATCAGCAGGATCTGCGGGTCATTGGCCAGCGCCCGGGCAATCGCCACGCGCTGCATCATCCCGCCGGACAACTGCTTGGCGTAGTTGTCGGCGAACCCGGCGAGACCGACTTCGTTGACGTAGTAATCGACGATCTCCTTGCGCCGCGCCGCCGGCATGCCGCGACGTTTGAGGCCGAACTCGACGTTCTGCCGCACGGTCAGCCACGGGAACAGCGTGTAACTCTGAAAGACCATGCCGCGATCCGCGCCGGGGCCTTGCACTTGCTGGCCGCCGACGTAGATTTCGCCGGAAGTCGGCTCGGCCAGGCCGGCAGTCAGATACAGCAGACTGGACTTGCCGCAACCCGATGGCCCCACCAGCACCGCAAACTGCTGATCCGGCACTTCGAACGACACTTCTTCCAGCGCGGTAAACGTGCCGCCGTCAGGTTTCTTGTAACGCAGGCTGACCTTGTCCACCTGCAAACGCGGCGCGGCTTGCGCCAGAGCTGCGACAGGTTCGATAAAACGATGATTGGCAGCAGTCACTGAGCCCATGCGGCAACCCTCAGGCGGAGAAAACGGAACAGTTGATCGGTGACCAGACCGAGCAGGCCGATGATCGCAATGGCGAGGAAAATCACGTCGACCTGAAAGCCGCGCATGGCCTTCAGGCTCAGGTAACCCAAGCCGCTGGAGGCGGCTACCAGTTCAGCCACCACCAGATAGGTCCAGGCCCAGCCCATGGTCACTCGCAGGGTGTCGAGGACCCCAGGCACCGAGGCCGGCGCGATCACATGCAACACCGCATCGCGACGGTTGGAACCCAAGGTGTAGGAGGCATTGATCAGGTCTTTGGAAATGCCCTTCGAAACGTCGGCGATCATCACCAGTTGCTGAAAGAACACGCCGAAGACAATCACCGAGACCCGCTGCTCCAGACCAATGCCGATCCACAAAATGAACAGTGGTACGAACGAGGTCACCGGCAAATACCGGATGAAATTCACCAGCGGTTCAAGGAACGCCTGAACGATGCGAAAGCTGCCCATCAGCAACCCCAACGGCACCGCCACCAGCGACGAAACAATGAAGCCGACCATCACCACTTCGACACTGGCCCACACATGCGTACCGAGGGTGCCGTCACGGCTCAGGCGCACGGCGGCTTCAATCACCGCCCCCGGTGTTGGCAGGAACATTCCCGGCACGATGCCGCCATAAGACAGTCCGGCCCACAGGCCGACCAACAACACCCAGGCCAAGCCGCTGGCGCTCCACACCACATGCACCGGCAAGGCGGTTTTCGGTGTGAGGCTGCGGCTCAGCCACGAATTGCGCTTGAACATTGCAGACCTCCTAGAGCGGGCTGACGAAACGGTTGTCGACCAGCTCGTCGTTGCTGACGTTGTACGGTTTGCCCTGCAATTCGCTGGCGGTTTCGTTGGCCAGTTTGATCAGCGCGGCGCTGTCGCCCGGTTTACCCGGCGCACCCAACAGTTTTTCGCTCATCGCCTGATCGTAAAAACGCACGCCTTGCGCGGCAGCAGCCAGTTCCTTCGGATCTGACAGGTAACCGCCGACGCCTTTGGCCATGATCTTGTACGCGTCTTCCGGGTGATCCTTGGTGTATTGCACGGCTTTGTACAAACCGGCGACCAGCGCCTTGACGTCTTCCGGTTGTTTTTCGATCACGCTGCAATTGAGTGCGACCACATCGACGATCACGCCGGGGGTGCTGCTGCTGTCGATCAGCACTTTGCCTTGCTGCTTGTTGCGGACCATTGACAGATGCGGTTCCCAGGTCACGGCGGCGGGCACGCGACCGGCGATGAACGCGGTGGCGGCATCGTCTGCGGTCATGTTCTGCACGGTGATGTCGCTCATCGTCATGCCGTTTTTTTTCAGCAGGTACGAGAGCCAGAACTGCGAGGTCGAGCCTTCGTTGACCGCCACGGACTTGCCCTTGAGCTCCCGCAGGCTCTTGACGTCCTTGCCGACCAGCACGCCGTCGCCACCATGGCTGTCATCCAGCGCCGCGACTGCCTTGAAGCAAAATTGCGGGCGGTACTTGAGCACTTCATCGATGGTCGACGCCGAGCCGGACAATTGCCCGGATGCCTGTGCGGCCATGTACATCGACGCCTCTTCGACCACCGGCAATTCGACGGTCAGGCCGTTTTCCTTGAAGTAGCCCAGGTCCCGGGCCAGATAGAGGGTGCCGTAGCCGACCCACGTGGTGTGGCCGATAGACAGGGTGCCGGCCTGAGCGCTGGTCGCTACCGTGGCGGCAAGCACGGTGATTGCCAGTGGATGAGTGAGACGAATACACAAGGACTTGATCATGGAGCACTCCCGACGCTGTTGATTTAGTTTTGTCATGGGCAGTACGGTCGCCGGCCGTTGTGCGGTTGCTGCCGTTGGTCTCTGGCGGACGCTTGGGCGGACAATCTTCGGCTGACGGGCAGGATCGATGTTGGCCGATGTACGCGGTGAGGAAAATCAGGAAATTGTTGGCTGCAAGTGATGAAAAAACTGGGTAGTGCGCACTGCCAAGGGGCGAGGATTGCGGGGGTGCGCGAGGTGGGTGCAGATCGAAGATTTTCTCTGACTGAAAGGATGTCATCGCGAGCAAGCCCGCTCCCACAGGGACTCTTCGGTGTGGCATGGTTCCAGTGTGGGAGCGAGCCTGCTCGCGAAAGGGGCGACCCGGTTTCAGCGCAACTGAAACCAGGTGGTTTTCAGTTGGGTGTATTTGTCGAACGAGTGCAGCGACAGGTCGCGGCCAAATCCCGACTGCTTGCCGCCACCAAACGGCACCGTCACATCCAGCGCATCAACGGTATTCACCGACACCGTACCGGCGCGAAGCTGTCGTGCCACGCGGTGCGCGCGGTTAAGGTCATCGCTCCACAGCGACGCGGCCAGGCCGTACACGCTGTCATTGGCGAGCCGTATCGCTTCTTCCTCGCTGTCGAAAGGCATAACCGCCAGCACCGGCCCGAACACCTCTTCACGAAACAGCGGCATGTCGGCGGTTACCCCGGTGAAAATCGTCGGCTCAATGAAGTTGTCAGAGCCATTGATACGCAGTTGCTGCCCGCCACACACAAGCGTCGCGCCCGCCGGCTCGGCACTGCGAATAAAACGCAGGATGCTCGCTGTTTGCTGGTGGTCAACAATCGCCCCCGCACTGCTTTGCGGATCAAGCGGATCGCCCGGCAACCAACGCTTGGCCTGCGCCTTCAAGCGCTCGACGAACTCATCATGAATTGAACGCTGCACCAGCAAGCGCGAGTTGGCCGAGCACACTTCGCCCTGATTGAAGAAGATCCCGAACGCAGCTTTTTCCGCCGCCAGATCCAGATCCTGACAATCGGCAAATACCAGATTGGCACTCTTGCCACCGCATTCCAGCCACACCTGTTTGAGATTCGATTGCGCTGAATACTGCATGAAATATTTGCCGACCTGCGTCGAGCCGGTGAACACCAGCCCATCGACATCCGCGTGCAAACCCAACGCCTTGCCGGTCTGCTCGCCAAGCCCCGGCAACACGTTCAGCACACCCGGTGGCAGCCCCGCCTCCAGCGCCAGTCCGGCCAGACGCAGCGCCGAAAACGGCGACTGTTCGGCCGGTTTGAGGATCACCGAATTGCCCGCCGCCAGCGCCGGCGCGAGCTTCCACGCCGCCATGTCCAAAGGGAAATTCCACGGCACCACCGCTGCGACAACGCCAAGCGCTTCACGGGTGATGGTCGCCAGCACATTCGGCGCACTGGGCGCGACTTGATCGTAGAGTTTGTCGATGGCTTCGGCGTACCAACGAAACACGCCGGCAGCGCCCGGCACATCAATGTTGTAGGCATCCATCACCGGTTTGCCCATATTCAGCGAATCGAGCAGTGCCAGCTCTTCGCGATGAGCCATGAGCAGATCTGCCAGTCGCAGCAATACCTGCTTGCGCTCGGCAGGCAAGCGTTGCGACCAGGTGCCGGACTCGAACACCTGTCGGGCATTGCGTACCGCAGCGTCGACATCCTCTTCACCACACGCGGCGACATTGGCCAGACATTGCCCGGTCGCCGGGTTGATCGCAGCGAACGTCAGCCCCGATTGCGCGGCGCAATGCTTGCCGTCAATCACGGCCTGGTCGGGAAATTTCAATGCAACGGCGCGGCGCTGCCACTGTGCAAGCTCGAACACGACGGATGCTCCTGAGACATTATTGTGCCTCGATGGTCGCTCAGGCCCGCGCGGGCTAAAAATAGTAAAAATGTCTTCGCAGGCAATAAAAACACTGGGCAATGACTTGTCCCAATCGCCGCGCGGCTGGCTATGGTTGCAGGATAAAAACATCGTCGCGCAACGGACGTGGCGGCGCACAAATTGCTTGGAAGTCGAGTCCGCTCGTCCTGAGGTTTGCCGTGGCCGCCTACAATTTGCGTCAGCTGAAATACTTCATCACCACCGTCGAATGCGGCAGCGTTGCCGAGGCCTCGCGCAAGCTGTACATCGCGCAACCGGCGATCTCCACGGCGATCAAAGGCCTGGAAGACAGCTTCGGCGTGCAACTGCTGATCCGTCATCACGCCCAGGGTGTATCGCTGACCCCAAGCGGTGCGCGGTTTTTTCGCAAGGCTCAAGAGTTGCTGCGCATGGCCAAGGAGTTCGAGCAGAACGCCCTCGCCGACAACGATGTGGTCGCCGGGCAGATCGACATCGGTTGTTTCGAAACGGTCGCGCCGTTATACCTGCCGCAACTCATCGCCGGGTTCTCGGCGCTGTATCCGGGGGTGAAAATCCGCATCCGCGACGGCGAACAGCAAGAGCTGGTACAAGGCCTGACCTCAGGTGCTTTCGATCTGGTGATTCTTTACGAACATGAACTCGACGCGACGATCCAGACCGAATCGCTGATGCCTGCGCAACGACCCTATGCGCTGCTTCCCGCCGATCACCGTTTCGCCGAATACAAGCAAGTGTCGCTGCGCGATCTGTGCCTGGAGCCGATGATTCTGCTCGACGTACAGCCGAGCCGGACTTACTTCGTCAGCCTCTTTGAAGAGCTGGGCCTGACCCCACGCATCGAGTTCAGCTCGCCGTCAATCGAAATGGTGCGAGGGATGGTCGGCCAGGGTTTCGGCTTCTCGATTCTGGTCACCAAACCGCACTCGGAATGCACCTACGACGGCAGAAAAGTGGTGTGCGTGGACATCGTCGAAGATGTCACCGGTTCAGGGCTGGTGGCGGCGTGGCTCAAGCGTGGGCAGTTGACCAGACCGGCGCAGTTGTTCGCTGATTACTGCCGCGAGCAACTGACGGCCAAGACACACCTTTAACAGCAAAAGATCGCAGCCTTCGCAAAACCTGTGGGAGCGATTGGCTGTTTCCAGACCTGTAGAAGCCGCCGCAGCCTGCGATCCTTTGCGCTTCAGGTGCCGCGCGGTTTGGCCCGCGCAGTCGCTTCGGCCACCAACGGATCATCCGGCCAGTAATGCTTCGGATACCGCCCCTTCAAATCCTTCTTCACCTCGGCATAGGTGCTGCGCCAGAAGTTGGCCAGATCCTGAGTGACCTGCACCGGGCGCCGTGCTGGCGACAGCAGGTGCAACTTGACCACTTGCCGCCCGCCGGCAATTCGCGGCGTATCCGCCAGCCCGAACAACTCCTGCAAACGCACGGCAAGAATCGGTGGAAACTCGCTGTAGTCCAGACGAATCGACGATCCCGACGGCACGTTCAAATGGTGCGGTGCCAGCTCGTCGAGCTTTTGCGGCAAGGGCCATGGCAGCAGGTTACGCACGATGTTCGACAGGTCCAGGTTGGCAAAATGACTGAGCCGCGAGACCTTGCCCAAGTAAGGCATCAGCCAGTCTTCGAGGGTATCGAGCAACGCCGCATCACTGACATCCGGCCACTGACTGTCGTCCTGATTGTTCAATTCCAACTGACGCAACAGCGCCACCCGCGCCTGCCACTGACGCAGTTCCGGCGTCCATGGCAGCAGTTCCAGCCCCTTGCGCCGCACCAGATTGACCAGCGCCTGACTGCGCGTGTTTTCGTCGAGGCCGGTCAACGGTTCGCGGCTGAGAATCAGCTCGCCGACCTTGCGCTGGCGCTCGGCACGCAGCACGCCTTCGCGCTCGTCCCAGTCCAGTTGATCGACGTTGCGCACCTGCTCGGCGAGCACTGAATCGAACAGCGCCGGATCGAAATCCGCTGCCAGATAAATCCGCTCTTCGCGCTGGCCCTGACGACTACCGAGGTCGGCGATGACGATCCACGGCTCTTTCATCAGGCTGTCGGTTTCAGCAAACAATGCAGCTCGACCGTTGGCCAGACGGTATTCGGCACCACCGGCACGGCGCTGCTGCGCGACGCGATCCGGATAGGCCAGCGCCAGCAAGGCGCCGAGCCAGCGCGCATGATCAGGATCGCTGACTGACTCGCTCGCCTTCCCACGCAGGTAACCGCGATATTGCCGCGCCAGTTGCCGGGCTCGTTGCACCCCGCCCTGCGCACCACGGGCTGCGCGTTCTTCGCCCGACAACAGCGCCAGACGACTGTGCAAATCCGCGCCGGCGCCACGCAAGATATCGCGCTCCCCCAGTAATGCGGCGACATCGCACGCCATGTTCGCCAGACCCAATGCCTGACCGCGCAATAGCAAATGACCGATGCGCGGATGCGCCGGCAACTCAGCCATGGCCTGACCGTGGACCGTCAGCGCATCACCGTCGAGTGCACCGAGACGCTGCAACAAATCCCGCGCCTGGGCATAAGCCGCGGCTGGCGGAACATCCAGCCAGACCAGTTCGTCCGGCGTCACGCCCCAACGACCCAGTTGCAACGCCAGACTGGCGAGATCCGCCGAAAGAATTTCCGCACTGCCATAAGCAGCGAGTTGCTCATGCTGATCCTGCGACCACAAGCGATAACAAACGCCCGGCTCCAGTCGCCCTGCCCGGCCCGCACGCTGGGTGGCGCTGGCCTTGGAGATCCGCTGGGTATCGAGGCGCGTCATGCCGCTGCCCGGATCAAAACGTGGCACCCGCGCCAGACCGGCATCGATCACCACACGCACGCCGTTGATGGTCAGACTGGTTTCGGCGATGTTGGTCGCCAGCACCACTTTGCGCTGGCCGGCCGGGGCAGGATCAATTGCAGCGCGTTGCGCGTTGAGGTCGAGTTCGCCATGCAACGGGCAGAGCAACACGTCGCTGCGCTCACCGAGCGCATCGGCCAATTGTTGATGCACGCGACGGATTTCCGCCTGCCCCGGCAGAAACACCAACAGACTGCCGGTTTCATCGTGCAGTGCTTCAAGCACGGTTTGCGTGACGCGCTGATCAATATATTCGCCAGGCTGAAACGGCCGGCCCCAGCGCATCGTCACCGGATACATGCGGCCTTCGCTGCGCAGAATCGGCGCGTCGTCGAGCAACCCGGCCAGACGCTCACCTTCGAGCGTGGCGGACATCAGCAGAATCTTCAGCGGCTGTTCAGCCCGGAACAACTCGCGACCGTTCAAACTGAGCGCCAACGCCAGATCGGCATCGAGGCTGCGTTCGTGGAATTCGTCGAAGATCAGCAGGCCCACCCCTTCCAGCGCCGGGTCGTCTTGCAAGCGGCGGGTGAGAATGCCTTCGGTGACCACTTCGATGCGTGTATTGGGGCCGACCTTGCTGTCGAGACGAATGCGATAACCGACGGTCTCACCGACCTTCTCGCCCAGTTCACTGGCCAGGCGTTCTGCGGCTGCACGCGCCGCCAGACGGCGCGGTTCAAGCATCAGAATGGTCTGCCCGGCCAACCATGCTTCATTGAGCAAGGCCAAGGGCACACGGGTGGTTTTACCGGCGCCGGGCGGTGCTTCAAGCACAACTTCGTGGCGCTTCGCCAAGGCTTCACGCAGAGCGGGTAGAACTTCATCGATTGGCAAAGAATTCATGCTGGCTCCCCAGGGCGTGCCCACAGTAAATTGCGAGTCGCGTTAAAGCTGTGAGCGTGCCAGGCAAGGCGCGGGACGCAGGTAAGGGTCGTTTCCTTGCCAAGTCCCGCAACGCAGCATGGTGCGCTCACAGCTTTAGCCCGGAGGGCCGAACCCCGATAGGATTCATTAGCCTTCACGCGGTGTCGATCTGGAGAAAACAACTTCAATCCTCAACGTATGTCGGTAGGGGTGAGACGAGGCCGCAATTTACTGTGGGCACGCCCTGCCAGGGCCGAGTATAACGGCGAACTGCCGGGCGTTCGTCAGGGTCTTAATTCCAGACGACTACGCTTCGTTTTCAAATGACTCAGGAGATTTTTCATGCGCTTACCTTTTCGCCTGATCGGCGGTGTACTGGTCGCCACGCTGCTCACGCAAATCACCGCGTGCGGTTCGATTTTCTACCCGGACCGTCGCGGTCAGATCGACGGCAAGATCGACCCGGCGATTGCCGTGCTCGACGCCGTGGGCCTGCTGTTCTACGTCATTCCCGGGCTGATCGCGTTCGCCGTCGACTTCGCCACCGGCGCAATCTATTTCGAGCCGGGGCACACCGCGCAGATCGACCCGGCCAAGCTCAAGCAAGCCATCGGCCCGGACGGTCAGGTCGATAATCACAAGTTGCAGGCTATTCTCGAAAGCGAGCTGGGCCGAGATTTTCCTTTGGACGATCCACGCCTGATTCAACACAAGGGCAGCACGCAGCAACTGGCGATGTTCGGCCTGCAACCCGCCGCCTGAAAAGGACATTAAATGACCTCCAGTCCCGAACACGCTCGCCTGCTACGGCTGGCGACCCGCGCCTCGGTGGCGGTCGCCTGTACGCTGATCGTCGCCAAAGCCATCGCCTGGTGGCTCAGCGGTTCGGTGAGCATGCTCGCCGGCCTCACCGACTCGGCGCTGGATGGCGTGACCTCGATGCTTAATCTGCTGGCAGTGCATTACGCGCTGCGCCCGGCCGATGACGATCACCGTTATGGCCACGGCAAGGCCGAGTCGCTGGCAGGCATGGCGCAGGCGCTGTTCATTGGTGGCAGTGCGCTGTTGATCGCGTTTCAGGCCTACGAGCGATTGCACGATCCGCAACCGCTTGGCGCGCCATGGCTGAGCATCGGTGTGATCGTGTTTTCGCTGCTGCTGACGGCGGCGCTGCTGGTGTTGCAGCATCGGGTGATCAAGCAGACCGGTTCCAACGCCGTGCGTGCGGACTCGCTGCACTATCGCTCGGACATGCTGCTTAACGGCAGCATTCTGATTGCGTTGATTTTTGCCGGGTTTGGTTTTGATCAGCTGGATGCGTGGTTCGGTCTGGGAATTGCCGCGTACATTCTGTGGAGCGCAATCCAGATCGCCCGGGAAAGTTTTTCGGTGCTGATGGATGAAGAATTGCCGGCAGACGTCAGTCAGCACATGCTCGAACTGGCGTGCAGTGTACCGGGGGTATTGGGCGCGCATGACTTGCGCACGCGGATCTCCGGCAACCACTGGTTCGTGCAATTGCACCTGGAATTGCCGGGGGAATTGACCCTGTCAGTGGCCCACGGCATCAGCGATCAAGCCGCCGACGCCATTCACAAAGCCTACCCGCGAGCCGAAGTGCTGGTGCACGCCGACCCGATAAAAGCAGCTACAAGCCGCGAGCCTCAAGCTTCAAGCTTGTAGCTCGAATCTTGCAGCTCGCAGCTGCTCTCACTGGACCTGATAACCGCGACTGCTCAGGCAATTGCCCTGCGCCTGACGGTACGCCTGAACCACTTCGGGCGCCGGTTGATAGGTCGCGGTGCGCGGGTCGAAACCGCTTTGTTGTACCGCGTACTGATAGCACTGATAACCGTCCTGCTGGACTTGCTCCGGCGCCTGACCGTTGGCCGGATAGGCTTCGACGTCATAACCCCGGGATTGCGGCTGCGGCTGTTGCTGCACTGGCGGCTCGACCACTACGTAATCCTGCGTGGCTTCCTGATAGGCGTAATAGGAACCGGCGGCGAGGAACAATAGCGAACCACCGATCCACACTTCACGGGCGTAGTCGGGCAAATACTGGATGCGAATCCCGCGCGGTGGCTGCACCACGATGTAGCGCGGACCTTGCGGGCGATACCAGTAACCGCCGGAATAGAAGTAATCCTGCCCGCGATACGGCACGCGATAGTCACGATCCGGAAAACGGTCGATCACATGCCCCGGTCGATACTGCGGGCCTGGGCCCCAACCGTTGCCGTGCCCGTCCGGGCGTCCCGGCCAGCGATTGTCGTTGGGCCGGTTGCCGGTCTGCCATTGCTGATTGTGGTATCCGTTCTGTGGACGCTCGTCGCGGTAGTAACCCTGACGCGGCTCCTGGGTCTGGCGCACGGTATCCGGGCGTGGCTGGATCGGCAGACTGTTGGCCGGCAGTTGCGGCGGCGGAGGTGGCTGGCGCACCGGGTTAGGGTTGTAGGCCGGGCGGTTCTGGTCGTGGTTCTGCCACTGGCCGTTGTTATTGCCTTGCGGGCCCTGCCCGTGGCCACCGCCATCCGGGCCACGATTCTGCGGCTGATCGGCCAGCGCCTGGGCGCTGACACTCACACACAGCAAACCAACACCGGCCAGACGCCAGATGCGCGATTTCATGCTTTTTTTCACTGTGGGGCCTGTAAATGTAAGAGGGCTTGTCACTAAGACCGGGAATACTCACACCGGGTTCTGCAACAGGTTATCAGTCGCGCCACTTTATTGAGCGCTCGGCATGAAATCGCGGGCAAGAAAAAAGGGAGACCCGTCGGCCTCCCTTCTAGAGAACTTCGTCCTGGCTCGACGCTTTTGACGTCGGCTCACCTCACGCCGTCTTCTGGACAGTGTGCAGCTCGGGGGCCGGCACAACCCCGGTGGGGGTGGCGGCCGCGGCAGGCCGGATTGGGCGGGCCGCGTGGACTGTGTTACCGAGCAGTGATTCTGGTGATAAGAATAGGCCTGAGGCCGCGACAGATGATTGCGAAGATTGCTGAAATAAACACCACTTGCGCAATTTTTAACCCTGGATAGATAATCCGCCGCAATAGTTACAACCAAGGACAGATTGATGAGCAAACTCGACCGTTACGACCTGAGCATTTTGGCGGAATTGCAGCGCGACGCCCGCATCTCCAACCAGGAATTGGCCGAGCGCATCGGTCTGTCGCCGTCCCCATGCTCGCGCCGGGTCAAGCAGTTGGAGGACGACGGCTATATCTCCCGCCAGGTCGCGTTGCTGGACCGCAAGATGCTCGGCCTGAGCCTGACGGCGTATGTACTGATCGGCATGGACCGGCATACGCCTGAGCGTTTCGAAAACTTCGAGGCGGCGATTCGCACGTTGCCGCAGGTGCTGGAATGCAGCCTGGTGACTGGCGTGGATGCCGATTACCAGTTGAAAGTGGTGGTGCCGGACATGGATCACTATCAGAAGCTGTTGCTGGGGCATCTGACGCGGATCGAAGGCGTGACCAGCGTGCGGTCGAGTTTTGTGCTGAATCAGGTGTTGAATAGCACGGAACTGCCCTTGACCCACCTGCGCAACTGATCAAAAGCCCCTCACCCCAGCCCTCTCCCCTAGGAGAGGGAGCCGACCGAGAGATGCTGAAGAAGTACGCCGACCTGAGCGTTCTGCTGTGAATCCATAATCGACTCGATCTTTCAGGTCGATGTATCACGCCAGACACCTCGGTCAGTCCCCTCTTCCTCTGGGAGAGGGTTAGGGTGAGGGCCAGTCGTCAGATCAGACCCAGATCAATGCCACCCCGAACACCTTGGCGTATACTCGCCGCGCCCTTTTAGCCACGGCCGCGCCGGAGAACCCAATGGACCCAGCAGTATTTGAAGAATGGATGATGACTGCCCTTGTCAGCATCCTGATCATTTTCATGGGGTTCATCGTCTGGGATCTGGCGAAGAAGTCCAAGGCCGGGCGCTTTGGCTCGTTCATTCTGTTCTTCGTGCTGGGCCTGGGCGTCGCCGCGTTCATCATCAAGAGCGTGGTGATCGGCCTGATCGAGTCCGGCGCTCTATAAGCGCGCCGGCACCTCCTTCCACTGGCCCTGATCCAGCCCTTCGATTGTCCAGTCACCTATCCTGACCCGCACCAGCCGCAATGTCGGCAGCCCGACCGCCGCGGTCATCCGGCGTACCTGACGGTTGCGCCCTTCACGAATCACCAGTTCCAGCCATGAAGTCGGTATGGTCGCGCGAAAGCGCACTGGCGGATTGCGCGGCCACAACTCAGGCTCATCCAGTTGCCGCGCTTCGGCGGGCAAGGTCATGCCATCGTTCAACTCGACGCCGTCACGCAGACGCTGCAACTGCTCGGCGGTCGGCACCCCTTCGACCTGCACCCAATAGGTCTTCGCCAGTTTATGTTTTGGATCAGCGATGCGCGCCTGCAACTGCCCGTCGTTGGTCAGCAGCAACAAGCCTTCACTGTCGCGATCAAGGCGTCCGGCCGGGTAGATACCGGGCACATCAATGTAATCCTTGAGCGTCGCCCGCCCCTCGCCGTCGCTGAATTGCGTCAGCACATCGAACGGTTTGTTGAACAGGATCAGTTTCGGCTCGGCCGGTGGTGCCTTGGCAACACGGCGCGGGGAAGAAGACTGAGGCTTCGCGCCAGGACGGCGGGAAGGTGGACGCGGGGGACGGGACATGGCGAAAAGTACATCTAACGGTCAGGGCTGCCAATGCTAGTAGCCTGACCGTTAAATGACCATCAACAAATCAGCGGAACGGCGGTTCGTCGAAGCTGCGCAGTTTGCGTGAGTGCAGCGAGTTGAGTTCCGTGCGCAGCAGATCCACCGCTTCGATGCCGATCTTCAAGTGCTGACTGACCGCGCGCTCATAGAAGGCGTTGGCCGAACCCGGCAGCTTGATTTCGCTGTGCAGCGGTTTGTCCGAAACGCACAGCAACGTGCCATAAGGCACCCGCAGGCGATAACCCTGCGCGGCAATCGTGCCGCTTTCCATGTCCACCGCGACCGCGCGGGACAAGTTGATCAGCGGACGTTCCTGCGCCCAGCGCAATTCCCAGTTACGGTCGTCGTAGGTCAGCACGGTGCCGGTGCGCAGGCGTTTTTTCAGGTCATCGCCCTTCTCGCCAGTGACATTGGCCGCCGCCTGTTGCAGCGCCAGTTGCACTTCGGCCAGCGCCGGGATCGGAATGTTCGGCGGCACCACTCGGTCGAGAATGCCATCGCGACGCATGTAAGCGTGCGCCAGCACGTAGTCGCCGATGGTCTGCGACTGACGCAGGCCACCGCAGTGACCGATCATCAGCCAGCAATGCGGACGCAGCACCGCCAGGTGGTCGGTGATGTTCTTGGCGTTGGACGGGCCGACGCCGATATTCACCAGAGTCACGCCATGCCCATCGCTGGCGATCAGGTGATAGGCCGGCATCTGGTAACGGTGCCAGACCACACCGGCAGCGATTGCCGAGGCTTCGCCGTGATCCATGCTCTTCTCAATGACCACGTTGCCCGGCAACACCATACGCACGAAACGCGGGTCGCTGCGCAACTGCTCCAGACCGTGGACGATGAACTGATCGACATAGCGGTGATAGTTGGTCAGCAGAATCCACGGCTGCACATGGCGCCAGTCGCTGCCGGTGTAATGCACCAGACGGCGCAGGGAGAAATCCACGCGCGCGGCGTCGAACAGCGCCAGTGGCAGCGGATCGGTGTTTTCCCAATCGTAGAGGCCGTCGGCGATGCCATCGGTGGCGGCGGACAGGTCGGTACTCGGGAACACTCGCGCCAGCACGGCAGCGGTGACGCCGGAACCGGCCAGTTCATCGCCCTGTTCGACCACATATGGATAGGGAATGTTTTGCTGGCTGACGCCGACTTCCACAGTCACGGTGAAGTCGTGCATCAACGGCACCAGTTGTTCGAGCAGGTATTTGCGGAACGCCGCCGGGTGGGTGACGGTGACGCTGTAGGTGCCCGGCAGCTGCACCTTGGCGTAAGCGCGGGTGGTCTGCGGGACTTCGCCCTGGCAGTGATAGGTCAGACGCAGTTCGGGATAACGAAACAGAGCACGCTGCGCAGCGTCGGGCTCGACGCGATCCTTGAGGTAACGCTTGAGCGCCGAGTTCAGCGCAGTGGTGGCCCGCTCATGCAGCTCGGCCAGACGATCCACGGCTTGTTCGGCGGTTTGAACGACAATAAACGCTTCGGTCACGATCAGCTTCCTGTGTTCTGACTTGCAGGGCTTCATCTTGCCTGCATCGTGGCGTCACGGGAACAGTGGCGTTGTGGGTGTACCCAAATCTCCCAATCAATGAAGATCCCCTGTGGGAGGGGTGTGAGGTCAGAAGCCTTGCGCTGTTGAACGGGCGACGATGGCTTCGACGTCCAGCCCGCGCGGCAAGGCGCCGTAAACCCGGCCACCACCGCTCAGGCGGCTGGCGATGAAGGCATCGCTGACCGTTGAATTTCCGGCCTCCAATAGAAGCCTGGCCTGCAAACCGAGCGCGATGTCTTCGGTCAACTGCCGCGCCCGATACTGAATATCGCTGGTGTCCTTGAACTGCGCCTGCAACCGTTGAATATGCGCGGCCAAACGCTTGTCACCATGGCCATCGCCCAACTCACTGAACAACACATCCAGCACACCCGGCTCTTTCGACAACGCCCGCAGCACATCCAGACATTGCACGTTCCCCGAACCTTCCCACGTCGAGTTCACCGGAGCTTCCCGGTACAGACGCGGCAGGATGCTGTCTTCGACATAACCGGCGCCCCCCATGCATTCCGCCGCTTCGTTGATCATCCCCGGCGCGCGCTTGCAGATCCAATACTTGCCCACCGCCGTGACCAGCCGCGCGAATTGCGCTTCGTGGCGGTCATCCAGATGATCCAGCGCCTTGCCCATGCGCAAGCTCAGGGCCAGCGCGGCTTCACTTTCCAGGGCCAGATCGGCCAACACGTTTTGCATCAACGGCTGTTCGCTGAGCAGTTTGCCACCGACCTTGCGGTGCGCGCAGTGGTGACTGGCCTGGGTCAGCGCCTGACGCATCAGCGAACTGGAGCCGACCATGCAATCGAAACGGGTCATCGCGACCATTTCGATGATGGTCGGCACGCCGCGCCCTTCTTCACCGACCATCCACGCCAGCGCCCCCCGGAACTCCACTTCGCTGGAGGCGTTGGACTGGTTGCCGAGTTTGTTTTTCAGACGCTGGATGTAGAACTGATTGCGCGTGTCGTCCGGACGATGACGCGGCAGCAGAAAACAGCTCAAGCCTTTGTCAGTCTGCGCCAGAGTCAGGAATGCATCGCACATCGGCGCCGAGCAGAACCACTTGTGCCCGACCAGTTCATAGGCCTGCCCCGGACCGCTGACGCCGACCGGATAAGCCTTGGTGGTGTTGGCGCGCACGTCGGTGCCGCCCTGTTTCTCGGTCATGGCCATGCCGAGGGTCACGCCGGCCTTGTGGGCCATGCCGACGTTGCGCGGATCATATTCAGTGGCGAGGACTTTCGGCAGCCACTGCTCGGCGAGGTTCGGCTGCAAGCGCAGGGCCGGCACGCTGGCAAAAGTCATGGTCAACGGGCATCCGCTTCCCGCCTCGGCCTGACTGTGCAGGTAGGTCATGGCGGCGCGTGCGACATGGGCGCCGTCCTGCGGATGCGACCACGGCAAAGACGTCAGTCCGTGCTCGACCGCCGTGCGCATCAATTCGTGATAAGCAGGATGAAATTCCACCAGATCGATGCGATGACCGTAGCGATCATGGCTGGCGAATACCGGTTTGTTCTGGTTGGCGAGGAACCCGGCCTCCATCAGCGGCCCACCGGCGAGCGCACCGTAGGCATCAATCCGCGACTCGGCCCAACCGGCCCCAAAGCGCCGCGACCATTCCTGCAGCGGCAGGTCGATGCGGTACAGGTTGGTGCCGTCCAGCGACGGTGGCTGGTTGGTGACTTCGTGGGTTTCGG
The DNA here is from genome assembly GCF_963970475.1 of Pseudomonas sp. EA_5y_Pfl2_R50. Lineage (NCBI taxonomy): Bacteria > Pseudomonadati > Pseudomonadota > Gammaproteobacteria > Pseudomonadales > Pseudomonadaceae > Pseudomonas > Pseudomonas sp. EA_5y_Pfl2_R50. The sequence continues at coordinate 138,683 of NZ_CAXAPT010000008.1, read as the reverse complement.
CGAACTGATGCAGGTTCATGACGGGGCTCCTTTGGGCAACCAAGAAACTCAGTTAAGCACCGCACCGCAAGCGGTCAAAGTGTCATACCAGCCGAATTGGCGGCGCTTTTACCCTGTCAGCAGCACAGGACCCGACGCTCCAGCGCCGACTGCAAATCTTCGAATTTCACCGGTTTATTCAGGTAATCGATGGCTGCGTCCGTGGCGCAAAGCTCTCGATCCGCACTCAACGCGAGCATGAATACCGGCAGGTGGGCACAACCCGGCAAGGCATGGATCTGGCAGCATAACGAAGCGCCCTCATGGCTCGGCAACTGGCAATCGATCAGCACCGCATCGAAGCTTTCGCGCTGCAGGCAGTCCAGCGCCGCCGCGCCATTGTCGGCGGTGCGCACGCGGAAGCCGAGCTTGAGCAACATGCCGCGCATCACCAGTTGGTTGACGCTATTGTCGTCCACCAGCAACACCGTGCAGTCCTGCGCGGAACGCAAATGATCAGGCCCGGACGCAGCACTCGGCGCCACTTCGACCACCGGTAACTCAAACTCGACATCCAGCTGGAAACGACTGCCGCGCCCCGGCTCCGAGCGGTGCGTGAGCTTGCCGCCGAGTAATTCCACCAACTGTCGGCAGATCGCCAGACCTACGCCCAAGCCGCCGTATTCGCGGGTCATCGAACCGTCGAGCTGGAAGAAGCGCTGGTACAGGGTTGCCTCGCCCAGATCGGTGAAACCGATGCCGGTGTCGATCACCGCGAACGACAGCGCCAGCCGATTGCCCGTCGACGGTTTACCCGTGACCCGCAGCGCCAGCCCTCCGACGCGGGTGAACTTGATCGCGTTGTCCAGCAGGCACTCCAGGCATTGCGCGAGTTTGGCGCTGTCGCCGTGCAAGCGATCCGGCAAAGTCGGCAGCACATCGACTTTGAAGTCCAGCGACTTGCTCGCCGCGTTGCCATCGAATTGCACGCGCAACGCCTCGACCACGCCACGCAGGCTGAAACTGCACGACGAGGCCTTGAGCTTGCCGGCCTGCAATTCGGTGAGGGTGAGGATGCCGTTGACCATGCGCATCATGTCCCGCGCGGAACCGGCGGCGGTCTGTTGATATTGCTCAAGCTCAGGGTCCATCTCGACGGTCTGCATCAATTCCAGCGAACCGATCACGCCGTTCATCGGCGTGCGCAGTTCGTGGGTCAGGGTCGCAAGGAATTCATCCTTGAGCTTGTTGCTGTGAGCCAGTTGCTGGTTGAGCACTTCGAGCTTCTGCCCGGCGTCGTACAGGGTCTGCGCCTGCTGCTCGCGCATGGCATTGATGCGGTCGGCCAGCGCCAGCGACAGCAGCGCCACTTCGATGGCCGAGCCGATCTGGCTGGCGTACATGGTCAGGAACACGTTCGGCAGCAGACCGAGCACCATCAGCGTGTTGACGATGCCGCCGAGCAGGAACGCCGACCAGGCAATGATGAAGTAACGTGCCACGCGCAAACCGCGCCACCAGGCGAGAATCCCGGCGGCAAAAATCACCACGGTGAAGGTCAGCGCCAGCGTCGTCGCCAGACGCAAGGCCAGGGCGTAACTGGTCATCAGCGACAGACCAATGACCAGCGCACCGAAGGCGATCAGGCCGATCAGCAAGCGGTCGAGCCAGCGGCTGTGAGTCTTGGTCTGCAGGAAGCTGCGGGCAAACTGGCTGCCGAACAGGCCGGCACAACCGATGAAAAACGGTGTCGCGGCGTTGGCCCACCACGGGTTGTCCGGCCAGAAATATTCGACCGCCGCGCCGTTCACCGACAATTGATAGAGCCCGAACGAGGCGATGTAGAAGATGTAATAGAGGTAGCTGGTGTCGCGCACGCTGAGGTAGATGAACAGGTTGTAAACCACCATCCCCAGCAACACGCCATAAATGATGCCCAGCACATACAGGCGCACCGGCTGGTCTTCGAGGTAAGCAGTGCTCGACCACAGCGTCACCGGCGCCTGGATCGAGCCTTCGCTCGCCAGTCGCAGGTACACGGTTTGTTGCTGATTCGGCTCGAAGGCGAGATCGAACAGGTAGTTGTTCTGGCGAATCTCGCGCGTGGCGAACGGCAAGGCATCGCCGGTTTGCCGGACCAGGCGATAGTCGCCATTGGCATCGGCCAGGTAAAGGTCGAGATGATCGAGCGGCGGATAGGCCAACTCCAACAGCCAGGTACGCGGCGCGGCGGGATTGCTCGGGCGATAATGCAGGTCGATTTTCAGCCAGAACGCCGAGCGCGAGTAACCGGCGTTGAGCGTGGCTTTATCGTGGTTTTTGAAATTGCCGGCGGCGGCCTGCGCGCGAACATCGGCAATGCTCGCCTGACCGCTCGGGTCTTCGAACACTTGCAATGATCGGCCCAGAGGGAGGCTCTGAGTGAATTCGTCGAATTCGACAGCGCTTGCCATGAGGGGCAAGCAGAACAACAACATCAGCAAATAGCGCATTGAAGCCCCAGCGTGGCTCGTCCGGTTGTGTCAGGAAGCCCCCCCATTCCTTTTGAGTAGACGTAAAACCGGTATTACCTGTTATTGGTTTGGATCCAGCCTAGCATAGCCGTTGATGGCCATTGAGCACCATTGAAATTTTTCCTACAAAGGCTCTAGAACGGGCGTTCCAGAGCAAAGCAGCGGGCTAGAGCTGTTGACTTGGTCAGGTTATGACAATGCGGCCTGCTCTCCTGCTCAGGGTATCGGCCCGGTATAAAGGGACTGAACCCGAAAATCAGCTTTGGTGGTAAGCTCGCGCACCATGAATATCTACAGCTCCCGCCCCGTTGTCCTCTGTCTCTCCGGCCACGACCCAAGTGGTGGCGCCGGCTTGCAGGCAGATATCGAAGCCTTGCTCGCGCAGGGTTGCCATGCGGCTCCGGCCGTCACTGCCCTGACCGTGCAAGACACCGTCAACGTCACTGACTTCCGCGTCCTCGACCGTGAGTGGGTATTGGCCCAGGCCAATGCCGTGCTCAACGACTCTGAAGTCGCCGCGGTCAAACTGGGCATGCTCGGTTCGCTGGAGATGGTCGACACCGTTGTCGAACTGCTCTCGGCCCACCCGCATTTGCCTGTGGTCTGCGACCCGGTGCTGCGCGCCGGCGGCGGCGGACGCCTGGGCAAGGACGAGGTCGGCTATGCGATGCGCGAGCGTCTGCTGCCGCTGTCGATCATTGCCACCCCTAACCTCCCTGAAGCCCGCATCCTCGCCGAGCTGCCTGAAGGCAGTGCAGACGAGTGCGCTGAAAAACTCCTGCCGTTCGTCAAAAACCTGCTGATCACCGGCGGCCATGGCGACGAAACTGAAATCCACAACCGCGTGTACAGCCGCGACGGCTTGCGTGAGACCTTTATCTGCCAGCGTCTGCCGGGCAGCTATCACGGTTCCGGTTGCACATTGGCCAGTGCCTTGGCCGGTCGATTGGCTCAGGGCGAACACCTGGCCAGCGCCGTGCGCAGTGCTTTGGATTACACCTGGCGCACCCTGCGCGATGCCGAACAACTGGGCAAAGGCCAGTTCGTCCCGCGTCGCCTGCCGCTGGATTTCTGCTCGTAACGTCGTGAGGTCTGCCTGATGAAACTACGTGGCCTGTATGCCATCACCGACAGCACATTGCTGAGCGGCAAGTTTCTGTCTTATGTGGAGGCGGCGCTGGAGGGTGGCGTCACCCTGCTGCAATACCGCGACAAAAGCAGCGACGAGGCCCGCCGCCTGCGCGAGGCCGAAGCCCTGCGCGATCTGTGCGAGCGCTACAAGACGCAACTGATCATCAACGATGACGCCGAACTGGCAGCGCGCCTCAACGTCGGCGTGCACCTCGGCCAGACCGACGGCCCGCTGTCACCGACCCGCGCACTGCTTGGTTCGAAAGCGATCATCGGTTCGACCTGCCACGCGCAAATCGCGCTGGCCGAACAAGCCGCCAAGGAAGGCGCGAGTTACGTCGCCTTTGGCCGCTTCTTCAACTCCAACACCAAGCCCGGTGCACCGTCGTGCAGCCTCGATCTGCTCGACGAAGCCAAGCGCACGCTGCACCTGCCGATCTGTGCGATTGGCGGCATCAGCCTCGACAACGCCGCGCCGCTGGTGGCCCACGGGGTCGACCTGCTGGCCGTGGTTCACGGCCTGTTTGGCGCCGAAAGCACCGCCGAAGTGACCCGCCGCGCCCGCGCGTTCAACGAATTGTTCAAATCCTGAAGATTGAGAGCCCGATCATGTCTCGTTCCGAAACCCTTTTTGCCGACGCCCAGAAACACATTCCCGGTGGCGTGAACTCGCCCGTGCGCGCATTCAAGAGCGTGGGCGGCACGCCGCTGTTCTTCAAACACGCTGAAGGCGCCTACGTCACAGACGAAGACGACAAGCGTTACGTCGATTACGTTGGCTCGTGGGGCCCGATGATCCTCGGCCACAGCCATCCAGACGTGCTCGACGCGGTGCGCAATCAGCTGCAACACGGTTTGTCCTACGGCGCGCCGACCGCGATGGAAACCGAGATGGCCGATCTGGTCTGCTCGCTGGTGCCGTCGATGGACATGGTGCGCATGGTCAGCTCCGGCACCGAAGCGACCATGAGCGCGATCCGTCTCGCCCGTGGTTACACCGGCCGCGACAGCATCATCAAGTTCGAAGGCTGCTACCACGGCCATTCCGACAGCCTGCTGGTCAAAGCCGGTTCCGGCGCCCTGACCCAAGGCGTACCCAGCTCGGCTGGTGTGCCAGCAGCGTTCGCCAAACACACCCTGACCCTGCCATTCAACGACATCGGTGCGGTTGAGAAGATGCTCGCCGAAGTTGGCGACGATGTGGCGTGCATCATCGTTGAGCCGGTGGCCGGCAACATGAACTGCGTACCTCCGGCGCCGGGTTTTCTCGAAGGCCTGCGTTCGCTGTGTGACAAACATGGCGTGGTGCTGATTTTCGACGAAGTGATGACCGGTTTCCGCGTCGCCCTCGGCGGTGCTCAGGCGTACTACGGGGTCAATCCTGACCTGACCACCTTCGGCAAGATCATCGGCGGCGGCATGCCGGTCGGCTGCTTCGGTGGCAAGCGCGAAATCATGGAACGCATCGCACCGCTGGGCCCGGTGTATCAGGCCGGCACGCTGTCGGGGAACCCGCTGGCGATGGCGGCGGGTTTGACGACCCTGCGCCTGATCAGCCGCCCGGGTTTCCACGCCGAGCTGACCGACTACACCACCCGTCTGCTCGACGGTCTGCAACAACGCGCTGACGCGGCAGGCATTCCGTTCGTGACCACCCAGGCGGGCGGCATGTTCGGCCTGTACTTCAGCGGCGCCGATGACATCGTCACCTTCGAAGACGTGATGGCCAGCGACGCTGCGCTGTTCGGGCGCTTCTTCCACTTGATGCTGGAAGGTGGCGTTTACCTGGCACCGAGTGCCTTCGAAGCCGGCTTCACCTCGATCGCTCACGGCGAAGCCGAGTTGAAACTGACGCTAGACGCTGCCGAGCGCGCCTTCGCCGCACTGAAGTAATCGCCATACCGCTGACGTTGGCTATCGCCAGCGTCAGCTTTTACCTACATCTCCATGGTTTTTCCGACGCTCCTGCTAAAAATCTCGCACAAAGTGGACGATAAATTCCCCACGCAGCAGAAAAACGAGTAAAGACTTTGTAAGGTTGGCCCTGCTTATTTCATAATGCGCGCTTATTGGATCCCTCGATGGGTCCGCGTGCCCTTCAGAGGTAAGTCGATTCCCATGAACCGCACCGGCCGCACCCTTGCCTTGGGCTGCCTGTTGCTCCTTCAGCCCCTGCTCGCGCATGCACAAGCAGGCGGCAACTCGTTGTTGATCCCGGCGATGGGTCGTTGCACCCTCAATACTCAGCCGCAAGACGTCACGCAGGCACTGGCTGCCTGCCAGAAAGCGGCGGACGAAGGGGATGCGCAAGCGCAATACGAGTTGGGTGAATTCTATTACGACGGCAAGAACGCGCCGCGCGACCTCAATCAAGCCCTGAGCTATTTCGAAAAGGCCTCGCTGCAAGGCCACGCCCAGGCGCAATTCAAGCTCGGCACCATGTTCTTCCACGGTGAAGGCGTGCAGGCCAACAACATTCAGGCGTACATCGTGCTGAAGATGGCGGCGGTCAACGGCGCTGAAGATGCGCTAGATACGGCCGACGAAGTTTCTGAAAAAATGTCCCGGGAAGATCTCGAGACCGCGACCCAGGTACTCGGGCAAATTTTCCGTAAATACCTGATGGAACTGCAGAACGCCGATGGGCGCACGCCGTTTTCGCCGCTTCCCTGATTCCTCTATAGATTTTTCTGGCTTCTTCGCGAGCAGGCTCGCTCCCACAGCAGATCTCCAGTGTTCAGAAGATCCCTGCTCGCGAATGAGGCAACTCGGTCTTACGGCTTACTTCTCAGGCATCGGCATCGGGAACGGCATCACATTGCCGACCGCGCCACGGGCTTCGCTGATCTTCGGAGTGCCCAGACGCTCCACTTCGTCGATGCGCACGATCGAATGCATCGGCACAAAGCTGCGCACCACGCCTTCGAACTGCGCCTTGAGCTTTTCTTCGCTCGGATCGACGACCACTTGCGTGCGCTCGCCAAAGACGAACTCTTCCACTTCCAGAAAACCCCACAGATCACTTTGATAGATCTGCTTGGCGTACATTTCGAACACCTGGCCCTGGTTAAGGAAAATCACCTTGTAGATTGGAGCTTCGCGTTTGGTCATGGCGGGCGGATAACATCGGGGATAAAAATGAGGGCGCGAACTATAGCATAGCCACCGGACGCGCAGCGGTAGGAACCTGAGGGCTTGTTCCCTATAATGCGCGGTTCTTTGAATCAGGTGACGACACTAATCCATGGCCAAGAAGCTTTACATCGAAACCCACGGTTGCCAGATGAACGAGTACGACAGCTCGCGCATGGTCGATCTGCTGGGTGAACATCAAGCCCTGGAAGTCACCGCACGTGCGGAAGACGCCGACGTGATTCTGCTCAACACCTGCTCGATCCGTGAGCGCGCCCAGGATCGCGTGTACTCCCAGCTTGGCCGCTGGCGCGAACTGAAACTGGCCAACCCGGACATGGTGATCGCCGTCGGCGGTTGTGTGGCCAGCCAGGAAGGCGCGGCGATCCGTGATCGCGCGCCGTATGTCGACGTGGTCTTCGGCCCGCAGACCCTGCACCGCCTGCCGGAAATGATCGACGCCGCGCGCATCAGCAAGCTGCCGCAAGTCGACGTGTCGTTCCCCGAAATCGAAAAATTCGATCATTTGCCAGAGCCGCGTATCGACGGCCCGAGCGCGTATGTGTCGGTGATGGAAGGCTGCAGCAAGTACTGCACGTTCTGCGTGGTGCCTTACACCCGTGGCGAAGAAGTCAGCCGGCCGTTCGACGACGTGATCGCCGAGGTCATCCACCTCGCCGAAAACGGCGTGCGTGAAGTGACCCTGCTGGGCCAGAACGTCAATGGCTATCGTGGCACCACCCACGATGGTCGTCTGGCCGATCTTGCCGATCTGATCCGTGTAGTCGCCGCCATCGACGGCATCGACCGCATTCGCTACACCACTTCCCATCCGCTGGAGTTCTCCGACAGCCTGATCCAGGCCCACGCTGAGGTGCCGGAGCTGGTGAAGCACCTGCACTTGCCGGTGCAATCGGGTTCCGACCGGATTCTTGCAGCGATGAAGCGCAACCACACGGCACTGGAGTACAAGTCCAAGCTGCGCAAACTGCGCGCCGCGGTGCCGGGGATCTGCATCAGCTCGGACTTCATCGTCGGCTTCCCCGGCGAGACCGAGAAAGACTTCGAACAGACCATGAAGCTGATTGCCGACGTCGGTTTCGACTTCTCTTATTCCTTCGTTTACAGCCAGCGCCCGGGCACCCCGGCGGCCGATCTGGCCGACGAAACCCCGGAAGAGCTGAAGAAGGAGCGCCTCAACGCGCTGCAACATCGCCTCAATCAGCAAGGTTTCGAGATCAGCCGACAAATGGTCGGTTCGATCCAGCGCATTCTGGTGACCGATTATTCGAAGAAAGACCCGGGCGAACTGCAAGGGCGCACCGAGAATAATCGAATCGTCAACTTCCGCTGCGACAATCCAACCCTGATCGGCCAGTTCGCCGACGTGCACATCGACGCGGCACAACCGCACTCGCTGCGTGGCTCTTTGATTCAATAACGCCACGTTTCCCTTGTGGGAGCGGGCTTGCTCGCGAAAGCGCTGTATCAGCAACGTTCAGGGTGGCTGACTCGACACCTTCGCGAGCCAGCCCGCTTCCACAGGTACAGCGCCAGAGCCTGAAACCGGGCGACCTTATTTAAGAGCTTTCGCACCCAAGACTCTGGCGTTATCCTTGATTTCATCTTAATTGCCCCAGGGCGGCTAAATACGACCTTGAACGCATCCATAGAACCACATCGTTTTATCCTCGAGCCCTTTGAGGCTCGCCGCTTCGCCAATCTGTGCGGGCAATTCGACGAGCATTTGCGCTTGATCGAACAGCGCCTGACCATCGAGATCCGCAACCGCGGAAACCAGTTCGAGCTGATCGGCGACCCAAAACACACCACGTCTGCGGAAAATCTGATTCGTCGCCTGTACCGGGAAACCAAAGGTTCAGAGCTGTCGCCGGATCTGGTGCACCTGTTTCTCCAGGAGTCGGCCGTCGTCGAACTGGACAACCATGCCCCCGCTGAAGCGTCCGTCGCCCTGCGCACCAAAAAAGGCATGATTCGCCCGCGCGGCTTGAATCAGCTGCGCTACGTAAAGGAAATTCTCGGTAACGACATCAACTTCGGCATCGGCCCGGCCGGTACCGGCAAGACTTATCTGGCCGTGGCCTGCGCTGTCGATGCGCTGGAGCGCGAGCAGATCCGTCGCATCCTGCTGGTGCGTCCGGCGGTTGAAGCGGGTGAAAAACTCGGTTTCCTGCCTGGCGACCTGTCGCAAAAGATCGACCCGTATCTGCGCCCGCTTTACGACGCGCTCTACGAGATGCTCGGCTTCGAATACGTGGCCAAGCTGATCGAACGTCAGATCATTGAAGTTGCGCCGCTGGCTTACATGCGCGGCCGGACCCTGAACAACAGCTTCATCATCCTCGACGAAAGCCAGAACACCACCGTCGAACAGATGAAAATGTTCCTGACGCGCATCGGCTTTGGCTCCACCGCCGTCATCACTGGCGACATCACTCAGGTCGACCTGCCGCGTGGCACCAAGTCCGGCCTGCATCATGTGATTGAAGTGCTCAAGGACGTGCCTGGCATCAGCTTCACGCACTTCCAGCCCAAAGACGTCGTGCGCCATCCTTTGGTCCAGCGGATCGTCGAAGCCTACGAGCGCTTCGAAAACCGTGACGAAGCCCCCAAGGACGCCCCGCGAAATGCTTGAGCTAGACCTGCAAATCGCGACTGAAGCGAATGCGCCGAGTGAAGCCGAGTTTCGCCTGTGGTGCGAACTGGCCCTGCGCCAGCGTAGCGCCGATTCGGAAATGACCATTCGCCTGGTCGACGAGGAAGAGGGTCGCGAGCTCAATCACACCTGGCGCCACAAGGATTACGCGACCAACGTCCTGTCATTCCCGGCGGAAGTCCCCGACGAGTTTCTCGACATTCCGCTGCTCGGCGATCTGGTGATCTGCGTGGCCGTGGTCGAGCGCGAGGCTGCCGAACAAGGCAAGGAACTAAAGGCCCACTGGGCACATCTGGTCATTCACGGCTGCTTGCATCTACTGGGTTACGACCATATAGATGACGAAGAAGCTGAAGAAATGGAAGCGCTGGAACGCGAGTTGCTTGCTGAACTGGGCTATCCCGATCCATACGCGGACGACGAAACCGAACCATCCCCTATCGTTACAACAAAGGATTCAGAGTAATCGCTATGAGCGAAGATCGATCGAGCAACGGGCAGAAGTCATGGCTGGGTAAACTGACCCAGGCTTTTGCCCACGAGCCGAAGAACCGTCAGGAGCTCCTGGAGCTGCTGCGTGATGCACATCAGAACAAACTGCTGGACAGCGAAGCGCTGGCCATCGTCGAAGGCGCCATTCAGGTGGCTGACCTTCAAGTGCGCGACATCATGGTGCCGCGCTCGCAGATGATCAGCATCAAGGCGACCCAGACACCCCGCGAATTCCTCCCGGCAGTGGTCGACTCGGCCCACTCGCGCTATCCGGTCATTGGCGAAAGCCATGACGACGTCATGGGCGTGTTGCTGGCCAAGGATCTGCTGCCGCTGATCCTCAAGGAAAACGGCGACAACTTCAACATCAAGGATCTGCTGCGCCCGGCCACCTTCGTGCCGGAGTCCAAGCGTCTGAACGTGTTGCTGCGTGAATTCCGCGCCAACCACAACCACATGGCCATCGTCATCGACGAATACGGCGGTGTAGCCGGCCTGGTCACGATTGAAGACGTGCTCGAACAAATCGTCGGCGACATCGAAGACGAGCACGACGTCGAAGAAGACAGCTACATCAAGCCGCTGCCCAGCGGTGACTTCCTGATCAAGGCCCTGACGCCCATCGAGAACTTCAACGAGTTCTTCGACAGCGAGTTCTCCGATGACGAGTTCGACACCGTCGGCGGTCTGGTCATGAGCGCGTTCGGACACTTGCCAAAACGCAACGAAATCACTGAAATCGGCGCCTATCGTTTCCGCATCCTGAACGCCGACAGCCGTCGGATTCATTTGCTGCGACTGACCCCAATCGCCCGGTAACACATCTAAAGGACTGAAATGCGCTGGACAACCCGCCCCGGCTGGCCCGGTAACCTGCTGGCCGTGGCGGCCGGTGCAATCACCACCTTCGCTCTGGCACCGTTCAACATCTGGCCGCTGGCTTTGCTGGCGGTCGGTTTGTTCTATGCCGGTTTGCGTGAGCTGAGTCCGCGCCAGGCGCTGGGCCGTGGCTGGTGTTTCGGTTTCGGCCTGTTCGGCGCCGGCACCAGCTGGATCTACTACAGCATCCACCATTTCGGCGGCGCTTCGGTGCTGCTGGCCGGGTTCCTGATGCTGCTGTTCACCGCCGCAATTGCCTGGTTCTTCGCCCTGCCCGCCTGGCTATGGGCGCGCTGGCTGCGCCGTAACGAGGCACCGCTGGCCGATGCGCTGGCGTTTGCCGCATTGTGGGTCGGCCAGGAAGCCTTTCGCGGCTGGTTCCTCACCGGTTTCCCGTGGTTGTATTCCGGTTACAGTCAGCTCGATGGCCCGCTGTCAGGGCTGGCGCCGGTCGGTGGCATGTGGCTGGTGTCGTTCGTGCTGGCGCTGACGGCAGCGCTGATCCATAACGCGCCGCGCTTGCTGCAAACCGCTCGCAAAGGTTTTGTGGTTGCCGGCCTGGTGCTGCTGATCGGGCCTTGGGCAGCGGGCATTGCGCTCAAGGGCCACGCCTGGACCAGTCCGTCCGGCGCGCCGCTGAGCGTTGCCGCGATACAGGGCAACGTCGCACAAAGCATGAAATGGGACCCGGCCGAACTCAACGCGCAGTTGGCCTTGTACCGCGATCTGAGCTTCCGTTCCAAACCGGTGGATCTGCTGATCTGGCCGGAAACCGCCGTGCCGGTGCTGAAGGAGTCCGCCGAGGGCTACCTGAACATGATGGGCACCTTCGCCGCCGAGCGTAAATCGGCACTGATCACAGGCGTACCGATTCGCGAAACCGTTCGTCATGAAAAACGCTTCTTCAACGGCATCACCGTGGTGGGCGAAGGCGATGGCACGTACCTGAAGCAGAAACTGGTGCCGTTCGGTGAATACGTGCCCTTGCAGGATGTACTGCGCGGGCTGATTGCCTTCTTCGACCTGCCGATGTCCGACTTCGCCCGTGGCCCCGCCGATCAGGCACTGTTGCAGGCCAAGGGTTATCAGATTGCGCCGTTCATCTGCTACGAAGTGGTGTACCCGGAGTTCGCCGCCGGCCTGTCCGCCCGCAGCGATCTGCTGCTGACGATCAGCAACGACACCTGGTTCGGCACCTCGATTGGCCCGCTGCAACATTTGCAGATGGCGCAGATGCGGGCGCTGGAGGCTGGCCGCTGGATGATCCGCGCGACCAACAACGGCGTCACCGGTCTGATCAACCCGTTCGGGCAGATCACCGCGCAGATTCCGCAGTTCGAACAGGGCGTGCTGTACGGCGAAGTGGTGCCAATGCACAACCTGACGCCGTATCTGGAATGGCGTTCGTGGCCGTTGATCATCCTGTGCGTGCTGCTGTTTGGCTGGGCGCTGATGGCGAGCCGGATGTCGAAAACCCTTTAAAAGCTTCGCGAGCAGGCTCGCTCCCGCATTGAAACCCATTCCAGATTCGGGAACGAGCCTGCTCGCGAAGAGCGCATCAGAAGCACCGCATTAATCCGCTGTCGCGTCACCGCGGTAGAACAACGAATACCCCACCTGCCCCACCGCTTCATTGAGCAACTGCCCGCTCTGCCAGATCGACTTGAATTCCGGCAACCAGCCACCGAACGGCCGAGCGTTATCGGTGCCCAAAAAGCCCACCGGCGCCGGCACAACTTCAAACCCGGCCTGCTGAAAACTCCACACCGAACGCGGCATGTGCCAGGCCTGCGTCACCACAACCACACGCTTGATACCCTGAGGCAACAGAATATCGGCGCTGAACCTGGCGTTCTCCCACGTGGTGCGACTTTCGCCTTCCTGCCAACGCACCGTCACGTCGAAATCGTCGCGCAGCGAATCAGCCATCAACTTCGCTTCCGTCGGCGGCGATCCATAATGCAGTCCGCCCGTGGTCAGGATCGGCAACCCCGACGCCTTGGCCAGCCGCGCGGCATAGCGCTGTCGCTCAAGACCGACGCCCGTTGGCTGATCTTCGCCCCAGGCCAGATCACCGCGTTCGCGACCGGAACCCAGTACCACGATGGCGTCGGCCCGCTGCGCCAGCGTGGCCCACTCCTCGCGGGCCAGCGGTGGCTCACGCTCCAGGGCTTTGGCGCTCCATTGCACCACCACTGGCAGGCTCATCAGCCACAGGCCGCCAAAGCCAATGGCAAAGCACAATCCGGCGAGGCGCGGCCGAGTGCGGCGCAGCCACCACGCGGCCAGCAACAGCAGTAATAAAATGCCGGGCGGCAATAGAAGTTGTTTGACGAAATAACGAAAAGGCATCGGGCATCTCCAAAGATGCCCGAAGCCTAAGTGGGTTAATACAACGCGACAACCAATAGGGTGGGATCCTGTTGAAAAAGATCCGTTTCTTGACCTGCCATGCGCTTACTTGGCCTGCAGAGAGCGAACCTTGTCGGTGTCTCTGCCGGGCGCCTTGTCCTTGAGCCAGATGATCTTGGCCGAATGTGCTGCATCGAGTTGCTTCACTGCTTGCGACAAGCAGCCATGCGATTCACGTTCACTGCGATCCAGATAGGCCTTGACCAGTTTGAACTCGGCGGGGCTCAAGCCACGCAATTCCAGTTCCAGGGGGCGCTCATCGCGCAGCCGGTCAGCGGTTTTCAGTGCGTCCAGGGCCATACCCAGACGATCAATCAACCTCTCGTACAACTCGGGTTTCGTTACGTTTTTTTTCCGTTGCTCCACCATCCCTCACCTCATTGAAGATAAGAATCACTCCCCAGTTAGAGCTTAGCTTCGCTGTACAAACCGGCTGTACGCCGCGACCAACGGCCCTCGCCACGGATTTACCGGGCCAAACTGCTGTAATCAGGGTTTCCCTAGGCCAAGCGCGGTCATGTATGCTACGGCGCTTCCTGTAATTCCACTTCCAGCTCGTCCGGGCCAACCCCGGAACCTGCGTTGAAGAGGATTAGGCCACCCCTATCCAGTACAAAAGTAGCCATGCACGAACAATATCAGCCCCGTGAAATCGAAGCCGCCGCCCAGTCGTTCTGGGACGAGCAAAAGTCCTTTGAAGTCAGTGAACAGCCAGGCAAGGAAACCTACTACTGCCTGTCGATGTTCCCTTACCCCAGCGGCAAGCTACACATGGGGCACGTGCGCAACTACACCATCGGCGACGTGATCTCCCGCTACCAGCGCATGCAGGGCAAAAACGTTCTGCAACCGATGGGTTGGGACGCCTTTGGCATGCCGGCGGAAAACGCCGCGATGAAGAACAACGTAGCGCCCGCCAAGTGGACCTACGAAAACATCGCTTACATGAAGTCGCAACTGCGCAGCCTCGGCCTGGCGGTCGACTGGTCGCGTGAAGTGACGACCTGCAAGCCGGATTACTACCGCTGGGAACAATGGCTGTTCACTCGCCTGTTCGAAAAAGGTGTGATCTACCGTAAAAACGGCACCGTGAACTGGGACCCGATCGACCAGACCGTTCTGGCCAACGAACAGGTGATCGACGGTCGCGGCTGGCGTTCCGGCGCGCTGATCGAAAAGCGCGAAATCCCGATGTACTACTTCAAGATCACCGCCTACGCGGATGAGCTGCTGGAGAGCCTCGACGAGCTGACCGGCTGGCCTGAACAGGTCAAGACCATGCAGCGCAACTGGATCGGCAAATCCCGTGGCATGGAAGTGCAGTTCCCGTACAACGTCGATTCCATCGGCGAAGCCGGCACCCTGAAAGTCTTCACCACCCGCCCGGACACCCTGATGGGCGCGACCTACGTCGCCGTGGCCGCCGAGCACCCGCTGGCCACCCTGGCGGCGAAGAACAATCCCGAGCTGCAAGCGTTCATCGCCGAATGCAAAGGCGGCAGCGTTGCCGAAGCCGATGTCGCCACGCAGGAAAAGAAAGGCCTGCCAACCGGCCTGTTCGTCGAGCACCCGCTGACCGGCGAAAAACTCCCGGTCTGGGTCGCCAACTATGTGCTGATGCACTACGGCGACGGTGCGGTCATGGCCGTGCCGGCTCATGACGAGCGCGATTTCGAATTCGCCCACAAGTACAACCTGCCGGTCAAATCCGTGGTGCGCACCAGTTCCGGTGACAGCAACCCGGCCCCGTGGCAAGACGCCTACGGCGAGCACGGCACGCTGATCAACTCCGGCGAGTTTGACGGCCTCGACTTCGCAGGCGCGTTCGACGCCATGGAAGTCGCCCTGATCAAGAAAGAACTGGGCGCCTCGCGCACCCAGTTCCGCCTGCGCGACTGGGGCATCAGCCGTCAGCGCTACTGGGGCTGCCCGATCCCGATCATCCACTGCGACGCCTGCGGCGACGTGCCGGTGCCGGAAGATCAACTGCCTGTCGTCCTGCCGGAAGACGTGGTGCCGGACGGCGCCGGTTCGCCGCTGGCGCGCATGCCGGAATTCTACGAATGCAGCTGCCCGAAATGCGGCCAGCCAGCCAAGCGTGAAACCGACACCATGGACACCTTCGTCGAGTCGTCGTGGTACTACGCTCGCTACGCCTCGCCGCACTTTGAAGGTGGCCTGGTGGAAAAATCCGCCGCCGACCACTGGCTGCCGGTCGATCAGTACATCGGTGGTATCGAACACGCCATTCTGCACCTGCTCTACGCGCGCTTCTTCCACAAGCTGATGCGTGACGAAGGCCTGGTCAGCACCAACGAGCCGTTCAAGAACCTGCTCACCCAGGGCATGGTGATCGCCGAGACTTACTATCGTCGCGAAGCCAACGGCGCCTACACCTGGTTCAACCCGGCAGACGTGGAACTCGAGCGTGACAGCAAAGCCAAGGTCATCAGCGCCAAGCTGAAATCCGACGGCCTGCCGGTGGAAATCGGCGGCACCGAGAAGATGGCCAAGTCGAAGAACAACGGTGTCGACCCACAGTCGATGATCGATCAGTTCGGCGCAGACACCTGCCGCCTGTTCATGATGTTCGCCTCGCCACCTGACATGAGCGCGGAATGGTCCGACTCCGGCGTGGAAGGCTCGCACCGCTTCCTCAAGCGCGTCTGGCGTCTGGCGCAGGCCCACGTTACCCAAGGCCTGCCAGGCAAGGTTGACGTTGCCGGCCTGAACGACGAACAGAAGGCCGTGCGTCGCTCGATCCACCTCGCGATCAAGCAGGCCAGCCACGACGTCGGCCAGAACCACAAATTCAACACCGCCATCGCCCAGGTGATGACGCTGATGAACGTGCTGGAAAAAGCCGCACAAGTTACCGATCAGGATCGCGCACTGATTCACGAAGGCCTCGAAGCCGTGACCTTGCTGCTGGCGCCTATCACGCCGCACATCAGCCATGAATTGTGGAACCGTCTGGGCCACCCTGACGCCGTCATCGACGCCGGCTGGCCGGCTGTGGACGAAAGCGCATTGGTGCAGGACAGCCTGACGCTGGTCATTCAGGTCAACGGCAAACTGCGCGGACAGATCGAAATGCCGGCCAGCGCGACCCGTGAAGAAGTCGAAGCCGCTGCTCGCATCAATGAAAACGTGCTGCGCTTCGTCGACGGTCTGACCATTCGCAAAGTGATCGTGGTGCCAGGCAAACTGGTCAACATCGTCGCCAGCTAAATTGGATTGGGCGTCAGGTTCGCCTGACGCCCTGTAAAACCTTTCGGGCCGCAAGGCCGGCCCACATGGTTTCAAGGGGAGCAACACAATGATCAAACGCAATCTGCTGGTGATGGGCCTCGCTGTTCTGCTGAGCGCCTGCGGTTTCCAGCTGCGTGGCACCGGCACCAACGCACTGACGATCAAGGAACTCGACCTGAGCGCGCGTAACGCTTATGGCGAGACCGTGACCCAGTTGCGCCAGACACTGGAAGCCAGCGGCGTCAAGGTTTACAGCGGTGCACCGTACAAGCTGTACCTGGCTGACGAGCAGGAAAGCCAGCGCATCCTCAGCTACGCCGGTGCCGGTCGCACGGGCGAATACCAGGTCAGCACCGTGCTGAACTATGACATTCGTGGCGAAAACAATCTGTCGCTGTTGAACGACAAACTTGAAGTACAGAAAGTGTTCATCCACGACGGTAACAACCTCGTCGGTTCCGATCAGGAAGCCAGCGACGCCCGTCGCGAAACCCGCCGCGAGCTGGTGCAGCGCATGATGCTGCGCCTGCAACAGCTGACTCCGGGTCAACTGCAGCAACTGCAGCAGGCCGCCAACGACCGCGCCCGGGCCGAAGCCCAGGCGCTGGAAGCGGCACAAAAGGCTGAAGCGGAAACTCCGCGTCAGTCGCCGCTCGAAGTACCGCAGCAGTAAGACGTGCGGGGCGCTCAGGCGCCCCGTTCGATATTTCTTATGAAGCTCGCTCCCGCCCAACTCGGCAAACACCTGCAAGGTGCTCTGGCGCCGGTCTACATCATCAGCGGCGATGATCCGCTGCTGTGCCAGGAAGCCGCCGACGCCATCCGCAGCGCTGCCCGCCAGCAAGGTTTCGACGAACGTCAGGTCTTCGCCGCCGACGCCAATTTCGATTGGGGTACGTTGTTGCAGGCCGGTGCCAGCATGTCGCTGTTCGCTGAAAAACGCTTGCTGGAACTGCGTTTGCCCTCGGGTAAACCCGGTGACAAAGGCGCCGCCGCGTTCATCGAATACTGCTCGCGCCCTGCCGAAGACACGGTGCTGTTGATCAGCCTGCCGAAACTCGATGGCAGCGCGCAGAAAACCAAGTGGGGCAAGGCGCTGGTCGAGGGCCAGCAGACCCAGTTCATCCAGATCTGGCCGGTCGATGCCAATCAGCTGCCGAGCTGGATTCGTCAGCGTTTGTCCCAGGCCGGCCTGTCCGCCAGCCAGGACGCGGTCGAATTGATTGCCGCACGTGTCGAGGGCAACCTGCTCGCCGCCGCGCAGGAAATCGAAAAGCTCAAGTTGATGGCTGAAGGCGGACAGATCACCGTCGAAACCGTGCAGGCCGCCGTGGCCGACAGTGCACGTTTTGACGTGTTCGGCCTGACCGATGCCGTGCTCAACGGTGAACCGGCCCACGCCTTGCGCATGCTCGAAGGCTTGCGCGGTGAAGGTGTCGAACCGCCGGTGATTCTCTGGGCGCTCGCGCGGGAACTGCGCCTGCTGGCCAATATCTCGCTGCAGTACAGTCAGGGCACGCCGCTGGACAAGTGTTTCAGCCAGGCGAAACCGCCCGTCTGGGACAAGCGCAAACCGCTGATGAGCAAAGCCCTGCAACGCTACACGGCGCAGCGCTGGGCGCAACTGTTGCTCGAAGCCCAGCGTATCGATGCACAGATCAAAGGTCAGGCGGCGGGTTCACCGTGGATGAGCCTGAGCCGGTTGGCACTGTTGATGGCTGGCCAGCGTCTGACACTGCCTGCTGAATAACCTGCCCTGCCGCGAAAGCGCCAGAACATTCCTACACAACAGGAACTGGACAGACGCCCGACATCGGCAGATTATTTCCCCCGCGAACCCACCCCAATGAGAGAACCCTCATGAGCAAAAAGCCAGCAAAGCATGGCCCCAACAAGGCCAAATCCATCGTCGCCCAACCCCTGTTCCGCAGCCGCCAGGAACGACCAGCCAAGGGAAAAGGCAGCTATCGCCGCGAAGCCTTCCAGTCTGACAACTGGGAGGCTTCTTACTTTCTGGCTGCCTGAAGCGCTGTACCCCCCGGTCATGTTAAGGTCTGCACCTGATTCGTTTTCCTGGAACTGTGCATGCCCCTAAGTCTTTCCCGTCGCTGGCCTGTTCGCCAGATGATCGCTGCCTCCAGCTTCATTCTGCTTGTCGCCTGCGCGGAAAAACCCACCGCCGCCGACGCACAACCTCTTCAAGCCGCTCCAGTCACCACGGCCCCAGCGATCATCCCGCCGGTAGTGCCGTCCGCCGACCCTCTCGATCTTCAGCCGACCCAGACCTTTGCCGAATGGCAGGCAGGTTTCCGCAAGGACGCACTGGCCGCCGGAATTCGCCCTGATCTGTTTGATCGTGCTTTCGCCAACGTCAGCTTCGATGCCAGCGTGATTCGCGCCGACCGCAGCCAGCCGGAATTTTCCCGCCCGGTATGGGAATACCTCGACGGCGCGCTGTCGCCCTTGCGGGTGCGTAAAGGTCAGGCGCTGATCAACCAGTACGCCGACATTCTGCAAAGCATCGAACAGCGCTACGGCGTTGATCGCCAGGCGCTGGTGTCGGTGTGGGGCATGGAAAGCAACTTCGGCCAGTTCCAGGGCAGCAAGTCGGTGATCAACTCGTTGGCCACCCTGGCCTATGAAGGTCGCCGTCCGGGCTTTGCCCAAGCGCAACTGATCGCCGCCCTGCAAATCCTGCAACAGGGCGATATCACCCCGGAAAAAATGCTCGGTTCCTGGGCCGGCGCGATGGGCCAGACCCAATTCATTCCGACCACCTACAACACCCACGCCGTGGATTACGACGGTGACGGTCGCCGCGACATCTGGGGCAGCCCGGCGGACGCGCTGGCCTCCACCGCGCATTACCTGCAAAGCTCTGGCTGGCAACGTGGCCAGCCGTGGGGCTTCGAAGTGCAACTGCCGAGCAGCTTCAATTACACCCTGGCCGATGGCGCGATTCGCAAAAGCGTCGCCGAATGGCGTCAATTGGGGGTGATCCTGCCGAACGGTGCTCAGGTGCCCGCAGGCTCGGAGCAACTTTCTGCCGCCCTGTTGCTGCCCGCCGGGTACCGCGGGCCGGCGTTCCTGATCCTCGACAACTTCCGCGCGATCCTCAAATACAACAATTCGTCGTCTTATGCGTTGGCGGTGAGCCTGTTGTCAGAGCGATTCAGTGGCGGCGGCCTGATCAATGGCACGTGGCCAAAAGATGATCTGCCGCTGAGCCGCACCGAGCGCATCGAATTGCAGACCCTGTTGAGTGCGCGCAACTACGATGCGGGCACGGCGGACGGCATTATCGGCGCCAATACGCGCAAGGCGATTCGCAGCGCCCAGCAGTCGTTTGGCTGGCCGGCGGATGGTTACCCGACGCACAGGTTGCTGGAAAGCCTGCGTACCCAATAGAACGACTGCCGTATGGCTGATTCGCTTTCGCGAGCAGGCTCGCTGCCACATTGGATCTGTGTCGTTCACAGAACCCATGTGGGAGCGAACCTGCTCGCGAAGACTGGCTATCAGGCGAATAATCTTTAAGCCTTGACCACCACATCCTGCTCCAGCATCAATTCCTTCTTCCCCGCATCCAGCCGCACCAGTGCGCCCATCGGCAGCGTCAGGTTCGGATCGCAATGGCCACTGCGCCACCCCGACAGCAGCGGAATCCGCAACGGCTCGAATGTCTGCTTGAGCAAGCGGTTCAACGCCGCGACTTCCACTCCCGCCACATCCCCGACCAGAACCCCACGCAATTTGGCCAACTTGCCGGCCAGGCGCATCTGGGTCAGCAAACGGTCGATGCGATACAACGGCTCGTTGATGTCTTCGATCAGCAGGATGACCCCTTCGACATCGATTTCGTAAGGCGTGCCCAATGTGGACGCAATCATCGCCAGATTGCCGCCCAGCAGCCGCCCGTGAGCGACACCAGGCTCGACGGTGGTCAGCGGATAAGCCACCGGGTGACTGAGCACACTCCCCGCCTTCAACTGGCCGCGCAACATGGCGAAAAACGAAGTGACCGTTGGCGGTTCCTTGTCACCGAGCAGATCGGCATTGAGCAACGGCCCGTGAAAGGTCACGAACCCGGCATAACGACTGATGGCCAAGTGCAATGCGGTGATGTCGCTGTAGCCGACAAAGGGTTTGGCGTTGCGACCCAGGAGGTCATAATCGATCCGGTCCAGCAGTCGTGGCGTGCCGTAGCCGCCGCGCAGGCAGATGATCGCATCGACCTCGGGATCAGCGAACGCTGCATGCAGATCGTTGAGCCGCACGTCGTCGCTGCCGGCCAGATAGCCGTCCTTTTCGTATACGCCGGGAAATACCTTGAGGCCATAACCCCTCGCACGCATCCATTGCACCGCTTTGTCGGTATTCAGCGGGCCGGGGC
The DNA here is from genome assembly GCF_963970475.1 of Pseudomonas sp. EA_5y_Pfl2_R50. NCBI lineage: Bacteria > Pseudomonadati > Pseudomonadota > Gammaproteobacteria > Pseudomonadales > Pseudomonadaceae > Pseudomonas > Pseudomonas sp. EA_5y_Pfl2_R50. The sequence goes on along the minus strand of NZ_CAXAPT010000008.1, from coordinate 117,823 downwards.
CAGCGGGGGCAATAACGCCGATCACGCCTTCCGACGGCAACGCCGGCACGGGTTTATGCGGAAAAAGGGTATGGGTCGGTCGAACGGTCATCCATGGGCTCCCAGTGTGAAGGCATGCGCACACAGTAGTCAGGAAAGCGGGCAAACAAAAGGGGGGTTATGGCCCGATACTCTGTGGGCCGGTGATCGCCCCTCAAAACAAAAATACCCGCCAGGGCGGGTATTTTGTGCGGCAATCAGCGGAGGATCAGGACCCCAGCAGCTCAGCCTTGACCAGCTTCGCCTGCTCGTCGGCGTGGTACGAAGAACGCACCAGCGGGCCCGAGGCTACGTTCTTGAAGCCCATTTTGTAACCCTCTTCGGCGAACCAGGCGAAGGTGTCCGGGTGCACGAAACGCTGCACCGGCAAGTGGCTGCGCGACGGTTGCAGGTACTGACCGAGGGTCAGCATGTCGATGTCGTGTTCGCGCATGCGCTTCATCACTTCGATGACTTCGTCGTCGGTCTCGCCCAGACCCAGCATCAGGCCGGACTTGGTCGGAATATGCGGCATCATCTGCTTGAAGCGTTGCAGCAGGGTCAGCGACCACTGGTAGTCCGAACCCGGACGCGCAGCCTTGTACAGGCGCGGCACGGTTTCCAGGTTGTGGTTGAACACATCCGGCGGCTCGGCGGCGGTGATTTCCAGAGCGATGTCCATGCGGCCACGGTAGTCCGGGACCAGCGTCTCGAGCTGCACGTTCGGCGACAGTTTGCGGATTTCGCGAATGCAATCGGCAAAGTGCTGGGCACCGCCGTCGCGCAGGTCATCGCGGTCAACCGAGGTGATCACCACATACTTGAGCTTGAGGTCGGCAATGGCGATGGCCAGGCTTTCCGGCTCGTTGACGTCCAGTGGCTTCGGACGACCGTGACCAACGTCGCAGAACGGGCAGCGACGGGTGCAGATGTCACCCATGATCATGAAGGTCGCGGTACCGCCGGAGAAGCACTCGCCCAGGTTCGGGCAGGAGGCCTCTTCGCAGACGCTGTGCAGCTTGTGCTTGCGTAGCAGGCTCTTGATACGGTCGACTTCCGGGGACACCGGAATGCGCACGCGGATCCAGTCAGGTTTCTTCGGCAGTTCGGTGGTCGGAATGATCTTTACCGGGATGCGTGCAACCTTCTCGGCGCCGCGCAGCTTGACGCCGGCTTCGACCTTGGGACGCGGGGCCGGGCGCTCGGTCACGTCGAGCGTCGGGATCATGGTTTGCACTGCATCAGTAGTCATATCAGTCGATTCCGCCCGTCAGGGTCGTCTGCTCAGCATAGTCGAGGTGTTTGACGAGCTGCGCGCGCAGCCGGGCACTTACCTCGGCAAATTCAATCGATCCTGCGTGCTCGCTCAGCTGGGTCATCGCCAGCCCGGCATAGCCGCAGGGATTAATCCGTCGAAACGGTTCCAGGTTCATGTCCACGTTCAGGGCCAGGCCATGAAAGGAACAACCGTGGCGAATCCGCAAACCCAGAGAAGCGATTTTCGCTCCGTCGACGTACACGCCAGGAGCGTCTGGCTTGGCCTCTGCGCTCACGCCGTAGCTGGCCAGCAGTTCAATCAGGCAACGCTCCATGCGGCTGACCAGATCGCGCACGCCAAAACCCAGCTTGCGCACATCCAGCAATAGATAGGCCACCAATTGGCCGGGACCATGATAAGTCACTTGCCCGCCGCGATCGACCTGCACCACCGGGATATCCCCTGGCAACAGCAAGTGTTCGGCCTTGCCGGCCTGGCCCTGAGTGAACACCGGCGGGTGTTCGACAAGCCAGATTTCGTCGGCGGCATCACTGCCGCGTTCGTTGGTAAAACGCTGCATGGCATGCCAGACCGGCTCGTAAGCCATCTGGCCGAGCTCACGAAAGCCCAGCGTGCCCGGCATCACAACACCATGTGCACGAAGCCGGTCGCCCGTAGTTCGCTGTTGATGTTGTACAGCTGATCCTGGTCGGTCGCGACGATGTGCAACTGAATGGTGGTGTATTTGCCGTTGGGGCTAAAACGCTCAGCATCGAGGGCATGGTTGATCTTCGCATGCTTCTCGACAATTGCGACGATCTTGTCCTTATTGCCAACCCCTGTCACACCGATCACTTTAATCGGGTAGTCCTTATTGGGGAATTCGATCTTTGGCGCCTTTACTTCGGTATCGGTCATGGCGTAACGGCCTCTAGAGCGCAAGCCGTGGTAACGCACATGGCCCCGCGCCGGATCGGGGCGGGGCCATGCAGGTCAACACAAATCAGTTGAACAAGCCGTAGAAGAATAGACGGATGCTATCCCACATGCGGCGGAAAATACCACCCTCCTCGACGCCATCCAGCGCGATCAGGTCAGCGCTGTGCACGACCTTGTCTTCCAGTTTGACTTCGACTTTACCGATCACGTCGCCCTTGGCGATTGGCGCGATGAGTTGCGGGTTCATGGTCATGCTGGCAGCGAGCTTTTTCAGCTGGCCTTTTGGCAGGGTCATGGTCAGGTCTTCAGCCAGGCCGGCCTTGACTTGATTGGTGGTGCCTTTCCACACCGGCGCCTGAGCCAGTTCGGTGCCCTTCTGGTAGAAGGTCTGGGTTTCGAAGAAGCGGAAACCATAGGTCAAAAGCTTCTGGGTTTCAGCGGCGCGAGCCACTTCGCTGTTAGTGCCGAACACCACGGCGATCAGACGCTGGCCGTCACGTACAGCCGAAGACACCATGCAGTAGCCGGCTTCTTCGGTGTGACCGGTTTTCAGACCGTCGACGGTCTTGTCGCGCCACAGCAGCAGGTTGCGGTTAGGCTGCTTGATGCCGTTCCAGAAGAACTCTTTCTGCGAGTAGATCGCGTAGTGAGCCGGATCTTCGTGGATGATCGCGCGGGCCAGGATCGCCATGTCGTGAGCGGACGAATAGTGCTCAGGGTTTGGCAGGCCGGTCGGGTTCATGAAGTGGGTATTGGTCATGCCCAGATCAGTCACGGTCTTGTTCATCAGATCGGCGAACGCATCTTCGCTGCCGGCGATGTGCTCGGCCAGCGCGACGCTGGCGTCGTTGCCCGACTGGATGATGATGCCGTGCAGCAGGTCGCTGACAGTGACCTGCGAGCCAACCTTGATGAACATCCGCGAACCGCCGGTGCGCCAGGCGTTTTCGCTGACGGTCACCGGATCGTTTTCACCGATCTGGCCACGACGGATTTCCAGGGTCGCAATGTACGCCGTCATCAGCTTGGTCAGACTGGCCGGTGGCAGACGCTGATCGCCATTGTTCTCGACCAGCACGTTGCCGCTGGCGGCATCCATCAGAACGTAGGCTTTGGCGGCCAGTTGTGGTGGCGATGGCATCATCTCGGCCGCGAAGGCGGCTGGCGAGAGGAGCAGCGGGACTAGCAGACACAGGCGTTTGGCAAAGGTGGTGATGTTCATCCGTCTCTCGAAATCGCTAATGGAAACTGCCCGAAGGCAAAATTTAATCAGATGACTTTCTAACGAGCCATCGCGTGTTCAGTTGCTCACTCCAGTCACCCTTGCCGGGCTTTTGTTCTTCGACGAGCCAACAACCTGGTTCACCCCCCGATACCGCAAGTGAACCGTCAATCAAGTTCTACGTATTACTCGGTGACCACACTTGGCGAACCAAGGTTGGCCAGGCGCACACTGTTCTGCACCTGGGCGATTTCACCCGGCGAGCCGATCGGCCCCAGGCGTACCCGGTGCAGGGTCTGCTGATTGCGCACGATCGAGCTGATGAACACCGGAGCGCTCACCATCCCGCTGAGCTTCGACCTCAGCAGTTCTGCAGCGTCCGGGTTGGCGAACGCGCCCACCTGCAGATACTGGCCAGACGCTGGTGCAGAAGCGTTTTTTTTTGCACTCATCGGCACCGGAACGGTATCAGAGGCATGCTGCTGCGGCGGTGGCGTCCATTGCTCGACGGTGCCGGCCGACGCCGTGATCACCGGGGCGCTATTCTGCGCGACTTGCGGCTCATTGAGCATCAGCGGCGCCGGACGGCCCTTGGCCGCCCAATAGGCCTGAGGATCGATGCCCTCGACCTTGACCCGCGCCGTGCCGGTTTCGGCATAACCGAGTTTTTTCGCTGCCGCGTAGGATAAGTCGATGATCCGATCCGAATAGAACGGCCCACGGTCATTGACGCGCAGGATCACCGTGCGGTTGTTGTCCAGGTTGGTCACCCGGACGTAACTTGGCAGCGGCAGGGTCTTGTGGGCAGCACTCATGCCGTACAGGTCATAAACCTCGCCGTTGGCGGTGTTCTGCCCGTGAAACTTGGTGCCGTACCAGGACGCGGTGCCGGAAGCGACGTAGGTCCTGGATTCCTGCAGCGGGAAGTAGGTCTTGCCCAGCACGGTGTACGGGTTGGCCTTGTACGGGCCAGTGTGCAGGGTCGGCGTGGCATCGGGGATGCGCGAAACATCGACGTCCCACCACGGCGCGCCATCCTTGTGGGCCCGGTTGATGTCCAGGCCCGGCTGAGCACGCACAGCGGTATTCGATGTTTTCGGAGTCGGCGAGCGGCTGGTCGAGCAACTGGCAACCAGCACTGCCAACGCAGCGAAGGCCAGGAGCTTCAGGGGTTTACTGTTAGGCAATGCCTGCATTACTTGACGCCCCGTGCTTGTACCAGCTGTTCAGACAGTTGATGTACGGCCATGGCGTACATCACGCTGCGGTTATAACGCGTGATCGCGTAGAAATTCTTCAGGCCCATCCAGTATTCGGGGCCATTGTCGCCTTCAAGGCGAAATGCAGTAACCGGCATATCATCGCGCAGCGCATCATGACTTGACCAGCCCAGCGCCCGCAACTCTCCAACGGTTTTCGTCGGCTCGATGCCGGTGGTCAGGCCCTCGTCGACCTGCTCGCCGCGAACATCGGCGCGGCTGACCACGGGCTCACCCGCAACCCAGCCGTGACGCTTGAAGTAACTGGCGACGCTGCCGATCGCATCATCCGGGTTGTTCCAGATGTTGATGTGGCCGTCACCGTCGAAATCCACCGCATACGCGCGAAAGCTGCTCGGCATGAACTGCGGCAGGCCCATCGCGCCGGCATACGAACCTTTCAGGGTCAGTGGATCGACCTGCTCTTCACGGGCCAGCAGCAGGAACTCACGCAGTTCCTTGCGGAAAAATTCGGCACGGGGAGGATAGTCGAAACCGAGGGTCGTCAAGGCATCGATCACCCGGTAATTGCCGGTATTACGTCCGAAAAAGGTTTCCACGCCGATGATCGACACGATGACTTGTGCCGGCACGCCGTATTCCTGTTCGGCACGGGCCAGCGTCGCCTCGTGCTGACGCCAGAAATCCACACCGCGGGCAATTCGCGCGTCGGTGATGAACATCGGACGGTATTCCTTCCACTGCTTGACGCGCTCGGCGGGTCTGGAAATGGCGTCGAGAATCGCCTGCTTGCGCTGAGCCTCGCGCAACACCGCCATCAGTTGCTCACCGGCGAAACCGTAGTCGCGGGTCATTTCACCGACGAATTCGGCCACCTGAGGCGAGCCTTCATATTCGCCGGCCAGCGCTTCCTGCACGCTGCCCAGGAGGCCCATCAGGCCTACCAACGGCGCGCATCGAGTCGCCCAGCCACGCATTACTTGCATTGCACTCTTCACCTTATTCAAACCTGTGCGATCCACTTGCGATGGGTATGGATCGACATCAAAACCCCAAACGCTGACAGCAACGTCACCAGCGAAGTTCCTCCGTAGCTAATGAACGGCAACGGCACCCCTACGACCGGCAACAGCCCACTGACCATACCGATGTTGACGAAAACGTAAACAAAAAACGTCATGGTCAACGCCCCGGCAAGCAATTTGCCGAACAGCGTTTGCGCCTGAGCGGTGATCACCAGCCCCCGGCCAATCAGCAACAGATAGATCAGCAACAGCGCGCAGATGCCCACCAGACCGAACTCCTCGCCGAGGACGGCGATGATGAAATCGGTGTGGCTTTCCGGGAGGAAGTCCAGGTGCGACTGGGTGCCGAGCAGCCAGCCTTTGCCGAATACGCCGCCGGAACCAATCGCGGCTTTCGACTGAATGATGTTCCAGCCGGTGCCCAGCGGATCAGACTCCGGATCGAGGAACGTCAGGATTCGCTGTTTCTGGTAGTCGTGCATGATGAAAAACCACATCGCCACCGACACCGGAATCGCCGCCGCCAGCACGCTGAGAATCCAGCGCCAGCGCAGCCCGCCCATGAACAGCACGAACGCGCCGCCGGCGAGAATCAACAACGAAGTACCCAGATCAGGCTGGCGCACGATCAATACGAACGGCACGCCGATCAGCATCAAACTGATGCCGACATGCTTGAGTTGCGGCGGCAGCGTGCGCTTGGACAGATACCAGGCGATGGTCGCCGGCATCAGGATCTTCATGAACTCCGAGGGCTGGAAGCGAATCACCCCGGGGATGTTGATCCAGCGCGTCGCGCCCATGGCGTTGTGGCCCATGATGTCCACCACCAACAGCAGCACAACACCAATCACGTATCCAAGTGGCACCCAGCGCGCCATGAAGCGCGGTTCGAGCTGGGCGATGAAAATCATCGAAACCAGGCCGATGCCGAACGACGTGGCCTGTTTGGCCAGCAGATCCCAGCTCTTGCCGCTGGCCGAATACAGCACGAACAGGCTGCCGGCGGCGAGGATCAACAGCAGGATCAGCAGCGGGCCATCGATATGCAGCCTTTGCAGCAGCGTCGCGCGGCGACGCATCACATCCTCGCTGGAGAGCATGCGATCAAAATTATTCATCATGGGCCGTAGCCTCCGCACTGATTGGGCTGGCGTATTCGGCCTTCAAACGTCCGTCCTGATCGAGCAGCCAGGCATCCATGACCTGACGCACCACGGGCGCGGCGACACCGGAACCGGACTCACCGTTCTCGACCATCACCGACACGACGATGCGCGGGTCATCGGCCGGCGCGAAACCGACGAACAAGGCGTGGTCGCGGTGACGCTCCTGAACCTTGGAGCGGTCGTACTTCTCGCCCTGCTTGATCGCCACGACCTGCGCCGTACCCGACTTGCCGGCGATGCGGTACTGCGCGCCGATGGCCGCCTTGCGCGCGGTACCGCGAGCACCATGCATCACCTGCTGCATGCCGTGGTTGACCTTGGTCCAGTCCGACGGGTCGCGCAGAACAATATTCGGCATCGGGTTTTCGTCGACCGGTTTCACCCCTTCGAGGGATTTCGCCAGGTGCGGGCGGTTCCAGATGCCTTTGTTGGCGACCAGCGCTGTGGCTTGGGCCAGTTGCAGCGGAGTCGACTGCATGTAGCCCTGGCCGATCCCCAGGATCAGGGTTTCGCCGGGGAACCACGCCTGTTTGCGCGTCGCTCGTTTCCACTCGCGGGACGGCATCAGGCCGGGGGATTCTTCGAACATGTCCAGCGAGACTTTCTGGCCGATGCCGAACTTGTTCATGTAAGCCGACAACCGATCAATCCCGAGCTTGTGGGCCAGGTCATAGAAGTAGGTGTCGTTGGAACGCATGATCGCCGTGTCGAGGTCGACGAAGCCGTCACCGGTGCGGTTCCAGTTACGGTATTTGTGATCGTAGTTGGGCAGCATGTAGTAGCCCGGGTCGAACACCCGGCTCGACGCCGTCACGACACCGGAATCGAGGCCGGCGATTGCCACTGCCGGTTTGATCGTCGATCCCGGCGGATACAGACCGCGCAGCACGCGATTGAACAGTGGCCGGTCGATGGAATCACGCAACTCGGCGTAGGCCTTGAAGCTGATCCCGGTGACGAACAGGTTCGGGTCGAAGCTCGGCTGGCTGACCATGGCCAGCACCTCGCCGGTCTTCGGATCGAGCGCCACCACCGCACCACGACGCCCGCCCAGCGCGGCTTCCGCCGCTTCCTGCAACTTGATGTCGAGGCTGAGGACGATGTCCTTGCCGGGAATCGGATCGGTACGCTTGAGCACGCGCAAGACGCGGCCGCGAGCGTTGGTCTCGACTTCTTCGTAACCCACCTGCCCGTGCAATTGCGACTCGTAAAAACGCTCGATGCCAGTTTTGCCGATGTGGTGGGTGCCGCTGTAGTTGACCGGATCGAGCGACTTCAGCTCTTTCTCGTTGATCCGCCCCATGTACCCCACCGAGTGCGCAAAATGCGCGCCCTGCGGGTAGTGACGAACCAGTTGCGCGACCACCTCTACCCCTGGCAGACGGAACTGGTTAACCGCAATCCGGGCGATCTGCTCTTCGGTCAGCTCGAACAGGATCGGCACCGGCTCGAACGGCCGGCGCCCCTGACGCATGCGTTTCTCGAAGATCACCCGGTCCTCGGGCGTCAGCTCCAGCACTTCGACGATCACGTCGAGCACTTGCTGCCAGTCACCAGAACGCTCGCGGGTCATGCTCAGGCTGAAGCTTGGCCGGTTGTCGGCCACCACCACGCCATTGCGGTCGAAAATCAGCCCGCGGGTCGGCGGAATCGGTTGCACATGGACGCGGTTGTTTTCCGAGAGTGTCGAGTGGTACTCGTACTGGATCACCTGCAAGTAATACAGCCGCGCGATCAATACGCCGATCAGCATCACAATCGCAATGGCCCCGAACACGACGCGGCTACGCACCAGACGTGCGTCCTTTTCGTGGTCCTTGATGCGGATCGGCTGAGACATGAGGGCAGGCTTACTTGTGGTAAGGGTGACCGGACAGCACGGTCCAGGCACGGTACAACTGTTCGCCGATGAGAATCCGCACCAGCGGGTGCGGCAACGTCAGCGGCGACAACGACCAGCGCTGGTCGGCACGGGCACAGACTTCCGGCGCCAGCCCTTCCGGGCCACCCACCATGAAGTTGACCGTGCGCGAATCCAGGCGCCAGCGGTCAAGCTCGACCGCCAGCTGCTCGGTGCTCCAGGGTTTGCCGTGGACTTCCAGCGTGACGATCCGCTCGTTCTGCCCGACCTTGGCCAGCATGGCTTCGCCTTCCTGGCGGATGAATCGGGCCACGTCGGCATTTTTGCCACGGGTATTGAGCGGTATTTCCACCAGTTCCAGCGCCAGCTCGGACGGAAGACGCTTGGCATATTCATGCCAGCCTTCTTCCACCCACTTGGGCATGCGTGAACCGACGGCGATCAGGCGCAGTCGCACAGCAATCCCTTACAGCTGGTCTTTGTTGAGCTTGGTGAAGTGCTCGTGGGTGTTTTCCGGGCTGTGGTGCTTGGCGTCGGCCGCACGGCTTTGCTCGGCACCGGCCCACAGGCGCTCCAGGTCGTAGAACTGACGCGCCGAGGCGGTCATCATGTGCACGATCACCAGGTCCAGGTCCAGCAGCACCCAATCGCTGTCGCCCTTGCCTTCTTCGCCCAGCGGCTTGGCGCCCTGCTTTTTGACTTCTTCGCGAACCTTGTCGAGCATCGCGTTGATCTGGCGGTTGGAAGTACCGGTGGCGATGATCATGTAGTCAGTGATGCTCTGCTTGTCGCGAACATCGATGACCTGAATGTCTTGCCCCTTGACGTCTTCCAGGGCAGCTACGGCCAGCTTGACCAGCTCGTCGCCCTTTAGTGGTTCGTTGGTATTGACCGGCTCAGGCAGCGGCGCGCTCTTGAACGTGCCTTTGCGCTTTACTTTGGTTTGGTCTTTGTCAGTCATATAAAACTCGTTTTGCTCATGTATTCGGCGGTCAGGGATACGGATATTCGTATCAGTGAAGCACGCCTTGTTCAGTTCGACGCACGGTACAGACCGTGCGCATCGATGTAGGCCAGGACCGCGTCGGGCACCAGGAAACGTACCGACTTACCGCTGGCCAGCAGTTGACGGATCTGGGTGGCGGAAACCGCGAGCGGTGTCTGCCAGACGAATGCAATCTGTCCGCTCGGCCCTTTCAGGGCCAGCGGGTCGCTCACCGAACGCGCTGCCAGCAGGTTGCGCAAGGCATCCGGCGGTTCGCTGTCGGCGTCCGGGCGCTGTAGCACCAGGATGTGGCAATGCTGGAGCAACTCTTCCCAGCGATGCCAAGTGGGCAGGCCGCAAAATGCGTCCCAGCCCAAAAGCAGAAAAACCTGGGTCTCGGCGGGCATTTCGGCGCGCATCGACTCCAGGGTATCTATGGTGTAGGACGGTTTGTCCCGCTGCAATTCGCGGGCATCCACCACCAGTGGCGGCACTCCGGCCACCGCGCTCTCGACCATCGCCAGCCGATCCTGCGCCGACACCTGCGGTGTATTGCGATGGGGCGGCCGCGCGCTCGGCGTCAGCCGCAGCTCATCAAGCGCCAGCGCTTGGGCAACTTCCAGCCCGCCGCGCAAATGGCCGATGTGCACCGGGTCGAACGTACCGCCCAGGACGCCGATGCGTCGCGGACGGGATTCGCTGCCGGGTTGCGGCGCTGTCAGGTCGAGTTCGGTCAAGTCAGACCGTCGCCTGGCCGCGCAACTGGCCATCACCGACCACGATGTACTTCTCGCAGGTCAGTCCTTCAAGGCCCACCGGGCCGCGGGCGTGCAGCTTATCAGTAGAAATGCCGATCTCGGCACCCAATCCGTATTCAAATCCATCGGCAAAGCACGTTGGCGTGTTGATCATCACCGACGCCGAGTCGACTTCCGCCACAAACCGGCGGGTATCGGCGAGGTTTTCGCTGACAATCGAGTCGGTGTGATGGGAGCCAAAATGGTTGATGTGTTCAATGGCCTGATCCAGACCGTCGACCACGCGAATCGACAGGATTGGCGCCAGATATTCGGTGCTCCAGTCGTCTTCGCTGGCGGCAACGGCCTCGATGATCGCACGGGTCCGCTCGCAGCCACGCAGTTCAACGCCTTTTTCACGGAACCGGGCCGCCATCGACGGCAGGAAATCCTTCGCAACCGTTTGATCGACCAGCAGCGTCTCCATCGCACCACAGATGCCATAGCGATAAGTCTTGGCATTGAAGGCGATGCGCTGGGCTTTCGGCAGATCGGCGTGGGCACTGACGTAAACGTGGCAGATACCGTCCAGATGCTTGATCACCGGCACGCGCGCATCGCGACTGATGCGCTCGATCAAGCCCCGGCCACCGCGCGGCACAATCACGTCGACGTACTCGGGCATGGTGATCATCGCGCCAACAGCGGCACGATCCGTGGTTTCGACCACTTGCACCACCGCTGCCGGCAATTCGGCCTCGGCCAGACCGCGCCGAATGCACGCGGCAATCGCCCGATTGGAATGAATCGCCTCGGAGCCACCGCGAAGGATGGTCGCGTTGCCGGACTTCAGGCACAGGCTCGCGGCATCGATGGTGACGTTTGGACGGGATTCGTAGATGATCCCGATCACGCCCAGCGGCACACGCATCTTGCCGACCTGGATGCCCGACGGACGGAAGCTCATGTCACGGATCGCACCGACCGGGTCCGGCAGCGCAGCGACCTGGCGCAAACCGACGATCATGCCGTCGATGCGCGCCGGAGTCAGTTCCAGACGTTCGAGCAGCGCAGGTTCCAGACCGTTGGCGCGACCGGCGGCCAAATCCTGCTCATTGGCTGCAGCCAGCTCGGCGCGAGCGGCATCCAGCGCATTGGCAGCGGCCTGCAAGGCGCGGTTTTTCTGCGCGGTGCTGGCACGGCCGATGACCCGGGAGGCTTCGCGGGCGGCGCGACCCAATCGGGTCATGTAGTCAAGAACGGACTCAGTCATGGTCTGCTGGGGTCTTGGCAAAGAGGAAAGCGGCAGATTATAGCTGCCGAGTCCCGGGACTAACAGCGGTGACGGGCGGATGGTCGAAATGAACCACGAATCGCCGACGTTCAGCCGTAATTAAGCTGTGGATTGTTATCATCGCGACCTCTTCAGCCGGGATAAACCTTGCCTGCCATGTCCAACCTGATCGTTCGCCCCCGCGCCGAGCGCCTGCCGCTGGGACTTCCGGACGCCTTTTTCGACCGTGATGCTCAAGTATTGGCCAAGGATCTGCTCGGCAAAGTCATCCGCCACCGGGTCGGCGACCTGTGGCTGAGCGCGCGAATCATTGAAACCGAAGCGTATTACTGCGCCGAGAAAGGCAGCCACGCTTCGCTTGGCTACACAGAAAAGCGTAAGGCTTTGTTTCTGGATGGCGGCTACATCTATATGTATTACGCCCGCGGCGGCGATTCGCTGAACTTCAGTGCCCAAGGGCCGGGAAACGCGGTGCTGATCAAGTCGGCGTATCCGTGGATCGATGAAGTCAGCGGCCCGGCAAGCCTCGCGCAGATGCTGGAGAACAACCCTGACGCCCTGGGTCGTCCGCGACCATCGCAAAAGCTCTGCGCCGGACAGACCTTGTTGTGCAAGGCGCTGGGACTGAAAGTGCCGATGTGGGACGCCAAACGTTTCGATCATGAAGTCCTTCTGGTAGAAGACACCGGGCCCGCGCCCGCGCACATCATCCAGACCACCCGCCTGGGCATTCCCCATGGCCGCGACGAACACTTGATGTACCGCTTCGTCGACGCCGCCTATGCGCAATGGTGTACGCGGAACCCGCTGCGCCGGGGTCAGGTCGAAGGGCGGGATTATTTCCTGGTGTAAAACCTGTTCCCTGCAGGAACTGCCGAAGGCTAAGGGTCCCAGCCTGCGGAAACCCCTGCACAGCGACAATCAATGAAATGGAGTTGTTTGTATGGGCCCATGGCTCGATAGTGTGACCGGTTGGCTGGCGGCCAATCCGCAGTGGCTGGCGGCAGCGGTGTTTATCGTCGCTTGCGTGGAATGCCTGGCGATTGCCGGCCTGATCGTGCCTGGCACGGTGTTGCTGTTTGCCGTGGCCGTAATGGCGGGCAGCGGCGCACTGTCGCTGAGCGAAACCCTGTTGCTGGGCTTCCTCGGCGGAATACTCGGTGATTTGATCTCGTATTTCCTCGGCCGCCACTTCCACCAGAATATCCGGCGCCTGCCGGGGCTGCGCCATCACCCGGAGTGGATGGCGGGTGCGGAGAGTTACTTCCAGCGCTATGGCATCGCCAGCCTGTTGGTCGGCCGTTTTATCGGCCCGCTGCGGCCCATGCTGCCGATGGTGGCGGGCATGTGCGACATGCCCTTCCCGCGCTTTGCCGCCGTCAGCCTGCTGGCCGCCGCTGGCTGGAGCCTCGCCTACCTGCTGCCAGGCTGGGCCACCGGCGCGGCGATTCGCTTGCCGCTGCCGGAAGGCTTCTGGCTTGAGGCCGCAATTGTCGCGGCCAGCATTGCGGCGATGGTCGGCCTCAGCGTCAACAGCAGCCTGCGCCGCCATCGCCGCGCGACGGTCTGGATCAGCAGCATGAGCCTGCTGATCCTGATCGGCCTGTTCATTGGCTACCCATATCTATCGGCGCTCGATCAGGGCGTGATGACACTCGTACAGGAACACCGCCAGCCAGTACTGGACGAAATCGCGGTGACCTTCACGCTGATCGGCGAGTTCCGCAACATGCTCATCTTTAGTGCATTGCTGACTGGCCTGTTGCTGTTGTGCAAACAATGGCGGCAGGCCATGTTTGTCGGCGGTACATTGCTGTTCACGGCGCTGGCGAACACCGCGACCAAGCAGTTCTTCGCTCGGGTCCGACCGGAAGTCCTGAGTGAACCGCTGACCAGTTTCAGCATGCCCAGCGGTCACGCCTCGGGTTCGTTTGCCTTGTTCCTCAGCCTGGCCGTGCTGGCCGGGCGCGGTCAACCGCCGCGCATGCGCCTGACATGGCTGCTGCTCGGCTGTATCCCGGCACTGGCGATTGCATTGTCACGGGTATACCTGGGGGCGCATTGGCCGACCGATATTCTGGCCGGCGCCATGCTGGCGGCTTGCGTATGCGCAGCCGCCCTGTGGCTGAGTCAACGCCAGACCGCGCTGGAAGCCATGCCGCAGAAAGTCTGGTGGCTGGTGTTGCCGGCGCTGGTCGCCCTGTTCGGTTTCTTCGTCCTGCGGCATTTGCCGCACACGATGTTACGTTACGCCTATTGAGGGAAAACTTTGATGGGCGCTGCCGAGGCTATCGGATCGCATCGGCTGGCGCTCATCATTACTCTGCGGGTTTTTCGATAACTTTCAGCACGAATGCAACAGGCGTGTTATTGAAGGCATCGTGCTCGGTTGCATTAGGATCAATATCCTTGAAATAACGCTTACCGCTTTCATCAGTCACGTATAACGGATTGACACCTTCGGTCGCGAGACAGACATAACAAGGACCATTGCCCAGATCGCTGAACCGGGCACTTTCTACGCCATGTTTCAACAACGTGAACTGACTGCTTTGAGCCACGTCACTGACGAACACATGGCGAGTCGATTGACTGATTGCCAGATACCCCTCATCAAGATCACCTTTTAAAATGGTCTTGATTGCATACTTGTTACCCTGCGGAATCAACCTGAACAAAAGCGGCTTGTCATCTTCATGATCAGCCAATGTAAGAAAGTCCGAACCCTCACGACTCGCCAGCGCCACTTCGACATCCAGCCGCTCGCGCCGGGTGATCCGCGGATCGCGCAATCTCAGCTTCAGACGCTGCTGGTTAAGTACCACCGGCAGGCCGTCGACATAAAGATTTACGGAAAATGGCTGGTTATTGATTTTTATTGAAGACATACAAATTGCTCACACGCAGACGCCACGTTGTTTATAAAAACAAACGGCATTCATTGATAAAACAGGAACGTTATCTGGAAACGGCAAACGCCTGAAAACTGGCTGCTGTCACTGAAACTCTCGGCATGTCGCCATCAGGAATTTTTCCCACCTTTCGGTTACGACGGGCCACAACCATGCGATCAGCATAAACACAGGCCGCCTCAATAACATGTGAAACGTTATGATCAGTGTCTGCGTGTTTGAAAATGTACTTCCCCGCTATGTCGTCCCAGAACGCCCACTCATCTTCGTAAACTGTCATGACTTCATCCTTGTCATTATTAAATTCACCAACGTCGTGTTGATGAATAAAAATTAAGGCAAATACGAAGTCATCACAATACTGGCCACCGCCACGAGTTGATTCAGAGTGCAACTACGCGAACAATTCGCCCTGCAACTCATCAAGCAGCGCCTGGATCGCATCCAGCCGCTGCTGCGGGTCATCGAGTTGCAACAGATCAATTTTGTCTTCTTCAGCAAATGGCAAAAGATAGGCCAATTGATTAGCCAGGGACTGCTGACCCAGCACTTCGGTGTCCATGTTCAGCGCCTCGACCATCGGGTGTTCGGCCAGCGCCTTGAGCAGTGCGACCAGGTCGGCGTCTTCGTCCTGTAGCGGTTGCTCGGGCTCATCGTCGAGCCACTCGACTTCAGCGAGGATCAATTGGTCGCGCTGCACTTGCGTGCGCAACACATTGAAACGCCGTCCGCCCTGCACGCGAATCCCCAGCAAACCATTGTCCTGCTGCTGGAAATCAGTGATACGCGCCTCACAGCCGACCAAGGCAAAACCTTCAGGAGCGACGCCGACTTCATGGCCGTCGAGGATGCACACCACCCCGAAACCGCCGCTCTGCTTCATGCAGCGGCCGATCATGTCCAGATAGCGCGCCTCGAAAATCTGCAAGTCGAGGTTGCAGCCGGGAAACAGCACGGTGTTCAGCGGGAACAGCGGCAGACTCATAGACATATCCTTAAACCACCATCGACACCGCCAACGGCAGGAACACCGCCGTGGCCACGCCCATCAAACTCATTGCCAGCGCCGCGAAGGCGCCGCACTCATCACTTTCCTGCATGGCCACCGCCGTACCCACCGCGTGCGCGGTCATGCCCAGCGCCATGCCGCGCGCCTCAGGGCTGTGTACCCCGAGGCGGGTCAACAGCGTGGGACCGAAGATCGCGCCGATCACACCGGTGATCAACACGAACACCGCCGCCAGCGCCGCAACGCCACCGATCTGTTCGGCCACCAGCATCGCGATCGGCGAGGTCACCGACTTCGGCGCCATGGTCATCAGAATCATGTGCTCGGCGCCGAACCACCAGCCCAGCAATACACCCATGCCTGTGGCGACCGCACCACCTATCACCAGCGTAGTAAAAATCGGCCAGAACAATTGGCGAATACGCCGCAGATTGAGATACAGCGGCACCGCCAGTGCCACGGTCGCCGGGCCGAGCAGAATGCTGAGGATCTCGGTGCTCTTGCGGTATTCGGCGTAGGTCAGGCCGCAGCCTAACAGCACGCCGATCACCAACAGCATGGAGACCAGCACCGGTTGCAGAAAGATCCATCGGGTTTTCTCGAACGCCGCCAGCACCAGTTGATACGCACCGAGGGTGATGCCGATGCCGAACAGCGGATGATGAATGACCGAAGCCCAGGCACCTTGCCAGTCAAAAAGCATCAGGATTTCTCCGACCGGTGCGCATGAGGCTTGACCATGCGCTGCATGAGCACACCGGCGAAGGCCATCGACAGAATCAGCGACACTACCAGCGCGCCGACAATCGCCCAGAAATCCGCGGCAATCGCCGTCGCGTAGACCATCACCCCCACCGCCGGCGGCACCAGCAGCAGTGGCAGATAACGCAGCAGACTGCCGGCCGCGAGGTTCAGCGGTTCGCCGACTTCACCGCGAACGATGAGGAAAACCAGCAACAACAGCAAGCCGATGATCGGTCCCGGCAGCACTGGCAACAGCAGGTGATTGAGCGCCGTGCCGAGCAATTGAAACAGCACCAGCAGGGTCAGGCCACGTAGCAACATCCGACATCTCCATCTGACTTTTCACCCAGCAGGGGCCCGGCATTATAAGCACGCCTGCGCTATGGATCGGCATTCGCCAAAAGCATGGTCAGTTGACCTGAGCAAATCGCCATGATGATCTACAGTGGTTCGCAGGGCGGTCAAATCCCCCACCTGAAAAACTATAAAACCGATGAACCCAAGGAGAGTCTCAATGCCCTATGTTCCCGTTGCAGAGCTCAAAGATTATGTCGGCAAGGAACTCGGACGTTCCGAATGGCTCACCATCGATCAGGAACGCATCAACCTGTTCGCCGAAGCCACCGGTGATTATCAGTTCATTCACGTCGACCCGGTCAAAGCCGCGCAAACGCCTTTTGGCAGCACCATCGCCCATGGTTTCCTGTCGTTATCGCTGATCCCCAAATTGATGGAAGACATCCTCATCCTGCCGCAAGGCGTGAAGATGGTGGTCAACTATGGCCTGGACAGCGTGCGCTTCATCCAGCCGGTGAAGGTCAATTCGAAGGTCCGCCTGAAGGTCGACCTAGGCGAAGTGACCGAGAAGAAACCCGGCCAGTGGCTGCTCAAGGCGACCGCTACACTTGAGATAGAAGGTTCGGACAAACCGGCCTACATCGCCGAGCCGTTGTCGCTCTGCTTCGTCTGATCGTTCCGGATGCGAAGCAGCGCACGCTGTTTCGCGTCACCTGCCCGTCTACCGGCTGTATTAGGTCACATAGCTGCGGCATACTCGGTCGCCTAATTGCCCGGAACCCGCTATGCGATCTCTCGCCTCTCTTGCCCCGATTGCCTTGACGTTGATGCTCACCGCTTGCGGCGACGGCGAATCGCTGTTGCCGCCAGATGCGCGCCTGCCGGACGGCGGACGCTATCGTGGTGAACTAGTCGATGGCTTGCTGCAGGGCCAGGGCCGCGTCGACTATCCCAACGGCAGCTGGTATGCCGGGCAGTTCGACAAGGGCCAGTGGCATGGTCAGGGCGAATGGCATGGCAGCAACGGCGAGGTCTATCGCGGCCAGTTCCAGCAAGGCTTGTTCGACGGCCAGGGCAGCCTGACCACCAACGCCAGCAGTTACACCGGCGGCTTCAAGCAGGGCCGGCGCGAAGGCGAAGGCACGCTGAAAGAAAACGCCATGACCTACCGTGGCGAATTCAAGGCTGACCAGTATTCCGGGCTCGGCCGTCTGGAGATGGACGACGGTAGCGCCTATCAAGGCCAGTTCGCCCACGGCAAACCCAACGGCGAAGGCCAGCGCGGCGATGCCAGCGGCAACTCGTTCACGGGCCATTTCGTCAACGGTCAACTGGAAGGCAACGGCACGTTCAACAGCGCCGATGGCGACATCTATGTCGGCGGGTTCAAGAACAATCAATTGCACGGCAAGGGCCGCTACGAAAACGCCGACGGCGACGTGTGGCTCGGCCAGTTCAAGGACGGCGCGCTGACCGGCAAGGGCGAACTGATCGGCGCCGACGGCAGCCACTATATCGGTTCATTCAGCGACTGGCGCTTCAGTGGCCAGGGCCGTTTGAACCTGCCCGACGGCAGCTTCTATATCGGCGGTTTTGACAACGACAGTTACACGGGGCGCGGCACACTGGTGCTCACCGATGGCAACGTGATGAGCGGCAGCTGGATCAACGGCCAGCGTGTGCGCGATGCCGACGGCAAATTGCTGCCCGACACGCTGGAACTCGGCCTGCTCGCCCAAGGCCGCTTGCTCGACGATGCGCTGGCGGCCATTGCGCACTCGACCCCGGCAATCGAGCTGTACACCTTGACCCTCGGCGGTGACGGCAAACAAAGCGTGTTCCTGCGTGAATCCGACTACGTCGCCAACATGCTCAGCACACGCTTCGGTGCCTATGGCCAGATCCGTCTGGTCAATCACCGCGACCACCTCGGCGACCGGCCGATGGCCACCCGCGAGAACCTGCGCCGCGCCGCGCAGACCCTCGCAGAACGCAGCGGCCCGGAAGACTTGCTGTTCATCTACCTGACCAGCCACGGCACCGCCGAACACGAACTGGTGCTCGACCAGCCGCGCATGGAGCTGGCCGACCTGCCCGCCGATGAACTCGCCGCCGTGCTGGCGCCGCTGAAAAACCGCGACAAGATCATCGTGATTTCGTCGTGCTACTCCGGCGGCTTCATTCCGGCATTGAAAGATGAACGCACACTGATCATGACCGCCTCGCGCGCTGACCGGGTGTCGTTCGGCTGCTCGGAAGAAGCCAACTTCACCTACTTCGGCGATGCGCTGTTCGCCCAGGCGCTGAACCAGACCGATGATCTGGAGCAAGCCTTCAAACTGGCCAGGGCCACCGTCGCCGAGCGTGAACTGGCGGACAATTTCGAAGCCTCGGAGCCGCAGATCTGGGCGCCGAAAACCGTGCTGTCGCACTGGCAACTGCTGCGTAAACAGCAAGCCAGAAAAGCGTTGCAAAGTGCAGCATTGAACGACGGAGTGACAAAGAGCAACTAAGCTGAACAGTATCAAGGGAGAGACACTATGTACTTGACGCCTCAGCACGTATTGCTTGCCGGAGCCACCGGTTTGACCGGTGAACATCTACTCGACCGTTTGCTCAATGAGCCGACGATTTCACGCGTGCTCGCCCCTTCGCGTCGCCCATTGGCGGAACATCCGCATCTGGAAAACCCGGTGGGCGATCCCCAGGCGTTTCTGCCGCAACTCAGTGGCCGCGTCGATATCGCGTACTGCTGTCTCGGCACCACCATCAAGCAGGCGGGCTCCGAGGCGGCGTTTCGTGCAGTGGACCTGGACATGGTGGTGGCGTTCGCCAAGCGTGCCCGGGAAATGGGCGCGCGACATCTGATCGTGATCAGTGCGATTGGCGCTGATCCGAAATCCTCGGTTTTCTATAACCGGGTCAAAGGCGAGATGGAGCAGGCATTGCGTGCGCAGGACTGGCCGCAGTTGACCATCTGCCGGCCATCGCTGTTGTTGGGCGAGCGCACCGAGCCGCGTCTGGCCGAGCAATTGGCCGGGCCATTGTCGAAGCTGATTCCCGGCAAGTATCGCGGCATCGAAGCCTGCCAACTGGCCCGGGCGATGTGGCGCCTGGCGCTGGAGGAGCAGGATGGGGTGCGGGTAATCGAGTCGGATGAGCTGCGCAAGCTCGGCAAATAACCTGAAATCGCTATCGCCAGCAGGCTGGCTCCCACACTGATCTTCAGTGAACACAATACCTGTGGACAACTCGAAAACCTGTGGGAGCCAGCCTGCTGGCGGTGGAGTGTGCAGCGCTCCCCTACAATCCGCCAGTCGCCTGAAAACTCACGCCAATCACCGTCAGCAATGACAACGGCAACAACAGCGTATCGAGCAAAGCACTCGCCGGCAGATCGACGCCCGGGTAACCCGGTGCCTCAGCCCCGAACCGATCCATCGCGCAACAGCCGCCATTCAGCGCATACAAATCCAGCCGCGTTCCGGAATACACCACTGGCGCACCCGGTTTCGCCGCATCCAGGGTGCGCACGGTCGCACACCCGGTGAGCAGCAAGGCCAGCCCGATTGCCAGCAGCTTATTCATCACTGCTCAGATGATGCTCGCCCCAACGCGGCAGCATGTCCTGAGGAATGCCCAGCAGATTGAGAATCCGCGCCACGACGAAATCGATCAGGTCGTCGATGGTCTGCGGCTGGTGATAGAAGCCCGGCGACGCCGGCAGAATGGTCACGCCCATGTTCGACAGCTTGAGCATGTGCTCCAGATGAATACTCGAATACGGCGCCTCGCGCGGCACCAGAATCAACTGGCGGCGCTCTTTCAACGTCACGTCGGCAGCACGCTCGATCAGGTTGTTGCAGGCGCCCGTGGCAATCGCCGACAACGTCCCGGTCGAGCACGGCACCACGACCATCGCCGCTGGCGCCCCGGAGCCCGAGGCCACTGGCGACATCCAGTCTTCCTTGCCGTACACGCGGATCTGCCCCGCGGCCGCGCCGGTATATTCGGTGAGGAATGCCTGCATCATCTGCGGCTTGGGTGGCAGCGTCACATCGGTCTCGGTCGCCATCACCAGTTGCGCAGCCTTGGAAATCAGGAAGTGCACTTCGCGATCTTCCCGCACCAGGCAATCGAGCAGACGCAAGCCGTACTGCGCGCCAGACGCGCCGGTCATTGCCAGCGTGATGCGTTCCGGTCCGCCGTCCTGCGAAAGAGTGTTCATTGCAGCGCCTCGGCGAGTTTGCCATGCAGGCCGCCGAAGCCGCCGTTGCTCATGATTACCACGTGAGTACCGGGCTGGGCCTGGCTCTTCACGCGCTCGATGATGCCCTCCAGCGAATCGCTGACAATCGACGGCACGGTGCACAGCGCCGCTGTGCCGGCCAGATCCCAACCGAGATTGGCCGGTGCGTACCAGATCACCTGGTCGGCATCGACCACGCTGTCCGGCAAACCGTCACGGTGCGCGCCGAGCTTCATCGAGTTGGAGCGCGGTTCGATGATGGCGATCAGCGGTGCGTCGCCAATGCGTTTGCGCAGACCGTCGAGGGTGGTGGCGATGGCCGTCGGGTGGTGGGCGAAGTCGTCATAAATAGTGATGCCACGCACTTCGGCGACTTTCTCCATCCGGCGTTTGACGTTCTTGAACGCGCTCAGGCCGGCGATGCCCATCGACGGCACCACGCCGACATGCCGCGCCGCTGCCAATGCAGCCAAGGCGTTGGCGACGTTGTGCTGCCCTGTCAATTCCCACTCGACGGTGCCTTGCGACTCACCTTCAAACATCACTTCGAAGGCCGAGCCGTCTTCGCTCAGCAGTTTGACCTGCCACTGACCGCCAGCGCCGGTAGTCTGCACCGGCGTCCAGCAGCCCATTTCGATCACCCGCTGCAAGGCCGGCTCGGTGGTCGGATGAATCACCAGGCCTTCACTCGGGATGGTGCGCACCAAGTGGTGGAATTGCCGCTCGATGGCCGGCAGATCGGGGAATATGTCGGCGTGATCGAACTCAAGGTTGTTGAGGATCGCGGTGCGCGGGCGGTAATGAACGAACTTCGAACGCTTGTCGAAGAACGCACTGTCGTACTCGTCAGCTTCGATCACGAAGAACGGTGTACCGCCCAGTCGGGCCGATACCGAGAAATTCTGCGGCACGCCGCCGATCAGGAAGCCCGGGCTCATGCCGGCGTGTTCCAGCACCCAGGCAAGCATGCTGCTGGTGGTGGTCTTGCCGTGCGTACCGGCAACCGCCAGCACCCAGCGACCTTGCAACACATGGTCAGCCAGCCACTGCGGGCCGGACACGTAAGGCAAGCCTTTGTTCAGCACATATTCCACTGCCGGATTGCCACGCGACATGGCGTTGCCGATCACCACCAGATCCGGTGCCGGATCGAGCTGTGCCGGGTCGTAACCTTGAGTCAGTTGAATGCCCTGGGCTTCCAGCTGTGTGCTCATCGGCGGATAGACGTTGGCGTCGGAGCCCGTCACGTGATGGCCCAGCTCTTTGGCCAACACCGCCATCGAGCCCATGAAAGTCCCGCAGATACCCAGAATATGAATGTGCATAGTCGACCTCGTAAAACATGGCCGCAGGTTAGCGTAGGGAGGGGGAAATCGCACTCTTTAGGTGAGGAGCGTGGCCGGTTGGCCTGGCATTTGGGCTCGACTGAAGATTGTCGCCCTTCACCCCAGCCCTCTCCCGAGGGAGAGGGAGCCGATCTCGGTTGCTTTCAAATCCTGAGTTCGGCTCAATATTTCAGGTCGACGTAAATTGCCAGAACACCGCGGTCAGTCCCCTCTCCCTCTAGGAGAGGGTTAGGGTGAGGGCGCTAACTGACCCGCCGCTCAATCCCATGCTTGCGCAGCTTTCTGTAAAGCGTATTGCGGCTAACGCCCAGTTGCTCAGCGGTGCGGGTCATGTGCCACCGCGTTTGTTCAAGAACGCCGAGCAAGGCCAACCGCTCTGCATCTTCCAGTGGGTGTTCGCCAGACTCCGCAGGCGCAATGACTGGACGCCCCTGCCGAATCATCACCGGCAAATCCTCCACCCCGATCCGCCCGTTATCGCACAGCGCCGCCAGCGTGCGCAGTACATTGCGCAACTGCCGCACATTGCCCGGCCAGCTGAACGCCAGCAACGCCTGACGCGCCGGCGCGTCGATCAGTACCGCCTCAGCGCCCGCTTCCTCGGCCAACAGAAAGTCCAGCAGCTGCGCTTTATCGCCGCGCTCGCGCAAGGCCGGCAATGCCACTTCCAGCCCATTCAAGCGGTAATACAGATCCTCACGAAAACTGCCGTCCGCGACGCGCTCCAGCAGATTGCGGTGGGTCGCGCTGATGATGCGCACGTTGACTGACTCCGGCTCGCCACCGATGGGCACTACTTGTCGATCTTCCAGCACCCGCAGCAATCGGGTCTGCAAGGCCAGCGGCATGTCACCGATTTCGTCGAGGAACAACGTGCCACCATCGGCCTGCTGCAACTTGCCGCGCATGCCGTCCTTGCGCGCGCCGGTGAAACTGCCGCCGCGATAGCCGAACAGTTCGCTCTCGATCAGGCTTTCAGGAATCGCCGCGCAATTGAGCGCGACGAAAGCTTTGCTTGATCGCTGGCTGGCCTGGTGCACAGCCTTGGCGAAGGCCTCCTTGCCCGAGCCGGTTTCGCCATTGATCAACAACGGCACATCTCGCTCGAATACGCGCAGGGCTTTACGGAAATCGGCCTGCAACGCCTCATCACCCAGGCAGATGCCCGACAGACGCGGCGTTTCAACCACCGGCGCCGATACAATCGGTAAAGGTTTGCGCGACTCACCGCGCAGCACGGCAAACAGATGGCGGCCATCACGGGTGCGCAACGGCCAGCTGGCGCTGGCATTGGCACTCGCGCGACCGAGCAACTGATCCAGCGAGCAATCGAAAAACGCCTCCACCGGTTTGCCGAGCAAACCTCCGCGAATATGCCCGAGCAGGTTCAGCGCACTCTGGTTGACCGCGCTGATCCGCCCTTCTCCGTCGAACGCCAGCAAGCCTTCGCTGAACAGTCCGACCGATTCGGCCTGCAGATGAAAGCGCAGCAACCATTGATTATCGAAACAGCGCAGGAAGTAGCAGCTTTCGATCATCTTCGCCGACAGATTGACCAGCGCCATGGTGTGGAACTGGCTTTGTCGGGAGACATCGTGGCGCGCCGACGAAACATCGAGCACCGCGAGCAACTCGCCATGGGGATCGAACACCGGGCTCGCCGAGCAGGTCAGGCCGGTGTGGCGACCGCGAAAGTGTTCATCCTGATGAATGGTCAAGGCCTGACGCTCGACCAGGCATGTGCCGATGCCGTTGGTGCCTTCGCAGGCCTCACTCCAGTCGGCGCCGAGCCAGAGCCCGGCGCGCTCGAAGATCTTGCGTTCGGCCGGCGCGGTGACGCAGTTGAGGATCACCCCGCGCGCGTCGGTCAGCAGCACCGCATGACCGGCGCCGGAAAGCTGTTGGTGCAGACTGCTCATTTCATTGCCGGCGATCTGCAGTACCTGTTGCAGGCGCTCGCGGCTTTCCAGCACGCGCCCGTGTTCGAGCACGGTCGGCGCCATGGTCAGGGCCGGGTCGAGGTGATAGTCCTCAAGGCAACGCAGCCACGAACGGGCTATCGACGGATCAGCGCCGGGCCCCTGCAGGTGCGGTTTGCCCTGGGTAACAGTGAGAACCTGTTGGGCATGGCGACTCAAATGGTTGTCGTGCATTTCTTATTGTTCTCCCCGAGGCTCGACGGCCCAATGCTGAGGTGACGCCCAGCATCCTCCAGCCACCGACGCATTGCAATGCTGGCAAGACTGCCCGGTCACAGGCTGTGCCGGAAGCGGTACAAACTGTCACCCAGACTGTATCGAAACCGTCACAGGCACAATCCGCCCGTCCGACAAAAACCGCTCAACCCCTTGATTTACCTACCCTGCACGGCAGTGGCCCAACCTTTGCTCTACGCTTATAGCAAGCGCACTTGCGCGTTTCTCTAATAAGTACAAAGCCAAGGAGAACATCATCATGCGTTACGCTCACCCCGGTACTGAAGGCGCCAAAGTCTCGTTCAAGAGCAAGTACGGTAACTACATCGGCGGCGAGTTCGTCGCGCCTGTCAAAGGTCAGTACTTCACCAACACTTCGCCAGTGAATGGCCAGCCAATTGCCGAATTCCCCCGCTCCACTGCCGAAGACATCGACAAGGCACTGGACGCCGCCCACGCCGCTGCCGACGCGTGGGGCGCGACCTCCGTGCAGGCGCGCTCGCTGATCCTGCTGAAAATCGCCGACCGTATCGAAGAAAACCTCGAGCTGCTGGCGATCACCGAAACCTGGGACAACGGCAAAGCCATCCGCGAAACCCTCAATGCCGACATCCCGCTGGCCGCCGACCATTTCCGCTACTTCGCTGGCTGCCTGCGCGCCCAGGAAGGCAGTGCCGCCGAAATCGACGGTAACACCGTGGCGTACCACATTCATGAACCGCTGGGCGTGGTCGGCCAGATCATCCCGTGGAACTTCCCGCTGCTGATGGCTGCGTGGAAACTCGCGCCGGCGCTGGCTGCCGGTAACTGCGTGGTACTCAAGCCTGCCGAGCAGACACCGCTGGGCATCTGCGTGCTGATGGAGTTGATCGGCGATTTGTTGCCGCCGGGCGTGCTCAACGTCGTGCAAGGGTTCGGCAAAGAAGCCGGCGAGGCACTGGCAACCAGCAAACGCATCGCCAAGATCGCCTTCACTGGTTCGACCCCGGTTGGCTCGCACATCATGAAGTGCGCTGCCGAAAACATCATTCCGTCCACCGTGGAACTGGGCGGCAAATCGCCGAACATCTTCTTCGAAGACATCATGCAGGCCGAGCCGAGCTTTATCGAAAAAGCCGCTGAAGGTCTGGTGCTGGCGTTCTTCAACCAGGGCGAAGTGTGCACCTGCCCTTCCCGCGCACTGGTTCAGGAATCGATCTACGACGAATTCATGCAAGCGGTGATGAAGAAAGTCAGCCAGATCAAACGCGGCGATCCGCTGGACACCGACACCATGGTCGGCGCGCAGGCGTCCGAGCAGCAATTCGACAAGATTCTTTCTTACCTGGAAATCGCCAAGGGCGAAGGCGCCGAGCTGCTGACCGGCGGCAAGGTGGAAAAACTCGAGGGCAATCTGTCGACCGGCTATTACATCCAGCCGACCCTGCTCAAGGGCACCAACAAGATGCGCGTGTTCCAGGAAGAAATCTTCGGCCCGGTGGTGAGCATCACTACATTCAAGGACGAAGCCGAAGCCCTGGCGATTGCCAACGACACCGAGTTCGGCCTCGGCGCCGGCCTGTGGACTCGCGACATCAATCGCGCCTACCGCATGGGCCGCGCGATCAAGGCCGGTCGCGTGTGGACCAACTGCTACCACCTGTACCCGGCGCATGCCGCGTTCGGTGGATACAAGAAGTCCGGCGTCGGTCGTGAAACGCACAAGATGATGCTCGATCACTATCAGCAAACGAAAAACCTGCTGGTGAGCTACGACATCAATCCGTTGGGTTTCTTCTGATCCAGACAGGGTGAAGCAGGTGTTCCTGCTTCACCCTTTGGATTGTCTTCGCGAGCCGGCTCGCGAAAGCGGTGTGCCATTCAACCCGATAATGCCTGACGGAATATCGGGCCAATAAAACAATAAGAACGGTGAAACCTATGCCTGGCAAATCCCCGGCTGGCGCTCCGGCGACCGGCGCTTCCGTCGACTTCGAAAAAGTCGGATCGGATTACTTTCAACAACGCGAACTGAAAAAAGGTGCTGCCGGCTGGGTCCTGCTGGTGGGGCTAGGCGTTGCCTACGTGATTTCCGGTGACTATGCCGGCTGGAACTTCGGCTTGGCGCAGGGTGGCTGGGGCGGCATGTTCCTGGCGACGCTGCTGATGGCCACCATGTACCTGTGCATGTGCTTTTCACTGGCCGAGCTCTCTTCAATGATCCCCACTGCCGGCGGTGGCTACGGATTTGCCCGCAGTGCATTCGGGCCGTGGGGCGGGTTTCTCACCGGCACCGCGATCCTCATCGAATACGCCATTGCCCCGGCGGCTATCGCGGTGTTCATCGGTGCGTACTGCGAGTCGCTGTTCGGTATCGGCGGCTGGATGATCTATCTGGCCTTCTACATCATTTTCATTGCCATCCATATTTTCGGGGTCGGCGAAGCGCTCAAGCTGATGTTTGTCATCACGGCCATTGCCGCACTGGCATTGGGGGTGTTTCTGGTGGCGATGGTGCCGCACTTCGACGTTGCCAACCTGCTCGACATTCCGGTCACCGCTGCAGCGGGCGCCAGTGCGTTTCTGCCATTCGGCTATGTCGGCGTCTGGGCGGCGATTCCCTATGCAATCTGGTTCTTCCTTGCCGTTGAGGGCGTGCCCTTGGCCGCCGAGGAAACCAAGAACCCCAAGCGTGACCTGCCGCGCGGCTTGATCGGCGCCATGCTGGTGCTGCTTCTGTTTGCGCTGCTGATTCTGATCGTCGGCCCCGGCGGTGCGGGCGCCAACTCGTTGCTGACCTCCGGCAACCCGCTGGTCGAAGCGTTGAGCAAAGCCTATGGCGGCTCGACCTGGATGGGCAGTTTCGTCAACCTCGTAGGGCTGGCCGGGCTGATCGCCAGTTTCTTCTCGATCATCTACGCGTACTCGCGGCAGATTTTCGCGCTGTCACGGGCCGGCTACCTGCCACGCAAACTGTCCGAAACCAATAAAAGCAAAGCGCCGGTACTGGCATTGGTGATTCCCGGCATCATCGGCTTCGGCCTGTCGCTGACCGGGCAGGGCGACCTGCTGATTCTGGTGGCGGTGTTCGGCGCCACCATTTCCTACGTGCTGATGATGGCCGCGCACATCACCTTGCGCATTCGCCGCCCCAAAATGGACCGGCCTTACCGCACACCAGGTGGCATCTTTACCTCAGGCGTGGCCTTGGTGCTGGCCTGCATCGCCGTGGTGGCGGGCTTTCTCGTCGACCCACGGGTGGTGATTGGCGCCGCCGTCATCTATGGAGTGTTAATTGCTTACTTTGCACTCTACAGTCGACATTACTTGGTAGCAGGCACGCCGGAAGAAGAATTCGCGGCGATCCAGAAGGCTGAGGAAGCCTTGCACTGACGGTCGCAAACCACGGCGCAGGCTCGATCTGCGCCGTCACGGAGAATTGTGTATGGCCAGTTTCGCTCACACGGTCGGCGCCCAGACCTATCGTTTCGACAGCCTCAAGGATGTCATGGCCAAGGCCAGTCCGGCGCGTTCCGGGGATTTCCTCGCCGGTGTCGCCGCGCTCAACGACGGCGAGCGCGTCGCCGCGCAAATGGCGCTGGCCGACATCCCGCTCACGCATTTCCTGCAAGAAGCGCTGATTCCCTACGAGTCCGATGAAGTCACCCGACTGATCATCGACACCCACGACCAACAGGCTTTTGCCGTGGTCAGCCACCTGACCGTCGGCGGCTTCCGTGACTGGTTACTGAGCGACGCCGCCGACGAAACCAGTCTGCGCAACCTCGCCCCCGGCCTGACCCCGGAAATGGTCGCCGCCGTGTCGAAAGTCATGCGCGTGCAGGATCTGGTGCTGGTGGCGCAGAAAATTCGTGTGGTCACAAAATTTCGCGGCACCCTCGGCCTGCGCGGGCGCCTGTCGACCCGCCTGCAGCCGAATCACCCGACCGACGAGCCTTCCGGCATTGCCGCGAGCATTCTCGACGGCCTGCTCTACGGCAACGGCGACGCAATGATCGGCATCAACCCGGCCACTGACAGCATCGCTTCGATCTGCGCGATGCTGGAAATGCTCGACGCAATCATCCAGCGCTACGACATCCCGACCCAGGCCTGCGTGCTGACCCACGTCACTACGTCAATCGAGGCGATCAACCGTGGTGTGCCGCTGGATCTGGTCTTCCAGTCCATCGCGGGCACCGAAGCCGCCAACGCCAGTTTCGGCATCAACCTGAATGTCTTGCAGGAAGGCTACGACGCCGGCCTTAGCCTGAATCGCGGCACTCTCGGGCAAAACCTGATGTATTTCGAGACCGGTCAGGGCAGCGCACTGTCGGCCAACGCCCACCATGGCGTCGACCAGCAAACGTGCGAGACGCGAGCCTACGCCGTGGCGCGGCATTTCAAGCCGTTCCTGGTCAACACGGTCGTCGGATTTATCGGCCCCGAGTACCTGTACAACGGCAAACAGATCATCCGCGCCGGCCTCGAAGACCACTTCTGCGGCAAGCTGCTCGGCGTGCCGATGGGCTGCGATATCTGCTACACCAACCACGCCGAAGCCGATCAGGACGACATGGACACCCTGCTGACCCTCTTGGGTGTCGCCGGGATCAATTTCATCATGGGCATCCCCGGCTCTGACGACATCATGCTCAACTACCAGACTACTTCGTTTCATGACGCGCTCTACGCGCGCCAGACCCTGGGCTTGAAACCGGCGCCGGAGTTCGAGCAATGGCTGGCGAACATGGGCATCTTCACCCAGGCGGATGGCAAGGTTCGCTTCGGTAACAACTTGCCGCCGGCCTTCCGCCAGGCACTGGCGCAACTGGGATGAGTCGCATGGAAAAACCGCCCGTGGACCCACAAAACCCTTGGCTGGAACTGCGCCGCCTGACCCCGGCGCGCATTGCTCTTGGCCGTACCGGCACCAGTTTGCCGACAAGCGCGCAACTGGACTTCCAGTTCGCCCACGCGCAAGCGCGCGATGCCGTGCATTTGCCGTTCGATCACGCAGGGCTCAGCACGCAACTCAAAGAGCACGGACGCGAAAGCCTGCTGCTGCGCAGCGCGGCGGCGGATCGCAACAGCTATCTGCAACGCCCGGATCTGGGGCGAAAGCTCAGCGACGAATCGGCTCAGGTCCTGCGGGATTACGCCGCTGCGCACCCGGGCGGTGTCGACCTGGTCATCGTCGTGGCGGATGGCCTGTCGGCACTCGCCGTGCATCGTCATACGCAGCCGTTTCTCAGCCGTCTCGAAGAACAGATGCGTGCGGACAGCTGGTCCGTGGCGCCGGTGGTTCTGGTGGAACAGGGCCGCGTCGCGGTCGGTGATGAAATCGGGGAGCTGCTCGGCGCTAAAATGCTGGTGATGTTGATCGGCGAGCGTCCAGGCCTCAGTTCGCCGGACAGCCTCGGTTTATATTTCACCTACAATCCAAAAATCGGACTGACCGATGCCTATCGCAATTGCATTTCCAATGTCCGGCTCGAAGGCCTGAGCTACGGCATGGCGGCGCATCGCTTGCTCTACCTGATGCGCGAGGCTTGGCGGCGGCAGTTGTCGGGGGTCAATCTGAAAGACGAAGCACAGCTTCAGACGCTGGAGTCGGAAGACGGTGTGGACATGAAAGGAAACTTCCTACTCGATCCGCCCACAACCTGAACCGTTTCCGCATTGCGTTTCTGCGCCGGTTTAAGGCAGGATCGATGCACGGCCGCCAGGGTTTCCCATCGCCGTCAGAGCAGTTGAAGACAGCCACTTGAAGACGAGACCTATCATGCGGATTATTCAAGCGACCCTCGAACATCTGGATTTGCTGACCCCGTTGTTCGTCAAGTATCGCGAGTTCTACGGTTCCCTGCCTTACCCGGATTCCTCCCGTGCGTTTCTCGAAAAACGCCTGCGACGCAAGGAGTCGGTGATCTACCTGGCCCTGGCCGACGATGACGACAAGAAACTCATGGGTTTCTGTCAGCTCTATCCAAGCTTCTCCTCGTTGTCGCTCAAACGCGTGTGGATTCTCAACGACATCTATGTCGCCGAAGATGCCCGCCGCCAGCTGGTCGCCGACAACCTGATCCGCACTGCGAAGAAAATGGCCAAGGAAACCCAGGCCGTGCGCATGCGCGTGTCCACCAGCAGCAACAACGAAGTCGCGCAGAAAACCTATGAATCCATCGGATTCAAGGAAGACACCGAGTTCAAGAACTACGTTTTGCCCATCAGCGACGAGCTCTGAAAGCAAAAGATCGCAGCCTTTGGCAATGCCTTCAGGGAATACTTCCCGATGCAGGAGTTGCCGAAGGCTGCAATTTTCTCACCCTGCCCACACCTCCCGCCTCCCTGACAATTCCTCACTTCCCGACATCACCCGCTACAAAAGCAACACGCTTTTACTTTCTCAAACCGTATAATCACGAGCTTTCCGGCTTGTAAGAAAAACTACACCTGTTTGTAGGCTTACATGAAGTCATCCGCACAGGCCTGCCGAGTCGGGCCGCCACACAGGTGCTCCCATGGATTTCAACCCGCTCGACCTTATCCTGCATCTCGACGTCTACCTCGACTTGCTGGTAAACAACTACGGGCCGTGGATCTACGCCATCCTGTTCCTGGTGATCTTTTGTGAAACCGGTCTGGTAGTGATGCCGTTCCTGCCGGGTGATTCGCTGTTGTTCATCGCCGGCGCCGTTGCAGCAGGCGGTGGCATGGACCCGGTGCTGCTGGGAGGCCTGTTGATGCTCGCGGCGATTCTCGGTGACAGCACCAATTACGTGATCGGACGAACGGCCGGCGAAAAACTGTTCACCAATCCGAAGTCGAAAATCTTCCGTCGCGATTACCTGCAAAAAACCCACGATTTCTATGACAAGCACGGCGGCAAAACCGTGACCCTGGCGCGCTTCCTGCCGATCATCCGCACCTTCGCGCCATTTGTCGCCGGCATCGCGCGGATGCCCTATCCGCGCTTCTTCGGCTTCAGCGTGCTGGGCACCATTCTCTGGGTCGGCGGTCTGGTGACGCTCGGTTACTTCTTCGGCAACGTGCCGTTCATCAAGAAGAACCTGTCGTTGCTGGTGGTTGCGATCATCCTGCTGTCGCTGATTCCAATGATCATCGGCGTGGTTCGCAGCCGTTTCGGCGGCGCCAAAGCGCAATCGCACTAAGCCGATGTGGTCGCTGAGCGCCTGGCGACGCCGGCGCATTCTGGCGAAGCACCCGATTGCCGATGACCTGTGGCAACGGGTGCGCCATCACCTGAGTTTTCTTGACGGTCTCACTCCCGGCGAGGACCAGTGGTTGCGCGAAGCCTGCGTACTGTTCCTGCAGGACAAACACCTGACCGCCCTGCCCGGCGTCGAACTGCATCAGGAACAGCGCCTGCTGCTTGCCGCTCAGGCGCAGTTGCCACTGCTCAATCTTGGCGATCTGAACTGGTATCAGGGCTTCCACGAGATCATCCTCTATCCGGATGACTTTCTCAGCCCGCAACGCCATCGCGATGCCAGTGGCATCGAGCACGAATGGGACGGTGAACACAGCGGTGAAGCCTGGCAGCAGGGGCCGGTCATCCTCGCCTGGCCGGGCGTGCTGGCCAGCGGTGGCTGGGAAGGCTACAACCTGGTGATTCACGAACTGGCGCATAAACTCGACATGCTCAATGGCGATGCCAACGGCTTGCCACCGCTGCACGCGGACATGCGCGTCAGCGACTGGGCCGAGGTCATGCAGGAGGCCTACGACGACCTCAACCATCAGCTCGACCGGAATCCCGACGCCGAAACCGCCATCGATCCATACGCCGCCGAGAATCCGGCGGAGTTCTTTGCCGTCACCAGTGAATATTTCTTCAGTGCCCCGGATCTGCTCGACGAGGCTTATCCACAGGTCTATGCGCAACTGATGCTTTTCTACCGTCAGGACCCGTTGGGCAGGCTGCGGCAACTTCAGGCCAGCGACCCGGTCTATCAGGCGCACGACTAAGTGCCGCACCACTTTCGCTGCATGGCGCCCACGGCAGAATATGCCTATAATCGCCGCCACTTTTTGGTCAATCCGGCCAAGTGTTTTTGGTCAAACTACGGGGGCAACGCCCAATGAGCTACAGCAAGATTCCGGCTGGCAAAGACCTGCCGAACGACATCTACGTCGCGATCGAGATCCCGGCCAACCACGCGCCGATCAAATACGAAATCGACAAAGACAGCGATTGCCTGTTCGTTGACCGTTTCATGGCCACCCCAATGTTCTACCCGGCCAACTACGGTTACATTCCGAACACTCTGGCTGACGACGGTGATCCCCTCGACGTGCTGGTCGTGACCCCTTACCCGGTTGCTCCAGGCTCGGTAATCCGCGCCCGCCCGGTCGGCATCCTGAACATGACCGACGACGGCGGCGGCGATGCCAAAGTCATCGCAGTCCCACACGACAAGCTGTCCCAGCTGTACGTCGATGTGAAGGAATACACCGACCTGCCGCCACTGCTGATCCAGCAGATCGAGCACTTCTTCGCGAACTACAAAGATCTCGAAAAAGGCAAATGGGTCAAGATCGAAGGCTGGGCCGGTGCAGATGCCGCCCGCGAAGCGATCACCAAGTCGGTTGCTGCCTACAAAGGCTAAGCACCTGCACCCTGCGTGATGCTTGAAGAAAACCCCGGTTGATCCGGGGTTTTTTGTGCACGGCGAGGCGACATTAAACAAAACGTGTAATTTCTGAGCGGCGCAGTTTTAACCTGTTTAATTTCCCACAAGAACGTCTTACATCCCGTCGCAAAATTCAGCCCTTTTTTGAACGCTCGGTTTATTCAAACCGCTCTGGCACGGCCGTAGACTCCGTGTTTATGAGAAAGAACACTAGCGGTCCAAGATTCAGGGCACTCCTGGAAGCAGCGAACATCTCGACCACGGGTTTCGCAAAGTTCTGGGGCACGGAAGCCCAAAATGTCCACAACTGGTACACCCGGGGCGTCCCGGCGTATCGCATGGAAGAAGTCTCACGCCTGCTGTCCGTCAACAGCGAATGGCTGAAGACCGGTGAGGGGCCGAAGGAGGTACCGCACCTGCATGCGCCTGCCAGCAACGGCGACACCTTCGATGCCCAGGCCATCCGCGGCGTCTATACGGTCATCGACCCCAATGACATCAACCTGGTGTTCTTCAAGGAAACCGCGCTCACCAACGGCTCCGGCAAAACCCACGTCATCCAGGACCCGGACCAGTCCATCCGCCTGCTGCGCAGCCACCTCGATCAACTGGAAGTCCGCCACACCGACGCCATCTGCGCGCACATGATCGGCAACAGCATGGCCGAGCGCATCGAAGACGGCTCCATCGTCGCCATCGACCGCGGCCTGACCCAAGTCGTCGACGGCGAAATCTACGCCATCGAACACGATGGCATGCTGCGTATCAAATACCTGCACCGTATGCCCGGCAATGGCCTGCGCCTGCGCAGCCACAACAGCGCCGAATACCCCGACGAAGTGTTCCGCGCTGCGCAGATCGACGAGCAACGGATTCACATATTGGGCTGGGTGTTCTGGTGGTCGACCGTGGGCAAACGCAGACCGGTGGTGCCGTTTCTTTGAATGTGGGCCTGCAAAAAGCCCGGACGGAGCGAGTCTGCACGCGAAGAGCCCCCCCGCAAAGCCAGTAAAATTCGAGGATTAATACGCTTGTGATGCCTCTAATCCGCACTTGAGGCTGGGAATCCCTCGCAAAACTCAGTATCCTGCGCCCCACATTTGCGCATCGACCCGCCTCGCGGTCCAGATAGCGCCTGACGCGGCAGACCAACGTCTGACCAAGTCCCACAGCCGGGCGCAGATCCGGGTGTACGTTTTGAAGGCTGGCGCGGTTTACCAAAAATGAACCAAGCCAGTCCCCGAGAAGCCGGCCACAAGCCGGCTTTTTAATGCGCTACTCCTCCGATATTTCTGTATTTTTAGACAACCACTGAC
This sequence comes from Pseudomonas sp. EA_5y_Pfl2_R50, assembly GCF_963970475.1. NCBI lineage: Bacteria > Pseudomonadati > Pseudomonadota > Gammaproteobacteria > Pseudomonadales > Pseudomonadaceae > Pseudomonas > Pseudomonas sp. EA_5y_Pfl2_R50. The sequence goes on along the minus strand of NZ_CAXAPT010000008.1, from coordinate 83,391 downwards.
CAGCCCATAAGCCGTCTAGCTCAGCTTTCGTACCTACGGTACTTTTTGGCTTGCCCCGTTTTGCTGAGGCTCTGTACCATTCGGTCCTTATCAGGACAGTGCTTAAAGCCATCCTGTAGCCATTACAGCCGTTCCAGTTTGGACACCTCATGACCTACACAGAACTTAACGATCCCGCGCTATTTTCTGCGCAGGAGAGCGAAGCGTTTGAACCTTCGGCCATCATCAAGACCGATTTCTCTCCTGCTCTTCTGAAGTATGGCCAGTCCCATTCCACGCGCCCCCTCCTTTTCAACGGAGATTGCCTCGCTGTATTGAAATCTCTTCCTGACGAGTCGATTGATTTCGCGATGACATCCCCTCCATATTGGGGGAAACGGGAATATCAAAACGGCGGCATAGGTCTAGAAAAAGACTATCGAGACTTCGTAGCAGATCTTGCCGCGGTATTTCTTGAGCTGAAACGAGTACTGAAGTCGACGGGATCATTTTGGCTTAACCTCGGTGATACTTATAACGGAAAAGGCCTCCTCGGCATCCCTTGGCGAGTGGTATTTGAACTTACTGACAATCAAGGCTGGATACTTCGCAACAGCATTATCTGGAATAAACTTAAAGGCGGAATGGACAATACCAAAGACCGCCTTGGCAACGTCCACGAAAACTTATTTCACTTTGTCAAACAACCAAAAAAATATTACTACGATGCTGACGCCGTCAGATCAAAACCTAGAGAGTCAAAAGTTGTTAATGGCTCAATAGTTTCAGCCACCGGTGTTTCCGGCGTGCGCTACAAACGGCAAATCGAACTATCAACATCACTGTCCGATATTGAAAAAACCTCCGCACACGCTGCATTGACCAATATCCTTGCAGATTTGTCTAATGGCAAAGTCTCAGATTTCCGAATGATTATCCGGGGCCAGCAGAGAGCCACTCACTCCGACAGCGAAAGATTATCCGGCAGAGCAAAAGAACTCAGAGATAAAGGTTATTATTTCCTCAAATATCACCCTAAGGGAAGTAAACCTTCCGATGTGTGGGATATTCTTCCTGAAGACTCACAAGGCCGTGAGGTCCACTTCGCACCATATCCGGTAGATCTGTGCCGTATCCCCTTACTAGCGACTTGCCCGCCAGGAGGTATTGCACTCGATCCTTTTTGCGGCACTGGAACGACGATGCTCGCAGCGCAACGTTTGGGGTTAAAGTCTGTTGGAATAGATATTTCTGAGCAGTATCTTGAGATGACAAAAGACAGGTGCAATACGCTGCCATGAGTAAAATAATAGAACTATTTGGTAAAGGCACACACAATCGTTCCGCGGACTGGAAGAGTTTCATAGAAGCTCAACGCTGCTCCTACACAAACAAGCGTTGCTATAAGGTCCGGAAGTCCAATCCAGAAACCTCTATCGGCACATGCAGCGTACTGTATGGAAAGGTGCCAGAGCCGGTAATAATATGCCCAGTACGACTGATTGAGCGCAGGCAAATATTCACGGACTGCTTTCATCTATTGACAACACATGAGCCAGGAAACGAGCTACACATTGTTCCTGAGGTTTCGATCCCAGGCGGAAGCGTAGATTACTTCTTGGTATCGACAAAAGATGGAAAGGTAAAGGACTTTGTTGGAGTAGAGCTTCAGACCCTTGACACTACGGGCACTGTTTGGCCGGAGCGCCAGAGAATGCTGAGATATTTGGACGTCCCCAGATCTGATGATGCTGAAGAATCAAAAAAAACCTTCGGCATGAACTGGAAGATGACAGCAAAAACAATTTTGGTCCAAATGCACCACAAGGTACAGACGTTCGAACATATCAATAAGAAGCTAGTCCTGGTCGTCCAGGACAAACTCCTGAATTACATGAGCAAGGAATTTAAATTCGACCACCTCAAGACTCCGGCTTTGATAGGTGACTCAATGCACCTTCATGCCTACAAAATGGATAATGCAGGTGCAGGAGACTACAAAATATCGATGTCATCCCGTCTTAGTACCGACGCGGACGGAATCGGTATGTGCCTCGGACTACAGACAGAAGCGCGCATAGAACTCGAGCAAATAGTAATTTCTCTACAGACCAAAATATCCGACCGTACACTTTTCCAGGTAGTTGGCACACCGGAAAGCCTGGTTTGACACCCCCGGGCCGAGCTGAGCGGTACTTGCGCCGCCTTTGTTCGGCTAAAGCCATCGTGCCGGGTACATACAAGAAAGTCTTTCCAGCGGATCAACGATGCCGTCATTCCGGCTGTTCGGGCGGGTACTCCCCACCCGAAGCGAGCGGGGAGTCAGACGGCGGAAACGCTTGAGCGGGTGCGTACCGGCAGGCGAAGCAAGCCGTTGGCGATGGATATACCCAGAATGATGATGGTGCCGCCGATCCAGGTAGAAAGCCCCGGCAGCTCTCGCAGGAATACAAGCGCCATCAGCGCAGCGAAAACCGGTTCGCTCAACTCAAGGATCTGCACTTTTGAAGGGGTCAGGTACTGGATGGCTTTGGTCGTGCAATAAAAACCGAGAATCGTTGGGAGAATAGCCAGGCCCAGCAAGCAACCTATAACGATGTAGCTCAAGTCGAAAGGCGCTGGCTGCTCAATAGCGACAGGCACAAAAAGAAACACGCTGCCGTATATCAGCAACTGCCGAGTCAGAATCAAGCCGCCCTGGAGGCCGGTTTTTTTCATGAAAATAGAAAACAGTCCATAACCCGTACCGGCACAGATGGCCAGGATCGTACCGGTCGCGTTGAATCCGGAATTGAACTTCACTCCGAGGATGACCGACAGTCCAGCGATAGCCAGCAATGCACCGATCACGGTCGCCGCGTTGATTTTTTCCCCTAGAAAGAAGTATCCCAGGACAATCGTCGTGATACAGGCTGAAGCCATCAGCGCAACCACGACGTTGGCTGCCGAATCATGGGCGTAGGCCTGGGTTTCAAACATGTACATGGCGAAGATGCCGAAAAAGGCGCAGATCGCCACTTGGTACCACTTCGAACGGGGCGAGGTCATTTTCAGAAACGGCATCAACAAGACCAGGATCAACGCACCGATCATGGTTTTACTGAATGCAATTGTGCCGGGTGAAAGTCCGTGCTGCATAAGCACTTTGCTGAATGTGCCTATCGTGGCATTTAGTGCAGCGGCACTTAAGGCGAACAGGGCACCGTATAAAGGCGCCTTGATAGTTGGCTTCATGACTTAACTTCCTCTATAAAGTTGTACTTCGGCTTGCGCAGCAGTGTAGACCACATGGAGTGTGCGTAATTAGCCGACCAGAATATTCCGCCGGAGGTTGAGTTGATCCGGGCGTACTCGGTATCTTGTAGCAGTATTCGATGCGCACGCTGCATATTCCAAAACGGCACACTTGGAAACAAGTGATGGATCAAATGAAAATTTTCACCATGCATACCCGTCAATACTTGCTCAACAGGGTGACTGAATCTATTCCGCGTGGCGTACAAGTTACTCTGCGCATTGGCGACTATTGGATAATGTTCCGCCAATTCTATAAACCAGGTAATAGCCTGGAATACCGTAAGATACGGGAGAAGCCAATATAAAAAATAAAACTTCGCACCAGCAAAATAGGTGCCCACAGCGGCTAAAACAGAATGAGACACCAGCAGCACTGCCAGTTCCTTCGCCTTGGCATCTTGAAACAGGCGATGAACCAGCAAATACTTCAAGCTGGAGAAGCTACTCACAAACAAAATCGGGCATACCAGATATTGAAAAAAGAACGCCCTTCTGGACTTACTCTCATAGACCCCGGATTTCAGGTAAAACTGAAAATCAGGGTCCTTGTCCTTATCCCCGAGCTTATGGTGATGCGCCATAACATGTGAAGCTCTATAGCTGCTCCAGGTCTGATATACCAGTCCACCGGAAAAAAATTCACCAATCAACCGGTTAAGCTTTTTGTTTTTGGCCAACACACCATGCGCGGCCTCGTGAAGCAAGGTGGCTAACGCTCTCTGTCTTGAGCCAATCACCAGAAGCGTTATCGGCAAAAAATACAAATTCATCTCAGCAAGATAAACGGCTGCTGCGATCAAAAAGTAGTTCAAGAGCAGCGCAACGACTGCGTGATAATTGTCATACACGCAGAGCGCTTTAATCTGCTTTTTAATTTCCGGTGAAAACATATGATTACGCAACGTACTCTTCCTTGACCTTTGACTTTCAAAAAACCAGATAATCTTGCTGCAATTCCACTCATAGAGGGGGCTTTTGCAAAAAGCCTCGCGCCGGGCAAGGTTTCTCTATCTTGCTCAGCGCTGTATCAGCGTATGCATCACTGTAATTAGCCATGCAACTCTACGAGTGACTAGGCCACCTCATAAGTAAAGGTATTGATCGTGGTTCTTACAGCGTCCTCAACAAGTTCAGCACTGGAAGCACGGAACCTGAAGCGCGCCAGAATAGTATCGTATCCGCCCTGCCCGTCGAAAAAATGCCCTTGAGCAGGAAATATCGAGGCGTAGACAGCTGTCGAGTTGAAATCCTGATCAATATTGATCAGCTTCTTGCCAACAGGCTCTGGAAATAGAACAAATCCAGAGCTGACGCTTTCAGGCTGCCGATCACGCAGGGCGGAACGACCACCATTGAGTTGCAGATCAATCCACTCTTTGTAGAGATCTACTTCATAGACCTCCACCATGGTGAACGGAATTTCTCCGCCCCCCACCCGAGCGCCAACTTCCAGAAAATAGAACCTGTCGTTATTGCAAATCACCTCAAGGTGGAAGGCGCTGTTATAGATACCCAGCGCTAACAGACAATCTTCGGCAAACTTCCTCAGCCGTTGAGAAAACAAGTCATCAGGCAATACGTAGGAGCCGAGAGGCTTGCCTTGGGAGAATTCGAAGCAGGTATTGACGTACTGGGAAGCCTTGGAGAACGCGACGCCCGTGTTATCGGTAATACCGTCAATATGGTAGATAACACCCTCTATATATTGCTCGATCTGGGTATCCACAAACGTCATCGCATCCCGGGCATTCTCCAATGCGTCGAATGAATCGATTTTTAGTACCCCGACACTCGCAGCGCCATTGCGCGGCTTGATGATTAGCGGAAAGCCATTTTGTTCAGCAAATGCAATGGCTTGGGGATAATCATGCAGCTCACTGTAAACCGGAGCATTCAAGCCTGCAGCGAGAACGGTTTTTTTCATCACGACTTTATCGCGGAATCTGGCGACTTGTTCAGGCAAATCACCTTGAATGTTGAAGTGCGCTCGCAGTTTTGCTGCATTGATCAAATCGAATTCCGACAATGCGACAAGTCTGTCTACACGCCCTAGCGTATCGACAGCTTGCTCCAATGCTTCGACAAGACCGGAAAACTCGGTAACGTCGTCGACCAGAACAATTTTCTTTGCCCCTGAATTCACCAGATTCACAACATTGTCGGCGGTACTGATGTAAACAACAGAATGAACGGTGTGATCAATATAGTTACTGTAACAAGAAAACTCGTCATTCCATCGATTAAGAATTACTATGTTCACCTTGTTGCTCCGTGCAATTCAAGTTAGGTCAAGTGCCGACTGACCATCAATAAACGGCTTGCGCTATCAGACCGAGTGCTTCACTCATGTTCGCATTCAGTTCATCCCGGGTCGGCGCACTCAGCAATACATGGCCCAGCCGCCCGCGAAAATCAGTCAATGGCGGTAATTCGGCGCCTGCCTGGTAATACACTTCAAACTCTTGAAAGCCGTTGAAAGAACGAACTCTTTCAATGATAGAAGTATTGATTCCGGTGTACTGCTGTGCATCCAGCGCAAAAAATCCGACTGAACTTACGCAGCCCCCGGACTTTTTCTGATGGACTGGCGGCCGTTCCTGATAGCAGCGGATCATCACTTCCGGCAGGGAGACTTCGTGGGTGATTTCCACCAGCCTGTGGATCTTGTCACCGCCCAGGCGGGCCGCAATTTCCATCAACACGGGCCCTGCATTCGACAATCGCAGCTCCGCGTGAAAGACACCTATATTCATGTCGATTGCCTTGACCACGGCATGGATATAGCGCTCTACGTCCTGACGCTGTTGCGGTGACAGCAAGGCATCCACAACATGCCCCATTTCCACAAAATAGGGTTCCGCCCCCAGAATTTTCTCGGTTACAGCAACGATATTCGGCCCGTCAGGACCGATGTACCCCTCAATGCTGTATTCATTGCCCTGAACATACTCCTCCAGCAGCAACTCGGTGCCGACGCGCAACCCCATGTCAACAAGCCCATCCCCGGCGAGCAGTGCCAGTTCACGCTGCAATTGCGAACGATCATGGACCTTCTTCACAAACAGGCTGCCACACCCGTTAATCGGTTTGAGCACTGCAGGGAAACCCACGTGCAGCGCAGCCTGCTCTGCATCCTCTACCGCGTTGATGCTGTAAAAGCGCGGCACTCGAACAGCGTGGGAGGCCAGCGTTTGTCGGCAGGCGTATTTATTTCGGGTCTGAAGTGCAGCGTGGGCGCCCAAGTGAGGCAATCCGAGGGTCGCACTGGCTTCAGACACGCTACCCACCACGTATTCGAAGCCTGGAATGACGGCGCTAACGTGATCGGCAATCGTTTTTACCGCAGCGACGATACTGGCCGCATCATTGGTTTCGGCCTGGATGACTTTGTATGCCTTGTCTGCGTAGGAAGCCGGCAGATTCCTGTCATCCGTGTTCGCCGACAGTACATATACCGTCTCGCCCAGGCGATTCGCTGCGGGGAGCAGCGAAAGGCCGGAGGACGACGGCTCAACTATGACAATAGCCAAGCAGATTCTCCCTGAAAATTATCAATAACGTTCGGTGACGGTTGTTTCGTATAGCTCCTGGAAGTAATCACCGATCAGAGAGATAAAGTTTTTCAGGTACTGTTGGGCCAGTTCATAGGACCCCCAACCATCGATAGCCCTGCTCACCGCGCCCCACATCAGATCGTCATGATCGTGAGATTCATCGAACTGAATATGACCGAAGGAGCCCTTCACATAATCCTTGCCGAACTGCTGGGCAGCGTTTTCGGTAATGATTTTGTTGTAGCGATCCGAATACCACTCGACGAACCAGTTCCAGATCATGGTCGGCAGCGGGCCGTCTCTATCGATGCTCAGGTACATATAACCAATGAGTTTATCGGTAGCAAAAGTTGGCTTAAGGCCGTTGACGTCTTGAAGTGTCAAACCAAACTTTTGTACATCACGCATGAACATGCCTTCATGGCCATATTCTTCGGCGAGATATTGAGCAAGCGTGGCGCTCAGCTTGTTATCTTTGTCCGCGATCTTGTACAGCGCATAAGCATCCACTTCGTTATTCATGCGAATACGCAGAATGGTTTCAACCAGGTGGCGCAGATAATAACTTTGATCAATCCACTCTCCGCGATGAAATTCCGCCGCTTTGGGCACGGAATTAAGCATCCGCTCGGTTTCTTCCAGTGCGAACGCTTCCAGTCGCTGACGATAATCGATGTTCATTTTCTTCCCTGTTTGCGGATTGTGTTCAAGTAGTAGTTTTTTCCCGTTTTCCTCCCAGCCGTATGCACACACTATTTTTCAACGGTGGGTAATAGTTGCTTTCGGAGGCCACGGGATAAAAATTTCAGAGCAGGCAGTTCGACGCATACTCTAACGCGCTGGGCCAACTAATCAGCCGTGCACTTTTCGCAGAACTTGTCTCGCCAGTCTTTCCCGACCGGCAGGGCCAATACTACCTGTGCGACTTGTTATAACGCGATCAAGTAATATTTATTGAGGTATTAGCGGTATTTATAAGGCTTGGCCAGCACGCCCCTGCGGTCTCGTCAGTCGTGTATGATCGCCCCGGGAGAAACGCCTTTCAGGGGAGAAAGCATGAAGCTTGACGTAAGCAATGATTTGCTTCGTACATTTGTGACGATTCTAGAAGAAGGAAGTTTCAGTAAAGCCGCCGTCACTCTTCACAGGACCCAGGCCGCCCTGAGCTTGCAATTGAAGCGCCTTGAGGACGATATGGGCGTGAGGCTGCTCGAACGCTCACCGAAAGGCATCGTTGCCAGTGCCGCCGGCAGCGCACTTCTGCCCTATGCCACCCGGATGTTGAGCCTGAGCGCAGAAATAAGGCGTTTGATGGAGTCCATGAGCCAAGTGGAAACCATCCGCATCGGTATGCTGGAAGACATCGCCGTCGGCGCATTACCTACGGTTCTGGAGCGCTTCACCAAGTCTCATCCAAGCGTTCGCCTGGAAATTGTCGTCAACGACAGTAAAACCCTGTCCAGGCTGCTGAGTGAATCAAAACTCGAAATCGTTATCGCCGACCCCAGTTCTGTCGAGGCTTTCCCGGCATTTGTATGGGATGAGGATCTGGTCTGGGTCGCAGCCAATGGCTTTGAATTGCCGACAGGGCAAGAGATTCCGATCATTGCGTTTGCCAGCAGTTGCCCTTGGCAGGACAAGGCTCTGAAAAAGCTGGATGCTCATGGCATTCCGTGGCGAGTGGCGCTGAGCAGCGATAACCTGAACGCGATCAGCTCTGCGGTTTCAGCCGGGATCGGAATATCGTTCATGCTCAAGTACAGCGTTAACGCATCAGCGCGCATTCTGGGCGAGCCCGAGGGCTTACCTGGCACTGAACCGGTGAAAATCGGCATCTTCCTGCGCGACGGCGGCGTTCACTCGGAGCGATTAACCGCGTTGTTCAAGATTATTTCTTCCGAATTGGCGGCGGACCGGGGCTCGCAATATGGTGTTCACCGCATTCGGGTCACACCGCATCTGGACTGGCCGGAAATTCCGATCAGGTCCATTGCCAAGTAACGAGTGCGTTGCTGCAGAAGGGCTGCCACCGGCTTGCCCGGTTCTCCCTTCTGAACCCAGCGCATCCATGCCCTGGATGCGCACCGGTTGCAATCCTGTTCACGGATAACTGAACGACTTCACCAACGTCAACTCGCCTGCCGCGCGCATCGGCACCACAAAGGTCTCCATCTTTTCGCTTGGTGTTCCCTCTTCGGTAATCACCGTCACTTGCGCGGTGGTCAACGGCTTCACGGCCTCTTCTGCGCTATCCTCATCACTGCGGTAACCCCCGCCGAAGTAGTTCACATACACCAGATACTGACCCTTGATCGGTGCCGGCATGGCAAAGATTTCCGGGCCGTAGCCAGTGGTGACATCAACATCGAGAGCGGCGCCATTGGGTACGACACGGTCGCCGTACCAGATGTGCGCGCCGTCGGGGGTGACGAGGTGCAGGTCGAGGTCGGTGCCGTCGCTGTCCCACGCCAGCAATACGCGCAGCTTGGCCGGGGTGGCGCCGCCGCGCGCGTTGAGGAATTGCGTTCGATGGCGTTGCTGGCCATCGGGGCTGCGCACTTCGACGCTGTTGCTGCCGTTGGGAAAAGAAAACGGTCGGTCAAAGCGACCGCTGGCGTCGACTTTCAGCGGCATGCTGACGCCGTTGACGATCAGTCGTGCGGGTTCGCTGCCTTTCGGCGTAGCCCTGATTTCACCTCTGATGCGGGCGGTGTTGGCCTGGCCGAGCGGGGTGCTCACCGAGGAAGCCGGATAGTTGACGGTCTGGCGGAAGCTTTCGCCCTCGCCCTCCGGCGCGCCGGTGCGCCAGCCGCCGACCGGTGTGTCGAGTTTGACGCCGTCCGCAGCCATCACCGGCGATAACGCGGTCAACGTGCAGAGCAGCAGCAAGACCTGTGGATAACGGAGTGTCATGGTCTATTCCAGCAAAAGGTGACGGGCGAGCCCTTCAATGTAGGTTTCATCCTGGCCATTGGGATGCGCTTCGAAGGCCAGGTGCAGATATTCGTGAGTCAGGTCGAGGCGATCCTGCAGGCTGAGTACGCCACGCACGTAGATGCGCTGGCGCTCGCGATCAACGAAGGGCCGGCCGAACGCGAGTTTGCACACGGCGAACGTGCTGACCTCGTTGTAGCCGGTTTCGCTTTCCAGCTTCGGACGCCAGCCACGACGCTGCTTTTGCAGCCAGTCTTGCGCGGCGGGCAGCGCTACACAGGAGGCGACCGGGTTGTCCCAGCGGCTGAGGCTGGCTCGGGGATAGGCGCGGAGCAGAATCGCGTCGTAGCGCTGGCCCGCATTGGCTTGCTCGACCGCTTGTTGCCAGGCGAGCTTGTCCGGGCCGGGTTGGTCGGAGTGATAAGTGACGGGGCTGCCGGCCAGCACCAGATCGGCTGTCCACGCGGCGATATGGCGTGATTCGCTGGAGGCAGGACGCGGAGCGACACGCTGGCGATGACTACTGTCGTCGATACTCAGGCACTCGCCATTGCGCCCCGCGTTCTGCAGCAGATAAGTGCGGATGGCCACGGCCAGGGCTTTGGCGGCTTCGGCGGGTTCGGGTCTGGCTTCGCGTTCCAGCACCCGGGCGACATACTCTTCACGATCCAGGCGAGCGACAAGTTTGTCGTCGAGCAAAAACAGCTCGCCGTTGCTGTGGATATCCAGCGCATTGCCGTTGGCGAATTCGACGCGGTAATCGCCGTGCAGCGGCCCCGAAGCCACCACCCGCCCGTCAGTCAAAACCCGCTTGAGCGGATAACGCGAGAACAGGCCGACTTCGACACAACGACCCGCGTCTGCCGGCCATGCCGCTGGCAACACCGTCGCCAATGCCTGTCCGTAATGACGCAGAACCATCTGACTGGTCCCGCGACCGCCCGCCCACACTGGCGAGCCATCGACCGTCCAGCCAGCAAATCCACCCTGGCGTGACTGCGCGTCCTGATCGCCGAGCCAGCTCCAGGTTTTCACCCGCAGACGCCCGCCCAACTCGCCGACGACATTACCGTCCGCTGCGTCCAGCAGCACTTCGAGCAGCACCCGCCGCGCCTGATCCTGCGCCGGCAAAGTGGCCAACGCTTTCAGCAACTCGACGACGGATACGCGTTGAGCCGGCTGCACCGACGGCAAATCCAGCAACCACAACGGCGCCTGTCGTGCCTGCCAATACGCACGCCAATCCGCCGCCGCAATACCCAACCGTGCAGGTTCAAAATACAACCCGCAGGATTTAACCAGCGCCTGATCACGCTCGATCTTGCCGCCGGCTGCGCAGCAATACACCTCTTCCTTCGATTGCCCGCGACATTGATACACCGGTTCCCGCGCGCCGGTATCCACCAGCCACGCGTAGACGAACAGCTTCCACAGACTGCCCAGCGGCGTATCGAGCGATGGCGGCAAGGGTTCACGGGCGATCAACTGCGTCTGACTCAGCGACAGCAGCTCGCCCTTGTACGCCACGCGCAACGGCTGCTCCTGCGCCGTCGCCAGCGCGGGTATCAGACACATCGTCAGCCACAACAGCGGCCCGTTCATGTCAGTTGACCGTGACCTGACCGAGGGCGGCTTTCGCTTCCTGGGCCTGATGCTGCGGCGCATACACCTGGATGAAGCGCACCGGCGGCAGAGTGAACTGGCCTTTCTGCGAGAACCGCACCAGATGACGCAGGCGCAACTCGCCGCTCAGCGCATCCACCGGCACCGCGTAAGCCAACTGACCCGGTTCGAAACGCGCCTTCTCCAGCGCGGTCGGTTCGGTGCCGTCCTTGCCCTGCAACTTGATGCCCCACGTGGTGCGCTCGACATCAGCGCCCGGCGGCAGCGGCACTTCGAGCATGCCGTAGCGCAACGGTTTTGGCGCGTTGCCGGTGAGGATCACTTCGTCCAGGTACAGGCTGTCGCTGGACAGCGGCTTGCTGCCGACCGGCTCCAGTTTGAAGGTGAACGCTTTGTCGCCCGGCACCAGTCGCGACAGACGTCGGGTGATGGTGACGGCCATCGGGTCGACCGGCGGTTGCCGGGTCTGGAAGCTCAGCGCTGCACGCAGCGGACGCTCTTGCGTACCGGACACCGTCAACACGGCCGGCACTGGCCCTGCACCCTGCCACGTCCAGAACATCTCGCCGCTGGCACCGTAGTTTTTCTTCCAGCCTTCACCCGGCGTCAGGGCGATGGTCGGCGAGGCTTGGGCGATGCTGCGTTGCAGCCAGGTCAGCGCCAGCGCACGTTCCAGGGTCGATTGTTGCGGCAGCAGACGTTGCAGCAGCGCTTGTGCTCGGGCCAGATCAAACGGTTGCAGCGACAGGTTCAGCGCTTCGACAAACGGCTGCGAGCTGACCGACAGGCGCTGTTGCGCAGCGCCCACCTGACGATTGAATGCTTCTGGCAGCGCCACTTTCGCTTGCGTTGCCAACGCTGCGGTCAATACCCGCGCCGCCGCGAGACCGAGCGCAGAATCCGGATCGCTCATCACCAGGCTGTCCTGGCCATCGTCCATCAGGGTTGCGGCGCTGCCTTCACCGGCTTTGATCAGGTCGTCCATCAGACCGCTGAGCAGCGTATTCACAGGCAGATGCATCTGCCTAGCGAATGACAGAATCAGCGCTCGTTGCAGCAACGGCGTGTTCGGCGCTTGCCTGGCGTAAACCTCCAGCACCCGCTGCCAATGCTCCGGCGGCAAGGTCAACGCCAACACCTGACTAGCGTTCCAGTCGGCGTAGTAGGCGTAAGCGGTGAGGAACGCATCCGGCTCCCCCTCGTAACCCCACCAGGTGAAACTCGCTGACGGCCCGGCCATTTGTACCAGACGCAGACGACTGTTCTGCATGATCAGGCGCAAGCGATCGCGAATCTGCGGGCTCGATGCCAGCGAAGGATAAGCAATGCTCAGCGGCAGCAAACGGCTGGCGGTTTGTTCGACGCCGCCATACGGGTAACGGAGCAAATCATCGAGGGCGGAACGGAACAGCGCTTGCGGACTGTCATCCAGGCGCAGGCGGATATCCGTGGCGTCCGCCGGCAAACTCAAAGGCGTGTCACCGCTGACGACATCAAGGCTTTGCGTCTGCGTCACTTGCCAGCCATCACCGGTTGCACTGAGGTTTACGGCCAGCGCATCGGCTGTTTTGCCGTCTTGAACCAGTTCGGCTGTCCACTCGCCGGAAGCCAAGGCGAATGCCGGCAGCGGCAGGTAATTGATGCCGCTGTTCAGGGTCACCGGCAGGCGTTGCTCGGCGCCAGCGTAATGCGTGACCAGTTCCGCCTTGACCGGTTTCTCGGCCTGACTGAAGGCGAACACACCCAGCTGCGGCTGATCGCCCTTGCGGAATGTGCTTGGCCCGCTCCACTTCAAGTACAGCGGTTTTTCCGAGCGGACGAATTGCTTTTTCTGCCCGACCTGCCCGCCATCGGCAATGGCGCGGGCGGTGATGCGCCAGCGGGTCAGCGAGTCCGGCATCTTGAAGGTGAAGCGAGCCTTGCCGTCGGCACCGGTCAACAACTCCGGTTGCCACGCGGCGGTGTCGACGTCTTCACGACGCGGTCGCTCCAGCACTTTCACCCCACGCTCGCTGCGGTTGGCTTTACCCGGCGCACCCGGGCTGCCCGGCAACGCCACGTCATAACTGATGAACGACAGGCTGGCACTGGTGCGCACGTTATTTCGGCGCGGGTGATAGAAGAACTGGTCGATGGTCGGCGCGACTTCCGGTTGCAGCGCGTAGACCATTTCGTCGACGACGCTCACCGTCAGGTGCGCCGGCACCGCTTTACCGGCGAACTGCGTGGTCAGGTCAACGGTGACCGTATCGCCCGGCAGATACACCGCTTTATCGGTGCTGATCGCCACATCGATTTGCGGCGCAACCACTTTGATCCCTGCGTTCTGAAAGCTGTACTGACCGCCCTTGGTGTAGAGCACGGAGAAGGTCAGGTTCGGCGCGAAGTGATCCTTCACCGGAATGCGCGCGCGGTATTGGGTGTCGCTGAGTTTTTCCAGTTTCAGCCAATCACCGCCCTTGGCCAGCAGCGCAGTGGCTTCGACCTTGTCGCGTTCCAGCGACAGCAGCGCATCGCTGACCGGCTCCGGAAAGGTGATCAGCGCCAGTGCTTCATCGCCCGTTTTGTACTCAGGTTTATCGAGGACAATCTCCACGGTGCCCGGCACGGCTTTGACACCTTCGCCAGTGACCGCATGCCCGGTAGCCCCGAGGATGCGACCGTGTTGATCCTTGAGCGTCAGGTTGTAAGTGCCCGGACGATCAAACGCCACACTGAAACCCTTGTCCGTTGCCGCCAGCTTGCCTTCGCCCGTGCTCTGGTCTTCCAGGCGCACCCAGGCATAGGTGCTCGGCGTCACCGCTTTGCCTTGCTCGCTGCCGCCCTGGTTGGCGTAGCTGAACGCAACCTTGTCGCCGACCGCACTGAAACGCTGCGGCGCACTCAAGCGGAAACTTGCGGCGCCACGGTCGATGAGGATTTCCTTGGTAGTCTTGACCCGATACGCCGCGCCATCGCTGGCAAACACGGTGAGCATGTAGCGGCTCGGCTTGTCGGCGGCCGGCAGGTCGAGGGTCGCGTTGCCTTTGCTGTCGGTGCTCAGTTCGGTGCTGGTCAGCTCCACCGGGAATTGCCCGAGGTATTGCAGTTCGTTGTCGACCATCGACAGTTGCTGGGCGCGCAGGCTCAGGGTCAGCCTGGCGTTGGCCACCGGTTTGCCGTCCGGGTACAACAGCACCAGACTGCCTTTGACCGGCTCGCCGGTGCGGTAATCCTGCTTGGCCAGACTGAGCGAGATTTCGAAGTGCGGCTTGATGTACTCCGCCACACGGAAAGCGCTGCTGTAGGCCTGATCCTTGTAGTTGAAGCGAATCTCGTAACCGCCCGCCACCGCGTTGTCCGGCAACTGGAAGCGGCCCTGAGTACCGGCCTTCGAATCGAGTTTCAAATCGAGATGCTGCAACTCGGTACCGGTGGCATCGAGCACGCTGACAGCCACATCCGCAGCCCCCGGCAGCACTGATTCCCGTGCATTCCTGAACTCGCGGCCAACGATCTTCAATGACACCCAATCCCCCGGACGATACAGCGGCCGGTCGGTAAAGGCATAGAGCTTGGTGTCGTAGATCTCGCTGTCGTAATAGAAGTTTTCGGAGACGAATACACCGCCCTCTTCGTCCTCGCCGATGACGAACGAACGCTCCGGGCTGACGTGTTTCAGGCGCAGCAAACCGTCGGTATCAGTCGCGCCGCTGCTCATCACGCCAAGACCGTCAGTCCACAGCACATTGACCTTGGGCACCGAGTTGCCTTCGTGTTTGCGCGCCGCCCAGACCAGCAATTCGTCACCGGCAATCTTGCTCACTGCCACCGTGTTGGAGACGAAGACCATGGTGGTTGCGCGGTACTTGCCGATCAGCGCTTCCACCAGATACAGACCCGGCTTCAAATTGCCCAACGGGATATAGACGTTGCCCGGCGCGACGCTGACGAAATCGCTGGAAGACCCGGCCAGATTCACCCCGGTCGGAGGCTGGATCGGCTTGGCCTGCCACAGCGGATAGCGGAACTGGCTGACCACCGGCAGCCCCGGAATCAAGGCAAACTGCGGCTGCGCGTCATACGGCGTCGGCGCGGCGATGGCGTTGCCCATTTTCAGTTCCGGCACTTCCTCGGTGACCTGCTTGCGCGATTCATAGGAGAACGCGCGCTGCATCACCCGACGGGATTTGCGGTACCAGTTGTCCCACAGGTACGCGAGGGTGTTGGACAGGCCTTCGCCCTTGAACTGGCCGTCGCTGACCACGCGGTGCAGGTTCTTCTGGCGCTTGAGGAAGTCCAGAGGCTTGTCGATCCGGTACACGCGAATATCGGCGCCGCCATAGGGCTCCATGCGGAAACGGCGGTAATCGCGGCCCGGCGCTTCGAGGCGCACCATCGCTTGCTCGTCACTGGCAAAACTGCTGTCGGCCAGCAGGAAGAAACTCTCGCCGGCAACCGGCGAATAGCCGCTCGGTGCCACCGAATCTTCAGCGTTGACGGTCGCCAGTGGCAGCAACAGCGCCAACAGCAGAGGAATTCGAGCGCAGAGTCGCAACATGCGGGCACCGGTCATTGGGAGAGAAAGTTCAGTCGATAGACGCCGATGAAGTTGGGGTTGGCTGCGTCGGGTATCCATCGGGTGTCCTTCCATGTCATGAGTTGCTGCAGGCTTGCCGAACGCATGCCGTTGTCAGTCGGGGTGGTGGTGCCGGTGTGATAGGCGATGTAGCGGCCCATCCAGATCATCAGGTGCTGGTCGTCGCCCTGATCGAAAAACATCAGATCACCGGGCCGTGCCTGGGACACGTCGCGGCTGACCAGGTGACTGTTGAACTGAATCAGTTTGATCGCGTTGACGTATGGCCCGACCTTGCCGCCGCCCTGCTGCCATTGCTGGGCAAGCTGGCGCTGCTCATCGCTGAGCGACAGTTCCGGCGGCAGATAACGATTGGACAGACCATTGCTGCGCAGCCATTTGTCGTCGTGGACTTTCAGCGCTTCGTTGGCGGCAAACCGCACCAGCCCGGCACAATCCTGTTGATACCAGCGCGGACTCGGGCCCTGGCTGAGTTGCTCCTGGGCGATGCGCACGAACCAGGCGCGGAACACTTGGGATTGCTGCGGATCGAGTGCCGGCGCTTCGATGGCGCAGGCGCCCGCACTGAGCAGCAACGCCAACAGACCGAGGCTGCGGATCAGTGCCGTCACAGCGCTTTCCACTCCAGCGGCAGCCACTGCCAGTGGCCGTCAGGCTCGCTGCCTTCAGGCAAGGTCAGGGCATATTTGCCGTAACCGCCGAGGGTACGCAGGTTCGGAATCAGGTAGGTTTGCGCGGCGTTGTAGAACACCGGCTCCATGTCCTGCGGCAGACTGTCGAGGGTTTCCTGCTGCATCAGTTGCGCCATCGAATCGGGGCCGAAGTAGATCGGCATCAGCACATCCCTGGGCAGCACGTCGGCCATCGGCGGGAAGCGTTTGTCGAGGGTGCCGAGGGCCTTGTCGACGAGTTTGTCGTCAAGGGAAAACAACAGTGTCGAGCCGTGGCGGGCGAGGCTGACTTTCATGAACGCCCTGCCGGAGATCGCCTCCGGGTTCTCGGCAGTTTTCGCCGCATACGGGCCGAAGCTGGAGCTGACCTGACGCTGCCAGACGTGGCTCCGTACTTCCTGCTTCTCGACCACCGGGAAGACGTTTTCTTCAACGTTGGCCTCGAACGCTCCGACCATCGAACCGAACAATTTGCCGAGGTCGCCGTCGAGCTTGCTGCTGTCCTCGTCTTTCAGACTGACCACCAGCAATGGCGTGTACAACCGCGAATCGGCATACCAGCACAGGCCTGCAGCGCCGGCCACGTGTTCGGTGAGGGTCTGCGCCACCGCCTCTTCGGCGCCGAGTTTCACCAGCAACGGTTTTTGCGGTTCGGCAGCCACCGGCAGGGTCACGCAGGCACTGGCGCCCAGCGGCATCGCTTGCCAGACCGGTTTGAAATCGAAATCCGGCTGGTTTTCCAGCTCATCCATGGCGAGGTAGCTGTGCCAGCCCTTGTCGTCCATGTCGAAACGCAGCCCGGCGAAATTCGGGATGAAGCGTTGATAGCCCATGGCGAGAACGCTGGAATTGAGCGACAGGCGTTGCCTGGTTTCCGGAGTTTTCGCCGGCAGGCCGAATGCTTCGGGGAACAGTTTTTCGCCGTTGAGCAGTGCCGCCAGCGCTTGCGGCGAGACGTGGCCCGACTCTTCGGAGGCGCCGCTTTGCGGGTCGTAATACCTGGCCGGGTTCGACAGCACCACCAGCTTGTCGCCGTGGGAGGCGAACAACATGGATTTGCTGGCGTTGTAGGTCAGTTGGTACAGCGGCACGCTATCGCCGCCGACCTTGATTTCTGCCATCTGGCTGAGCTGCGTGTCGTCCAGTGCGACCTTCGCCAGCGGTTCGAACACTTTGGCCAGTCCGCCACGATCCATCACCAACAGAAAATCTTTCAAGCGACCATCAGCCCCGCGCCACAAGGCGATATCGGCCGGCTGGTCGAAAAGCTGTTCGATCAGGCTGTCCTGCAGTTTCAGGTCGTGCTCGTAGATGATCCGGCGCAAGCTGCCGATCAGCCCTAGACGATCAGCGTGGGTTTCATAATAGAAGACGAAATCTTCGGTGAGCGTGGCCTTGAGGAACGGCACGGTCAGCAGATCCTTGGGCAACTGGCTCAGGGAGCGGGTCTCGAGCAACGCGTCGGGGCGGCTCAGGCCGAGCTTGTCACTTGCCAACTCCGCCGGCGGCGCCTTGGGCTTGAGCAGCAGCCAGCCAAATCCGCCCGCCACCCCGGCCACCAGGCACAACCCGGCCAGCAGTAAGGGCCAGCGTCGCGAAGGTTTGGCCGCTGGCGTGTCGGCAGCCGAAGTAACAGTGTTATCGCTCATCTTCAAAAAACCCGATCTCATCCGTGGCGGAATACTTAATAGTTGAACGTCTTGACCAGCAGCAGATCACCGATTGCCCGCAGGGGCACGATGAACGTTTCGCGTTTTTCGTCGACGGTGTTTTCATTGAGCACCAGCGTGATTTGCGAGGTGATCACCTCGTTCTGGTTGCTGGTCTCCTCGAAGTTATAGCCGCCGTTGCCGAAGTTGCCCCAATAGTTGACGTAAACCAGATAGGTGCCATGCAGCGGCGCGGTCATGGTGAACATTTCCGGGCCGGGGCCATCGACGCCATCCGGGTCGAGGCCGCCACCATTGCTCAGCGCCGGCCGCGCCCAGAAGGCGTGCTGACCGTCGGGTGTGACTATGTGCAGATCGAGTTCGGCTTTCGGATCGTCCCATCCCAAGACAAGACGAATTCGCGCCGGCGTGCGCAGATTGTTTGCTTCATAAAATTGCACGCGCTTGAGCGACTGGCCCTCGGCACTGATCACCTCGACGCTGTTGGAGCCCGCACCAAATGCATAGGGTCGGGCGAAACGCCCTTGGTCGTCGGTGTACAGATTCAGTGGATTGCCATTCACGGCAAGACTGTGCGGCGGACGCAGATGACCGATGGCTTTGAGCTGGCCCTGGATCATCGTGCGATTGCGCTGGATGCCGCGATCAATCGGCGGCGTGGGGTAGGCGACTTGCGGGTTTTCGCTGCGGTCGAGCAAACCGTGATAGCGCCAGCCACCCACCGGTTCCGACAACTCGGCCGTCGGCGCGGCCTGCAGCACGGGCGCGCAGGCCAGGCCGATCAGCAGCAAAATGAATGAACGCATGTGATGCCTCCTGCCATGCCTGAACGAAACCTTGCACCCGATCCTCGGTACTTCACAGCGGTGAAACTGCGTTTCGTCTGAAAGACCCGTGACTGCCGGGTCGTAGAAGGCGCGAAGATTAGCGATTCGGCGATTTTTTAACAATCGGATACCTGTGCTATTGCTGCAGGAAACTTGCACAGTCGACAGGCGTGAGCCGAATAAGCCTCACCTGTGCTTAATCACTACAAATCCTGTCGCGACGGAGCTTGCTACCTCGCCACAGGATCAAGGGTCAGCCGCGCCCCGCTCATTTGCCCATAACCCCCCTATCTGCTAGTGTCGCGCCGGTTTAACGTCAACCGGAAATCGCCGCCATGGCCCGCAAAAAAGCTGCACTGGATTTCGAACAGTCCCTCGCCGACCTGCAAACATTGGTCGAGCGTCTGGAGAACGGTGAATTGTCGCTGGAAGACTCGCTGACCGCTTTCGAGCAGGGCATCGGCTTGACCCGTGACTGCCAGGCAGCGCTGGCGCAGGCCGAGCAGAAGGTGCAAGTGCTGCTGGAGCGCGATGGCGAACTCGCCGAGGAACCCTTCGACGCGGAACAGCCAGAATGATTGCAGCGTATACGGCGACCAGCCAGGCCCGGGTCAACGCGGCGCTGGAAACCCTGTTCAACGCGCCGCTGCCGGAATTGGCGCGCCTCTACGAAGCAATGCGCTACAGCGTCATGAACGGCGGCAAACGCGTGCGCCCGCTACTGGCCTACGCCGCCTGCGAAGCCCTCGGCGGCAAGGCAGAACAAGCCAATGGCGCCGCTTGTGCAGTTGAGCTGATCCACGCGTATTCGCTGGTTCACGACGATTTACCGGCGATGGACGACGACGATCTGCGTCGCGGCCAGCCAACCACCCACAAAAAATTCGACGAAGCCTGCGCGATTCTCGCCGGTGACGGCTTGCAGAGCCTGGCGTTCAGCGCCCTGCTCGATCCGCGCCTGAGCGATTGCAGCAGCGACATCCGCCTGCACATGGTCACCGCACTGGCGCAGGCTGCTGGCCCGGCGGGCATGGTCGGCGGCCAGGCGATCGACCTCGGTTCGGTCGGCCTCAAGCTCGATCAACAAGCCCTCGAACAGATGCACCGGCACAAGACCGGCGCGCTGATCGAAGTCAGCGTCAAACTGGGCGCCTTGGCCAGCGGCCGTGCTGAAAAAGATGAACTCAAGGCGCTGCAGACTTATGCACAGGCCATCGGCCTCGCCTTTCAGGTGCAGGACGACATCCTCGACGTCGAAAGCGATACCGAAACCCTGGGCAAACGCCAGGGCGCCGACATTGCCCGGGACAAGCCAACCTACCCGGCCCTGCTCGGCCTCGAAGCGGCCAAAGCGTATGCGCTGGATTTGCGTGATCAGGCCCTGCACGCCCTGCGACCGTTTGACGCGGCAGCCGAGCCGTTGCGTGAGCTGGCCCGGTACATCGTCGAGCGCCGCAGCTGACGGCGTATCCGCCAAAAAAGACCAACGCGTGGGCAGGGGGCGATGCATCAGGTAAACTGCCGCATCTTCTATACCTATAACGATTCGCCTGATGCCCACGACGTTTCATGAGATTCCCCGCAAGCGCCCGACCACGCCCCTGCTCGACCGCGCGAACACGCCGGACGGCCTGCGCCGGTTAGGCGAAGCCGAGCTGGAAACCCTGGCCGATGAATTGCGCCTGGAATTGCTCTACACGGTCGGTCAGACCGGTGGGCATTTCGGTGCCGGCCTGGGCGTGATCGAGCTGACCATCGCGTTGCATTACGTCTTTGACACACCGGACGACCGTCTGCTGTGGGACGTCGGGCATCAAGCGTATCCGCACAAGATCCTCACCGGTCGCCGCGAGCGCATGGGCACCCTGCGGCAGAAGGACGGCATCGCCGCTTTCCCGCGCCGCTCCGAGAGCGAGTACGACACCTTTGGCGTCGGCCACTCCAGCACGTCGATCAGCGCAGCGCTGGGCATGGCCATTGCCGCCCGCCTGCAAAACAGTGATCGCAAGGCGATTGCCGTGATCGGCGATGGCGCGTTGACCGCCGGCATGGCTTTCGAGGCGCTGAACCACGCGCCGGAAGTCAACGCCAACATGCTGGTGATCCTCAACGACAACGACATGTCGATCTCGCGCAACGTCGGCGGTCTGTCCAATTATCTGGCGAAGATCCTTTCCAGCCGCACCTACGCGAGCATGCGTGAAGGCAGCAAGAAAGTCCTGTCGCGCCTGCCCGGCGCCTGGGAAATCGCCCGTCGCACCGAAGAATACGCCAAAGGCATGCTGGTTCCCGGCACCCTGTTCGAGGAGCTGGGCTGGAACTACATCGGCCCGATTGACGGCCATGACTTGCCGACCCTGATCGCCACCCTGCGCAACATGCGTGACCTGAAAGGCCCGCAGTTCCTGCACATCGTCACCAAGAAAGGCAAAGGCTTCGCCCCGGCGGAAGTCGATCCGATTGGTTATCACGCGATTACCAAGCTCGAACCACTGGACGCTCCGGCCGCTGCACCGAAAAAGGCGGGCGGGCCGAAGTATTCGGCGGTGTTCGGCGAGTGGCTGTGCGACATGGCTGCTGCCGACCCACGTCTGGTCGGGATTACCCCGGCAATGAAAGAAGGCTCGGATCTGGTCGCATTCAGCGAGCGTTTCCCGCTGCGCTACTTCGACGTGGCGATTGCCGAGCAACACGCGGTGACGTTCGCGGCCGGCATGGCCTGCGAAGGCGCAAAACCGGTGGTGGCGATCTACTCGACATTCCTTCAGCGCGGTTACGATCAACTGGTGCATGACGTTGCGGTGCAGAACCTCGACGTGCTGTTCGCCATCGACCGCGCCGGTCTGGTTGGCGAAGACGGCCCGACCCACGCTGGCAGCTTCGATCTGTCGTACCTGCGCTGCATCCCGGGCATGGTCATCATGACCCCGAGCGATGAAAACGAACTGCGTAAAATGCTCACCACCGGCCACCTCTACAACGGTCCGGCGGCGGTGCGTTATCCGCGCGGCAGCGGCCCGAATGCGACCATCGACAAAGACCTCGAACCGATCGAAATCGGCAAGGGCATCGTTCGTCGCCAGGGCAGCAAAGTCGCTGTGCTGGTGTTCGGCGTGCAACTGGCCGAGGCACTGAAGGTGGCTGAGAAACTGGATGCCACCGTGGTCGACATGCGTTTCGTCAAACCGCTCGACGAAGCGCTGGTGCGCGAGATTGCCGGCAGCCATGAGTTACTGGTGACCCTCGAAGAGAACGCGATCATGGGCGGCGCCGGTGGTGCGGTCAGCGAGTTCCTCGCACGGGAGAACATCCTCAAGTCGATGCTGCATCTGGGCTTGCCGGATGTTTACGTCGAGCACGCCAAGCCTGCGCAAATGCTGGCCGAATGCGGGCTGGACGAGGCCGGGATCGAAGCCTCGATTCGTGAGCGTCTGGAGTTGCTCAACAAGTAACGCGCAATACCCCTGTGGGAGCGGGCTTGCTCGCGAAAGTGGACCGTCAATCAACGCAGTGTTGACTGATGCACTGCATTCGCGAGCAAGCCCGCTCCCACATTTGATTTGTGTACATCTGAAATCCCGATGGATTGCCATGAACCTCTCGCGCCTCGCCCTGCCCTTCCTTCTGCTGCCATCGATCAATGCCTTCGCTGACACCTTCGAACGCGATCAGGCACTGAAGCTGCCGGACGTGCTGATCTCCGCCAACCGTCAGGTCGAAGCGCGCAACGACAGCAGCGCCGCCAACACCGTGTTCACTCGCGAAGACATTGATCGCCTGCAGCCGAGCGATGTTGCGGACTTGCTGCGTCGAGTACCCGGCGTGCAAGTCGCGCAGACCGGCGGACGCGGGAGTCTGCCGGGGGTGTACGTTCGCGGCACGCAATCGGCGCAGAGCCTGGTGTTGGTCGACGGCCAGCGCATCGGCAACTCGACCTCGGGCGACAGCAATCTGCAGCACCTGAACATCGAACAGATCGAGCGGGTGGAAGTGCTGCGCGGTTCGCGTTCGGTGATTTACGGCAGCGACGCGATTGGCGGAGTGATTCAGATCTTCACTCGCCGTGGCAGTGAGGCGGGTTTGCAGCCGCGTCTGCACGTCGGGTTGGGCAGCAACCAGACGTGGGAGCGCAGCCTTGGCCTGTCCGGCGGCGATGAGAAAACCCGTTTCAACCTTGGCGCCAGCCTGGACGAAACCGCCGGCATTGACCGCACCCACGAGTCGTACCCGAGCGATGGCGATCACGACGCCTATCGCAACAAGTCCGTGAGCCTGAGCCTCAGCCATGCGCTGACCGACGACATCGAAGTCGGCGCCAACCTGCTGGATAACCGCGGCAAAAGCGAGTTCGACAACCCCTTCGGCCGCTTCGACATGAACACGTTCGAGTCGGTGCAGCAGCAGCCCTACAGCGATTTCAACGTCAACAGCGTCAGTAGTTACGTCGATGCCCGGGTCAACGAAACCTGGAACACCCGCCTTGAGTTTGGCCACACCGAAAACCGCGAGAAGACCTTCGACAAGCTCAGCGACGAGCGCACGGTGTTCAACACCTACCGCGACTCGGTGAACTGGCAGAACGACCTGACCCTGGATGCACGCAACAGCCTGATCCTCGGCGGCGACTGGTACGAAGACCGGGTCAACAGCAGCACCGTGTTCGACGAGGACAGCCGCTGGAACCGCGCTGCCTTTATCCAGCACCGCTATCAGGCGGACAGTTTTTCTACCGAACTCGGCCTGCGCCACGATGACAACCAGCAGTTCGGCAGCCAGAACACCTGGAGCGGTACCTTCACCCTGCCGCTGAATCCGGACAACGATCTGTTGCTGAGCTACAGCGAAGGCTTCCGCGCGCCGACCTTCAACGACCTGTACTACCCGGATTTCAGCAACCCGGACCTGAAGCCGGAAACCTCGAAGAGCTACGAGCTGCAGTGGCGCAGCCAATTGACCGACAGCAGTCGCCTGGAAGCCTCGATTTACCGAACGGATCTGGAAGACGCGATCATCTTCGGCAGCAATTCACGTCCAGAGAACGTCGCTTCGGCGCGAATCAATGGCTTTGAAGCGGCGCTGAAGCAGGAACTGTTCGGCTGGCAGAGCAATCTGGGCGTGGCGATCATCGACCCGCGAGATCGTGACACCGGCCATACCCTGGCTCGCCGCGCACGTCGCACCGCGAGTTGGGACCTTGATCGCCAGTTCGACCAGATTGGCCTCGGCGCCAGTTGGCAGGCGGTGAGCAGCAGTTATGACGATCTGAAAAATGAAAACCCGCTGGGTGGCTATGCGTTATTCGGCTTGCGCAGCAGTTGGGCGCTCAACCGAGAGATCAAGCTGGATCTGAAGGTCGATAACGTGTTCGACAAAGGTTACAGCCGGGCGAATTACAGCTATGACGGCAGTCAATATGGCTATCGCGAGGAAGGTCGGGTGTGGATGTTCGGCGTCACCTGGACTCCTCAACTCTGACCTGAAATCTGCAGTGATCTGACTGGCGCCTTCGCGAGCAGGCTCGCTCCCACGATTTGGAATGCATTCCCCCTGTGGGAGCGAGCTTGCTCGCGAAAGAAGTCACCTCGGTTTCAGCGGCCTGGTGCAATCAATTGGCAGAGCTTGGCCGTTGCATCGATCATCTGGCCGCTGGGGCGTTCAAGCCCTTTGTCGGTGACCAACAGTAATTTTTCCTGCTTCACCGCTGCTACCTGCGGCCAGGCGCTCCACGCATTCAACTGCGCCTGATCACTCGCCAGAATCACTTCAGGGTCGCGCTGCAACACCGCCTCAATACTCACCTGCGGCGCCGGCAGACTCAGGTCAGCGAACACATTGCGCGCCCCGCATACCTCCAGCGCATCGCTGATGATCTGCCCGCCACCGACGGTGTACAGCGGCTTGTCCCAGACCTGGTAGAAGACCCGCAAAGGCACTTCCCGGCGATAGTGCTGGCGCAGTTCTGCGAGTTGTTCGCGCAACGCTGCCGCCCGTGTCAGCCCGCGTTCGGGACGCCCCAATTGCGCGGCAATGGCTTCGATCTGCGTGGCGAGTTGTTCAAGAGAATGCGGTTCGGCGACGAAGGTCGGCAGCCCCAGGCGCTTGAGTTGATCACGCTGCGCCGGGCCGACGCTGCCGGGCCAAAGCAACAGCAAGTCAGGTTTGAGGCTGAGCAACTGTTCCATGTCGAGTTGGCCATAGCGGCCAACAGACGGCACGCTGGCAATTTCCGCCGGACGCTCTCCCGCATCCAGCACACCGACCAGCAGATCAGCCGAACCCAGTTCAACAACGATTTCAGAAAGAGACGGAGCGAGACTGACGACCCGCAGCGCCGATAGCGCGGGGCCGCTGACGGCCAGCAGCAGAACCGCCAGCCAGTACCGGCGCATCAGCCGAGTTGACGCGGGATACGGTAGAGGTAGAACAGCACCGCTGTGGACAGTGCCAGCAGCATCAACGGCACGGCTTCGAGAGCGACGAACACCGCCAGTGCGCCGATCCACGCGGGCAGCGCTGCGGCAAGAAATGCAGTACGACGACGAGCGGCGAGTGCAATCCATGCCGCCGGCTCATCCGCCGTGTCGAGAGCCTTCTGCGTGGCGATCAGCGCGTGTTTGTAGCCGCCGAAAAACTTCAGGCTGACAAACATCGACGCCACACCGGCGATAAACAACGGCATCGCCAGCACCGGCAGAACCCCTTCGCCCTGACCAAACAGCGCGTTGAGGACAAACAACGGCAGCAGCGCCAGTGCGAGGTATTTCCACCAGTCGACCGCCAACCGGCGGCGCACCTGACCCCGCGTCACGCGCGATCAACCTCGCCCTGATGCTCATTGCCCATCATGTGGTCGAGCTTGCTGGCCTTGGTCGCCAGATAGAGTTTGTTGTGTGGATTGTGGCCGGTGTGCAGCGGCACGCGCTCGGCGACCGTGATGCCCATGTCGGTCAGGGCTTTGACCTTGCGCGGGTTGTTGGTCATCAGACGCAGGGATTTGACACCGAGGTGCTCGAGCATCGGCAGGCACATGGCGTAGTCACGCTGGTCGGCGGCGAAGCCGAGACGCTCGTTGGCTTCAACGGTGTCGGCGCCGCCGTCCTGTAATTCGTAGGCGCGAATTTTGTTCAGCAGGCCGATGCCACGACCTTCCTGACGCAGGTACAGCAACACGCCACGCCCTTCACGGGCGATGGCCTTGAGGGCGCCTTCCAGTTGCGAGCCGCAGTCGCAACGCTGGCTGAACAAGGCATCGCCGGTCAGGCATTCGGAGTGCAACCGGCCGAGTACCGGGGCACCGTCGGCAATTTCACCCAGGCTGAGCACCACGTGCTCGCGACCGGTGGCTTCATCGAGAAAACCGTGCATGGTGAATTGCGCAAAGGGTGTGGGCAGCTTGGAAGCGGCGACAAAGACGACAGGCACCGGTGTGCTCCTGATCTAAAGAGTCTGAAAATTCGCAGGCCGGCATTGTAACAGCAGCTTCTTACCGACGCTTAGGCTGAATTATCGGGCATAACGATCAAAAAGTTTGATAACAACCGAGTTGCCTCGCCCCCACAAGGGTATGTGGTCAGTTCGAGACGAACGGGTACGGCTGCTTCCACTTCTCGAAGATCGGCTTCAACTCGCCGCTCTTCACCAACTGTTCCATGCGCTGGTCATACAGCGTCATCAGCGCTCGCGCCTGTGGGGTGTCGGCAAAGCCGAGAAACAACGGCAACTCGGCCAGATGCGAATACCGATACTGCGCTGGGTCGGCTGCGGTTTTCACCACAGCTTCGATCTCGGTCAGTGCATCAATGTAGTAATCCGCGCGTCCCTGCTTGAGCATCGACAGAATCCCGGTGCGGCGCTCGATCTGGTTGTAGCGTTTGATGTTCGGCAGGTAGTTTTCGTAGCGATAGCCGCGCACCCAGGCCAGCCGATACTTGCCCAGCGTCTCCTGGGTGGGCGATGGGTTACCGGCCAGACCCAACGCGTAAATATGGTCGGAATCGAAATTCCAGTGCGGGTACACGACCTGTTCGGCTTCGTCACGGTAAGAGCCGACTAGCGCGTCGACTTCCTTCAACTGCACCAGCCCGACCGAACGGGTGTAAGGCACCGTGCGAATGTCCAGCTTGACCCCGGCGGGTTCGAAGACCTTTCGCAGTACATCCCAACCCAGGCCGTGGCCGTCGGCGGCGGTGTAGTCTTCCCAGTCTTCGCTGGCCAGGTGGATGACCGCAGGCGGCGGCGCAGCTTCCTGCGCACCGGCGACGGTGCTCAGCAAAGCAAAAACCGCTAACGCCAGCCAGCGTCGAGCCATCCCTAGTTCCCTCACTTGACCCTGATATCCCTTGGAATCAGGCGAAAATCCACACCAGGCCCTGCATCGCCAGCCAGGCAAATACACCTGCCAGCACGTCATCGAGCATGATCCCGACGCCGCCATGCACATGCCGGTCGATCCAGCGGATCGGCCAAGGCTTGAGAATGTCGAAAAAGCGAAACATCAGGAAACCCGCAAGCAACCAGTACCAGCCTTCCGGCACCAGCCACAGGGTGATCCACATCCCGACCATTTCGTCCCAGACGATGCCTTCGTGATCGTGTACCCGCAGATCGTCGGCCACTTTGCCGCACAGCCAGAAGCCGAACAGCATGGTGATCCCGAGCATCAGCCAGTAACCCCAGTCGGGCAACATCTGCCACAACGGAATAAAGGGTAGCGCAACTAACGAGCCCCACGTGCCCGGCGCCTTGGGCAAGGTGCCCGAACCGAAGCCGAACGCGAGGAAATGCCAGGGATTGCGCCAGACCGACGGCGGAACGAATTCGGCCGGAACCTGTTTCGGGTGATCTGTCACGGTGTCTCCTGAAAATGTTGATAGCCCCGGATTTGCGGGGTGATGTCATGGCCGTTGCGATCCAGCAGCACCACGCCCTGACCTTCAGCCACGCGACCGATCACATGGATCGGCCAGCCATTGGCAAGCAGCGCCGGCAACTCGACGGGCGGTAGCGTGAACGCCAGCACGTAATCATCGCCACCGCTCAATGCCGCACGTTCAGCGCCGCGCAGACCTAGAAACGCCACTAAAGCATCCGACAACGGTACGCGCTCGCGTTCAATCTCAAGCCGCACCTTCGATGCCAGGGCGATATGGCCACAGTCGGCGAGCAGGCCGTCGGAGATGTCCAGCGCCGAAGTGGCTTTGCCGCGCAAGGCCTGGCCTAGCGCCAATTGCGGTTGTGGCGACCAGTAATGATCGAGCAGCGGTTGGGCAATCTGCGGTTCGGTATCACGTTGACCGAGCACCAGCGGCAAGGCGCCGGCTGCGTTGCCCAGCTCACCGCCGACACACAGCCAATCACCCGGCTGCGCACCGCTACGGGTCAAGGCCAGGCCAGCGGGAACGCGTCCGAACACGGTGACGGTCAGGCTCAATGGCCCGCGCGTGGTATCGCCGCCGACCAATGCCACGCCGCAACGCTGCGCCATGCGGTTCAAACCACGGGCATAGGTTTGCAGCCAAGCGGCGGTCACCGTCGGCACAGTCAGGGCAAGGGTAAAGGCAACGGGCGTGGCGCCCATGGCGGCCAGATCGCTGACCGCGACGGCCAGCGAGCGCTGACCGAGCAGAAACGGATCGCAGGGGTCGGCGAAATGCACACCGGCCACCAGCGTATCGGTAGAAATCGCCAACTGTTCCCCGCAAGGAACAGCGAGCAAGGCGCAGTCATCGCCGATCCCGAGAGCAACGCCCTCGCCGCCCTGCGCACAGGGCGCGGCGGCGAAAAAATTGCGGATCAGCTCAAACTCGCCCATTGCGATATCAAGCGCTCATCAGCGCTTGAACGCCTTCACTTCAGCTTCACGCAGGCGCGGGGCCAGCTTGTCGAGCACGCCGTTGACGAACTTGTGACCGTCGGTGGAACCGTAGACTTTCGCCAGTTCGATCCCTTCGTTGATCACCACGCGATACGGCACGTCGACGCGCTTGAGCAGTTCCCAGGTGGACAGACGCAGCACTGCCAGTTCAACCGGGTCGAGCTCTTCGATCACCAGATCCAGGCAAGGCGTGAGAGCTGTGTCGATTTCGGTCTTGAACTGCGGAACCCCGTGGAGGATTTCGCGGAAGTAGGCACCGTCGACATCGGTGAAATCGTTATCAACGCGAAACTGCGCTTCGATCTCGTTCAGCGATTGCTTGGCCATGTGCCACTGATACAGCGCTTGAGTCGCCAACTGACGGGCAGCGCGGCGCTTTTCACTTTTCGAAGGCTTGCCGGCGTCGGCGGAACGCGGTTCGCGCGGGTTGAAACGATCGCTTTCGTCGCTAATCACTTGGCCTCCAACTGCGCCAGCAGGCTGACCATTTCCAGAGCGGACAGGGCAGCTTCGGCACCTTTGTTACCGGCCTTGGTGCCGGAACGTTCGATGGCCTGCTCAATGGAATCAACGGTCAGGACGCCGAAAGCGACCGGCACGCCGAACTCCATGGACACCTGGGCCAGACCCTTGGTGCATTCGCCTGCCACGTATTCGAAGTGCGGAGTACCGCCACGAATGACCGCGCCGAGGGCGATGATGGCTGCGAACTCGCCTTTCTGGGCGACTTTCTGCGCAACCAGCGGGATTTCGAAGGCGCCAGGTGCGCGGATGATGGTGATGTCGCTTTCGCTCACGCCGTGGCGAACCAGGGCATCAACTGCACCGCTGACCAGGCTTTCAACAACAAAGCTGTTGAAACGGCCCACTACCAGAGCGTAGCGGCCTTTAGGGGCGATGAAGGTACCTTCGATGGTCTTCAGGGTCATTCGTCAGTTCTCTTAAAGAGCCGGGACGCGTCTGCTACGCGTCCCTCAGTGATTTATTTGCCGCGAATCGGAGTCCGGAAACAACCGGTCATTATTCGGAGGGCACGTATTCTACAACTTCCAGATCGAAACCGGATATCGCATTAAATTTCATTGGCGCAGACATCAGGCGCATTTTGCGTACACCGAGGTCACGCAGGATCTGCGAACCGGCACCGACGATGCTGTAGGTGGTCGGTTTTTTCGGCGCTGCCTGCTCACCGGTTTCGCGGATGTGCGCCAGCAACACGTCGCCATCGAGCGGATGACCGAGCAGCAGCACCACGCCGCTACCCGCCTCGGCGACCGCAGCCATGGCGGCGCGCAGGCTCCAGCGGCCTGGTTGCTTGACCATCAGCAAGTCGCGCAGCGGGTCCATGTTGTGCACCCGAACCAGGGTCGGTTCTTCGGCGCAAACAGTGCCCAGGGTCAGTGCCATGTGCACGTCGCCTTCCACGGAATCACGATAGGTCACCAGGTTGAATTGGCCCAGTTCGCTGTCCAGTGGCTGCTCGGCAATCCGCTGAACGGTACGTTCGTGGATCATCCGGTAATGAATCAGGTCGGCGATGGTGCCGATCTTGATGTTGTGCTCGGCCGCGAAGGCTTCGAGCTCCGCGCGACGGGACATGGTGCCGTCGTCGTTCATCACTTCGCAGATCACCCCGCTCGGCTCGAAACCGGCCATGCGCGCGAGGTCGCAGGCGGCTTCGGTGTGGCCGGCGCGAGCGAGGGTGCCGCCGGCCTGGGCCATCAGCGGGAAGATGTGGCCCGGGCTGACGATGTCTTCAGCCTTGGCATCCTTGGCGGCAGCCGCTTGCACGGTGCGCGCGCGGTCGGCAGCGGAGATGCCGGTGGTCACGCCTTCGGCGGCTTCGATGGACACGGTGAACTTGGTGCCGAAACCGGAACCGTTGCGCGGCGCCATCAGCGGCAGCTTCAACAGTTCGCAGCGCTCGCGGCTCATCGGCATGCAGATCAGGCCACGGGCGTGCTTGGCCATGAAGTTGATGTGCTCGGCCTGGCAGCATTCGGCGGCCATGATCAGGTCGCCTTCGTTCTCGCGGTCTTCGTCATCCATGAGGATGACCATTTTGCCTTGGCGGATGTCTTCAACCAGTTCTTCGATGCTATTGAGCGCCACAAGGCACCCCCCTTCTTTCGAAATTTAGAGCTTCAGGATTTGAGGTAGCCGTTTTGGGCCAGAAAGCTTTCAGTGATCGTGCCACCAGCGCTCGACTCTGCGGCCTTGTCGCCCAGGAGCAGACGCTCCAGATAACGCGCCAGCAAGTCGACTTCCAGATTCACCCGGCGCCCCGGCTTGTACGAGGCCATGATGGTTTCGCTCAGGGTGTGCGGAATGATCGTCAGCATGAATTCGGCGCCATCGACTGCGTTCACGGTCAGGCTGGTGCCGTCGACGGTGATCGAGCCTTTGTGGGCGATGTACCTGGCCAGCTCCTTCGGCGCGCGGATGCGAAATTCCACAGCGCGGGCATTGTCGCTGCGCGAGACGATTTCGCCGACACCGTCGACGTGGCCGCTGACCAGATGCCCGCCGAGACGGGTGGTGGGGGTCAGGGCTTTCTCCAGATTGACCGGGCTGCCGCTTTTCAGGTCATTCATGGCGGTGCAATCGAGGGTTTCGCGGCTGACGTCGGCAGCGAAGCCGTCGCCCGACAGCTCAACTGCGGTCAGGCAGACGCCGTTGACCGCGATGCTGTCGCCGAGTTTGACGTCGCTCAGGTCGAGCTTGCCGGTGGCGACGTGTACCCGCACATCGCCGCCCTTTGGGGTCAGTGCGCGGATACTGCCGATGGATTCGATGATGCCGGTAAACATGAGGTTCTCCTTGAGAACTGGGCCAGCGCTAACGCGATGGCCGGGAATTATACGCTCGCCGGTCGAGCAGGGATTGCAGTGACTCGCCAGTCATCGCCCACCGCTCGAATTTCAGTGATTTTCAGTTCCGGCGCATCCTTCATATGGGCCAGCGGCCAGTCCAGCAATGGACGCGCCGTGGAGCCGAGGAACTTGCCGGCGATGAAGATCACGAATTCGTCGACCAGGCCGAGCTGGGCGAAGGCGCCGGCCAAGCGTGGCCCCGCCTCGACCAGCACTTCGTTGGTGCCTCGGCCGGCCAGCTCGATGAGCAATTGAGGCAGATCGACCTGTCCGTCATCACCCGGCACGATCAGGCACTCAGGGCCGTGAGCGTATTGCTCTTCGATCGCGACACAGGTGGCGACCAATGCCGGTCCGGCCCTGAAGAACGGCGCATCCAGCGGCACGCGCAGGCGTCCGTCGATCAACACGCGCAGCGGCGGGCGACTCATGGCCAGTGCGGTTTGCTCGCTGTCCAGACCCAGTTCGTCAGCGCGAACAGTCAAGCGCGCGCCGTCGGCCAGTACCGTGTCGGCGCCGGTCAGCACCACGGCGGCCTGAGCGCGCAGACGCTGCACCGCCGAACGTGCGGCCGGACCGGTGATCCATTGGCTCTCGCCGTTTTCCATTGCCGTGCGCCCGTCGAGGCTCATCGCCAACTTGACCCGCACGAACGGCAAGCCGTGTTCCATGCGCTTCAGGAAACCTTGATTGAGCTGGCGCGCCTCGGCTTCCAGCACACCGCTTCCAGTCGCGATGCCGGCATCGGCCAGACGCTGCAAACCACGCCCCGCCACTTGCGGATTCGGATCACGCATCGCTGCCACCACACGAGCGACCCCGGCATTCACCAGAGCATCGGCACACGGCGGCGTGCGGCCGTGATGGCTGCACGGTTCGAGCGTCACGTAAGCCGTAGCGCCACGGGCCAGCTCACCGGCGGCGCACAGGGCGTGTACTTCGGCGTGAGGTTCGCCGGCGCGTTCATGCCAGCCTTCGCCGACAATCTGCCCGTCACGCACGACCACGCAGCCAACCCGAGGATTGGGGTGCGTGGTGTAGTGACCTTTGCGCGCCAGTTCCAGCGCGCGGGCCATGAAGCGGGCGTCGAGGATGGCCTGCTCGGCGGCGGTCATTCTTTCACCGGTTCGCGGGCGAGGCGGTCGATTTCTTCGCGGAATTCGTTGAGATCCTGGAAGCGCTTGTACACCGAAGCGAAACGGATGTAGGCGACTTCATCAAGCTTTTGCAATTCGGCCATCACCAGTTCGCCGACCACGAGGGATTTGACCTCGCGCTCGCCGGTGGCCCGCAGCTTGTGCTTGATGTGAACCAGAGAGGATTCGAGGCGCTCGACGCTCACCGGACGTTTCTCCAGGGCGCGTTGCATGCCGGCGCGGAGTTTTTCTTCGTCGAACGGTTGGCGGCTGCCGTCGGTTTTGATCAGGCGCGGCAACACCAGTTCGGCCGTCTCGAACGTCGTGAAACGTTCGCCGCAGGCCAGGCATTCACGCCGGCGGCGCACCTGCTCGCCCTCGGCGACCAGACGCGAGTCGATGACCTTGGTGTCGTTGGCACCGCAGAAGGGACAGTGCATGGTGGCTGGCAACAAAAAAAGGGAGGGCCATGGTAGCGCATCCCGGTGGCAAGACAAGCCATAGGCTTTGCGGTATACAGAACGGCATGATCGTTTGATCCATGGATTTCATTTTGCTGGAGCCTCCAATGCCGTTACGTCCGCTCGTTTTGCTCAGTCTTTTCAGCCTGCTGGTGGCCTGTGGCAGCGATGCACCCAAGCCTCAGCCGCCGACACCAGGTCCTGCGCCACAACAGGCACAGAAAAAAGCCAAGGAAGCCGCTGACCTCGGCCCGCTGCCGGCCTATCAACGGGAACTGAGCGGCACCCTTCAGGGCATTCCGGCCGGCGCCGAAGTCGAGCTGGCGCTGCTGGTGATCGATGCAAAGGATCGCCCGCAACAACTGCTCGCCAGTTCCAGCCTGATCGGCAACAACCAGATCCTGCCGTTTCGCCTGCGCTTCAACCCGGACGCCTTCCCCGCCGGTGCGCGGGTTGAACTGCGTGGCCGCGCCAGCCAGTCCGGCCAGTTGATTTTGCATCTGCCGTCGCAAACCATCACCCAGCCGGCTTCTCAGGCGCTGGGCCAGTTGCAATTTGTCAAAGCACCATGAATGCACCGCTCGACCTGCAACAGGCGTTAGGTGAATTGCTCGGCGACGCCAGACTCAAGGTCTGTGCGTTGCCGGACACCGATTTGCAGTTGTGGCTGATCGACGGCGACAACATGGATCGCGAATTCAGTCAGGAAGAAATCCAGCGAATTCTGCACGAGCCACCCTATTGGGGTTTCTGCTGGGCCAGCGGTCTGGCAGTGGCGCGTTATCTGGGGGAGTTTCCCGAGTGGGTGCGCGGCAAGCGCGTGCTGGATTTCGGCGCCGGTTCCGGGATTGCCGGGATCGCAGCGGTCAAGGCCGGGGCGCTTGAGGTGGTAGCCTGCGATCTCGATCCGCTGGCGATTTCCGCGTGCCGGGCGAATGCCGCGCTGAATAATGTCGAGATGGGCTATTCGACAGATTTCTTTGCCGAGGCCGACCGGTTTGATCTGATTCTGGTGGCGGACGTGTTGTACGACCGGGCGAATCTGCCGTTGCTCGATGCGTTTTTAAGTCGTGGCCGTGAGGCGTTGGTGGCGGATTCGCGGGTTCGGGATTTTCGGCATCCGTTGTATCAGC
The DNA here is from genome assembly GCF_963970475.1 of Pseudomonas sp. EA_5y_Pfl2_R50. NCBI lineage: Bacteria > Pseudomonadati > Pseudomonadota > Gammaproteobacteria > Pseudomonadales > Pseudomonadaceae > Pseudomonas > Pseudomonas sp. EA_5y_Pfl2_R50. The sequence continues at coordinate 48,780 of NZ_CAXAPT010000008.1, read as the reverse complement.
GCATTGAAATGCTTGAGGCGATGACCTTGCCGGATCTGGCGGAGCCGGAGGAATTTCGGCATGTCAGCCTTTACCATGCGCGGCGCTAGCTAAAAGCTTCGCGAGCAGGCTCGCTCCCACAGGGGAACGCATTCCAAATGTGGGAGCGAGCCTGCTCGCGAAGGCGTCCTGCCAGACAACACATCTCTGCCTTCCGGCCACACCCCGCCAAGCCGTATAGTTGCCCCATCCACGCTTTGACGAGATCCCCCATGAGTGAGCAAACGCCGTACATCTTCGACGCCACGACGGCCGATTTCGACCAGTCGGTGATCGAGGCTTCTTTCAACAAACCGGTGCTGGTGGATTTCTGGGCCGAATGGTGTGCGCCGTGCAAGGCGTTGATGCCGATGCTGCAAGGCATCGCCGAGAGCTATCAGGGCGAATTGCTGCTGGCCAAGGTCAACTGCGACATCGAGCAGGACATCATCGCCCGTTTCGGCATTCGCAGCCTGCCGACCGTCGTGCTGTTCAAGGACGGTCAACCGGTCGACGGTTTTGCCGGTGCGCAGCCGGAATCCGCGGTGCGCGCCTTGCTTGAGCCGCATGTACAGATGCCACCGCCCGCGGCTGCCGATCCGTTCGAGCAGGCTCAGGCGTTGTTCGATGACGGTCGTTACGCCGATGCCGAAGCAGTACTGGCGGTGATGCTCAATGAAGACAACACCAACGCCAGGGCGCTGATTCTTTATGCGCGCTGCCTGACCGAACGCGGCGAACTGGGCGAGGCGCAAGCCGTGCTCGACGCGGTCAAGAGCGATGAGCACAAGGCCGCGTTGGCCGGTGCCAAGGCGCAGATCCAGTTCCTCGGACTTGCTCGTGACCTGCCGGATGCCGCCGACCTGAAAGCGCGTCTGGCGAAAGATCCGCAGGACGACGAAGCGGTGTATCAACTGGCGATCCAGCAACTGGCGCGTCAGCAGTACGAAGCGGCGCTGGAGGCAATGCTCAAGCTGTTCATCCGCAATCGCAGCTATGGCGAGGGGTTGCCGCACAAGACCTTGCTACAGGTGTTCGAGCTGCTGGGCAATGAACACCCGCTGGTGACGGTGTACCGCCGCAAGATGTTTGCGGCGCTGTACTAAGCCCTCATTCGACCCAACTGTAGAGCGGCGTATCCCCGCCGCTCAACACTTTCACGTCCGGACTATGGCGCAGGCGCACCAGCAAGCGCTTGCCTGCCACCGCGCTGCCGGTCAGCGCTTCAAGCTGATCAAGCAGATCCGGCCCGCTGAGTTGCCCGACCTTGCGCAACAGATCTTTCGCCATCTGCCACAACGCATCGTCCTGATTCAGCGGTTTCGCCGCTGGCGCCGACGCGGTCGCCTCGGGCTGGGCAATCGGTGCCTGCGCATTCAGCGCCGAACCGAGCTTCGTCCAGTCGCTGTCATCCAGTTCCACCGTCAAGTCCACCGGCACGTCGCCGACGGTTCCGCGTATCCGCAACATTGAGTTTGCTCCCGCACATTTCTGACCTGCATGCTCCCACGGGACTTGTGCAACGCCAAGCGCACGGGCAAACTCTGCGGACTTTCGTTATAAGATTACATAACAAACTCTTCACTTTACTTCCCGGAGACCACCATGCGTTGTCTGCTGCTCGCTTTGCCGTTTGCCCTGTTGCCGCTGGCCATCGCCCATGCCGCCGATGAGCATGACCACGATCACGTCCATGAACACGGCAGCCTCGGCGCACATGAACACGGCGTCGGTCGTCTGAACGCAGCGCTGGATGGCCAGACCCTGGAGCTTGAGCTGGAAAGCCCGGCGATGAACCTGGTCGGTTTCGAACACGTGGCTACCACGGATGCCGACAAGGCCAAGGTCGCCGCTGCCCGCGCGCAACTGGAAAACCCGCTCGTTCTGTTCAGCCTCCCGGCGGCGGCAGGTTGCAAGGTCGCCAGCCAGGAACTGGAAAGCCCGCTGTTCGGCGACAAGCCGGATGCCGACGATCATGACGACGATGAAGCGGACAAGGATGGTCACGAGCATCACCACGACCACAGCGAAATCCACGCCCACTATCAGTTCAGCTGCGCAACGCCGGGCGCACTGAAGACACTGGATCTGGCAAACGTCTTCAAGACCTTCCCGGCTACGCAGAAAATTCAGGTACAACTGATCAGCGCCAGCGGCCAGCAAGGCACTGAAGTAACGGCCAAGACTGCCGCGCTGAAATTCTAGATTCACCGAAATACCCCTGTGGGAGGGGGCTTGCTCGCGAAAGTGGTGGATCAGTCGACATGAATGTCGACTGTTCGATTGCATTCGCGAGCAAGCCCGCTCCCACAAGGGATCAGTGTCCAACCATGAAACTGGTGCCATGACCCAAGCACTCATCGAACTGTCCGACCTGGGCTTCAACTGGCCCGGTCACCCACCGCTGCTGGACATCCCGGCGTTTCGCCTGGAAGCCGGTGAAACCCTGTTCCTCAAAGGTCCCAGCGGCAGCGGCAAGACCACCCTGCTCGGTTTGCTCGGCGGTGTGCAGAAACCCGGTCGCGGCAGCATTCGCCTGCTTGGCCAGGAACTCACCGAACTCTCCGCCGGCGCCCGCGACACCTTCCGCGTCGATCACACCGGCTACATCTTCCAGCAGTTCAACCTGCTGCCGTTTCTCTCGGTGCGCGAGAACGTTGAGCTGCCGTGTCACTTTTCCAAACTGCGTGCGCAACGGGCGAAACAGCGCCACGGCAGCGTCGATCAAGCCGCTGCCACCCTGCTCGCCCACTTGGGATTGAAGGACGAAAGCATCCTGAGCCGTCGCGCCGACTCGCTGTCGATTGGTCAGCAGCAACGGGTCGCCGCCGCGCGCGCCCTGATCGGCCAGCCAGAGCTGGTGATTGCCGACGAACCGACCTCGGCCCTCGACTACGATGCCCGGGAAAACTTCATTCGCCTGCTGTTCGCCGAATGCCGCGAAGCCGGTTCCAGTCTGTTGTTCGTCAGCCATGACCAGAGTCTGGCGCCACTGTTCGACCGTCACCTGTCCCTGGCCGAACTCAATCGCGCCGTCACGTCTGCCGAGGTCTGAGATGTATCTGTTTCGTCTGGCCATGGCCAGCCTGGCCAACCGCCGCTTCACCGCCCTGCTCACCGCGTTCGCCATCGCCTTGTCGGTGTGCCTGCTGCTCGCCGTTGAACGGGTGCGCACCGAAGCCAAAGCCAGTTTCGCCAGCACCATCAGCGGCACCGACCTGATCGTCGGCGCCCGCTCGGGCTCGGTAAACCTGCTGCTGTACTCGGTGTTCCGCATCGGCAACGCCACCAACAACATCCGCTGGGACAGCTTCGAACACTTCGCCAACAACCCGAAAGTGAAGTGGGCGATCCCGATGTCCCTCGGCGACTCCCATCGCGGTTATCGCGTGATGGGCACCACCGAAGCCTATTTCGAGCACTATCAATACGGTCGCCAGCAACACCTGGCACTGGCCGACGGTCGCGCATTTGCTACCGATCCGTTTGAAGTGGTACTCGGCGCGGAAGTGGCCGACGCGCTGCACTACAAACTCGGTGACAAACTGGTGCTGGCCCACGGTGTGGCGGCGATCAGTCTGGTCAAACACGACGACAAACCGTTCACCGTGGTCGGCATCCTCAAGCGCACCGGCACCCCGGTTGATCGCACGCTGCACATCAGCCTCGGCGGCATGGAAGCGATACACATCGACTGGCACAACGGCGTGCCGGCGCGGGGCAACGGGCGGATTACGGCGGATCAGGCACGCAACATGGACCTGACGCCGCAAGCGATCACTGCGTTCATGCTCGGGCTCAACAGCAAGATTTCCACCTTTGCACTGCAACGCGAGATCAACGAATTCCGTGGCGAACCGATGCTGGCGATTCTGCCGGGCGTGGCGTTGCAGGAGTTGTGGAGCCTGATGAGCACCGCCGAAAAAGCGTTGTTCGTGGTGTCATTGTTCGTGGTGCTGACCGGGTTGATCGGCATGCTCACGGCGATTCTCACCAGCCTCAACGAACGTCGCCGCGAGATGGCGATTCTGCGTTCGGTGGGTGCGCGGCCATGGCACATCGCGAGCCTGCTGGTGCTGGAAGCTTTTGCCCTGGCGCTGACCGGCGTGATCGCCGGTCTGGCACTGCTCTACATCGGCATTGCCGCCGCGCAGGGGTACGTGCAGGCCAATTACGGTTTGTATCTGCCGCTGGCGTGGCCGAGCGAGTATGAATGGACGCTGCTCGGTGGCATTCTGGCGGCCGCGCTGCTGATGGGCAGCGTGCCGGCCTGGCGCGCTTATCGCCAATCTTTGGCCGATGGCCTGTCGATCCGTTTATGAGGATGTTCACCATGCCCCGCGCCGTACTCGCGCTGCTCTTGCTGGTCGCCCTGCCTGTGTGGGCCGCGGCGCCGAAAGACCTCACGTGGTCGGAGATGATTCCGCCGGACGCCGCGCCGGAAGTGCCGAACATGACCCCGCTGCACGACTTGTCGAAGATAGGCGATGCGCTGTCTGCCGAGTCTGCACCGGCGGCAAAGCAGGACATGCCAAATGCGCCGGTGGTGCAGAGCCTCGACGGTCAGAACATTCGCCTGCCGGGCTACATCGTGCCGCTGGAAGTGAACGAAGAAGGGCGCACCACCGACTTCCTGCTGGTGCCGTATTTCGGCGCGTGCATCCACGTGCCCCCACCACCGTCGAACCAGATCGTGCATGTGAAAAGCGAGTTGGGCGTGAAGCTCGATGAGTTGTATCAGCCGTACTGGGTCGAAGGGCCGTTGCAGGTCAAGGCGTCGAGCAGCGAGTTGGCGGATGCGGGGTATCAGATGGCGGCGGACAAGATTTATGTGTATGAGTTGCCGGAGTAGATCCCGGTAGTTCTGTGCTGTTTGTAAGGGCCCCTTCGCGAGCAAGCCCGCTCCCACATTTGAAATGCGCTCCCCTGTGGGAGCGGGCTTGCTCGCGAAGGGGCCGTCAAAGGTTCCACAAAAACCGGCGACTTCACTGTTTCATTGAGCTGAATCAAAAGACCGTATCAGCTGGCTTCGTACCATAGGACATCAGAAACTTTTAACGTCCTTTCGGAGCCCCCATGAACAAGTCCTTGCTCAGCGCTTCGCTGTTTGCCTTCGCGCTCGCAGCCCCGCTCGCCCATGCCCACACAGCCGGCGACATCATCGTTCGCGCCGGTGCGATCACCGTTAACCCGAAGGCCGACAGCTCCAGCGTCAAGGTCGATCAGGGGCCGTTGAGCGGCACCAATCTGGGTGGCAAGGCGACCATGAGCAGCGACACTCAACTGGGCCTGAACTTCGCCTACATGGTCACCAACAACATCGGTATCGAGTTGCTGGCGGCCTCGCCGTTCGAACACGACGTGAAGCTCAAGGGCACCGCCCTGCCCGCGGCCAATGGCAAGCTCGGCACCCTCAAACACCTGCCGCCGACCCTCAGCGTCGTGTACTACCCGCTGGATTCGAAGTCGGCGTTCCAGCCCTATGTCGGCGGCGGTATCAACTACACCTGGATCTACGACGAGCACGTCGGCAGCGAAGCGCAATCCAATGGCTTCAGCAACTTCAAGGCGAAGAATTCCTGGGGCCTGGCCTGGCAGGTCGGTGCGGACTACATGCTGACCGACAACATCATGCTGAACGCCCAAGTGCGCTACATCGACATCGATACCCGCGCCACTGTCGAGAACAACGCCGTCGCACCCGGCACCCGCGCACGGGTGAACGTGGATGTCGATCCGTTCATCTACATGGTCGGTCTGGGCTATAAGTTCTAAGCTGATTTTTACCGGACGTTCACGTGGTGGTGAATGAGGCTTGGTGGTGGGCAGACTTGATACTGAGGCGATTGCTACGCAGTTGATCGGGGATAAATCCCCTCACCACAGGGATCGCGATAAATTCCGGCCGTGAAAAAGGCGCCTGTCAAAGGGCGCCTTTTTCATGTCCGCGAAACGCTTACTTGCCGAGCAATCGCGCCAGACCGACGCTCATCGGCGTCTGCGCTGGCAGCTTGAAGCGTTGCAGCAGCCGCGTGTTGTTCGCCCGCGAATGGCGAATATCACCGGAGCGCGCCGGGCCGTAGCTGACCGGTGGCAACTCACCCAGCACCGATTGCAGGGCCTCAAGCATTTGCTTGAGGTTCATCGACTGGTTCCAGCCGACATTCACCGCACCCGCTTGCACTTCAGGCTTTTCCAGCGCCTGCACCAGCACCTCGACCAGATCCTCGACGTAGAGGAAATCCCGCGTCTGTTCACCGTCACCGAACACAGTGATCGGCAGGCCTTTCTGCGCGCGCTCGCTGAAAATGCTGATCACCCCGGAGTACGGCGAGGACGGGTCCTGGCGTGGGCCGAAGATGTTGAAGAAGCGGAAGATCGCCGGTTGCAGATCATGCTGACGGCGGTAGAAATCGAAGTAATGCTCGCTCGCCAGTTTGTCCGACGCATAGGGCGTCAGCGGTGCCTTGGGCGTGTCTTCATCAATCGATTCGCCTTCGCCGTTGTTGCCGTAGACCGCCGCGCTCGAAGCGAACAGCACGCGCTTGACCCCGGCCTGACGCATGGCCTCGCAGACATTCAGCGTACCGATGAAATTGCTCTGGTGAGTCTTCACCGGATCATCCACCGAAGCCTGCACCGAGGCGACGGCGGCCAGGTGGGCCACGGCGCTGCAACCTTGCATGGCTTGAGCCACCAGCGCGGCATCGGCGATGTCGCCGACGATCAACTCGACCTTGGGATTATCCAGCGGCAGATTGGCGCGTTTGCCGGTCGACATGTCATCGAGGATGCGCACCGAGTGGCCCTTGGCGAGCAAGGCGTCGGTCAGGTGCGAACCGATGAAACCGGCGCCGCCGGTGATTAAAACAGGGCCTTCAGCCATGGCGATAAAACCTATCCAGTAAAGCCGGGAGCGCGGCACGCCAGGCGCGCGGCTTGATCCCGAAAGTGTGCAGAATTTTCTTGCAGGCCAGTACCGCGTGTTGCGGTTCTTCGCCAGCGTCCGGGCGCGCGGCGTGAGCCTGTGCGGTCGGTGCTTCGATGGCCAGAGCGTGCAGGCTGCGCGCTTCGGTCAGAATCGCCTGGCCCAGCGCCAGCGGTGTGGTCGCCTCATGGCCGGCGTAGTGATACGTGCCCCACAGCGGCGCGGCGCAATCGAGTTGCTTGAGCACCGAGATGATGACACGAGCCGCGTCGTCAACCGGGGTCGGATTGCCCCGGCGATCATCGGCCAGCAGCAATTCTTCCGGTTGCTCGGCGCGGGCGAGGAAACGTCCGAGGGTGCCGTCGGCGCTGTCATCGAGCAGCCAGCCGAATCGCAACAACACATGTTGCGGACAGGTCGCGCGAACGCTTTGTTCGATGCGCCACAAGGCTTGCCCGCGCAGACCCAGCGGCACTGGCTCGTCTTTTTCGCTGTAGGCCGTCGCGCGCGAACCGTCGAACACCCGATAACTGGAGGGCTGGACGAGGACGATGTTGTGGTGCTGGCACAGTTCGGCCAGCCGCTCGATGGCGCGCTCCTGCCCGGCCATGCGGCTTTCGCTGACGGCCTCGGCCTGAAACCAGTCGAAATAGTAGGCGAGGTTGATCAACGCATCGGGACGGGTGTCGTCGAGCAGTTGGGTCAGGCTCGCGGCATCCCAGCCGTTTTCGGGCGGGCGGGGGGCGAGGAAACCGATGTCTTCCTCTGCACCGAGGCGAATCAGCGCCTGCCCAAGGGCATTTCCGCCGCCCAGTAACATAAGGCGCATTCGCATAGAGTCAGCAGGCCCAGTCTGATTGGAACGATGGCTTGAACGACGGATCTTTTGGAAGCGTCGCCGATCATTGCCGGAATCGTTGCATTTTGCGGGTTTAGTGCGCAACCGTCACTCGTAAAGTGTACATCCCAAGGATTTGTGCTGTGGCCACTGGCCTCTTCGCTGGCTTGCCAGCGATGAGGGCCGGCCAGACGCTGAAGATCCCAGCGGTACTTGCATCTTCCCACCCGCGCCCGCATAACTTGAGCCATGAATCTGCCCCTCCCCGCCAACAGCGCCCTGGCAGGCTTCCACCCCGCCGTCAGCGCCTGGTTCAGCAAGACCTTCCCGACGGTCACCGCCGCCCAGGCACGCGCATGGCCGTTGATTCGCCAGCGCCGCTCGACTTTGATCGCCGCGCCCACCGGCTCCGGCAAAACCCTGACCGCGTTTCTCGCCGTGCTCGATGACCTCGTCCGCCGTGGCCTGGAAAACCCCGACGGCCTGCCCGACGAAACGCTGGTCGTCTACGTCTCGCCGCTCAAAGCGCTGTCCAATGACATCCGTATCAACCTGCAAAACCCGCTCGCCGGCATCACCGGGCAACTGCGCCAGATGGGCCTGCCCGAGCTGCAAATCAGCTCCGCTGTGCGCACCGGCGACACCCCGCAAAAAGACCGGGCGGCCATGCGCAAGACCGCACCGCACATTCTGGTGACCACGCCGGAATCGCTCTACGTTCTGCTCGGCTCGGAGTCCGGGCGAAAAATGCTCGGCACCACGCGCACGGTGATCGTCGACGAAATCCACGCGATGGCCGCCGGCAAACGCGGCAGTCACCTGGCCCTGAGCCTTGAGCGCCTGCAGGCGCTGTGCGCCGAACCGCTGACCCGCGTCGGTCTGTCAGCCACGCAAAAACCGGTGGAGGCCGTGGCGCGGTTTCTCGTCGGCCATGACCGCCCCTGCGAAATCATCGACATTGGCCACGCGCGGCCACGGGATCTCGGTATCGAAGTCCCGCCCGTGCCGTTGTCGGCCGTCATGGCCAATGATGTCTGGGAACTGGTTTACGACCGCCTCGCTGAGTTGGCCCGAGAGCACCGCACCACGCTGATTTTCGTCAACACTCGACGTCTCGCCGAACGCCTCAGCCGCCACCTCAGCGAGCGCCTCGGCAAGCACGCGGTGGCGGCGCACCACGGCAGTCTCTCCAAAGAGTTTCGCCTCGACGCCGAACAACGGCTCAAACGGGGCGATCTGCAGGTGTTGATTGCCACCGCCTCACTGGAGTTGGGCATCGATATCGGCGAAGTCGATCTGGTCTGTCAGATTGCCTCGCCGCGTTCGATTGCCGGATTTCTGCAACGGGTCGGCCGCTCCGGCCACCAGGTCGGCGGTACCCCCAAGGGTCGTCTGTTCGCCACCAGCCGCGATGACCTGATCGAATGCACCGCGTTGCTCGACTGCGTCCGCCGTGGCGAACTCGACACCCTGCACATTCCCGTCGCGCCGCTGGACGTGCTGGCGCAGCAGATCATTGCCGAAGTCAGTTGCCAGGAATGGCCGGAAGACGCCTTGCTCGCGCTGTTCCGCCACGCCTGGCCCTACCGCGATCTCGATGAAAACCACTATCAGGCGCTGCTGGGCATGCTCGCCGAAGGCTACAACGGTCGCCAGGGCATCCGCAGCGCCTACCTGCATCGCGACGCCGTCAACCGCACCTTGCGTGGCCGCCGGGGTTCACGACTGACCGCCGTGACCAGCGGCGGCACCATTCCCGACAACGCTGATTACAGCGTGATGCTCGAGCCGCAAGGCCTGAACATTGGCAGCGTCAACGAAGACTTCGCCGTGGAAAGCATTGCCGGCGATGTGTTCCAGCTCGGCAACACCTCTTACCGCATCCTGCGCGTGGAAGCGGGCAAGGTACGAGTTGAAGATGCGCAGGGCCAGCCGCCCAGCATCCCGTTCTGGCTCGGCGAAGCGCCGGGGCGCAGCGATGAACTGTCGTGCGCCGTGGCGCGCCTGCAAGCACAGCTCGACGCGTTGCTCGGCGCCAGCCCCGGCGATCTGCAACCGGCCCTCGACTGGCTGACGCAAACCCTTGGCCTCAACCTTGCCAGCGCCGAGCAACTGGTCGAATACCTTGCCCGCGCCCGGCAGACTCTCGGCGCCCTGCCCTCACAAGACACGCTGCTGATGGAGCGCTTTTTCGACGAGTCTGGCGGCACCCAACTGATCATTCATTCGCCGTTCGGCAGCCGTATCAACCGCGCCTGGGGCCTGGCCCTGCGCAAGCGCTTCTGCCGCACGTTCAACTTCGAACTGCAGGCCGCCGCCAGCGAAGATGCCATCGTCCTGTCGCTGTCCACCAGCCACAGCTTTGAACTCGATGAAGTCTGGCGCTATCTGCACAGCAACAGCGCCGAGCACATTCTGATTCAAGCGGTGCTCGATGCGCCGCTGTTCGGCGTGCGCTGGCGCTGGAACGCCGGCGTGGCGCTGGCATTGCCGCGATTTACCGGCGGACGCAAAGTCGCGCCGCAGTTACAGCGGATGAAAAGCGAAGACCTGATTGCCAGCGTGTTTCCCGACCAGATCGCCTGCCTGGAAAACCTCGCCGGCGAACGGGAGATCCCTCAGCATCCATTGATCGAGCAAACCCTCGACGATTGCCTGCATGAAGCGATGGACAGCGAAGGCTGGCTGAATCTGCTGCGGCGCATGGAGCGTGGCGAGGTGCGTTTGATCAGCCGCGATCTGCCGGCGCCCTCACCGCTTGCGGCAGAAATCCTCAGCGCCCGGCCTTACAGCTTTCTCGACGATGCGCCGCTGGAAGAACGTCGCACCCAAGCGGTCATCAACCGACGCTGGAACGATCCGCAATCGACCGATGACCTTGGCGCCCTGGATGCAGACGCCATTAACGCTGTGCGCGAAGAAGCCTGGCCGTCGCCGAATGCTGTGGATGAAATGCATGAGGCGCTGATGAGCCTGGCGTGTATCAGCGAGGCTGAAGTGCAGGCGAACGAAGGCTGGCGGGAATGGCTGGAAACCCTTGCAAGCAGCGGTCGCGCCTGTCGTTTGCAGGTTGATCCGCAGCATGGCGTGTGGCTGGCTCGCGAACGTCTTACCTGCCTGCTAGCGCTTTATCCACAGGGCAAATTACACCCCGAACGGCAGGCTCTGCCGGGATTCGATGAAGCCTGGACGTTCGACGAGGCCTTGGTCGAAGTGATCCGCGCACGCCTTGGCGCGTTCGGCCCGTTGCCACTACCCGCTATCGCCGAGCCGCTGGCGCTGCCGACAGATCAAGTCAATCAAGCCCTCGCCCGCCTGGAGCGCGAAGGCTACGTGCTGCGTGGCCGGTTCACGCCCAAGGTCAACGTCGAGCAATGGTGCGAACGGCATCTGCTCGCGCGCATTCATCGCTACACGGTCAAGCGCCTGCGCCGGGAAATCGAGCCGGTGGCCTTGCAGGATTTCATGCGATTCCTGTTCGACTGGCAGCACCTGTCGCCCGCCACCCAGGGTCAGGGCAGCGCTGTGTTGCCAGCGATTGTCGATCAGTTCGAAGGCTACCCCGCTGCTGCCTCGGCGTGGGACAGCGACCTTCTCCCGGCGCGCCTAAAGGATTACTCGTCGAGCTGGCTGGACGATATGTGCCGCAGCGGCAAACGGGTATGGGTGCGACTCAGTGCTTCGCAGAAATCCAGTGGCACGGCATTGCGCAGCACGCCGATTGTGCTGTTGCCGCGCGCGCAGGTCGGCCTGTGGAGCGCATTGACCGAACAGACTGCGGTGGATGAACTGTCAGCGAAAACCAGGAAAGTATTCGACGCGCTGAGCGCGCACGGTGCGCTGTTTTTCGACGAGCTGATTCATGAAGCGCACCTGCTGCGCACCGAGCTGGAAATCGCCTTGCAGGAACTGGTCGGCGCCGGGCTGGTGAACGCCGACAGCTTTGCAGGACTGCGCGCGCTGATCACCCCGGCGAGTAAACGCCAGCAGCGCAGCAGTCGGCGTGGACGCGGCGCGTTTATCGGCGGCATGGACGATGCCGGGCGTTGGGCATTACTGCGGCGCGGTGCGGCTGTGGTGGATGACAGCGAAACCCTGGAACACGTCGCCATGACCTTGCTGCGCCGCTATGGCGTGGTGTTCTGGCGCTTGCTGGAACGCGAGGCGGAGTGGTTGCCGAGCTGGCGTGAATTACTGCGCACGTTTCATCGGCTGGAGGCGCGGGGCGAGATTCGCGGCGGGCGGTTCGTCAGTGGTCTGGCGGGGGAACAGTTTGCCTTGCCGGAAGCGATTCCACTGTTGCGCGAGGTGCGACGGCGACCGCATGACGGCACTCTGATTGCGGTGTGCGGGGTGGACCCGCTGAACCTGGCCGGGACATTGTTGCCGGGAGTGAAGGTGCCGGCGTTAGCGAGCAACCGGCTGGTGTATCGCGATGGTTTGCCGGCGGCGGCGGAAATTGCGGGTAAGCAGCAGTTTTGGCTGGAGCTGGACCAGATCGCGATGGAGCAGGTGCGCGGCAAACTGATCCGGCATTGAGACTGCCCTCACCGGCCTCTTCGCGAGCAAGCCCGCTCCCACAAGGGGAACGCGGTCAGACTGTGGGAGCGGGCTAGGTCCGCGACTCCTGCGGCACCTCGGTCGCTATCACCTCTCTCTCCGTCTGTCGCTTAGGCAACAAGACCTGCTGTGGATAAGTCTGCGCGAAATGCACCACCGGGCTGTTATCCACAAGCTTCTTCAAGCGCTGGTTGAACGCCCGACTCACCGCATACTGTCCGCCCGACACCGTTCTGAACTGCGCTGTCAGCACCACGCCATTCAGATCCATCCTGTCCACGCCAAAAACATCCAGCGGCCCTTGCAGGTTGTACTTGAGGAACGGGTCTTCGCGAATCGAATCGCCAGTCTCGCGGATCAGCTCAATGGCTTTGTCCACGTCAGTGTCGTAGGTGAACTGCACCGAGAAAAACGCGTAGGCAAACTGCCGCGACTGGTTAGTCACCGCTTTGATCTGACCGAACGGCACCGAGTGCACAAAGCCCTTGCCATCACGCAGGCGCAGGGTGCGAATGGTCAGGCCTTCGACGGTGCCGGCATGGCCGGAATCAAGCACCACCCAATCGCCAATCGATAGCGTGTCTTCGATGATGATGAACAGTCCGGTGATCACGTCCTGCACCAATTGCTGCGAACCGAAACCGATGGCCAGACCGACCACACCGGCACCGGCCAGCAGCGGCGCCACATTGATCCCCAGATTGGCCATGGTGGTGATCGCGCAGATCACCACGAGGATGATTTTGATCGCGTTGCGCAGCAGCGGCAGGATGGTTTTCACCCGCGTGCTGGGCTGACGTGCCGCGCGTTTGCTGACCGGTGGTTTCAGCGCTTCCTGAATCGCCGTGTCGAGCACCACCCAGAGCAGCCACGTCACCAGGAAGATCAGGCCGATGCTGCTCAGCGCATCACTGATCGCCCTTCCGACCGCACTGCTTTGGGCGAAATCAATCAGCGACACGCCCCAGATCCGCCCGAGAATATCGATGAAGGCAACAGCGATGACGATGCGCATCAGCGCGTGCAGCAGGCTGAGAAAACGCTCCTTGTAAGCGCTGCTGCGTTGCAGTGTTTCGGCTTTGCGCGACTTGAACAGGTGCTGGAGGATCGTGCTCAGGAACACCGTGCCGATCAGCAACACCATGGTGAACAACGCACAGCGCAGGGCTTTTTGATTGTCCTCGCCGATGCCGATCAGATTGACCGCCGAGACCAGCACCATCAGCACAATCGGCCAATACCAAAGCCCGGAAAAAATACGCAGGGATTCCTGCAGCGACGGTTGTTTCAAGCGTTGGCTCAACGAGCGATTGCGGATCAGATGCGCCACCGGGCGGCGCAGGCGAATCACCAGCAGACCGAAAATCACCGAGGCAATCAGACCGGTAAACACCGCCACACTGCTGGTGATGTTGCCGCCGAACTGGCGGGCGATCTGCGGACTGGTCAGTGCGTCACTGAGGGCCGCGAGGAAACCGATCAGGAACAGCGGTCGCGGGCAGTAATTGCGGATGATCCGCGCGGCGGGCCGCTTGTGCCCGACATTGAACATCACCACCACACAGAGCAGCATCGACGTGGAGAAAATCCCGCTGCTCGTCGCATAGGCAAAACACAGCGCCAGCGCACGCCCGACCGAGGCTTGCAGAAAGTGACTGACGTAAAGGGTCAGCGGCAGGCAGATGAGCGCCGGCAGCGTGTAGGGCAGCCAGTACCCGACCAGATCCTGACTGCGCTGGCGGGTGCGCAGCCCGCGACCTTCGCGCAGACGTTTAACCAACAGACTGCCAAGCACGGTCAGTAGAGCGAAACTGCCCAGCCAGGTGCCGGACAGCGTGAGGAAATCTGCGGCAAGGCTCCAGCCCGAGCGGTTCGACGGTTGATTGACCAGCCTGTCGACCTCGTTCGCCGCACGGTCCGCACGCAGGCGCCAGGCATCGACCAGATGTTCGTTGAGGTCGAGTTTGTCCTGCACGTCGTCGATGCTCGAACTGATCGCGCCGAGCAGCCCGCCCTCCACCAACAGCTCGGGCTTGGCGGGTTCTTCGGCAGCGGCCGGGACACCCGGCACTGCCGCGGCGTCGATTTCACTGGCGCCTGAAAACAGCAGTGCTCCCAGCACAATGGCGATCCTGAACTTGACCAAAACTCCGATCTCCCGTGGCTGAACCTGTAAGGAACTGATCGGCAATTGCACAGCAAGTTCAAGAGCCGCCTCCCCCCGGCCCTCTCCTAGAGAGGGTGCTGGGGTGAGGGGGAGCGCCTTTTGATCTGCGCCTTGGACGTGACCGTCCGTAACGCCGCCGAAACTTTCCCGAACCGCCCACAGTCATCAGAAGGCACAGGCTGTACGAGGGCTGACAACGGGAGGGCGGCATGGCGAGGATTCACATCGGTATTTCCGGCTGGCGCTACGCACCGTGGCGCGGGGATTTCTATCCGAAAGGACTGGCACAAAAGCGCGAGCTGCAATTCGCGTCGAGGGCGGTCAACAGCATCGAAATCAATGGATCGCTCTACGCCCTGCAACGTCCCGAACGCTATGCGCAGTGGTACGCCGAAAACCCCAAAGGTTTCATCTTCAGCGTCAAGGCACCGCGCTTCATCACCCACATTCGCCGCTTGCGTGAAATCGAAACACCGCTGGCAAACTTCTTCGCCTCCGGGGTGCTGGAACTCAAGGGAAAACTCGGCCCGATCCTGTGGCAATTCCCGCCGAACTTCACCTTCGAGCCGGAACGTTTCGAACACTTTTTCGGACAATTGCCCCACGACACCGAAGCCGCTGCGACCCTCGCCCATCAGCATGACGCGCACTTGCACGGTCACGCGAGCATGAAAGCCTATGGCAAGAAACCGCTGCGCCACGCCGTGGAAACTCGCAACGACAGCTTCATCGACCCCGATTTCGTGTGTTTGCTGAAACGCCACAACACCGCTCTGGTCATCGCCGACACCGGTGATAAGTGGCCCTATCGCGAAGACATTACCAGCGCGCCCGGTGAGCCTGCTGCCGAAGGAGTGCTGTCATGAGCATCTCGGAACCGGTGGGCTTCACCGATGAAGGCTCGGTGGTTGAGCCTTCAGTGCGCACCTTCACCGTGTTGACGGTCAACACGCACAAGGGTTTCACCGCGCTGAACCGGCGTTTCATCCTGCCGGAGTTGCGCGAAGCGGTGCGCAGCGTTGCCGCCGACGTGGTGTTTTTGCAGGAAGTCCATGGCACCCACGAACACCACCCCAAGACCTACAGCAATTGGCCGTCGATGCCGCAGTACGAGTTCCTCGCCGACAGCCTCTGGCCGCAGTTCGCCTACGGCCGTAACGCGGTGTACCCGGAGGGTGATCACGGCAACGCGCTGTTGTCGAAATTCCAGATCATCCGCCACGACAACCTCGACGTATCGATCAGCGGCCACGAGAACCGCGGCTTGCTGCATTGCGTGCTGCGCTTGCCCGGTGACGGCACCGAGTTGCATGCGATCTGCGTGCACCTGGGCCTGCGCGAAAGCCATCGCCATGCGCAGTTGAATTTGCTGGGCCAACGCCTTGCCGAGCTGCCGGAAGACGCGCCGGTGATTATCGCCGGCGACTTCAACGACTGGCGCCAGCGCGCCGATGCGCTGCTCTTGCCCTACGGATTGCGCGAGGTGTTTGCCGAGCATTACGGCAAACCGGCGCGCAGTTTCCCCGCGCGATTGCCGGCGCTGCGGCTGGACCGCATTTATGTACGCAACCTCAAGGCCTGCCAGCCGAAAGTGCTGGCCAACCGGCCGTGGTCGCACCTTTCCGACCACGTTCCCTTATCGGTAGAGATCGAACTATGAACAGCGCGCCGTTGGAGAAATCCGCCGTGGAACCCGTGTCTATCAAACCGCCGATACGTGTGCCCGGCCACGTCGATGTCGAGTACGGCTGGCAGGGCAACAACCGTGTCGAATTGCTGGAAAACGGTGAGGAATATTTCCCCCGGGTATTTGCAGCCATGCGCGCGGCGAAAAGCGAAATCCTGCTGGAGACGTTCATCGTTTTCGAAGACAAGGTCGGCGAAGAGTTGCAGGAGATTCTGATCGACGCCGCCCGGCGCGGCGTGCGCACCACCGTCAACTTCGATGGCTTCGGTTGTGGCGAATTGACCACCGCCTATCTCAACGCTCTGAGCGATGCCGGTGTGCACTTGCAGATATTCGACCCGGCCCCCAAACACCTCGGTATTCGCACCAACTGGTTCCGCCGTCTGCACCGCAAGATCGTGGTGGTCGACGGCACGCTGGCGTTCATTGGCGGGATCAATTTTTCGGGCGATCACCTTGCCGATTTCGGCCCGGAAGCCAAGCAGGATTACGCCGTCGAAGTGCAGGGTCCGGTTGTCGCCGACATCCATCACTTCGCCCTGCTGCAAAGCGGTCGCCCCGGACGCGCGCGCTTCTGGTGGCAACGCCGGCGTCAGCGTCGCGCGCAAATGGCTTTCGACGATCACGACGGTCAGGTGCGCCTGGTGTTTCGCGACAACGATCAGCACCACACCGATATCGAAGATGTTTACTTGCAGGAATTGCGCAAGGCCAAACGCCGTGTGGTCATTGCCAATGCCTACTTTTTTCCCGGCTATCGGCTGCTGCGTGAGATCCGCAATGCGGCGCGCCGGGGCGTTGAAGTACGGCTGATCCTGCAAGGCCAGCCGGACATGCTGGTAGCCAAGATTGCTGCGCGGATGACCTACGACTACCTGCTCAAGGCCGGGGTGCAGATCCACGAATATTGCGAGCGTCCGCTGCACGGCAAAGTTGCGCTGGTCGATGAGGAATGGAGCACTGTCGGGTCGAGCAATCTCGACCCGTTGAGCCTGTCGCTGAATCTGGAAGCCAACGTGCTGATCCGTGACCGTGCGTTCAATCAGCACTTGTTCGAGCGCCTCGAAGACCTCAGCCAGAACCACTGTAAAGCCATGGACCCCGGCAAGTCGCCGCGCGGGCGCATCTGGCACATGACCGTGGGTTTTCTGGTGTTCCACTTTCTGCGGCATTTCCCGGCGATGGCCGGCTGGCTGCCCGCACACAAACCGCGACTGAAGCCGTTTCGAGGTGACCGCTCATGAGCCATTCCGAGGTGCATTCCCCAGCGCATTCGGCGCCCGCCGCGCACTCGAAATGGAGCCGCTGGAAGCGTCCGCTGACCGTGCTGTTTTTTCTTGCGCTGATCGTCTTGCTGACGATGTTTGCCACCCGTATTGAATGGGCCGAGGTGCTGCAAACTCTCGCCGACTTCAAGGTGCGCACCCTGATCATTGCCGCCAGCCTGACGCTGGTGAGTTTTCTTGTGTACGCGAGCTTCGACCTGATCGGCCGCACCTACATTCGTCAGGACCTGACCTGGAAACAGATCCTGCCGGTGGGGGTCATCAGCTATGCATTCAACCTGAATCTCAGCGCCTGGGTCGGTGGCATCGCCATGCGCTATCGCTTGTATTCGCGGCTGGGTGTGAGCAAAAGCAACATCGCCAAGATTCTCGGTTTAAGCCTGGCGACCAATTGGTTTGGCTACATGACCATTGCCGGCGCGGTGTTCAGCAGCGGACTGGTGAGCATGCCGCCGGGATGGAAAGTCAGCAGTGGCGCGCTGCAAGGCATCGGTGTGTTGTTGCTGCTGGTCAGCGCCGGGTATCTCGCGGCGTGTCAGTTTTCCAAGCGCCGCGAGTGGTCGATTCGTGGCGTGGAAATCAACCTGCCTTCGCTGCGCATGGCCGTGCTGCAACTGTTGCTCGGAGCCCTGAACTGGTCGCTGATGGCAGCGGTCATTTTCACTTTGCTGCCGAGCAAACTGGACTATCCGTTGGTGCTCGGCGTGTTGTTGATCAGCGCGATTGCCGGGGTCATCACGCATATCCCGGCAGGGCTTGGGGTGCTCGAAGCGGTGTTTGTGGCGCTGCTGCAACATGAGGCTTCGCGCGGCAGTCTGGTGGCGGGACTGCTGGCGTATCGGGCGATTTATTTTCTGTTGCCGTTGTTGATTACGGTGGTGATGTATCTGGTGGTGGAAGCGAAGGCGAAAGCGCTGCGAATAGAAAAGAAAATGTCTTGAAGTTGATCGCCTCTTCGCGAGCAAGCACGCTCCCACAGGCTGAATGCATTCCTGATGTGGAAGCGGGCTTGCTCGCAAAGGCCCCGGCAGAACAACACAGATCATGCGGATTGAATAATGCTCAACCGCTCACCCACAACCATTTCGGTAATCCAGTCCACCAGGATCGAGGTGTACGCCTGCTGCGAGACCGGTTCGCTCAGGGCATGATCGGCACCATCGATAATCCGGTGCGTCAGCGAATGCGTCTGCTGGCACGCCGCGCGGTAACTCATGATCGCCGCGTGGGGCACGTAGTCGTCGGTTTCCGATTCCACCAGCAACACGTCCCCGGTGAACTGTGAGCAGGCATGCAGCGCACGATTGGTGTCCGCGCGCACCAGCGAGCTTCGATAATCGCGCAGATCGGCTTTGTCCAGCTCTCGCTTGGGTGTGTGCCACTGCTCATCGCGGTACAGCGCCGGCACGCGCAGCGCCAGCCAGCGCACCGGGCGCAATGAGGTGAGAATCGCGGCCAGATAACCGCCGTAGCTGGTGCCCACCACGGCGATGGCCGAGGTATCGAGCGCGGGATGCGCGAGCAGCCGATCATAGGCCGCGAGCAGATCGCGCAGGTTGTCCTCACGGGTCACGCGGGTCAGTGGAATCCCGGTGCCGCCGGTGTGTCCGCGCAAGTCGAAGGTCAGGCACACGCAACCGAGACCGGCGATGCCTTTGGCCCGTTCCAGGTCGCGTTCCTGGCTGCCGCCCCAACCGTGGACAAACAACACCCCCGGGACTTTCGATTTGGGACTGAGAAAAGTCCCGCTCATCTGTTCATCATCAATGTCGATTTGAATGCTTTCGCTTCTAGCCGTCATAAGATTTGACCGTTACGTATTTAAGGAGAAATTCGCTGTTCTCGGCCGGCCCGCGGTAAACCTCGATGGCGTCCGCCGGCAAAGGCTGATTGATGTAGGTTTCCACCGAAGAGACGCGGATCGCACGCATCCCCGGATCGTTGACGAAGCTTTGCAGCGCGGCGACTTCAGCGCTGCTGGCGCCACCCATGCGCCAGGATTGTTCGAGTACCCCGCTGCGGGTCTTTGCGCTGCTGTCCAGACCCTGGGCGATGTCGTAGTTGCGCCGCGAGGCATAGAAACGTGGATAGGCTTCATCTGCGGCGGCATCGAAGACCTGCGCCTGTTCGACGGCCAGTCGAACGTCGTCCGGCAATTCCAGCGCCAGCAGCTCTTCGTAACCGCCCTGCACCACCAGCAGGTTCGAGCCGCCGTAGACCTCTTCGCCGTGAGCATCCTTGGTCAGGTATTGATCACCGCAGTAGCTCAACACTGTGTCACCGATGAATGACTGACCGACGCTGTGCGTGACGACATCGCTCAAATCCTGCTCCAGTACCACGCCGTCACTGAACTGTTTTTCGATGTCGGGGCGGGCGAGAACTTCGTCGAAGGCATCCAGGCTCTTGATCACTTCCTGACCGCGACCGGCACAGGCGTGGATCGGCTTCAGGCGGATCGGACCGCTGTACAACAAATGCTCGGCAGCGGGCCGTGCATCGTCCAGCGAAAATACGCTGAGACCGTCGAGCACAACGTTGCGCGTGCGTTCGCTGAACAACGGCGACCAGCCTTGTGGCGCGGTGGCCAGATGACTGCGCAGACCGTGGCTGATGGCTTTGGTGCAGATGAAGTCATGTTCGACAAAGCCGCCCCACAGATCGTCTGGGCCTTTGATGCCGAGTTGATGAGCGCTGGCAGTGCCGACAATGGTTTGCGTCGGCAGCAGATACAGGTCACGGCCGCGGTGTTTTTCCGGGTCGTAGCTGCCGCCGAACTTGCACCCGAGAATCTGCGCCAGCCATCGCGCCAAGGCTATGTTGGTCTGCACTTCATGTTGTGGCGCGTCGGCGCGCACCGAGTGGGCGACAACGATTCTCCTGCGGGGTGTCGGGGTCATGCGTCCCCCTTTCATCGGTTCGAAGATTGTAACGATGACAGGTGCAGAGATCAGGCCAACGGCCTCCCTCGTGAAACCCTCGGTAAATCAAAAACTTGTAGAAATCGTAATGGCACCACGGTCGTTTCAATCTGCACGACTGCCCGTAAACCCCCGGCAAATTGCACGATCCAAAAGCTATTGAAATCCCCTGTGGGAGCGGGCTTGCTCGCGAAGGCGGTGCGGCAGTTGGCGGATGTGTTGGCTGACACGCCGCCTTCGCGAGCAAGCCCGCTCCCACATCAGAGATTCGTTGCTTTGGGGACCGGGGTCACACCAAACCGTGCCCGATAATCACTCGGCGCCAGCCCGGTTATCTTCCTGAATATCGCGCGAAACGCGCCCGGGTCCTGATACCCCACCGTCCACGCAATGTGATCAATGGTGCCATTGCTGAATTCAAGCATCTCACGCGCCTTGCCCACCCGCAGATGCTGACAGTACTCGGTCGGCTTCAACCCGGTCGCTGCGCGAAAGCGGCGCAGGAAGGTGCGCTCCTCAAGCCCCGCGCGCTCCGCCATCGCCGTCAGTGAAACCTCGGTCGCGCCGGTACTTTGCAGCCAGTGTTGAACCTTGAGAATCGCCGCGTCGCCATGTCCGAGAATCGGTGCGAAGTTGCTGCCGCACTCGCTGGCGCTGTCGCTGTGTTCCACCACCAGAAAGCGTGCGGTGCTGCTGGCGATACTTGGCCCGAGCAAACGGTCGACCATGCGCAATCCCAACTCTGACCAAGCCATCAGCCCGGCTGTAGTAATCAGGTCACCGTCGTCGACGATCGGTGTATCGGCCTTGAGTTTGATCTTCGGGTAACACTCGGCGAAAGCCTGGGTGGACGTCCAGTGGGTGGTCGCACTGCGGCCATCGAGCAGGCCGCTTTCGGCGAGGAGCCACGAACCTACGCAAACTCCGCCAAGCGTCGCCCCGCGCGCATGCTGCTCGCGCAACCACGGCGCCAGACTGACTGGCATTTGTGCAGCGCAGAACCCGCCAATCGAGGGCGGAATCAGTACGGCCAGCAAGCCACCTGCGCTGCCCGGATGACTGGTGTAAACCCGCGTCGGCACCTGATCAGCTTCGACCTGCCAATGACTGACCCGCAGCAGTGGCAACTGCACAGCTTGATGCTCGGCAGCAATCCGGTTCGCCACGGCGAACAGGTCGGTCAAGCCATGCACTGCAGCCATCTGCGCGCCGGGATAAATCAGAACGCCCAGTTCAGCGATGGCGGCCCTTTCTGCGCCCATTGTCAGTTTTCCCCTGCCTATTGTCGGTGCCGCCAATCCTCGAAGCGCTCGCCAGCGTCAATACTGAAGCCACTTCCAGCCAATCCATCGAGGACATCCCCATGGCCAAGCAAGCGCTCATCGTAGTCGATATCCAGAACGACTACTTCCCCCAAGGCAAATGGCCGCTGACCGGTGCCGACGCCGCCGCCGACAACGCTGCGAAACTGATCGCGGCGTTTCGCGAGGCCGGCGATTCGGTGATCCATATCCGCCACGAATTCACCTCCCCGGATGCGCCGTTTTTCACCCCGGGCTCCGACGGTGCCAAGCTGCACCCGAAAGTGCTTAACCGCGCCGATGAACCAGTAGTGCTCAAACACTTCGTCAACTCGTTCCGCGAAACCGAACTGCAAGCCATCCTCGATGAACGAGACATCAAGGAACTGGTGGTGGTCGGCAGCATGAGCCACATGTGCGTCGACGGCATCACTCGCGCGGCAGCGGATCTGGGCTACGCCGTTACGGTGATTCACGATGCCTGCGCCAGTCGCGACCTTGAGTTCAACGGCCTCACTGTACCGGCCGCCCAGGTCCACGCCGCCTTCATGTCGGCGCTGGGGTTCGCCTACGCCAGCGTGGTATCGACTGACGAGTTCCTCGCCGCTAACCGCTGAGAAATATTCGGCAAAAACACCAGGCCCGCCTTGCAGCGGGCCTTTTTGTACCTGTCATGAAAATCTCACGCGTGAGCCATTGATGGCACTTTGAAATGGTTGTAGTGTGGCTCACGCGTGAGACATTCATAACCGAGTCAATGCCATGAACAGCCGCTCCCCCACCTCGAAGTCAGAAAGCGCCAAGGGAGAGCGCGCAAAACCGTCCGCGAAAAAACCGTCGAGCTTCTACATGAAGCAGATGCGAGCGGGCCTGGCAGCAGCCGGTTATGTCAAACACGAAACTTGGGTGCTTCCCGAAAACCGAAGCTTGCTCAAGCAAATGGAGCAACAGCTACGCCAACCGATTCTGGCTGGCTCATTCATGTCGGAGAATTACATGAGCGCAGGCAACAACTGGACCATCGATAGCCTCTTCAACGCCCTTAAGGCCCTGGACGAGGTGGCTTCGCAAGAGATCACGCTGTCCCTGATCCAGAGCTCCGAACCCAGCATCAAGCTGGAAATGAACGAATTCGGTGGTCTGCCGATTCACATCGCCTTGGCCGGCCAGCAGATCATCGTCGACACCGTGCTGGTGGACAGCGAGTCGATCACTGACGTGCGTGCCTTCAACGATGCCGTACTGCGCAGCCGGGAGATGTTCCCGCTGTCGTCAATCGGTATCGAGTCGATGCCGAACGGGCAGACCGTTTACAACATGTTTGGCGCCCTCAGCGCCGACTCGAGCCTGACCAACGTCGTCACCGAGGTGAAAACCCTGGTCGACAACGTGCAGCGCGCGAGTGAAGCCTTCGAACACTTCTTCAAGTAATCAACAGGGAATATCCAATGACTCAGTCCATCTGGAGCAAGTTGTTCACCGCATTGCGCGGCGGCGCCAATGAAGTCGGCGAAGCCATCGTCGACCAACAGGCCCTGCGCATCCTCGACCAGGAAATCCGCGATGCCGACACCGCGCTGTCCAACGCGCGCCGCGAACTGGTCACCATCATGGCCAAGCACAAACTGTCCGCTGACCGCGTGAGTGAGTACGACGCCAAGATCAAGGATCTGGAAGCCAAGGCGGTTTCCGCGCTGAATGCCGGTCGCGAAGACCTTGCCATGGAAGTGGCCGAAGCAATCTCGACCCTTAGCAATGACCTGAGCGCCGAGAAAAAACTGAGCGACGAGTTTGGCACCTACGCCGACAACATGCGCAAGGACATCAGCAAAGCCGAGTCGCGTATCAAGAGCCTGCGCCAGCAAGTGGACATGGCCAAGGCTCGTGAGAGCGTGCAAAAGGCTCAGGTCAGCGCATCGATTGCCAGCGGCGGCGCCAACGGCAAACTGGAAACGGCTGTCGGTACTCTGAACCGCCTGCAAGCCAAACAACAGCAGCGCGCCGCCGAGCTGAGCGCAGCGGATGAACTGGCTGATGCATCGACCGGCAACGACCTGGAACGCAAACTGCGCGACGCCGGCATCACGCCGAACGAAGGCAGTGCCAATGCGATCCTTGAGCGCCTGAAGCAAAAGTCCGCTCAGTAATCACCGGAAAAAAAACCTGTGGGAGCGAGCCTGCTCGCGAAAGTGCCGTATCAGTCGACATCAATATTGACTGACGCGCCCTCTTCGCGAGCAAGCTCGCTCCCACATGGTTTGCATGCGTGTCGTTCACCGCTCAGCCCGGTACACTAACCGCGCTTTTTCGCCGACGGACACCTCCACCCGTTTCAAGGAACGTACCCATGGGATGGTTTAAAGATTTGCTGGGCACCAGTAACTGGCAAGCCGCAGCACCCACGCCAATCGTGACTGGCCCGCTCGGGATGGCTCAGGGCAAAGCGATCAGGTTTGATTCGACCCTGGCACTGCTGCTCGACGGTTCCACCTCGGTCCGCGTGCCTTTCGATCAAGCGATCTGGAGCGCCGGCTGGGTCGACCTCGGCCAGTCCAATAAACTGCATCGCTACTACATGAATGACGAGGATTTCTGGGTACAGATCCACGTCACCGGTGACGATCAGGTCGAATCCGTCACGCTGTTCAACTATGTCAGCTACGTGACCGTCAACAGTGACGCCGAGCTGCAGCGCCTGGCGGGCCCCAGCAGCCCCATCGGTTTGCCGACCTACACCCACGAAGGCATCCAGTACAGTCGCGAGTGGGGCACCGAACAAGGCCAGACCGAACTCGTACCGATGACCGAGCAAGTGGTCAATCCGGACGAGAGCTACACCATCGAACACCACTCGATGCTCTACGCCCGCGACACCGGCCTGACTGATCGCCGTGAGCTCCTGCTGTTTTCCGTCGAACAGGACGAAGAAGGCACCGTCAGCCTCAGCACTTCGCTGGGCATTTCGCTGTACACGACCGATGTGGGCACCATTTAAACAAGGAAATTTTTCATGCTGGAAGTGCTGGCCGTTTCCCTGAACAAGACCGCGCTGGTCGGATTCGTCGTCTACCTGATCGGCGCCGTGCTGCTGTTCATGCTGTTTCAATTCGTCTACACCCGCATTACCCCGCACAAGGAGTTCGAGCTGATCCGCAATGGCAATAGCGCTGCAGCCATTGCGCTGTCTGGCGCGATCATCGGTTTCGCGATTCCGGCCAGCAACGTGATCGCCTTTTCGGTCAATGTCCTCGACTTCGTACTGTGGGCGGTGATTGCCGCTGTTGTGCAACTGCTGGCGTTTGTAGCCACCGGCCTGGTACTCAAAGGCACTTCCGAGCGCATTGCCAACGGTGAAGTGGCGTCGGGCATTTATGTTGCGGCGGTCGCGATCAGCGTCGGCATGCTCAATGCCGCATGCATGACACCGTCCAACTGATCGGCAGGACGCCCAGATGAAACGAAGCAAATACGTTCAGTTGTCCCTCGCCGCCTCGGTGGCGATGGCCATTTCCGGCGAAGCGGCGGCGGCCGATCAGACTCGCAACTTCCAGAGCGTGGAACAATGCGTCGATGCCGAAGTAGCCGCCGATGCCTGCTCCAACGCCTACGTCGCCGCGCTGACCGAGCACCGGCGTATCGCCCCGGTGTACGACGACAAAGCCAATTGCGACGCCGACTTCGCCGACGGCTGGTGCCAGAAAAATTCCGATGGCCGCTTCGTGCCGAAACTCGGCGGTTTCAAGGTGATACAGAAGGCTGAAGTCGCGCAGAACCTCGACGCCATCGCCGACGCGCAGATGCCTGCCGGTGACGCAGCGGCGGCGCAGAATGTGCAAAACACCTCGCACACATCCAGTGGCGGCGGCAGCGGCTGGTTAAGCGGCTGGCTGATCGGCAACGCCATGAGCAACAACGCCAATCGCACGGTTTACCGCGACCGCGATACACGCCAGACCTACGACACTTCGAAACAGTACCGCAAGATCGAATCGGCGCCGCGCAGCCAACCGGACTACGAGAGCAGCAAGAGCAAACCGGTCAACGTCGCCTCATCGACTTCCCGTGGCGGCTTCGGTAGCCAGTCCAGCGCCCGCAGCGGTTGGGGTGGCTGGGGCAGCAGTTCCGGGCGCTCGAGCAGCTGACGATGAAAAAGATTGCCTGCGCCGAGCGACCGGACTGGAAACAGACGGCCGAAAGCCTCGGCTTCATGTTTCACACCATCGACGGTGAACCCTACTGGGACGAAAGCGCGTACTACCAGTTCACTCTCGCGCAGATCGAAAACGACCTGGAAGACCCGACCACTGAACTGCACGAGATGTGCATGGACCTGGTCGACCGCGTCGTGCGCAGCGAAGCGTTGCTGGATCGTCTCAGCATTCCGGCGGCGTACTACGACATGATCCGAACGTCCTGGCTGGAAGGTCATCCGCATCTTTACGGGCGCATGGATTTTTCCTACAGCGGCAACGGGCCGGCGAAACTGCTGGAACTCAACTACGACACGCCGACCAGTCTTTATGAAGCGGCGGCGTTCCAGTGGGGCTGGCTGGAGCAATGCATCGAACGCGGCACGCTGCCACCCCGCGCAGACCAGTTCAACAGCATCGATACCAGGCTGCACCAGGCATTTGCCGAGCTGCAACTCAAGCGCCCATTCTACTTTGCCTCGATGAAAGACTCGGTCGAGGACAAGGGCACTACGGATTACCTGCGCCTGATCGCAGAAAAAGTCGGCATCGAATCGCGCCATATCGATATCGAAGACATCGGTCTGACGGCTGCGGGGCGCTTCGTCGATCTGGAAGATCGCTGGATACCGCACCTGTTCAAGCTGCACGCCTGGGAATTCATCTTCCACGAGCCCTTCGGTGCGGCGATTGCCGAGTGTGACACGCAGTTTTTCGAACCGGCCTGGAAGGCGATCCTGTCGAACAAGGGTGTACTGCCGTTGCTGTGGGAACTGCACAAAGGGCATCCGAATCTGCTGGCGGCGCATCTCGACCCCAATCCCGCCAACGCCGTGCCAAAGGGCTGGGTGCGCAAGCCGTACTTTTCCCGGGAAGGCGCCAATATCGAACTGCAAACGGCTGACGGTCTGATCGTCAAAGAGGACGGGCCTTACACTGATGCGCCGTTTATCCTGCAGGAATTTGCACCTCTACCGAAATTTGGCGACAGCTACACGCTGATCGGTTCCTGGGTGATTGGCGATCAGGCGGCGGGGATTGGTGTACGGGAAGACAACAGCCTGATCACCAAGGATTCGAGCCGTTTCTTGCCGCATCTGATCCTCGACTGAAACACAGAACCTTGTGGGAGCGGAGCCTGCTCGCCAAAGCGGATTGTCATTCAACGACTGCTTTATCTGATCTGACGCCTTCGCGAGCAGGCTCCCTCCTACAGTTGATCGGGGATGACCATAAGTTTTACCAACAAAAAAGGCCCGTCGTTCAAGCGACGGGCCTTTTTATTTGCAGCGGTTTACAACAGCGAATCAGAACGGGATATCGTCATCAAAGCTGTCGAAATCCGGAGCCGGTTGCGGTGCGGCCTGCTGTGGAGCCGGAGCCGAGCGCTGTTGCGGAGCCGATTGCTGCGGGCGTGGCGCCTGCTGACGTGGCGCCTGCTGCTGGTAGTTGTTACCACCGCCTTGCTGATCGCCCTGCTGTGGACGGCCGCCGAGCAGTTGCATGGTGCCTTGCATGTCGACCACGATTTCGGTGGTGTAACGCTTGATACCGTCTTTTTCCCACTCGCGGGTCTGCAGCTTGCCTTCGATGTACACCTGCGAACCCTTGCGCAGGTATTCGCCGGCGATTTCGGCCACTTTGCCGAACATCGAAACACGGTGCCACTCGGTCTTCTCGACCTTTTGACCGGTCTGCTTGTCGGTCCACTGTTCGCTGGTTGCCAGACTCAGGTTGGTCACGGCGTTACCGTTAGGCAGGTAGCGAACTTCGGGATCCTGGCCGCAAGTGCCGACCAATATGACTTTGTTAACCCCACGGGCCATAACGTTCTCCTAGGCTTCGCACGCAGCCCCGGCCGGGTTGTTCACCAGGCGTTCGAGGGTGTCGCGATCCACTAATTCTTTGTCCAGTTTGATGTAAACAGCCGCTTCATCAGCAACTATCACTGCATCGGTTACCCCTACGAGGGCCTTGAGACGCTCGACCAGACCCGCTTCGCGGATCGCCTCGGGCGACAACGGCAAGCGCAGGCTCGTCACGTAGGGAGGTTCGCGCATGGTAACAGCAAAGGCCAGCCAGATGGCAGCCAGACCGGCGCATCCGAGGAACACAACCGACAGACCGCCATGCTGAAACAGCCAGCCGCCGAGTATCCCGCCGAGTGCCGAACCGAGGAACTGGCTGGTGGAATACACGCCCATCGCCGTGCCCTTCCCGCCTGCCGGTGAAACCTTGCTGATCAGCGACGGCAATGAAGCCTCCAGCAGATTGAACGCGGTGAAGAACACCACCGTGCCGATCACCAGAGCCCGCAGGCTGTCGCCGAACTGCCAGAAGAATAGCTCAGTGAGCATCAACGTCATGACCGCGCCGAGCAAAACTCGTTTCATTTTGCGTTTCTTCTCGCCGTAGATGATGAACGGGATCATGGCGAAGAACGAAATCAGCAGCGCGGTGAGGTAGACCCACCAGTGCTGTTCCTTGGGCAAACCGGCCTTTTCCACCAGCGCCAGGGGCAACGCAACGAAGCTCGACATCAGCATCGCGTGCAACACGAAGATACCTAAATCGAGACGCAGCAAGTCTGGATGCTTGAGCGTCGGCATCAAGGCCTGACGCGCAACGCCGGATTCCCGGTGCTGCAACGGCCCGGTCGAGTGCGGCACCATGAACATGATGATGGCGATACCGACCAGTGCCATGGCGCCGGTGGCGAGGAACAGGCCGGACAAACCAAAGGCCCGGGTCAGCAACGGACCGACGACCATGGCCACGGCGAACGACAAACCGATGGTCATGCCGATCATCGCCATTGCCTTGGTGCGGTGCTGTTCGCGGGTGAGGTCGGATAACAGCGCCATCACCGCAGCGGAAATCGCACCGGCGCCCTGCAGGATTCGCCCGGCAATCACGCCCCAGATCGAATCGGCCTGAGAGGCCAGCACACTGCCGAGGGCGAACACGATCAGCCCCAGATAAATGACGGGGCGACGGCCGATTCGGTCGGAAATGATCCCGAACGGAATCTGAAACATTGCCTGGGTCAAGCCGTAGGCGCCAATTGCCAACCCGATCAGGGCCGGGGTCGCTCCCGCCAGATCCATGCCATAGGTCGCCAGTACCGGCAACACCATGAACATGCCAAGCATACGGAAGGCGAACACCAGGGCCAGACCGCTCGCCGCGCGGGTCTCGCTGCCACTCATGCGTTCGCTGTGGGGATCGTGCATGGAAAAACCTCGTGTGAACCGGCGGCGATTCTACCAGTCCCATCGGTAGACGGGGTATATCGCGACGCTATGACGCGTATAGATGAAACTCTCTTCATGTAAGGTCAAAACCCTTCGCTTGATAGTGTGCATCCATCCAGTATTTGCCCGTATACTCCTATGTTTTCGACGCCCGCCGAGCGAGGCCACTTTGGACAAGATCCTGATACGTGGGGCCCGTACCCACAACCTGAAGAACATAGACCTGACCCTGCCACGGGACAAGCTGATCGTCATCACCGGCCTGTCCGGCTCCGGCAAGTCGTCCCTGGCCTTCGATACGCTGTACGCCGAAGGTCAGCGCCGCTATGTCGAATCCCTGTCGGCCTACGCCCGGCAGTTCCTGTCGATGATGGAAAAACCCGACGTCGATACCATTGAAGGTTTATCGCCGGCCATTTCCATCGAACAGAAATCGACCTCGCACAACCCGCGCTCCACGGTCGGCACCATCACTGAAATCTATGACTACCTGCGGCTGCTGTATGCGCGCGTCGGTACACCGCGCTGTCCGGATCACGATATTCCGCTGGAGGCGCAAACCGTCAGCCAGATGGTTGACCTGGTGCTGGCGCAGCCCGAAGGCAGCAAACTGATGCTGCTGGCGCCGGTGATCCGCGAGCGCAAAGGCGAGCACCTGTCGGTCTTCGAAGAGCTGCGCGCTCAGGGTTTCGTGCGCGCGCGAGTCAACGGGCGGATTTGCGAGCTCGATGAACTGCCAAAACTGGATAAACAGAAGAAGCACTCGATTGACGTCATCGTCGACCGCTTCAAGGTTCGCGCCGATCTGCAGCAACGTCTGGCCGAGTCGTTCGAGACCGCGCTGAAACTGGCGGACGGTATCGCGCTGGTCGCGCCGATGGATGACGAGCCGGGTGAAGAGATGATCTTCTCCGCGCGCTTCGCCTGCCCGATCTGCGGCCACGCAATCAGCGAACTGGAACCCAAGCTGTTCTCCTTCAACAACCCGGCCGGCGCCTGCCCCACTTGCGATGGTCTTGGCGTGAAGCAGTTCTTCGACATCAAGCGACTGGTCAACGGCGACCTGACCCTGGCCGAAGGCGCAATACGCGGCTGGGACCGGCGCAACGTGTATTACTTCCAGATGCTCGGCTCATTGGCCACGCACTACGGCTTCAGCCTGGAAGTACCGTTCAACGAACTGCCGGCCGATCAGCAGAAATCCATTCTGCACGGCAGCGGTTCGCACAACGTCGACTTCAAATACCTTAATGACCGGGGCGACATCGTCAAACGCTCGCACCCGTTCGAAGGCATCGTGCCGAATCTTGAACGTCGCTATCGCGAAACCGAATCGGCCAGCGTGCGCGAAGAGCTGGCCAAGTTCCTCAGCACCCAGTCCTGCCCCGATTGCCGTGGCACGCGTCTGCGTCGCGAAGCGCGACACGTGTGGGTTGGCGAGAAGACGTTGCCGGCGGTGACCAACCTGCCAATCGGCGACGCCTGTGAGTATTTCGCCGCGCTGAAGATGACGGGCCGTCGCGGCGAAATCGCCGACAAGATCCTCAAGGAAATTCGCGAACGCCTGCAATTTCTGGTCAACGTCGGTCTTGATTATCTGTCGCTGGATCGCAGTGCCGACACGTTGTCTGGTGGCGAAGCGCAGCGGATTCGTTTGGCCAGCCAGATCGGCGCCGGTCTCGTCGGCGTCCTTTATATCCTCGATGAGCCGTCCATCGGCCTGCACCAACGGGATAATGATCGCCTGCTCGGTACGCTGAAACATCTGCGCGATATCGGCAATACGGTGATTGTGGTCGAGCACGACGAAGATGCGATTCGCTTGGCCGACTATGTCGTGGACATCGGCCCCGGCGCAGGCGTGCACGGCGGCAAGATCGTTGCTGAAGGCACTCCGGCCGAAGTCATGGCACACCCGGATTCCCTGACCGGCAAGTACCTGTCGGGCCGGGTGAAGATCCAAGTACCGGCCAAACGCACACCGCGCAACAAGAAGCTGAGCCTGTCGCTGAAGGGCGCGCGCGGCAACAACCTGCGCAATGTTGATCTGGAGATCCCTATTGGCCTCCTGACCTGCGTGACGGGCGTGTCCGGCTCGGGCAAATCGACGCTGATCAACAACACGCTGTTTCCGCTGAGCGCCACGGCACTCAATGGTGCGACCACGCTGGAAGCTGCTGCGCACGACAGCATCAAAGGCCTGGAACATCTCGACAAGGTCGTCGATATCGACCAGAGCCCGATTGGTCGTACACCACGCTCCAACCCGGCGACCTATACCGGGCTGTTTACGCCGATCCGCGAGCTGTTTGCCGGCGTACCAGAGTCGCGCTCACGGGGTTATGGCCCAGGGCGTTTCTCGTTCAACGTCAAGGGTGGTCGCTGCGAAGCCTGTCAGGGCGATGGCCTGATCAAGGTGGAAATGCACTTCCTGCCGGACATCTATGTGCCGTGCGACGTGTGCAAGAGCAAGCGATACAACCGCGAAACCCTTGAGATCAAATACAAGGGCAAGAGCATCCATGAAACCCTCGAGATGACGATCGAGGAGGCCCGGGAGTTCTTCGACGCAGTGCCGGCGCTGGCGCGCAAGCTGCAGACGCTGATGGATGTAGGCCTGTCGTACATCAAGCTCGGACAGTCGGCGACGACGTTGTCTGGCGGCGAGGCGCAGCGGGTCAAGCTGTCTCGCGAGCTGTCCAAGCGCGATACCGGCAAGACCCTGTACATCCTCGACGAGCCGACCACCGGCCTGCACTTCGCGGATATCCAGCAATTGCTCGACGTTCTGCATCGCCTGCGCGACCACGGCAATACTGTGGTGGTCATCGAGCACAACCTCGACGTGATCAAGACCGCAGACTGGTTGGTGGATCTCGGGCCGGAAGGTGGTTCCAAAGGCGGGCAGATCATTGCCACAGGCACGCCTGAGGAAGTGGCCGAGATGAAACAATCTCACACGGGTCATTACCTCAAGCCGCTACTGATCCGGGATCGTGCCTAAGCGCCAGACATGAAAAAGCCCCTGTCACCTCATCAGTGACAGGGGCTTTTTTGTAACTGCAATCAGGACGCGTGGGATTGCAGGTAGTTCTGGAGACCGATGAGCTTGATCAGGCCCAACTGCTTTTCCAGCCAGTAGGTGTGATCTTCTTCGGTGTCGTTGAGCTGCACGCGCAGAATTTCGCGGCTGACGTAGTCTTTGTGCTGCTCGCAGAGTTCGATGCCTTTGCACAGCGCGGCACGGACTTTGTACTCGAGGCGCAAGTCCGCTTCAAGCATCTCCGGCACCGTGGTGCCCACGTCGAGATCATCCGGACGCATGCGCGGCGTGCCTTCAAGCATCAGAATCCGGCGCATCAACGCATCAGCGTGACCTGCCTCTTCTTCCATCTCGTGGTTGATCCGCTCGTAGAGCTTGGTGAACCCCCAGTCCTCATACATCCGCGAATGAACGAAATATTGGTCACGCGCAGCGAGTTCGCCGGTCAGCAACGTGTTGAGGTAATCGATAACGTCTGGGTGGCCTTGCATCGCCCTACATCTCCCTACTTGAAAGGCTGTAGTTTGAACCAACCTGACTGGAAGGTCACTCGTTTAGCGCAATAAAAGCGAAGATAATCCGAGAAAAGGAGCCTAAATATCGCAAAAACCGCCCAAATGAGGGCGGTTCTGCTTCTCGTTTAGACTTCGTTAAGCTGTACGTTGAGCAACGTTGCGATTGCTTCTCCATACGCCGGATCGGCCTTATAGAAATGCTGCAACTGACGATCAATCACGTCACTCGAAACACCTGACATTGCGCCGGCGATGTTGCTGACCAGCAACGCCCTCTGATCGTCACTCATCAGGCGGAACAATGCACCGGCATGGCTGTAGTAATCGGTGTCTTCACGGTGATCGTAGCGATCGGCAGCACCGCTCAACGCCAGCGCGGGCTCGGCGTAACGCGGAGCTTGTTTCGGCGCCTCGCTGTAGCTGTTCGGCTCGTAGTTTGGTGCTGCACCACCGTTACTGCCGAACGCCATCGAGCCGTCACGCTGGTAAGTGTTAACCGGGGTACGAGGAGCGTTAACCGGCAGTTGCTGATGATTGGTACCGACACGGTAGCGATGAGCATCGGCGTAAGCGAATACTCGACCTTGCAGCATGCGATCCGGCGAGAGACCGACACCCGGCACCATATTGCTTGGACCGAACGCCGCTTGCTCGACTTCAGCGAAGTAGTTCAGCGGGTTGCGATTCAACTCCAGCTCTCCGACTTCGATCAGCGGGAATTCTTTCTGCGACCAGGTTTTGGTCACGTCAAAAGGATTCTCATAATGAGCCGCCGCCTGAGCTTCGGTCATGATCTGCATGCACACACGCCATTTTGGGAAGTCACCGCGCTCGATGGCTTCGAACAGATCACGCTGGGCGTAATCCGGATCGGTACCCGCCAAGCGTGCGGCATCGGCCGGGGCCAGGTTCTTGATCCCTTGCTGGGTCTTGTAGTGCCACTTGACCCAGTGACGCTCACCTTGAGCGCTGATCAGGCTATAGGTATGGCTGCCGAAGCCGTGCATGTGACGGTAACCGTCCGGGATACCTCGATCAGAGAACAGGATGGTGACCTGATGCAGCGCCTCGGGCGAGTGCGACCAGAAGTCCCACATCATTTGTGCGCTTTTCAGGTTGCTCTGCGGAAGGCGCTTTTGGGTGTGAATGAAATCCGGGAATTTCAGCGGATCACGGATGAAGAACACCGGGGTGTTGTTGCCAACGATGTCCCAGTTACCTTCTTCAGTGTAGAACTTCAGGGCGAAACCGCGCGGGTCGCGCTCGGTATCAGCCGAACCACGTTCGCCGCCAACGGTGGAAAATCGCAGAAAAGTCGGCGTTTGCTTGCCAACTTCAGAGAACAGCTTGGCGCTGGTGTATTGGCTGATATCGCGGGTCACGGTGAAGGTACCGTAAGCACCCGAGCCCTTCGCGTGGACGCGGCGCTCTGGAATGTTTTCACGGTTGAAGTGGGCAAGCTTCTCGATCAGGTGAAAATCGTCGAGCAGCAACGGGCCGCGTGGGCCAGCGGAACGGGAATTCTGGTTATCAGCGACAGGCGCGCCACTGGCGGTCGTAAGCGTTTTGATCTGGCTCATACGGTCTTTTTCCTCTGTCTGTCTTGGTGCTGCCGGCGAAACGGCTTGGAGGGAATTATTGATCATCGATATATCACTCACAAATTCATTAACTCGTGACCAACGATAGATAAATACTAATTATGTTCCCCGGCACATCATGACAACAGAAAGGTGTCAGTCGCTTGTACGGACAGCGCATTTTCTTGCAGACACAAAAAACCGGGCACTAGGCCCGGTTCTTCGTTTCAGACTGACGTCTTACTCGGCGGATACAGCTTCGCCAGCAGTAGCACGATCAACCAACTCGACATACGCCATAGGCGCGTTGTCGCCAGCGCGGAAGCCGCACTTGAGGATGCGCAGGTAGCCACCCTCACGGGTAGCGTAACGCTTGCCCAGGTCGTTGAAGAGCTTACCAACGATAGCTTTCGAACGAGTACGGTCGAAAGCCAGACGGCGGTTAGCCAGGCTGTCTGTCTTGGCCAGAGTGATCAGCGGCTCAGCAACGCGACGCAGTTCTTTGGCTTTTGGCAGAGTAGTTTTGATCAGCTCGTGCTCGAACAGCGACACCGCCATGTTTTGGAACATGGCCTTGCGGTGCGAGCTGGTGCGGCTCAGGTGACGACCACTTTTACGATGACGCATGGTTCATTCCTTACCAAACACTACGTTCGGTGATTACGACGATCAGGCAGTCGCCTTGTCGTCCTTCTTAAGACTTGCAGGCGGCCAGTTGTCGAGGCGCATGCCGAGGGACAGACCGCGGGAGGCCAGAACGTCCTTGATTTCAGTCAAGGATTTCTTGCCCAGGTTCGGAGTCTTCAACAGCTCTACTTCGGTACGCTGAATCAGGTCGCCGATGTAGTAGATGTTTTCCGCCTTAAGGCAGTTAGCCGAACGTACAGTCAGTTCCAGATCGTCAACCGGGCGAAGCAGGATCGGATCGATCTCGTCTTCCTGCTCGACAACCACTGGCTCACTGTCACCTTTGAGGTCGACGAACGCAGCCAACTGCTGTTGCAGAATGGTTGCAGCGCGGCGGATAGCCTCTTCAGGGTCCAGAGTACCGTTGGTTTCCAGATCAATAACCAGCTTGTCCAGGTTGGTACGCTGCTCGACACGGGCGTTTTCCACCACGTATGCGATACGGCGAACCGGGCTGAACGAAGAGTCAAGCTGCAAGCGACCGATGCTGCGGCTTTCGTCTTCATCGCTCTGACGCGAGTCTGCTGGCTCATAACCACGACCACGAGCTACGGTGAGCTTCATGTTCAGGGCGCCGTTAGACGCCAGGTTAGCGATTACGTGATCGGGATTAACGATCTCGACATCATGATCCAGCTGAATATCGGCAGCGGTAACCACCCCCGAACCCTTCTTCGACAAGGTCAGCGTAACTTCGTCACGACCGTGCAGCTTGATGGCCAGACCTTTAAGGTTCAACAGGATTTCAATTACGTCTTCCTGTACACCTTCGATGGCGCTGTACTCGTGGAGCACACCGTCAATCTCGGCCTCGACTACTGCGCAGCCGGGCATTGAGGACAACAGGATGCGGCGCAGCGCGTTGCCCAGGGTGTGGCCAAAACCACGCTCGAGAGGCTCGAGAGTGATCTTGGCGCGGGTTGGACTGACAACCTGCACATCAATGTGGCGGGGTGTCAGGAACTCATTTACCGAAATCTGCATGGATGCACCTATTTTCTAGCCCTTACTTGGAGTAGAGCTCGACAATCAGGCTTTCGTTGATGTCGGCGGACAGATCACTGCGAGCAGGAACGTTCTTGAAAACGCCCGACTTCTTCTCAGTGTCTACTTCTACCCATTCTACGCGGCCACGTTGGGCACACAGATCGAGAGCTTGGACAATGCGAAGTTGGTTTTTTGCTTTCTCGCGAACTGCAACCACGTCACCAGCACGAACCTGATACGACGGAACGTTTACGGTCTGACCGTTAACGCTGATCGACTTGTGCGATACCAGCTGACGGGATTCGGCACGAGTCGAACCAAAGCCCATACGATATACAACGTTGTCCAGACGGCATTCGAGCAGTTGCAGCAGGTTCTCACCAGTTGCACCTTTCTTGCCAGCAGCTTCTTTGTAGTAGCCGCTGAATTGACGCTCGAGAACGCCGTAGATACGACGAACCTTCTGCTTTTCACGCAGTTGGGTGCCGTAGTCGGACTGGCGACCGCGGCGTTGGCCGTGGATACCAGGTGCTGCTTCAATGTTGCACTTCGATTCGATCGCGCGCACGCCGCTCTTCAGAAAGAGATCGGTGCCTTCGCGACGAGCGAGTTTGCATTTTGGACCAATGTAACGAGCCATTCTTTACAATCTCCTGGATTACACGCGGCGCTTCTTCGGCGGACGGCACCCGTTGTGCGGGATTGGCGTCACGTCGGTGATGCTGGCGATCTTGTAGCCACAGCCGTTCAAAGCGCGGACTGCGGATTCACGACCTGGACCTGGACCCTTGACGTTAACGTCGAGGTTTTTCAGGCCGTATTCCAGCGCAGCTTGACCAGCACGTTCAGCAGCTACTTGAGCAGCGAACGGGGTGGACTTGCGGGAACCGCGGAAACCCGAACCACCGGAGGTAGCCCAGGAAAGAGCGTTACCTTGACGGTCGGTAATGGTCACGATGGTGTTGTTAAAAGATGCATGGATGTGGGCGATGCCATCAACCACTGTCTTTTTAACTTTTTTACGAGGACGAGCAGCAGGTTTTGCCATGATTAAATTCCTGTCGATTCGCTGGGGCGATTACTTGCGGATCGGCTTACGCGGACCTTTACGGGTACGCGCGTTGGTCTTGGTACGCTGACCGCGCACTGGAAGACCGCGACGATGACGCAGACCGCGATAGCAACCGAGGTCCATCAAGCGCTTGATTTTCATGTTGATTTCGCGACGCAGGTCACCTTCAGTGGTGAACTTCGCCACTTCGCCACGCAGCTGTTCAATTTGCTCGTCGCTCAGATCTTTGATCTTTGCGGCTGGGTTTACCCCAGTCTCTGCACAGATCTTCTGTGCAGTAGTGCGACCAACACCATAGATGTAGGTCAGCGAGATAACAGTATGCTTGTTATCTGGAATGTTAACGCCTGCAATACGGGCCATTCAGTGGGACTCCAATTGACAGCTACCTACGCCCCGGAAGCCAAGAAATAGGGCGCGAGATAATATCGCTGTAATAACAAATAATCAACCCGGTAGCGCACTAGCTACCGGGCTTGAAGCACAATCACACTCAGCCTTGGCGCTGTTTGTGACGCGGTTCCGCGCTGCAAATTACTCGAACAACACCTTCGCGGCGAATAATCTTGCAGTTACGGCACAGCTTTTTCACCGATGCACGAACTTTCATCACCAACTCCTCGAACCTTATGGGTACTCAGCGCAACATGCCGCTGCCGTAACCCTTCAGGTTGGCTTTCTTCATCAGGGATTCGTACTGGTGCGAAACGAGGTGCGATTGTACTTGGGACATGAAGTCCATCACAACCACGACCACGATCAGCAACGAGGTCCCGCCAAGGTAGAACGGAACGTTTGCTGCAACCACCAGAAACTGGGGCAGCAAGCACACGGCCGTCATGTAAAGAGCACCGAACATGGTCAAACGAGTCAGAACGCCATCAATGTAGCGCGCAGACTGCTCACCTGGACGGATGCCCGGAATAAAGGCACCGGACTTCTTCAGGTTTTCCGCTACGTCTTTCGGATTGAACATCAACGCCGTATAGAAGAAGCAGAAGAAAATAATCCCTGCACTAAACAGCAGAATATTCAACGGCTGACCAGGAGCGATCGACTGCGAGATGTCCTGCAACCAGCCCATACCTTCAGACTGACCAAACCAGGCACCCAGCGAAGCCGGGAACAGCAAAATGCTGCTCGCGAAAATAGCCGGAATAACACCAGCCATGTTCACCTTCAGCGGCAAGTGGCTTGTCTGCGCAGCAAAAACCTTACGGCCCTGCTGACGCTTGGCGTAGTGAACAGCGATACGACGCTGACCACGCTCAATGAACACCACGAAACCGATAATCGCTACTGCCAGCAAACCGATGGCAACCAAGGCAAAAATATTGATATCACCTTGACGAGCAGACTCGAAAGACTGCCCGATTGCTCTCGGAAGACCGGCGACGATACCCGAAAAAATCAACATCGAGATACCGTTACCTACACCACGCTCAGTAATCTGCTCACCCAGCCACATCATGAACATCGCACCAGCCACAAACGTGGATACTGCGACGAAATGGAAGCCAAAGTCACCAGTGAACGCAACGCCCTGCCCAGCCAGACCAATGGACATGCCAATAGCCTGGACTAGAGCAAGGACGACGGTGCCGTAGCGGGTGTACTGGCTGATCTTGCGACGGCCAGCTTCACCTTCCTTCTTCAACTGCTCCAGCTGCGGGCTGACGGCGGTCATCAATTGCATGATGATCGATGCCGAAATATACGGCATGATCCCCAGTGCAAAGATGCTCATCCGTTCCAGCGCGCCGCCGGAGAACATGTTGAACAAGCTAAGAATGGTCCCCTCATTCTGTCGAAACAGGTCTGCGAGTCGGTCCGGGTTGATACCTGGAACCGGGATGTGTGCGCCTATTCGGTAGACGATAATCGCCAGGAACAGAAAACGCAGACGAGCCCAGAGTTCAGACATACCGCCTTTGCCGAGCGCAGAGAGAGCACCTTGCTTAGCCATTTATTCCTCGAACTTGCCGCCAGCTGCTTCGATAGCCGCACGCGCACCTTTGGTGGCGCCGATTCCCTTGCCGATAGTGACAGCGCGAGTCACTTCACCGGACAGCATGATTTTCACACGCTGTACGTTGACGTTGATCACGTTGGCATCTTTCAGGGACTGCACGGTGACGATGTCGCCTTCCACTTTAGCCAGCTCGGACAGACGCACTTCTGCGCGGTCCATGGCTTTCAGGGATACGAAACCGAACTTCGGCAGGCGACGATGCAGCGGCTGTTGACCGCCTTCAAAGCCTGGAGCAATAGTGCCACCGGAGCGGGAGGTCTGACCTTTGTGGCCGCGACCACCAGTCTTACCCAAACCGCTACCGATACCACGGCCCGGACGATGCTTTTCGCGACGGGAACCCGGCGCTGGACTCAGATCATTGAGTTTCATCGATTAACCCTCGACACGCAGCATGTAGTAAGCCTTGTTGATCATCCCGCGATTCTCGGGAGTATCCTGGACTTCTACAGTGTGACCGATGCGACGCAGACCCAGACCCTTAACGCACAGTTTGTGGTTAGGGATGCGGCCGGTCATGCTTTTGATCAGCGTTACTTTAACGGTAGCCATGATCAGAAGATCTCCTTGACAGTCAGGCCGCGCTTGGCAGCGATGGACTCAGGAGATTGCATGGCTTTCAGACCCTTGAAAGTGGCGTGAACCACGTTTACCGGGTTAGTCGAGCCATAGCACTTGGCCAGAACGTTCTGAACGCCAGCAACTTCGAGGACAGCACGCATAGCGCCACCAGCGATGATACCGGTACCTTCAGAAGCAGGCTGCATGTACACCTTCGAAGCGCCGTGAGCGGACTTCATTGCGTACTGCAGAGTGGTGCCGTTCAGGTCAACTTGAATCATGTTGCGGCGAGCAGCTTCCATTGCCTTCTGGATCGCAGCAGGCACTTCACGCGACTTGCCACGGCCGAAGCCAACACGCCCTTTACCATCACCAACCACGGTCAACGCGGTGAAAGTGAAGATACGGCCGCCTTTAACGGTTTTGGCTACGCGGTTAACTTGAACCAGCTTCTCAATGTAGCCTTCGTCGCGCTTTTGGTCGTTATTTGACATAACTTAGAACTCCAGCCCAGCTTCACGAGCAGCATCAGCCAGCGCTTTAACGCGGCCATGGTACTTGAAGCCAGAGCGGTCGAAAGCCACTTGCGAGACGCCAGCGGCCTTAGCACGCGTAGCGACCAGCTGGCCAACCTTTGTGGCCGCGTCGATGTTGCCAGTGGCGCCATCACGCAGTTCTTTATCCAAAGTCGAGGCGCTTGCCAGGACCTTGTTGCCGTCGGCCGAGATGACCTGGGCGTAGATGTGCTGCGACGAGCGGAACACGCAGAGACGCACGACTTCGAGTTCGTGCATTTTCAGGCGTGCTTTGCGAGCGCGACGCAGTCGAGTAACTTTTTTGTCGGTCATTTGCTATGCCCTACTTCTTCTTGGCTTCTTTACGACGGACGACTTCGTCCGCGTAGCGCACACCTTTGCCTTTGTACGGCTCTGGTGGACGGAAGTCGCGGATCTCAGCGGCCACTTGACCTACCAGCTGCTTGTCGATGCCCTTGATCAGGATATCGGTCTGGCTAGGGGTCTCAGCGGTGATGCCTTCCGGCAGTTCGTAATCCACTGGGTGCGAGAAGCCAAGGGCCAGGTTCAAAACCGTGCCTTTTGCTTGCGCCTTGTAACCAACACCGACCAGCTGGAGCTTACGCTCGAAGCCTTGGCTTACGCCTTGGACCATGTTGTTTACCAACGCACGCGTGGTACCGGCCATTGCGCGAGTTTGTTGATCGCCATTGCGAGCAGCGAAACGCAGCTCACCAGCTTCTTCAACAATCTCAACGGACGAATGGATGTTCAGTTCAAGAGTACCCTTGGCACCCTTCACCGAAAGCTGTTGACCTGCGAATTTTACTTCGACACCGGCTGGCAGCTTAACGGGGTTCTTAGCGACGCGAGACATGCTTATCCCCCCTTAGAACACAGTGCAAAGAACTTCGCCGCCGACACCGGCAGCGCGCGCAGCACGATCCGTCATCACACCTTTGTTGGTGGAGACGATAGACACGCCAAGACCGCCACGAACTTTCGGCAGATCTTCAACGGACTTGTACTGACGCAGGCCTGGACGACTAACGCGCTTCACTTCTTCAATAACCGGACGGCCTTCGAAGTACTTCAGCTCGATGGACAGCGACGGCTTAGCGTCGGTGGTGATCTGAAAATCCGCGATGTAACCTTCGTCCTTCAGGACTTTTGCTACAGCAGCCTTCAACGTGGAAGACGGCATGCTTACGACAGACTTTTCAGCCATCTGGGCATTACGGATTCGAGTTAGCATGTCCGCTAACGGGTCCTGCATACTCATGGGCTAGACGCTCCTAATACAGAAAAATTAGCCTTGCGGCTACTACTTGTCGCCGAGAACTTCCGGGCATGAAAAACACGGGCTCAGGCGAGCCGGTCATTCTAGACACACCCCAGAAATGAATCAAGCCCCAAAAGGGGCTTGATTCAGATTCAAGGCCACCGATGGTCAGATTCTTTCGAACCCGAACATCGAGACTTTGACAGCAATTACCAGCTGGCTTTGACCAGACCTGGTACGTCACCACGCATTGCAGCCTCACGCAGCTTGTTACGGCCAAGGCCGAACTTGCGGTAAACGCCGTGCGGACGACCAGTCAGGCGGCAACGGTTACGCATGCGCGAGGCACTTGCGTCACGTGGTTGCTTCTGCAGAGCTACGGTAGCTTCCCAACGCGCTTCTGGACTTGCGTTCAGATCAACGATGATAGCTTTGAGCGCTGCACGCTTGGTGGCGTACTTGGCAACGGTGAGCTGACGCTTCAGCTCACGGTTTTTCATGCTCTTCTTGGCCATTTTCCTACTCCAATCAGTTGCGGAACGGGAATTTGAAAGCACGCAGCAGAGCGCGGCCTTCATCATCGTTCTTGGCAGTGGTGGTCAGGGTAATGTCCAGACCGCGGAGAGCATCGATCTTGTCGTAGTCGATTTCCGGGAAAATGATCTGCTCTTTCACACCCATGCTGTAGTTACCACGACCATCGAAGGACTTGGCATTCAGGCCGCGGAAGTCGCGAACCCGAGGCAGGGAGATCGACAGCAGACGATCCAGGAACTCGTACATACGCTCACGGCGCAGGGTCACCTTGACGCCGATCGGCCATCCTTCGCGGACTTTAAAGCCAGCGATGGATTTACGAGCGTAGGTCACAACGACTTTCTGGCCGGTGATCTTTTCCAGGTCAGCAACAGCGTGCTCGATGACTTTTTTGTCGCCGATCGCTTCGCCCAGACCCATGTTCAGGGTGATTTTGGTAACGCGCGGAACTTCCATCACGTTCGAAAGCTTAAGTTCTTCCTTAAGTTTCGGAGCGATTTCCTTCCGGTAAATCTCTTTTAGTCGTGCCATGGTCTTCTACCTAGCAGTGTTCAAGCATCAACCGCTTTTTGGGTCGACTTGAAGACACGAATTTTCTTACCGTCTTCTACTTTGAAACCAACGCGGTCAGCCTTGTTGGTTTCGCCGTTGAAGATGGCGACGTTGGAAGCGTGCAGTGGCGCTTCTTTCTCGACGATACCGCCCTGTACGCCCGACATCGGGTTAGGCTTAGTATGACGCTTGACCAGGTTCAGACCACCAACAACCAGACGGTTGTCAGCAAGAACCTTCAGCACCTTACCGCGCTTACCTTTGTCTTTGCCGGCGATCACGATGATCTCGTCGTCACGACGAATCTTTTGCATGTCGGATCTCCTTACAGCACTTCTGGGGCGAGCGAGACGATCTTCATGAACTTCTCAGTACGAAGCTCACGGGTCACTGGCCCAAAGATACGGGTGCCGATCGGCTCTTGCTTGTTGTTCAAAAGAACAGCAGCGTTGCCATCAAAGCGGATAATGGAGCCATCAGCACGACGTACGCCGTGACGAGTGCGGACTACAACAGCAGTCATCACTTGGCCCTTTTTCACTTTACCGCGAGGAATTGCTTCCTTCACGGTAACTTTGATGATGTCACCGATACCAGCGTAACGACGATGGGAGCCACCCAGCACCTTGATGCACATAACGCGGCGAGCGCCGCTGTTATCGGCCACATCGAGCATGGATTGAGTCTGAATCATATAATTTCTCCGACCCCTAGCCCTTAGACTTCCACAGCGCGTTCGAGAACATCAACCAGTGCCCAAGACTTGGTCTTGGCCATCGGACGAGTTTCACGAATAGTGACTTTGTCGCCGATGTGGCACTGATTGGTTTCGTCGTGCGCGTGCAGCTTAGTCGAACGCTTAACGTATTTACCGTAGATCGGGTGCTTTACGCGACGCTCGATCAGAACGGTGATGGTTTTGTCCATCTTGTCGCTGACAACACGGCCAGTCAGCGTACGGACAGTTTTTTCGGCTTCAGCCATGATTACTTACCTGCCTGCTGGTTGAGCACAGTCTTCACGCGAGCGATGTCACGCTTAACTTGCGAGAGCAGATGAGACTGCCCCAACTGGCCAGTTGCTTTCTGCATGCGCAGATTGAACTGGTCGCGCAGCAAGCCGAGCAGTTGCTCGTTCAGCTGCTGTGCGGATTTTTCACGAAGTTCATTCGCTTTCATCACATCACCGTCCGTTTAACAAAGGAGGTGGCGAGCGGCAGCTTTGCAGCAGCCAGGGCGAAAGCCTCACGCGCCAGCTCTTCAGAAACACCCTCGATTTCATACAGGACTTTGCCTGGCTGAATCTGGGCAACCCAGTACTCCACGTTACCCTTACCTTTACCCATACGAACCTCGAGAGGTTTCTTGGAGATCGGCTTGTCCGGGAATACACGGATCCAGATCTTGCCGCCACGCTTTACGTGACGGGTCAGTGCACGACGCGCTGATTCGATCTGACGAGCGGTGAGACGACCACGAGCTACAGACTTCAGCGCGAACTCGCCGAAGCTGACTTTGCTACCGCGCAG
Organism: Pseudomonas sp. EA_5y_Pfl2_R50; assembly: GCF_963970475.1. Lineage (NCBI taxonomy): Bacteria > Pseudomonadati > Pseudomonadota > Gammaproteobacteria > Pseudomonadales > Pseudomonadaceae > Pseudomonas > Pseudomonas sp. EA_5y_Pfl2_R50. The sequence continues at coordinate 4,739 of NZ_CAXAPT010000008.1, read as the reverse complement.
TGCCAGACCACGGTTGTGGCCGGTCATCTGCTTGCGGAACTTCGTACGCTTTGGTTGCAACATTTGGCGTACCCCTTACTTAGCAGCTTTTTTACGAGGCGCTGGTGCTTGTGGTTTCAGTTCTTCTTGGCGACCACCAATAACTTCGCCTTTGAAGATCCAAACCTTTACACCGATCACACCGTAAGTGGTGTGAGCTTCGTAGTTGGCATAGTCGATGTCGGCACGCAGGGTGTGCAATGGCACACGACCTTCGCGATACCATTCAGTACGTGCAATTTCAGCACCGCCGAGACGACCGCTCACTTGGATTTTGATGCCTTTGGCACCAATGCGCATGGCGTTCTGTACTGCGCGCTTCATAGCGCGACGGAACATTACGCGACGCTCCAGCTGCTGAGCTACGCTCTGCGCAACCAGCATACCGTCGAGCTCCGGCTTACGGATCTCTTCGATATTGATGTGCACAGGCACACCCATTTGCTTGGTCAGGTCCTGACGCAGTTTCTCAACATCTTCACCTTTCTTCCCGATAACGATACCTGGACGAGCGGTGTGAATGGTGATGCGTGCAGTTTGGGCCGGACGATGGATATCGATACGGCTTACGGACGCGCTTTTTAGTTTGTCTTGGAGATACTCACGCACTTTCAGATCTGCGAACAAGTAGTCCGCATAAGTCCGACCGTCTGCGTACCAGACGGAGGTGTGCTCCTTGACGATTCCCAGGCGAATGCCAATGGGATGTACTTTCTGACCCATCTCTTCGACTCCGTTACTTGTCAGCAACCTTGACAGTGATATGGCAAGACCGCTTGACGATGCGATCAGCACGGCCTTTGGCACGTGGCATGATGCGCTTCAGCGAACGCCCTTCGTTGACGAAAACGGTGCTGACCTTCAGGTCATCAACGTCTGCGCCTTCGTTATGCTCGGCGTTGGCTACGGCCGACTCCAGCACTTTCTTCATGATCTCGGCGGCTTTCTTACTGCTGAAAGCCAACAGGTTGAGCGCTTCGCCCACCTTCTTCCCGCGGATCTGGTCGGCGACCAAGCGGGCTTTCTGGGCGGAGATTCGAGCGCCCGACAACTTAGCGGCTACTTCCATTTCCTTACCCCTTAACGCTTGGCTTTCTTGTCAGCCACGTGCCCGCGATAGTTGCGGGTACCGGCGAACTCGCCCAGTTTGTGGCCGACCATGTCTTCGTTAACGAGAACCGGGACGTGCTGACGACCGTTGTGTACTGCAATGGTCAGACCGACCATTTGTGGCAGGATCATGGAACGACGCGACCAGGTTTTAATTGGTTTGCGATCGTTCTTTTCCGCCGCCACTTCGATCTTCTTCAGTAGGTGAAGATCAATAAAAGGACCTTTTTTCAGAGAACGTGGCACTGTCGTATCCCTCTATTTACTTGCGACGACGGACGATCATTTTGTCGGTACGCTTATTACCACGAGTCTTCGCGCCCTTAGTCGGGAAGCCCCATGGCGATACCGGATGACGACCACCAGAGGTACGACCTTCACCACCACCATGTGGGTGGTCAACCGGGTTCATGGCAACACCACGAACGGTTGGGCGAACGCCACGCCAGCGTTTGGCACCAGCTTTACCCAGCGAACGCAGGCTGTGCTCGGAGTTCGAGACTTCACCCAGGGTCGCACGGCATTCAGCCAGGACTTTACGCATTTCACCGGAACGCAGACGCAGGGTCACGTAGACACCTTCACGAGCGATCAGCTGAGCCGAAGCACCAGCAGAACGAGCGATCTGTGCACCTTTACCTGGCTTCAATTCGATGCCGTGTACGGTAGAACCGACTGGAATGTTGCGCAGTTGCAGAGCGTTGCCCGGCTTGATTGGAGCCAGAGCGCCCGCGATCAACTGGTCGCCAGCACTCACGCCTTTAGGGGCGATGATGTAGCGGCGCTCGCCGTCTGCGTAGCAGAGCAGTGCGATGTGAGCAGTACGGTTCGGATCGTATTCGATACGCTCGACAGTGGCGACGATGCCATCTTTGTCGTTGCGACGGAAATCGACCATACGATAATGCTGCTTATGACCACCACCGATGTGACGCGTGGTAATACGGCCATTGTTGTTACGACCACCAGACTTCGATTTTTTCTCGAGCAGCGGTGCGTGAGGAGCGCCTTTATGCAGCTCCTGATTGACCACCTTGACCACAAAACGGCGGCCAGGGGAAGTCGGTTTGCATTTAACGATTGCCATGATGCACCCCTTCCTTACTCAGCACTGCTGCTGAAATCGAGATCTTGGCCTGGCTGAAGGGAGATAACTGCCTTCTTCCAGTCATTACGCTTGCCCAGACCGCGAGCAGTGCGCTTGCTCTTACCCAGAACATTCAGGGTAGTAACGCGCTCTACTTTCACGCTGAACAGGCTTTCGACGGCCTTCTTGATTTCCAGCTTGGTTGCGTCAGTAGCAACCTTGAAAACGAACTGGCCTTTCTTGTCTGCCAGAACCGTAGCCTTCTCGGAAACGTGCGGGCCAAGCAGAACTTTAAATACGCGTTCCTGGTTCATCCCAGCAGCTCCTCGAATTTCTTCACGGCCGACACGGTGATCAACACCTTGTCGTATGCGATCAGACTAACTGGATCGGAACCTTGAACGTCACGTACATCTACGTGCGGCAGGTTACGAGCAGCCAGGTACAGGTTCTGATCAACAGCGTCCGACACGATGAGAACATCGGTCAGGCTCATGTTGTTCAGCTTGCCCAGCAAATCTTTGGTTTTCGGAGTTTCAACAGCGAAATCCTGAACCACGACCAAACGATCAGTACGCACCAGCTCAGCAAGGATGGAACGCATTGCTGCGCGATACATCTTCTTGTTCAGCTTCTGGGAGTGATCCTGAGGACGAGCTGCGAAAGTGGTACCGCCGCCACGCCAGATTGGGCTACGGATAGTACCGGCACGAGCACGGCCAGTACCTTTCTGACGCCATGGGCGCTTGCCGCCACCACGAACGTCGGAACGGGTCTTCTGCTGCTTGCTACCTTGACGGCCGCCGGCCATGTAGGCCACGACTGCTTGGTGAACCAGCGTCTCGTTGAATTCGCCGCCAAATGTCAGTTCGGAAACTTCGATCGCTTGAGCGTCATTTACATTTAATTGCATGTCAGCTTCCCCTTAACCGCGAGCCTTGGCTGCTGGACGTACAACCAGGTTGCCGCCAGTAGCGCCAGGAACAGCGCCCTTGACCAACAACAGATTGCGTTCAGCGTCCACGCGCACTACTTCCAGGGACTGCACGGTCACGCGCTCAGCGCCCATATGACCGGACATTTTTTTGCCCTTGAATACACGACCAGGAGTCTGGCACTGGCCGATAGAGCCTGGGACGCGGTGGGATACGGAGTTACCGTGGGTGTTATCTTGCCCGCGGAAATTCCAACGCTTGATCGTACCCTGGAAACCTTTACCTTTGGACTGACCGGTTACATCAACCAGTTGACCAGCGGCGAAGATTTCAGCGTTGATCAGATCGCCAGCCTGGTACTCGCCTTCTTCAAGACGGAATTCCATGGTGGTGCGACCAGCGGCAACGTTCGCTTTAGCGAAGTGGCCAGCTTGAGCTGCTGTTACACGCGAAGCGCGACGCTCGCCGACAGTGACTTGCACTGCACGATAGCCATCGGTCTCTTCAGTTTTGAACTGGGTGACGCGATTCGGCTCGATCTCAATGACCGTGACCGGAATGGAGACACCTTCTTCGGTGAAAATACGGGTCATACCGCATTTACGACCGACTACACCAATAGTCATGTTGTAAACCTCATGAGTGTACGGGGCTTTCACCCGCTATGGCCGCCCATTTCAGAGCGTTACACGACTAAGACCGAGTCTTAGCCGAGGCTGATCTGCACTTCCACACCGGCCGCAAGATCAAGCTTCATAAGAGCATCAACGGTTTTATCCGTTGGCTGGACGATATCCAGAACGCGCTTATGAGTGCGGATTTCGTACTGGTCACGCGCGTCTTTGTTGACGTGCGGGGAAACCAGAACGGTGAACCGCTCTTTACGGGTAGGCAGTGGAATTGGACCACGCACTTGAGCACCAGTACGTTTCGCGGTTTCCACGATTTCCTGGGTTGATTGGTCGATCAGGCGATGGTCGAAAGCCTTCAACCTGATACGGATTTGCTGATTTTGCATTGGATTTCAGACTCCGGCTGCTATTCCCACCGAGCGCAATACGCCCGTTAAAAGGAGGCGCAATTCTATAGACGCCCCAGATAGGTGTCAACCCAATAAAAAAGCCCCCGCTGAGCGGGGGCTTTTTCAAGTCAACAAGCAAACTCTATAAAAGAGATTACTCGATGATTTTGGCTACGACGCCAGCGCCGACGGTACGACCGCCTTCACGGATAGCGAAACGCAGACCATCTTCCATCGCGATGGTTTTGATCAGGGTAACAGTCATCTGAATGTTGTCACCTGGCATTACCATTTCAACGCCTTCTGGCAGCTCGCAGTTACCAGTCACGTCAGTAGTACGGAAGTAGAACTGTGGGCGGTAGCCTTTGAAGAACGGAGTGTGACGACCGCCTTCTTCCTTGCTCAGAACGTAAACTTCTGCGGTGAACTTGGTGTGCGGCTTAACCGAACCCGGCTTAACCAGAACCTGACCACGCTCAACGTCGTCACGCTTGGTACCACGCAGCAGAACGCCGCAGTTCTCGCCAGCACGACCTTCGTCGAGCAG
>NZ_CAXAPT010000007.1:0-321350 GCF_963970475.1 Pseudomonas sp. EA_5y_Pfl2_R50 | reverse complement strand
ACGACCTCTGGCTGCTCACCGAAGTCCACCACGAAGGCAAACAGCCGCAAGTGCTCGAAGAGTCGGTGACCAGTGACACCACCGCACTCAAAGACGATTTCCACCAGGGCTATCGCAACCGCTTTCAGGCCACCCCGTGGGACGTGCCGAACCGCCCGCCCCTGCGCCACCCGAAACCGCGCATCCTCGGCAGCCAGAGCGCCGTGGTCACCGGCCCGAAAGGTGAAGAAATCCACTGCGACGAATACGGCCGCGTCAAAGTCCAGTTCCACTGGGACCGCGAAGGCCAGGCCGACGACAAGACCAGTTGCTGGCTGCGCGTCTCCAGCGCCTGGGCCGGCGCCCAGTACGGCGGCATCGCCATCCCGCGCATCGGCATGGAAGTGCTGGTGACCTTCCTTGAGGGCGACCCCGACCAGCCACTGATCAGCGGCTGCCTGTACCACAAGGAAAACACCGTCCCCTACGAACTGCCGGCGAACAAGACCCGCAGCACCTTCAAGACCCTGAGTTCGATGGGCGGAGGCGGCTACAACGAACTGCGCATCGAAGACAAAAAAGGTCAGGAACAGATCTACCTGCACGCCCAGCGCGACTGGGACGAGAACATTGAGCACGACCAGAAAATCCGCGTCGGCAACGAACGCCACGACACCGTCGAAAAAAACAGCTACAGCGAGTTCAAGGCCGAAGAACACCACACCGTCTACGCCGACCGCAAAGTCGAAGCCCGCGCCAACGACCACCTGACCGTGGGCGTCAACCAGCACATCAAGATCGGCACCGGTCAGTTCATTGATGCCGGCCAGGAAATCCACCTGAGCAGCGGTATGAAAGTCGTGCTCGAAGCCGGCGCCGAACTGACCCTCATCGGTGGCGGCAGCTTTATCAAGATCGATGCCGGCGGCGTGACGATGAGTGGGCCGGTGATCAACATGAATTCCGGCGGAAGTCCAGGCAGCGGCACGGGGGCCGCCCCGTTGCCGCCGGGCGTCGTGAAACAGGCTGACGCTGACAAGGCTGGCAAGGTGTTAGTCCCGCCAATGACCAATCCGTTTGTACGAAAAAGCGTTCAAGGCCTGCCCCTTGTTCCGATCTGTGGAAAGCAAGCCAATGGCGCTTGCTCGCGAGAGGTTTGCCCATGTCTGAATGGCTGAGTCATTTCCTTGAACAACCCGTGGCCACGACGCCATCGGGCACCAGTGGAAACCGCACCCTTTATGGCATCATCGACAGCGTTCGCCAGCCTCGAGCTCTGGAAAAGCTATACCAACAGTCCGGGTTGAATGGTGTTGAAAAGCTGTTTCAGGACACGCCGTTCGCCGAAATGAATGATGTCAGTCCGATCTGGCTGCAACTGACGCCGGGAAGTCCTTCCGCCGCCCAAGCCATTGAGCTATGCCGCGACAACCGCGCCGGCATTTTGCTGAACTCGCGTGAAAAGCCAGAGACCGCGCTCTTGCACGCTCGTCGCCTCCTGCGCATGAACGACCCGTCTCATGGTGACTCGCTGGCGCGCTACTACGACCCGGCGTTCTGGAGCGCGCTGGCGCTGACGTTACCCGCCCGACCTCTGTTCGGCCCTTGGGACAGCGTTTACACCCCGCCCGCCCACAGCGACGATCAACACTGGCGTGTTTGGGAACAAACAGAAAAAGTTGATGCCTCTAATGGCGAACAAAAATATCCGCTGCACCTAACGAGCGACACGCTGATAGCGTTCGATGAGATCCGCTGGTGGTACTGGATTCGGCTGCGGAACGCCGAGTCCGCTGTAGGTTTATCGGATTCGCAGCTGTCCGGCGTGGCCGATAATTTGCAACTGCTGGTGGATCACGGCATTGAAGAAGGACGTCATCTTGAACGCCTGCTGCCGAATCTAAACCAAGGTCCGTTGCAGGCCCGCACCGACGTCATGAACGTGCTGAGCAGCGACATGCCGGCATTCGAGAAAGTACAACGACTGGAAGTCTGAGATGACAGGTACGTCCGAACAAACACCCGCGCCAGAACAACCACCTGTTGTCATTCCGGCCGATCCGCCAAAAAAGACTGCCGACGCGGAAACGTTCTGCAAAGACAAGAAGCCGGGCTGCAGCAGCAGCTATGACGACATCATCTACGTCACCGGGCAGCGCCGTTTCTGGCTGTTGCCCAAGCGCACGTCCGAGAAACTCAAGGAAAGCGTTAGCCTGCTCAAACAGAAAACCGTCGACGCTGATAAAGCCACGCGCATGAGCAACATCGCCGACGCGGGTCTGATGGACTACTTCCTCACCCCGGGCCCGGAAGCCTTTCTCGAAGGCGAGCAACATAGCAGTTACCTCGACTCGAAATCGGCAATCCCCGAAGACACTGCCAAAAAGGCTCAGTGCCGCAAGGATTGGGAGGCAGCAAAAGCCAAGGGTGACAGCGACGCCACGATGCACGCCGAGCGCGAGATGTTCCACGCTGGACAGCGCATCGAGAAAAACCAGAAAAACATGGAAACCCTCGAAAAAGTTTCCGACGAAAAAGCAAAAACGTTGGGGTACAAACGAGAAAACGGCGTCTTCTATACCCCACGCGCGTTAAAGGCCCGTGACGCCATCGATACGTACATTAAAGAGCGCGACAAGGCGAAAGCCCACGGCTACAAAATGTTCGATCCTGGCACCAAGAAGATCGCCTCGGCTTGGGAACATCTGAAAGAATACAAGGCGCTTCACAAAAAGCTGATTGAAACCGGCGAGATCGATGAAAAGAAACTCAAGGGTGTGCAAATCAACATCCTGGCATTGAAAGACCTGATGTCCAAGTACATCAATGCCATCGTGGAGCTTGCCGAGTGCGGGATTGCAGTTCCCGAGTTTGCGCTGAGTCCCGATGACCAGTACGCCGGTACCGAGGATTTTCAGGCATTCATCGAGCTGACCACCAAACGCGATGAGCTTGAGAAAAAGATCGAAGAACGTTACTCCCAATGGGTCTCGGCCACAGGCGGCAAATCTGCGCCACCCGGGGTGCTCTTCGTCAGCTTGCAAAAACAGTGGTACGACCTGAATGACGAGGCAGAGCGAATTCAGAACACCGCAGAAGCACGCGTTCGAGCACTGAAGCCCCCCCGTCTGTTTCTCTGGGACGCGGAAAGCTACAAGCCAAAACCACTCGAACGACTGGCCAAAACAAACATTCCACTGCGTGAGCTCAGCAGCGCATCCTCGACGACGATCCTTAACCACATCAGCCTGAAACATCTGTCGCAGGTCAGCGGCAACGCATTCGAGGGCCAACTCAAAGAACTCGCGACCAGTTTGCCCAAATCGATTGCCAAAGAATCCGACGACGACCGGATATTCAGTGATTGGCTGGAACAGGAAGGCGCGCTCCAATTCGATGAAAAGGGGCCATGGTTCGATGAACATGGACTTTTCCTGCCTGAAAAATTCTTCACCGCACTGGAAGCCAAAGGCTACAGAGTCGAAAGCATCAAAGCCGAAGCCAAACGTAAGAGCTGGGGCGAAAACCTCAAAGCCATGGTTTTTGAAGATAAGCAGTTGCGCAACCTCATGCTGTTCGACAACAGCCCGCAGGCCCAACTGGTTCGATGCTTACTCCCGGAAAGCGCCAACCTGCTGTCCGAAGTCAAAATGGAAGGCCCCACTCTGAAAAGTGGCTCCCCTCAAATTGCCAACGTAGAAGTAGCACTGGATGTAACCGCGTGGCGTGGGGAAGTCAGCTTGCTCAAAGTCGAATTCCCGAAACGGGCAAAGGCCGACCCTTGGGTCGCGAAATACAAGGCCCAGGACGGCAGCGTGCGCAGCGTCAACTTCGGCAAACTGTCTCTGGATCTGGAGGCCAAGGCCTGGGGATTCGCTGGCGCAAGCCTCATGCTGTCACGCGACCTGACCTTGGATCAGAAAACCGGCTACACCAGCTTGGTCGGTGTGGACATCGCTGAGAAATCCGGCGAGCTCGCCAAGTTCGAAGTGTTTGCCGGCGCCCAAGCCGGCTGCAAAGTCACCGGCAAACTGTTCTGGTGCCCTCCCCCAAGCGTCCTCCCTCCCGCTCCCGTGCCCAATCGTATTTCAGCCAACCAGTGGCGCCCTTTGGCCAAACTGGAAGTTGAAGTGGCCGTGGCCATCGGCGCCGGCTACACCGGCGACATGCACCTGCGGATGCAAAACGGCCACCTGCTGTTATCGATCAAGGGTGCGCTGGTCTGGGGCGCAGGCGTCAAAGGGTATTTGACCTTTGAAGTCGGCTACGACAGCATCGTGGCCTTGACGGAACTGGTGCGACAGGAAATGGCCGCGAACCAATACAAGGATCTTGAGTGGGTCGATGGCGAAGCCATGGACTACCTGCAAAAACTGAGCTTCCTCGGCGCCACGGGTATCGATGTGGCGTTTGCCTATGTGCGTGGGTATGCCATTGTTAAAGGGATTTTTGATGCGCTGACTGAGGGGGGGCGTGGAGGACAAATTGCTCACACACTTATTTTGGATAAAAACCAAAAAGTAATGCAGGATTGGGTTTACAACCTAACCCCACAGGCCCTAGGCCCATTACTAATGGCTTTAAGTACTTCACCTAGGTCTTTTTCTGCTGAAGATGATGAGGACAGTAAAAGCTACAACAACGACGAGGCATACCTCATTCAACAACAAGCAATTGAAAGATGCCTTAGTTGGATTTCAAAAAAACCCATTGCGAATTTGCAATTTGAAGAAGCAATTATTTGCATGAATCGTGACGGGATTCGCCCCCCGCAGGCAGGACTTATGTTCTGCAAAAACAAGTTAAAACTCGATCTATTCATGAATGAAAGGGTTTTAGGCCACATCCCGGGTAACAACAGAATGCGGGAGCGGTACTCAGAAAACGCTAAACTTCTGGGGGCGAAAATGAATAGCCACTGCACTTACTCGAGCATATATACCGGCCCTGCATTTGCACCTACCCAAGAAGTCAAGGCTTTCTACAAAGGACCAAACATTGATTAAAACAATATACACCATCATTTTATATTCAATATTTCTATCCACTTCAGCTTTTGCAGAACTTACGACCGATCAACAAGCAGCAAAAAATAAAGGCCTTATCCTGTATCAACAAAGTGACTGGTACGATTCTCAGCCGCTACTGAAAATCGCGGCAGATGCGGGAGACAGTACAGCGCAATATTACTTGGGAGAGGCTATCCGCCTCAGCAACCGCTACACCACCGAAGACGCAAAAAAATGGTACGAATCAGCAGCTAAGCAAGGAGATTTGTATGCAATGCTTCGGCTGAGTAATTCGCATGATTTGTGCAAAGAGATGGGGAGTTGCTCAGGTAAAAGCGATGAAGAATGGCGGAATTATGCACTAAAGGTTGCAAATGAGCGCGCCGAGAAAGGCGATACTGAGGCAATGATTGTTTTATATACCGCCAAGCAAGGTCTGCAATGGTTGGAAAAAGCAGCGACGGCAGGCAGCGGATTTGCTCAAAAAGTCCTTGCTGGTAAGTACAAAGATGGTGAAGGCTGGTTCCCTATTCCTGGCAGCCGCGAAAAAGCCGTTGAGAAATGGTTCAAAGCTTCAGCGGAGAGCGGCTACCCACCGGGTATGTACCTTTACGCAAATTTTTTATATGAAAATAAAGCACACAAAGAAGACGTAGGATATTGGCTAAAAAAGGCCGCTGAGTCAGGTCACATTGATGCCGCTGGTGGATATGCCCTCACTGTAGCGCATCTCCCTGACAGTTACGGATTTCCGTTGGACTTAGTAGAAGCCTATGGAATCACCTACCTTATCTCCCATTTGCAAGGCGGTGGCGTAGCCCCTGAGGATGCTAGAAGAAGCCTTCCTGAAATTGCCGAAAAGATGAGTCCTCAAGAGATCAAGGATGGGATCCGCTTTGCCAAAGATTGGGAAAAGACTCACCCACCACTTTCCTACTTTGTTCCGGCTTACGGCTACTGATCTAAGAAAGTTTATCTGTATCATCGAGCGCAAGGAAGATCTGCAGGGTCAACTGGCAACCGTGCAAAAGGCCCGCGATTGGTATAACCGTTACACGCCCCAGCCGGCCTTTGAAGGCAACTATCTGGAAACCAACTGGGAAGGCTTGCGAGACAAAAAAATCGCCGAACTGAATGCGGAGATTCAATCTCTGCGTACCCGCATAGCTACGCAAGGCAAGGCCGAAGCCGGCGATAGCTCCACCAGTGCCAACAATGCCGCACCGGACGTCAAGCATGGCAACACGAAGCTAATGCCCAGCATGGCCTTGCCGTCGTTTTACGCTACCACCCCGTAGCCGGTGATAAATCTTTCCGAGAGAAGCGATTCGAAACCACGACCCTAAACGCGCAGAATGGCAAGCTGCTTCAATCAGTATCTGTGTTAAGGACGCGCACCACGAATGCTCCTTGGTTGCTAGTAACTAGCGACTCCCTGTAGTTGCCTAAACCGCCTACATTTTTTCGGTTGAATTGCATGCCATCCAAACCTGAACAGCAAGTCGAACTTGACCTCAAAAATCACCGCCCCACGGCGGGTGAAACACGTCGTTTTGCCACAGGCGAAGCATTAGTTTTCTCACCGCTGCCAGTTCCGACCGGGCAAATCCCAATGGATCTCGGCGGAAGTTTTGTTGAAGTCAACGACACATATCTGGACTTGGGTAGCAGCAATCTCACCAAGTCTTTCTAAACACGATTAGCTGTGGCACTCCCAACAGTCGTAGTTATCGTTTGTCTATTTGGTCTCCCAACATTGATGGGCTTCGCAGTATTCATAAACCCATTCGGCAGAAGCTTCTGGTTTTATTTCAACGATTTTTTTGAGTTCGGAATATCACTAGCGCTCTGGTGTGGAGGGGGAGCAGCGCTGATTGGCCTGTACGCGATTATCAGCACCACAAGGAACAAAGCCCGCGCCAGACCCATCCGATTTAACCGTCAACGCCGAGAGTTCTGTTACTTCCCGAATGGCTCCGACGAAGCCGTCATCCAGCCTTGGGAAGACACAGTTGCGTGGATCTCTGTCAGCACCGGATTCAGTGGAGTAGGCGTAATCAGTAGCTATACCTTTGGCATGGCCATAGATAATCCCAAGGCCGATACGGTGCACTTTTTCACACAGGAGGTCATGACTCCTGTTCATGGACTAGGCAAATGGGAAGCCATACGTGCCCCAGCCCTCTCGGCAGTCTCGAAGCCAAACTCACCTCGTGGACGAGCAAAGACGACAACCTGCTCAACGCACTGCACAAAGAATGCTCCTGGACCTCTAACGAGGTGGACTCGGCGCAATATGCGGTATCTGCCGAGGCCCACGCATTCCGTTTTGCCGCAACAGCCAGCGCCGGGATCAACAGTTGGGAACCGGGCAAAGGCAACATCGAACTCGGCGTCAAGGGCAGCGCAGCGATCTCGTTGGCCGAAGGCTCCGTAGAGCTCAAGGGTTTCTTCCCAGACCAAGGCGGCTATGTGGTACGAATGCCTTATCGCAATGCCGAGGGTAAGGAAGTCGTCAGCGATATCGGTGTTTTCCGACTCGAAGGCAAGGTGGAGTTGTCGTGTTTCCTCGGAGCAACGGCGCAAGGTCAGGCCGGTGTCAAAGCCCAATACAAACCAAAAGAGGCGGAAGCCTCCGGCGCGACCGCGCTCCTAAGCACGCCCGACATTGCTGTCGACAAACGACGCGGCGGCAGCCTGGGCGTGAAGGGTAACGCTTTCGCCGGCGTGCAAGGCGGCGGCACCGTAACCGGAACGTTGAAATGGCTTGATTCGACCAAACAAGGCGCCGGAAAAATCGTCGCAGGACAGGCAAACGACAGCGGCAGTACGGATTGGTCGAGCTTGGTTGAAGTCAAGGCTGAAGGGAACGCGGCTCTGGGTATTGGGGCGGGCTTTGATTTTAATATTGAGATTCGCGCGGATCGTTTGGCGATTAACTGTAAAGCCAGTCTAGTATTTGGGCCAGGTGCAGGAGGAGGTTTTGGCACGACGGTCGACATCGAGAAAATCGGCGATTTGATCTATGTGTTTTGCAATGCATTGTCTAAAGCCGACTTCCACTATCAACTGGCTGTAACTGAAGAAGCCTTTAACTATATGGCTAGGGGCCTTTTTCAAGTCATCAGCCAGCCAGGCGAAACGTTAGGCAAGGCGTTTTCAGATAATGTTGAAGACATGGGAAAATGGTGGCGAAAGCGGATTGCAACCAAGCACGAAGCGCAAAAAATAGCCAATTACCTGCTCAACAATCAAACCATTAAGGTCAATGGCAAAAATATTCCTATCAGCCTTCTGCCACCCGAAACAGTGGGACCAATGATCTATCTCCTGACAGAAAGCTTCGTCGAAAGCTGGGCAGAGGACCAAGAAAAAGCTGTTGTATTCTTAATCTCCCATCTTCGTACGTGGCGACATTTCATCCAAGTATTAGAACACTGCTCTAACGACGGAAAAAAAGTTGATGCACTGAAAAGCCTGAACCGTATCAATGCATTACTGGATGGTACGGAGCAGTTGCAATTCAACCAATTCATAAAATCGTTGGCCACCAACAATGACTCAACATCTCCGGCCACAATGATCGCTTGGACACCTGGGCTTTCTTGGCGCAAGGAAAAGACGTTGGTCGCCGCCCGAAACAGTCGTCCATTTGACGGAATAGCTTGAGATCAAGGCGCCGCAGGCGCTTTGATCATATACAACTACAGAGGCTTTTCTTGTTGAATAGCACATCTAAAACTCATAGTACTTGAATGATACTTATGCATTAACTTCGCAGGCCAACGACGAACAAGCGGCGCGGCAGATAGTGGCGCGTCTGAGATATTCGAGCCTCGCCTAACTTTGAGCTCACCAGACTTCGGTCCCTGCGGATTTTCGAATGGGGGAATTTTGTAGTAGTCTTCCGCATACCAATCATTTACCCAATCAGTTGAATTACCAGCAAGCCCATATAATCCAAGGGGATTAGGTGCGAAGCGATTCACCGGATGGCTTTCACTTTCATTTTCAACGGGGAAGTTCTTACCATAGTCCAGGCTTCCAGTATTAGTGGGGAACAAGATATGCTGCCCGCGGTTACGGGCAGCAAACTCCCACTGGGCCTCTGTAGGCAAGTCAACTTCGTAACCACTTAAAGATCCAATCCATGCACAGTAATCTTTTGCCTCCTGCCAGCTTTGGGTAGGCGCTGGAAGATCAGGTAAATATTGATCTTTTAAATCCTCGCGTTTTCGATCTTCTTCATCATAGAGTGGTCTACCGTTAGACACGAAAAACAGATCAAAATCTCCCAGCGTCGCCTGAAACTTCGAGAGATAATAACTGCTTAATTTGACAGGATGAACAAAATCATCATCTCCATTGCCGCTTATATTACAAAGCTGTTCCGGATCCTGTCCACAAGGCCAAGTACAAACATCCTTTTCGTTATATTCGCAAGCCCATCCAAAGTCACCCATATCAAATTGGCCACCTTCGACAAACACCATATTGTCGATCGACTTCACAACCGTGTTGAGCACTTTGTCGCGCACTTCACTGGAAAGATCAGGGTATTTCGTCTTGATCGTCGCCGCAATTGAGGCGACTTTTTCCGCGGGCAGGCTCTTGCTGCTAGGCAATGAGCCCGACTCAGCCTCACAACCTAGCAGCAGCGCAATGAAAGGAAGGGCAAGTACAGACTGACGTAACACGAGCAATATCCTTATAAGGTGCGTCAAAGGGCAAACCTCAGCATCCCATGCCCAGACTACAAAATGCATCATCCTCCACAGTGGCGACTTCCGCCTCGTCAAAGGCGAGAGCAGTTAGCCGTTGCTGGTCAGCGGCCATTTCCTCGCCCTCACCGCGCGCCCGAAAGCCAAATGGAACGACCTCTGGTTGCTCACCGAAGTCCACCACGAAGGCAAACAGCCGCGAAAGGTGAAGAAATCCACTGCGACGAATACGGCCGCGTCAAAGTCCAGCTCCACTGGGACCGCGAAGGCCAGGCCGACGACAAGACCAGTTGCTGGCCATGCGTCTTGGTGATCTGATTTATGTGTTTTGCAATGCACTCTCGAAAGCAGACTTCCATTATCAGTTAGCAGTAACGAAAAATGCTTTCAATTGTATGGCGGCGGATCTTTTAAAATTGCGACAAACCCAGAGCAGTCCGTTACTGAAGCGTTTGAAGGTAGTTTCAACAAGATATCGTTATGGTGGAAAAGACGCAAAACCACAAAACAGGAAGCTCAACGTCTTGCGACATATCTACTCAGCAATCAATCCATCAATCTGAAAAAACTCCACATCCTTATAAATGCTACCGCCAGAAACAATTGGACCAATGCTTTATTTATTAACTGAAAGCTTTGTAGAGTCTTGGGCAGAAGATCAAAAAAAAACCCATAGTATTTCTCCTTTCGCACCTACGAAGAGGGAAGCATTTCACTTAAGCACTAGAGCACTAGAGCACTAGAGCACTGTTCTAAAGATGGCAAAAAAACCAATGAATGGAAAGCCTTGCCCGTCTAAACTCTTTGCTTGATGAAACAGAAAAGCAACAATTCAACCGCTTTATCGGAAACCTAGCGATGAATATCGATATCACTGCACCGGACTTTGGGATGCTTGCTTGGAACCACGGCCTACCTTGGCGTAAAGAGAGAACTTTGATAGCCGCAAAACGCAGCAACCACTTTGACGTTCAGGCTTGAGCAAGGGCGCCAAAGGCGCCTTGGTTATTAACTAAAGCGTTTTATCTGTCTGGATAGCGCAGCGAAATCCAGTGCCAGGATAGTAGGCGTCTTGGTCAGGATTATCAGGCCAGCGTCGGACAATCGGTGCTGCTGATAACGGCGCTTCCGGATAATTAGAACCTCGCTTTACTTTCTGCGTGCCAGACTCCGGCCCTTGCGGGTCCTCTACGGGAGACTTTTTATAATAATCTTTATCGTACCAATCGTTTACCCAGTCTGTCGCATTACCGGACAAATTATAAAGACCTAAAGGATTTGGTGGAAATCGATCCACTACAAATGTCCCCCCCCCTCCCTCAACCGGAAAGTTTTTACCTACGATCAGGCTTCCGTTACTCGTTGGAAAAAGTAGATGCTGTCCACGATTACGAGCAGAAAACTCCCATTGTGCCTCAGTGGGAAGGTCCACCGGATAACCACTCAAGCCTCCTATCCACTGACAAAAATCTTTAGCCTCCTGCCAGTGCTTCGTGGGTGCTGGTAGTCTGGAGGCATACATATTTTTTAAGTCTGCTCTCTCGCGGTACTCCGCATCAAAAAGCGCTCTTCCTTGCGCAGAAAAAAATGTATCAAACTCGCCAATGGTAGTTTGATACTTCGAAATATAGTAAGAGTTCAGTTTTACCGAATGCACAAAATCATCATCGCGATCGCGACTGATATTACAAAGCTGATCCGGCTCCTGCCCACAGGGCCAAGCACAAACATCCTTCTCGTCGTATTCGCAAGCCCAGCCAAAGTCGCCCATATCAAACTGACCACCTTCGACAAACACCATATTGTCGATCGACTGAACAACTGTCTGGACCACCTTGCCACGTAACTCTCTGGATATGTCTGGATATTTCTCCTTGACCGTGGCCGCAATGGACGCGACCTTCTCCGGCGACAGGTTTTCACTGCTTGGCAAAGAGCCGGATTCGGCTTCACAACCGACCAGCAGTGTCATAAAAGGAAGGGCAAGCACGAACTGACGAAACACGAGCAATATCCTTATAAGATGCGTCAAATAGTAAACTTTACCACCCCACGCCAAGACTACAAAACACTCCATCATTCACCGCAGCGATTTCCAGTTCGCCCAAGGCAAGAGCGATCAGCCGTTGCTGATCAGCGGGCATTTCCTGGCCCCGACCGCGCGCCCTTGTATGTACCGGACACATGGTGGACAGGTGTTCGGAAACATGGTGGACACTTTTTAATAGACGGATTGCTCATCGCCAAGGAGATGACCTGAGTCTTGGGAAGAGGTGTCCACCGTGCAGCTTCGTTCAGGCAGCTTTGCCGACGATTTAATATCAGCCCAAGCACCGCCTATAAATGGCTTAACAGGTTTGAAAACTTGGGTGTAGAAGGACTGACAGGCTCAGCAGCCTCACCTGGACGCACTCCGCCTCACCGCCAGATTCCAAAATTAAGGTTCGACTAAGGTTGCCTCGCTACGATTGCGGCCACGAAACCCGGTCGCCCTTGAATCGCAGACGAGTCCTTCTGACATGAAAACGTTTGTTTTACCAACCCAGCCAGCGTCGAACTTCAGCCTTGTCTTGGTAAATTACAAAACCCCGGACATCACCAAAATGTGCCTGGAGCTTTTGCGTGAACATGTCCAGGAACAACGCATTCCCGTCTGGGTAGTGGACAACGATTCGGCCGACAGCAGTCTTGATTACTTGCGTTCGCTAGACTGGATCAATCTGATCGAACGGCCTTCGCCGGGCAAAGAGGCGGGCCATATTGCCCACGGCAAAGCGCTGGACATGGCGTTGGAAAAAGTCGAAACCGATTATGTGTTTCTGCTGCACACCGACACCTTTGTCTACGACAAAGAGGTGTTTGCAATGATGATGCGTGAGTGCACGAACGCGTCCGATATCGCTGCCGTCGGTTGTGTCGAGCAAATCAATCGCGGTGTAGTGCGCGATACCTGGCGTTTAACTTCGCGTTTCTGCAAACACTATGTTCGCCGGGCAAAAACCCGTATGGGCCTGAAGACCAAAGAACCAAAACCTTATCGGGAAACCCATCTGAAGAGTTTCTGCACGTTGTGGAATGCTCGACGGATGAAGGCCGAAGGCCTGCACTTCTGTATGGATGATCGAGTGCCGGGGTATACGTTGCAGGATCGCATGACGGCGTTGGGCTACAGCATCAAGTTGTTGTCTCCGCGGAAGATTTTCCGCTACCTGGATCACATTCAGGCCGGTACGGTGGCTGCCGCAGGCACCTATGGCGCGGGCCATCGTCGCACGAAGATGTATCAGGCGACCCTCAAACGCTTTCGGGGGCACGTCTCGGTTTGAATCGCGGCGAATAAAAAGGGCGACTTTATAGTCGCCCTTTTTGTTTGCAATGATTGTATACATCCACTCCGAGGAGGTGTTCGCCCAGTGTAATGGCCTGGCAATCCATGCACCGGTAAAGAGCCCTGACACTGGGCGAACGTGGAGGATTTTAATAGAAGTTGTCGCTTATGTCGTCATGGACAATCATGAAATTTATGTACTGAAAAGTTAAAAACTGTATCTCGCCGATATTTACCGAGAAACTTTCAGGCCTCACTTTTATATGATTGTTCTCATACCTAGACTTGTACAAGAACAATCACTCTGTAGAGCTAATACTCAACTTTCGTGCTGACTGGTCACTTTTAATATATCGGTGTAAGTGACGATGACACTCTGCCCTTCTTTCAGATCTTTCAGTTTGGCTTGAATTTCAGGCCTCTTCACGTCGAGGGTTTTCGACTGCCCTGACGGGTTTTCCAGGGTGACCTGGTTTTTCTTCAAATCAATTCTGGTTATTTTCAGCTGCACCTGAACCTGACGAAATGCCTCGCCACCGGGGTTATCACTGCCCGGGGCATTGCGCAGTTCGCCGGTACGCTCGATGGAGCCAGGCAGACCTTTATCCACATCGGTGTCCAGGTAAGCGGCAACGGAACGCTGCACTTGAACGTTGACCTGATCGCCGACCTTCAGATTGGCGAGGTTTTTCGCCTTGTCGCTGAGCTGAACGTGAACCTGACGACCTTCAGCGCCTTCCAGCACCACTTGGTGCTTGGCCGCATCGACGGCGAGTACCTTGGTGGTGACTTGATCCGCTTCGATGGTGGCAGACAACGGGATGTCGGCAGCAAAGGCTCCGAAGCTGGTGGCGGACAATACAGTTGCAAGGGTGATGGCCTTGGCCAGTGCGTGGAGGTTCATAAACGGTACTTTCCCTGTGATGAATGGCAGCGCCCGCTGGCGAAGCAACTTCGGCGACGGGCGTGCCCCTGAGCATAGACGCTGTTCAGGGCTTGGCAGGTGTTTGTTGCCTGGCCGTGTCCTGCGCGGTGGATTCGCCACTGGGCGTGGGTTTGCCGCTGCTTTCACGCCGATTGGGATCGGTGGGCCGCAGGGCGTCGTTGTCGCGTTCGGTTTCGCCCGGTGGGCGGGGTTCGTCAGGGTGTTCGCCTTGGCTGACGGGTTTC
This sequence comes from Pseudomonas sp. EA_5y_Pfl2_R50, assembly GCF_963970475.1. NCBI lineage: Bacteria > Pseudomonadati > Pseudomonadota > Gammaproteobacteria > Pseudomonadales > Pseudomonadaceae > Pseudomonas > Pseudomonas sp. EA_5y_Pfl2_R50. Next base: position 307,143 of record NZ_CAXAPT010000007.1, on the reverse strand, counting down.
ATGGCAGTTGTCCTCAAGCGTTGGGGTCGTCGATTTCACGGGTGACATTGATGGCGGGAGATTCCTTGTGCAGGTCATCGGCCTTGGCCCGCAGGATCTGCCATTGTTCGAGGTCGATGGCACCCTGACCGAGCAGGTCGTCGGCGACCCGTTGCAAGTCGAAATAATGAGCGTCAGGGGACTGCTGCCAGTAGGTCTGGTCATCGAACAGACGCTGCCAGGAATTCAGGTCTGGGGGTTGCAGGTCGTCGCTCATGGAAGGACTCTCGGAAATGGTCGATTTGTTGGTAGAAAGCGCGGGAGCAAAGAGAGTTCCGGGCGTTTGATCGGTGGTGGAGCGACTGAGGCCATCGGGGGATGACGCCTTCGCGAGCAAGCCCGCTCCCACAGAGTGTGTGTGTTTGCCCTCAATAGCCGGTCATTTCCAGGTAGCCCTGGCCCGGATGGCTGCCGCTGATGTTCACCGGACCTTCCCAGTAAGGGATACGCAGGTTCATCCACGCCTTTGGGTTGAGGGCGTTGATCCGAACGTCGAGGTGTTTGTGAGGGATGCTGATCAACCAGCGGATCGGCATTTTGCGCCCGGCGACGTCCGCGGTGTCTTGTGGCGTCAGCTGGATCTGCGAACTGCCCAGCGTCTGCGTCTGGCCGTCGGCCGAGATCCAGGTACCAGTCAGATACGGCGCGCCGTCCTTCTGGCGCATGCGGTAGAGCATGACGTGTTCGCCGCTGTCCAAGTGCAGGGAAAACCAGTCCCATCCGGTTTGATTGGCGGTCAGCGGCTGGCTGCTCCATTCGCGATCAAGCCACGCCGGGCCGCTGACGTTATAGCTTTGACCGTCGATCTGCAGGGTGCCGCTGGCCTGGAAAAACGGCTGACTGTAGTAATACGACGCCTGCCCCTCTTCGGATTTCTGGCTAAAACCCTTGTCGCCCTGCAACACCAGCGGACGGCTGGCAGTGAGATGCAGTTGATAGGCGAAGTCGTTGTCGCGAGCACTGAGTTGCAAGTCGCTCAACGGATCTTGCGCCTGACTGGCAAACCGCCAATCGTCGATCCACGCTTCGAACGGCGCCAGGCGCACGCCCGCCTGTCCCACACCGCCCCGCGCATAGCGTTCGGCGGCGTGATGCACGGTGCTCGAAGTCACCGCCGCATGCCCCAGCCAGATCGTCTGATTGGCCCAGCCGGCCTGCTCTGCCAGCGGCTTGAGCGCACTGCGAAACAAGGTCCATTGCACACCGAATTGGTTGCCCTGTTGATCCTTCAGATTGGCAGTGACGTACCACCACTCGATACGAAAACCATCATGCGCGCCGTGATCGGCCGGAAAACTGAACACGCGCCCTTGCACCACCGGCGTGTACGCCAATGCCTGATCGCCCATGCCCGCGAAGCCCTTTTGCTCAGGCGCGGGTTGATCGCAACCGCCGAGCAACAGCGCAACCAGCAACAGCACCCGGCTAATCCTCATGGGCAAAGGTCCTCAGCAAGTCCGCCGGTTGCGTGCGGTGCAGCGAATACAGCGGCCACGCCGAGGCCAGCAAAGTCGCCAGCAGCGCCAGCCCCATCAACTGCAACAATTGCCACGGGAAGACCCGCAACGGCAGTCGCCAGCCGAATGCCTGCACATTGATCACCGCATCCAGGCACCACGCCAGCGCGATCCCCAGCGGCAACGCCAATACCAGCGTCAGCACCGCCAGCAACCAGGTCTGGCCGAGATTGAGCAGCATCAATTGCTTGCGCGTCACGCCCAGCGCCCACAGCGGAGCGAGTTGGCCGAGGCGGCTCTGGCTTTGGGTCAGCAGGCTGATGAACAGCGCGACGCCGGCGACCGCGAGGGTCAGGCTGTTCAGCGCTGCCGTGGCGGCAAAGGTGCGTTCGAACACCTGCACCGACCAGCCCTTGAGCCGCGCCTGATCGACAATGCGGCTGTCATCGACCTGAAACCGCGCCTGCAACGCGCTCAACAATGCCGGAATGTTTTGCGGTTCGATGCGCAGGTTGAAGCGATTTGGCGTCAGTTGCGGCCAGCCGCGCAGCAGGTGATTGACGTTGACCAGCAGATGGCCTTTGGGATTGCCGTAGTCGGCGTATATGCCGACGATGCGCGGCGACCACGGGCCATTTGGTGTCGGAATCGTCAGATGCTCGCCTGCGTGCACCTGCAACCGCCGCGCGATTTGTTCGCTAAGCATCACCGCATCGTCCGTCGCCAGATGCGCCCACGGATCACCGCTCACCGATTCGAGCAGCGGCCAATGCTGACGATAATGTGCATGGTCGACGATCCCGAACACCTCCGCCGGCCAGCCCTGCAACGTCACCTCGACTTGCCAGTTGGGCAGCACCGCCGCGACATGGCCTTGCTGCCTGAGCCAGGCATGCATTTCGCGGGCCTGCGCCGGGTTGCTCGGATTGATGTAGAGCTCGGCGCTGAGGCGCTGCTCGAGCCACTCATTGAAGGTCTGGCGAAAACCGGCGGTCATGCTGCCGGCACCAATGTTGGCGGCGAGGGCCAGAAGCAACGCCATCAGCGCCAGACTCAGCGCCGGCAGTTGCTGACGGCAGTCGGCGAGAAACCATTGGCCGAGCACCGAACGACTGCGCCCGAGCAGTTGATTGAGTATCGCGCTGAGCAACACCGGCAACGCCAGCGCGGCGCCGAGCAGCAGCCCGGCCATCAACACAAAGCCACTGGCGAGGCTGTTGCCCCAGACCAACGCCGCCAACGCCATCAGTCCCAACGTCGCCGCCAGCCAGCCTTGACGCCGCAGCCAGCGCGCATATTGCTGATGCCAGGCTTGCGGATCGGCCACGGCCAACAACGGCAACCGCGCCGCCCGCAGCAGGCTATTGGCACCGGCGAGCAAGGCGCCAGACAGACTCAGCCCGATGCCGCTGAGCCACCACCAGGGGCTCAGGCGCAACTGCCCCGCCACCTCGGCGCCATACAAACCGCGCAGGCTCGCCGCGACATCCGGCAGCAAGACGCTGGCCAGCCAGTAGCCGCTGATGACGCCGAGCAGTCCGCCAATCAGCGCCAACACACCCAGCTCAACCACCAGACACACGATCAACATCCGCGCACTGACACCGCAGGCGCGCAAAGTGCGCAGCAAGCCTCGACGTTGCTCCAGCGCCAGGCCGATAGCAGCGTGAACAATGAACAATCCGACCACGAAGGAGAGAAATCCCAAGGCATCCAGATTGAGATGAAAGCTCTCGGTCAGGCGCGCGAGATTGTTTTCCTCGCCACCGCTCTTGAGCTGCAACCGGCCTTTGAAACTGGCCGGTAACTCGCGGTGAAAATCCTTGGGCAGCAACAATCGCGACAGCTGTCCGGGTTGTTCAAGCAGGGTTTGCGCGACACCGATGTCCACCAGCAACACGCCCGGCGCCATGTCTTTTTGTGCCTGAAACGGCGGCAGTTTCAGGCCGTTGACCGTTGTCGGCGTCGCGCCTTCGCGCAGGTTCAGCGCCTGCAAGGTGTCGGGGGAAATCCACGTGCTGCCCGGCGGCGTGAAGAATTCGACGATGCGTTCGATGGGCAGCGCTTGCCCGGCCACGGCAGAGTCGGCGGGCAGCGACACCGGCTCGATGCCGATCAATTGCAGGCGCTGATTGTCATGCCCCTTGAGAGCCAGGCGGCCCTGCAGCATTGGCGACACTGGCCAGCCCTGGCGGCGCAGATCGACGAACCATTGCTGGCTGAACGTCGCACCGCTCGCCGTGCTGAGGCTGGCCTGAGGTTCGCCGCCGATCAGCTGGCTGGCCCGGGCGTAGCTGTCCCGCGCCTGACTGTTCAACGCTTCGACGCCGGTCAACAAACTGGTGGCCAGCCACAACCCGGTCAGCACACTGAAAAACTGCACCGGATGCCGCCGCCAATGACTGAGCAACGCGCGCAGGGCCTGCCAGAAAACGTTCACGTCAGACGTCCGCTGGACAGCACCACACGCTGTGCCAGCCGCGCCGCCACTCGTGGGCTGTGGGTCACCATCAATAGCGTGGTCGGCGTGTCATCAAGCAGTTCCAGCAACAGTTTCAGCACTTCATCACTGGTGGCTTCATCAAGGCTGCCGGTGGGCTCGTCGGCCAGCAATAATCTTGGCTTTGAGGCCAGCGCCCGGGCCAGAGCCACCCGCTGTTGCTGACCGCCGGAGAGTTGTTCGGGATAGCGCTTGAGCAGATCGCCCAGCCCCAGACGCTGCACCAGATGCGCCTGCCAACGCGGCTCGTGGCGCCCCGCCAAACGTGCCTGAAACGCCAGATTGTCCTCGACCCGCAAGCTGCCGATCAGGTTGAACTGCTGAAACACCAGACCGATTTCAGTGCGCCGCCAGTTCGCCAGTTGCGCTTCGTTCATGGCTTCCAGGCGATGCTCGCCGCTGTGGATGCTGCCGCTATCGACCTTGTCGAGGCCGGCGACCAGATGCAGCAACGTGCTTTTGCCACTGCCGGATTCGCCCATCAACGCGACGCTGCTGCCGGCCTCCAGCGTCAGGTCCACGCCTTGCAGCACCGGCAAGGGCCCTTGGGGAGTGAGATAGCTTTTGAAGACGTTTTCAACGCGCAGCATGCCGCCACCTGATCGGTCAGTGTGTGGCAAGGATAGCGGATGCCGGTGACAGCTCAGAATCTTCCGGTGCACTCAACGGCCTCATCGCGGGCAAGCCAGCGATGAGGCCAGCAGACCAACGCGAAAATCACTGCCCCGCCGCCACACTCGCCGGCGCTTGCGCCGGCGTCACGATGCTCCCCAGATCAATGCGTTTCCACTCAGGTGTGGCACCGAGTCGCGCATTGAAGCGGTAGTTGAAAGTGAATTCATCCAGCGTCGGCACGCTCAGCGGTTTGCCATACACCGACTCGATCCCCGCCAGGTCGTAGCCCATCAACTGCAACAGCGTCGGGAAGATGTTGTAGTGGCTGGAGCGGTCCTTGTTGGCTGCCAGTTGCGCCGACCAGTCAACGGTCTTCAACGCGCTGCCCTGAATCACCACCAGTGGCACCAGCCCTTCTTCCTCGACCGGATCGCCGCCGCAGTGGGTATTGAGCCCAGGATTGCCGCGTTCATGAAGATCCTGACCGTGATCCGAGGTGTAGATCAGCAGCGCATTGTTCAGATTGGCCTGGGCGAACACCCGCGCGAAAAACTCACCGACATTCCACAGCAGCGTGTTCTTGTAGGCGTTGCGGTACAGCACCCAGTCATCCGGCTGACCATTGAAACCGGTGCGCTCGCCGGTGTCGGCCACTTCGGTGAACTGCCCGCGTGGCAATGTCGGGCGATACGCCATAAAGGCATCGGGGTATTTGTCGTGCACCGGGAAATGCGCGCCCACCTTGTTGATCAGAATCAGTTCGGGCTTATCGTCGTTGAGCAGTTCGATCAGCTTCGCCGCCGCAGCCATGTCGCGATCGCGCACGCTGGTCTGGCCGAATTGCACGAACTCGTCGATGTCCTTTTTCTCGGTGTCGGTCATCAGGTTCTGCAAATTGCCCGCCGTGCGTTGGGCATCAATGTACACCGTGCGCAGTCCGGCCTTTTTCGCGTATTGCCAGATCGACGGCAGGGTGCTGTTGATCCGCATGTAATCGGTGCGGGTGCCGCCGTAGCGCAGGGTGACATTGGTGTCGGCGCTGCAATTGGCGATGGACGCGGCGTAGCCGTAATTGAAGATATCGACGCCCGGCGGCGCCTGCTTGAGGTTGCTGTGCACGCCGAACGGCGCGTTGATGTCCAGGTAGTTGCCGGAGATGCTCTCATCGATGATCAGCACGATGTCGTGATCGACCGCTGGCGTATTTCGCGCGAGGGTCACCGGTTCCCGCGGGCCGACCGTGTTGTGCAGCGCTTCGTAGGCAAACAGGTTCAGGTACGCCAACGGCGTGTACATGATCGGCAGGCCCCGGGCGCCCTCACCCGCGCGTAAAAACAGCACGGCACTGAGCAGCAGCACGCCGCACACAGGCGCGGCCACGCGCAAGGCGTTCGGCACCCCAATGGCATGCCGGGGTTTGAGCCCGATGCCGAACAGCAGCAACAGACCGCTGAGCGCGCCATGGATGATCGCGTCGCGGTACTGGAACGCCGCTTCCTGAATGAAGCCACCGGAATACACCAGCGAGACAAAGCTGCTGTAGCTCAGATAATCCGCGGTGACGCGGGTGTAGACATCAAAAAACACCGCCGAGGCAAACATGGCCAATGCGAATAAATGCCGAATGAGTGTTTGCCGGATATAGGCCGTTAAATATAACGCCCACGTTAGCGCCAAAAACATCGCGCCAAAAAGAAGTACAGAAAAACCGAGGCCGATAGCATTTAACCGATCAATGTAATATTCGGAATAAAGAAGCAGATAAACAATTAAAAGCACGTCTTTGGCATATTTGAACATGGCGATTCCGGTCGCGCAAAACGGCTGCGAGTCAAAGGTTTGTCGGTCAAAATCTGACACTAGCACCCGGCCATCAAAGCGCAAGAATTGACTGTTTTTTCTGCGAAGCGTCAAAAAACCGGTGACTCAAATCTGACACACACCTCGCGCCAGAAGCCTCTAAATTAAAGGCTTACGACCGTTTATCGCTTATTTTGAATCTGAACAAATCTGCAGAACGGGAACAAATTCAATCGCAGCAATGACTTGATGGCCAATCGCCAAAAAAGGCTCAACTGTTATACAGATGCAACATGTCATTTTGCTGACACGCTTTCCAGACACTGCGCTATACCCCTTTTACAGTTTTCTTCCGAACTTTTAATTTTCGCTCTTTCGAGGGTGCGCAGATGGACGTAAGCGTATTTGGCACCGGCTATGTTGGACTTATACAAGCCGCTGCACTTGCAGATGTCGGACATAGGGTTTTATGTGTCGATATTGACCCGAACAAGATTAAACAACTGCAACAAGCCGTGCCGCCAATTAGCGAACCGGGCTTGTCGAGTACCCTCGAAGAAAACATCAAGGCGGGCCGTCTGTTATTCAGCACCCAGGCCAGCGACGCCGTCGAACATGCCGGGCTGATCTTCATCGCCGTCGGTACGCCAGCGGACGAGGACGGCTCCGCTGACCTCAGCCACGTGCTCAATGTCGCTCGCCAGATCGCCAGTTTCATGGAGGCTGATCGCACCCTGATCATCAAATCGACGGTGCCGGTCGGCACGGCGGATCAAGTGCTGGCCACAGCCAATAGCGAACTGCTGCGGCGCGGCAAGATCGACTTGAAAGTCCGCGTGGTCTCCAACCCCGAATTTCTCAAGGAAGGCAGCGCACTCGCCGACTGCATGCGCCCGGACCGGATCATCGTCGGTACCCACGACGACGCGGCCCGCGAGCAGATGAGCGAGCTGTACGCGCCGTTCTGCCGCAACCACGAAAAACTGATGTTCATGGATAACCGTAGCGCCGAACTGACCAAGTACGCCGCCAATGCGATGCTCGCCACGCGCATCAGTTTCATGAACGAACTGGCCAACCTCACCGAACTGCTCGGCGCCGACATCGAAGCGGTGCGCAAAGGTATCGGCTCCGACCCGCGCATCGGTTACCACTTCATCTATCCGGGCTGCGGCTTCGGTGGCTCATGCTTTCCCAAGGACCTGCGCGCCCTGCTGCACACCGCCGAACACAACGGCATGCCGCTGAAACTGCTGCGCAGCGTCACCGACGTCAACGACAGCCAGCGCCACATCCTCTTCAGCAAACTGAAAGCGCAATTCCCCCAAGGCCTGGCCGGCAAATCCATCGCGATCTGGGGCCTGGCGTTCAAACCGAACACCGATGACATGCGCGAAGCGCCCAGCCGCTACTTGATGGACGCCCTGTGGGCCGAAGGCGCCAGCGTGCAGGCCTACGATCCGGAGGCGATGTCCGAGTGCCGGCGTCTCTACGGCTATCGCAATGACTTGCACCTGTGCGCGACCCGCGACGACACCCTGGAAGATGCCGATGCCCTGGTGATCTGCACCGAATGGAAAAACTTTCGGGTGGTCGATTTCGAGTTGCTCGCCAGCAAGCTGCGCTCGCGGGTGATCATCGACGGTCGCAATCTCTACAACCCGGAACAAGTGGCCGCCGCCGGCCTGCATTACAGCGGCATCGGCCTGCGCCACATCGCCCCCGAAGGGCTGCGGCCATGAAGATTCTGGTCACCGGTGCGGCCGGTTTCATTGGTGCCCATTGCGTGTTGCGGCTGATGCGCGACGGCCACGCCGTGGTCGGCCTGGACAATTTCAACGCCTATTACGACCCGCAGCTCAAGCACGACCGCGTGCAGTGGGTGCGCGCACAGGTCGGCGATTTCCAGCTCGCCAAGGTTGACCTTGCCGATACGTCGACCATCGAAGCCCTGTTTGCCCGCGAACGTCCGCAAGTGGTGATCCACCTCGCGGCGCAGGCCGGGGTGCGCTACTCGCTGGAGAATCCGCGGGCGTACCTGGACAGCAATCTCAACGGCTTTCTGAACATCCTCGAAAGCTGCCGGCATCACCCGATCGAGCATCTGATCTACGCCTCGTCGAGTTCGGTGTATGGCGCCAACCAGCACACGCCCTACTCGGTGAAGGATGGCGTCAACCATCCACTGTCACTGTACGCCGCGACCAAGAAAGCCAATGAACTGATGGCCCACAGTTACAGCCACCTGTTCGGCATCCCCTGCACCGGGCTGCGGTTTTTCACCGTCTACGGCCCTTGGGGCCGGCCAGACATGTCGCCGATCCAGTTCGCCCGCGCGATCAGCGAAGGCGAACCGCTGAAGCTGTTCAACTACGGCGAGCACCAACGCGATTTCACCTACGTCGACGACATCGTCGAAAGCATCGCCCGCCTTATCGCTCAGCCGCCGCAGGCGCAGCCACAGTGGGATCGGGAACAACCCGACCCGGCCAGCAGCATGGCGCCGTGGCGGCTGTTCAACATCGGTGGGCAGCACCCGGTGGAACTGAAAACCTATCTCGCCCTGCTGGAAAAACACCTCGGCCAGAAAGCCATTGTCGAGCTGCTGCCCCTGCAACCGGGCGACGTACTCAACACCTGCGCCGAGGCCAGCGATCTGGCCCACGCCACCGGTTTCCAGCCCCGGATAGAACTGGATGAAGGGCTCGGGCGCTTTATCGCCTGGTTTCGCGATTACTACCCGACTGCCTATCGCCCACGCGCCGCTCGCGGCTGAATTCATGTGGAGGACCCCATGACTGGACATGAGAAAAGTGTGCCGATTCAACAGATGCGCCGTGACAAGCGCGTTGACCCCGAGCATCGAATGCGTCTGGACGCAGCGATCCACATGCAAGGTCGCGGCTGGTTCACCGGCCGTGAAGGCGGCCGGCCGTGGACACTGTCGCGCACCAATCGCGTGCTCGCCTGCCTGGGTGCGCTGCTGATTCTGCTGCTGATTTCGCCGCTGTTGCTGGGCCTCGCGCTGGCCATCAAGTTGACCAGCAAAGGTCCGGTGATGTTCGTGCAGAAGCGCACCGGTTATCGCGGCCGCAAGTTCGGCATGTACAAGTTCCGCACAATGGTGGCTAACGCCGAAGAACTCAAAGAGTCGCTGCGTCACCTCAACAAACACGGGGTCGACGCCATCGACTTCAAGATCGACAGGGACCCTCGCATCACTGGCATCGGTGGTTTCCTGCGCCGTACCAGCCTCGACGAATTGCCCAACCTGATCAACGTAGTGACCGGCGACATGCGCCTGGTCGGCCCTCGCCCGACCTCGTTCAACGCCTACCGCTACAAGGACAACCACCTTGCGCGTCTGGCGATCTACCCCGGCATGACCGGCCTGTGGCAGATCTCCGGGCGCAGCAATATCGACTTCGACCAGCGCGTTGAGTTGGACCTCAGCTATATCGCCGAGCAGAGCCTTTTGCTTGATCTGAAGATTCTGTTGAAAACCCCCTTCAAAGTATTCAGCGGCCACGGAGCAAGCTAATGGACGGTTCAACCAGTAAAAGCCTGAGCATCGCCAGCCCCAGCGAATCGAACCTGACGTCGACCGTACTGGATCTTGATCTGCGCATCCTGTTCCTGACCGCCGCCAACCCCGGCGCGGGCACGACCACCAGCGCCCTGGCACTGGCCAGCCAACTGGCGCAAATGAGCAGCGGCCAGGTGCTGCTGGTCGACGCCAGTCAGTCGGCGAACAACCTTACCCAGCAGTTGAACCTGAACAAGGAGCGCGGCCTGCGTGACTTGCTGTTCAGCCCGGACAACCCGCCGTTGTTGCAGGACTGCGTGGTGCAGGTGTCGAGCCTGCCCTTCCACGTCCTGCCCAACGGTCGGCCGATCCGCACCATGGAGCACCTGACCGCCGAGCGCCTGAGCCCGTTGCTCGATCAATTGGGCAGTCAGTACCGCTTCGTGGTGATTGACGGCGACGCGGTGTATTCCGCCGCCGACACCCTGGTAATCAGTACGCAGGTCGATGGCGTGGTGTTTGTCGTGCGCGCCGAAGACACCCGCTGGGAAGTCGCCCAGGCCGCCGTGCAACGCCTGACCCAGGCCGGGGCGAAAGTGGTCGGCAGCGTGTTCAACCGGCGCAAGTACTACATGCCCAAATGGCTTTACAAAAACCTGTAAGCGAACGCGAAGGATGACGCCATGAACGCCAAAATGCTTGTCCTGCTGTTGCTGCCGCTTGCGGGTTGCTCCAGCACCTCCGACACCCAGAACATGCCGGTGAATATCCTCACCGCCAGCCCGGCCAACGCGCAGGCGACGGATATGCCCAAGGTCGAGCAGACCCTGCGCCCGCAGGATGTGCTGGACGTGATCTTCCACATCAGTACCAGCGGCTCGGACGCTTATCGCGTGCAGTCGGGTGACCAGATCGGCCTGAACTTCACCGCCGCCAGCCAGCTCAACGGCAACCAACTGGTGCTGCCGGACGGCACCATCGAACTGCCGGGCGCCAACACCTCGGTGAAGATCGCCGGGCTGACCAGCGATCAAGCCCGCGAAGAAATCCAGCGCGCCTATCAGCGCAAGCAACTGTTCCAGCCCAACCGCAACCAGCTGACCGTGCAGATCATCAGCCCGCTGACCAATGAGCAGAACCTGAAAAACGCGCTGAACCACCCGGCCACCGGCATGAGCCGCGAGATCACCGTCGGCACCGACGGCTACGCGAGTTTCCCGGAAATCGGCGCAGTGCCGCTGCAAGGCATGACCGTCAATCAACTGGAAACGTTCCTCAACAAAAAGTACGCGCAACTGCCGGGCCGGATGACCGTGGACGTGCTGCTCAAGTCCACCGCCGGCAACGAAATCTACGTGCTGGGCGAAGTCGGCCAGCCGGGCTCCTACCCGATCCGTCGCCCGGTGTCAGTGCTTGAAGCACTGACCCTGGCCCGTGGCACCAACGTCAAGGCACGTCTTGATTCGGTGGTGATCATGCGCCGCAACGGCAATCAGGTGCAGGCGGTGCGTTACGACGTCGAGAAGGCCCTGTCAGGCGAGGCGCCGCAAATCGCCTACCTGCAGCCGGACGACATGCTCTATGTGCCGAAAACCAAACTGGCCAGCGCCGGCGAACTCGCTCGCCAACTGGCCGACGTGGTGCTGTTCCAGGGCGTCGGGTTCAGCTTCGGCTACCGCGTCGACAACAAAGACAGCGACAGCAACTAACGCTCAGGTGACCGCCATGAACCCAAAGGAAAACTACCTGCACGAGTTCTTCAGGATCTTCTTCGCCAACAAGCAAATGGTGAAACGGGTCTTCCTGATCTTTGCAGTGATCGCCCTGCTGCTGCCGCTGGTGCTCAAACAGAGCTTCGATATCACCGCGCAGGTCATCGTCCAGTCGAAAAAACTCTCCCAGGGTGACGCCACCACGTCGCTCACGGTGGACAACGCCACGTTCATTCCGCCGTCACTGGCGGACATGGAAACCGAGAGCAACATCCTCCGTTCGCCGGCGCTGATTCGCCAGACCATCAGCGAACTGCGCGACAAGGGTGAGTACACACCTTCGCCGGGCATGTTCAGCAAACTGGTGGCCGAGCCGTTCAGTCGATACGTCAGTTCGCCACTGCGCCAGTACGTGATCAACCCGGTGCGCAATGTGCTTGGGCTTGAAACCGATCCGGTGCGCGACACCGCGCTCGATGCCCTGACCCAGCAGGCCATCGACAGCCTGAAAATCGAGACTCTGCCGGGCTCCAACGTGATCTCGATTGTCTACAGCTTCCCCGATCCGCACCAAGGCACGACGTTTGTCAGTGCCCTGCTGCAGAACTACCTGGTGAGCCGTCAGGCCTTGCAATCGATTGACCTGCCGCAGTCCTTCTATGAGTCGAAAAAACAGCTCTATCAAGTGCGCCTCGATGGCCTTGAAGGTAACCGTCAGGCCTTGCTCGAAAGCGTGGGCGCGTCTGATCCGAAGGAGGAAATCACCTTCCGCCTCAACGCGATCAACACCGAAGAACAAGCCCTGAACCTGTATCAGGATCGCCTGTTGCAGAGCCAGCGCTGGCTCGAATACCTGAAAACCAGCCTCGCCGCCGCGAGCAATAACAAGCTCAACGACTACACCTTCCCCTACACCTTCACCACCACCGTCGACAACGTGGCGTTCGAGGATCGGGAAATCAAACAGCTTGGCGAGCAACTGACCACTCAGGTCAGCCGCTACATGAACGACCTGGCGGTGTTCCAGCCGGGCAGCGAACCGATGTTGCTGACCCGCGAGCAAATCGCCCGCACCCGCCAGCAATTCCTCAAAGTGGTGAGCAATCGCATTCAGGAACGCACCAACGATCTGACGGTGGTCAAGCAGGTGATCGACCAGAAAACCGCGCGCATCGCCGAGTTCAAGAACCGCATCCACGAGTTGCAGCAGACCCAGAGCAAGCTGCGGCAGATGGACACCGAGATCGACGCGCTGCACGCCGCGTTCTCGACCTACGCCCAGCGCTTTGCCGAAAGCAGCACCACGCGTTCGCTCAACGATGATCTGTCCAACGCCCGGGTACTCAGCCCGCCGTTCGAGCCTACTGAAGCGGCGTTCCCGAAACCGGGCCTGATCATTCCGTTCGGCCTGCTCACCGGTCTGCTGTTGGCGATTGCCCTGGTCTACGTGCGTGAGTTCTTCGATCACCGCTTCAAGCACCCGGCGCAAATCAGCCATGAACTGGGCGTGCCGGTGCTGTTGGTGATCAACGACCTGAACGCGCTGCCGAACAATCCGCACAAGAACTGGACGGTACCGAGCTTCCTGCACTGGGTGCGCAATTGAACAGCGCCCCCTCCCCGAACGCCGCGCTGCCGATCATTCATTTGCTCAGCAGCGGCGGCTTCTATGGGGCCGAGCGGATGTTGCTGGATCATTGTCTGGCGACGCCGGGGCAGCATCAGGTGCTGTTCCTCGACGCGCCGCCAGAACTGATCGCGCGCTTTCGCGCGGCCGGGGTCGACTGCCGCGGCTGTGCCGGGCTGGGAGAGTTGCTCCGGCACTTGCGGCAACGGCGCAGGGAACAGCCGCTGATCAACACGCACAATTTCAAAGGGCTGTTGTTCGGCTGGATCGGCGCGACGCTGCTGCGCCTGCCACTGGTGATTACCCAACACGGGTTTACCCCGCGCAGTCGCAAGCAGCAGTTCTACACCTGGCTCAGCCTGCAACTGTGCCGCACGGCGTCGGTGGACCGGGTGGTGTGCGTGGCGGAAAGCATCGCCGCGCTGCACCGTCAGGCCAGCGTCCGCGCGGAGAAGTTGCAGGTGATTCCCAACGGTCTGCCGGCGGCGGCGGCCATGGTGCCGGACGCGGACCGGCGGCGCTGGCTGGCCGGTTACGTCGGTCGTTTGAGCAGTGAAAAAGGTCCGGATCTGTTTCTCGATGCGCTGATCCCGCTGTGTCATCAGCATCCGCAACTGGATGCGGTGATGCTCGGTGACGGCCCGGAACGCGAGGTGTTGCAGGCGCGCATCGATAACGCCGGTTTGCAGGAGCGCATTCGTTTGCCGGGTTACCAGATCGCCATGCAACCGTGGTGGCAGCAACTCGATGCGCTGGTGATCAGCTCGCGCACCGAGGGCACGCCGATGATTCTGCTCGAAGCGATGCAGGCCGGCGTGCCGGTGGTGGCGTTCGGCGTGGGCGGGATTCCCGATGTGCTGCAAGACCGTCATAACGGCTTGCTCGCCGCGCCCACCGACACCGCCGCCCTCGCCCGCCAGCTCGACACCTTGCTGAGCGAGCCGAAACTGGCCCGGCAACTGCGCGACAACGCAAAACGCACGCAACAGGATCGCTACGACCTCAAGGCGTTGGCCGAACGCTGGTCGCAGCTGTACATCCGCACGGCACGGGAGGCACGCGCATGATTTTCCCGCTCTCGATTGTCAGTTTGCTCGGTCTGGTCTGCATCGCTTTGCTGGCCAGCCCTTACCCGTATCTGGCGCCGGGAGCGGTGCTCGGCCTGGTCGGTTTTGCGGTGCTGTACCGCAAGCCAACCTGGGGCCTTCTCGGGATTGTCGCGCTGGTGCCGTTCGAAGGTTTCTTCAAGGACAGTCCACTGTCCGGCAGCAAGCTGCTCGGCGCAGCGTTGGCCGTGATTCTGATGCTGCAACTGGCGCTGCACCAGATTCCTTCGCAGCGCCTGCGCAGCAATATCTGGCGCTGTCTGGTGTGGTTCATGGTTCTGTACTTCCTGAGCCTGCTCAATACCGATGACATGGGCATGTCCCTCGGCCATCTGCGCGAGCTCAGCGTCGGTCTGATCCTGTTTGTCATCACCCTGTTGATCGGCCGCGAACTCAACCTCGACCTGTTCGCCCGCCTCGTCACCCTCGCGGTCAGCACCACCTGTGCGATGGCGATGTTTTCCGCAAAATTCCAGGATCAGGGGCGCGCCGCCGGCCTGCTCGAAGACCCCAACGCGTTCGCCATGCTGATCGCCTTCGCAGTACCGATGGCTCTGCTGCTGGTGATCCGCAGCCCGAACCTGTTGCACCGCTTGTTTTGGGGCGGTTGCTGCCTGCTGCTGTTGGGCGGAATGACCAAAACCGAATCACGTTCGGGTCTGGTGGTGCTGGCCGTGAGTCTGCTGATCGGCTGCTGGCATTACCGCACGCAACTGACCCGGATTCGTCCACGGCATCTGGGTTTCGCCATGCTCGGTGCAGCCATCGTGATTCCGCTGGCGATCTACGCAATGCCTGCCGGCTACATGGCGCGCATCCAGTCCCTGAGCATTCTCAGCGCCGGGTCCAAAGCGCAGGACGAATCCCTTGGCCGCCGCGCGTCGTACATCGTGGTCGGCAGCCAGATGATCCGCGAGAACCCGCTGCTGGGCTCCGGCCCCGGCACCTTCCCGCTGCACTACGCGACCACCGGTTACGCCAAGGCGTTCTCGGCCAACCGCAAGATCGGTGACCTGTATCGCCGAGCGCACAACACCTATCTGGAAATCTTCAGCGAACTCGGGGTGCCGGCCGGGCTGTTGTTCGTCGGCATGCTCGGCCTCGGCCTGTACAACCTGATTCGCGCCCGCGCCGCGTGGATGCTGCGCGGCAATTCGTATCAGACAGATCTGATGACGCACCTGGGCGTGAGTTTGCTGTCGCTGACGCTGTTCTTGATGTTCCTCAGTGCGCCGAACCAGAAATACGTGTGGGTCATGCTCGCGTTGACCAGCGTCCTGCGCCTGAAAGCCGAACAGGCACCACTGACCACGGAGGCCAGGGCATGAGCCGCATCAGCATCGTCATTCCGATGTTCAACGAGGCCCGGCACATTGGCCGCACCTTGCTCGCCGCGCAAAAAGCCGCGCACGCCGCCGATATCGAGTGCGAGCTGATCGTGGTCGACAACGGTTCGACCGATGAAGGCCCGCACATTGCCCGCCAGTTCGGCGCGCAGGTGCTGGTGCTGCCGGGCCTGTTGATCGGCGCCCTGCGCAATCGCGGCAGCGCCATCGCCACCGGTGAATGGCTGGCATTCATCGACGCCGACATTGAAATGCCGGAAGACTGGTTGCGCCCATTGTTCGACATCGAGGGCAGCGGCCAGGCCGACGTCTTTGGCCTCGATCTGCACACCCCCGCTGAAGCGCCGTGGTACGCCACCGCCTGGCAGCGCCGCACTTTGCGCCCGTCCAACCACACCAGCAACGTGGTCGACTGGTTGCCCAGTTCCAATCTGCTGATGTTGCGGCGCTGGTTCGACAAGGTCGGCGGCTTCAATGAAACCCTGCGCACCGGCGAAGACAAGGAGTTCACCCTGCGCTTGCGCGAACACGGTGCCCGGCTGCTGTCAGTCAATGAAAGCGTCGCGTTGCATTGGGGCTACGAAATGAACTGGCAGGAGTGGATGGGCAAGGAGCTCTGGCGCCAGGGCAGTCATCTGCAACTGTTGCGCAGCCATGGGTTCAGCCTGCGTCTGCTGCGTTTTCCGATGCTATCGATTCTGGTCTGGATTCTCGATTTTCTGGCGATCTCTGCCCTGTTCGACGGCCTTCCCCATCACGCGGTCATCATGGTGCTGCTGACCCTGGCGCCGGGTCTGGTGCTCAGCGTGCGGCAGAGCGCCAAGCACCGTAACGCCTGCCTGACCTTGCAACTCTGGGGGCTGCACTGGCTGCGTCTGCATCTGGCCGGCGCTGCTTTCATTCTGAGTCTGTGTCATTGGAATGCCAGGAGGCCCGCCCGTGGCTGAATTCATTTTCTGGATGTGCCTGTTGCTGCCGGTTTACGCCTACCTCGGCTATCCGCTGCTGCTGACCGTTCTGGCGCCGCTGTTTCCTGCCTCGCGGCACACCCCGGCACCGCCGCTGAACGTGAGCATCGTGATTGCCGCGCACAATGAGGCGCGGCACATCGAGCACAAGTTGCGCACGTTGCTGGCGCAGGATTATCAACCGGCCACCCTGCAGATCATCCTCGCCAGCGACGGCTCGACCGATGACACCGTGGCCTGTGCGCACAAGGTCGTCGACCCGCGCATCACCGTGCTCGACCTGCCGCGCCAGGGCAAAGCGGCGACGCTGAATGCCGGCGTGGCCTTGAGCACCGGCGACATCCTGGTGTTCACCGACGCCGACAACCAATGGTCACGCGAGACCCTCGGTTATCTGCTCGCGCCGCTGAATGATCCGAGCGTTGGCGGCTGCGCCGGGCACATGGTGATTCCGGTCACGGGTGGCGGCTTGAGCGTGGGCGACAGCCTCTATCGGCATTACGAGGGCTGGCTGCGCCGGGTGGAAAATCGCACGGGTTGCATGGTCTCCGCCGACGGCGCGCTGCTCGCCTTGCGCCGCGAGTTGTTCGAGAACGTGCCGGCGGAGGTCAACGACGATTTCTTTATCAGCACCTGTGCGCCGGCCGCGCACAAACGCATTGTCTATGTACCCGAGGCGCAGGTGATCGACCATGGCGTCGATGAGGCGGACAAGCAATTGCGCCGTCGCCAGCGCGTCACCGTCGGCGGTCTGCAAAGCCTCGCCCAGCGCCGCGAGCTGCTCAATCCGCTGAAATATGGCCTGTATTCGATTGCCCTGATCAGCCACAAACTGATCCGCCGTCTCGCGCCGATCCTCCTGCTGCCATTGCTGCTGAGTACCTTCTGGCTGTGGAGCGACCACGGTTTCTATCGCCTCGCCCTGATCGCGCAACTGTTCGGCTACGCCATCGCGATTGCCGGGCTGCTGGATTCGCAACACCGCTTGCCCAAACCCTTCCGCCTCGCCGCGTTTCTGCTGGTCACTCTCGCTGGGATGAGTATTGGCTTGTGGCAGTTCCTGCGCGGCCAGCGGTATGCCCAGTGGAACCCGGAACAGAACCGTTAAGAGGACGAAGCCGTGGCGATCAAACAACTGATAAAACGCACCAGTGGCTGGCTCTATCTCAACTCCTCCGTGGGTCGCAACCAGTTGCACGGCGCCGGGGTGATTCTGATGCTGCACCGGGTGCTGTCCAACGACCGCGCCGCCGAACTGCCGCACCGCAACGAGTTGTGCATCGGGCCGAAAGCCTTCGAGCACCTGCTGGTGTGGCTGCGCAAGCATTTCGATTGCGTGCCGCTGATGGAAATTCTCCAGCCCAATTCGTTGCGCTCCGAACGCCCACGGGTGGCGCTGACCTTCGACGACGGCTGGCGCGACAACGCCGTCAACGCCTTCCCGCTGCTGCAAAAACATCAGGTGCCGGCGAGCATTTTCCTCTCCACCGATTTCATCGGCAGCCGTCAGCGTTTCTGGTGGGAAAGCGTCGGCGAAACCCTGTGGGGCAGCCACGGCGACAAGGCGCGGATGCACTTGATCGAATACCTGCATGCCATCCATCGCCCGCTGCCGGTGCTGCTCGACGACATCGACGTCGAGCGCCGCAGCCTGGCGCTGCTGCATTACCTGCAAAGCCTGAAAGCCCTTGCACCGCAGGAGCTTGAACGCCTGACCGACGAGTGCCCGCAGGAATCCCTGCCGCAGGCACTGGACTGGCATCAAGTGCGCGCGATGGAGGCTTCAGGCCTGGTGCGCTTCGGCCCTCACGGCGCGAGCCACGCGATCCTCACCGGCCTGGACGATGTGCGCCTGAGCGAAGAAATCAGCCGCAGCCGCGACGCTTTGCACACCGGCTGCAACCGGCCGCTGCCGGTGTATTGCTACCCCAACGGCGACAACGATGACCGGGTGCGCCAGCAGATTGCCGATCACGACTATCCGTTCGCCCTCGGCACCGCCAGCGGAATTTATCGCGGCGAAGGTGATCCGCTGAACCTGCCGCGATTCGGCGTCAGCCAGCGCACCGCACGCATTCCGCAACTGCTGTCGTGGCGGATCTTTCGCGGGGCACGGCCATGAGTCGAGGCAACTACCTCAAGCATCTGGCGCTGAGCATGGGCACCAAACTGGCGATGATCGCCTTGCGGTTGTTGCGCAATGTGCTGCTGGCGCGGATTCTCGGGCCGAGTGAACGCGGGCTGTTTGCCCTGCTCAGCACCCTGCCGGACTTGATCAGCGCAGCCACCAGTGGCGGCTTGAATTCGGCGGTCGGCTATCAGGCCGCCCAGCAGCGGCCGATGGGTTTATTGCTGAGTCAGGTGTTGGTGTTCGGATGTTTGCTGGCAGGGTTATTGACCTTGCTGGTGGTGGCGCTGGTGCGTGAGTTCGGCAGTGAACTCGATGTGACCCTGCAGCTGGGGTTGCTGGCGTGGCTGTTGCTGCTGGCAGTGCCGTTGACCGTATTGAAAAGCGGTTTGCTGACCCTGCACAACGCCTCCGGTGGCGTGGTCGCGTTCAATGTCTTGCGCCTGATCGAATCTCTGGCGCCACTGTTGCTGTTTGTCGCGCTGTTCTGGATGTGGCAAAGCGCGGCCCTGGAAGCGGCGCTGATCAGTTGGCTGGCCGGCATCAGCCTGGTGGTGCTGGCCGGTTGGGTGTGGCTCAAACGCGCACAGCCGTTGCAACTGCAATGGGATCGCGCCAGCCAGAACGAACTGCTGCGCTACAGCGCCCGCAGTCATCCCGACTTGCTGTTCCAGCAGGTGATTCTGCGTTCGGATTATCTGTTCATCGGCGCCCTGCTCGGCAGCACCGCACTCGGTCATTACGCGATGGCCAGCGCGGCCGCTGAACTGCTGCTGATCGTCCCGGAAGCGGTGACCACGCCGCTGATGAAACGCCTGCTGCAACAGGATGAAGGCATGGACAAGGTCACGCCGCTGGCCTTGCGTCTGACCGCCACGGTAATGCTCGGCGCATGCCTGACCATGGCGGTGATTGGCGAATGGCTGATTGTCACGCTGTTCGGCGCGGTTTACCAACCGGCGTATCCGGCGCTGCTCGCGCTGTTGCCGGGGCTGTTGGGCCTTTGCTACGCGAGCATTCTGCGGCTGGACTTGCTCGGCAAGAATCGCCCCGGCACGGTGTCATTGCTGATGGGTCTGGGGGCGCTGTTGAATCTGGCATTGAACCTGGTGTTGATTCCGGCCTACGGGATTGTCGGCGCGGCGGCGGCTTCGTCGATAGCCTATCTGGCCGTGACCGTGGCGATGCTGGTGCTTTACTGCCGTTTGAGTGGCGTTGCGTTCTGGCAAGTCCTGATCATCCTGCCCCGCGACGTCACGCCGATGTGGCTGATGCTGCAACGCCGGAGAACCGCATGAAAGGCCTGGCCCTGCTGTTCGGTCTCGGCCTGTCGCTGGACGCCTTGGCGACGTCGATGCGGTGGGGCGAGATCCGCGACGGCAGCCTGTATCTGCAAGCGCAGCGCCCGGACACGCTGACCGTGCGCTGGACGCCGGCGTGGCAAGCCGAGGCCAATGAAGAGCATGTGTATCTGCTCGACGGTCAGGGCAAACTGGCCGGCGATCGGTTGATCAAGGCCAGTGAAGTTCGCGGCCATCAGAGCTGGCCGTTGCTGCCCGGTGCGGCCAGTTATCGGCTGGAGATTCCCGGCTACAGCTTCCGCAATTATCGAATTGAACATGACGAGCGCACAGTGGCTTTGTTCGCTCCGGCGAAAGTGCATTTCAGCGCCGACACTCACAACGGCGACGAATTGTATTTCAAGGTCGCGCCGGGTGAGCACGCGGTGCTGGCCGGTAAGTTTCATGGCGGCGTCAGCAGCTTGCAGGCGCAGCGGGTCGGCGATGATCAGCCACTGACATTGGCACTCAAACCCTACCGTGCTTATTGGCAGTTCGATCAGATTGCCCTGCCCGTCAGTGAGCGTGAACAGGTCTGGCGTCTGCGTTTGCAAGGCAGCGGCAAGGCAGCGTTCTGGCTCGACGGCACGGCCAATCTGTTTGCACAGAATCCGCAGCAACTGAAACCGTTGCGCGAAGACGCCGGGCAAACCCGCTTGACCCTGCACGATAAAGTCCTCGGGCGCACGCCGGATCTGGGTATCGCCCTGCCCTACGTGATGCCGCCGGCGGCCAGTCATGCCGCGCTCGATGCGCTGAAACCGACAGCTGCGAGTTTCTACAGCTTTGTCGATGTGACGGCGAAGAACCCGCAGTTCGAAGACGCCTTCCGCAAGATTTATCAGGATCGCTTCGGCATCCGGCAGGACATCACCTTGCTGGCTGGCAGTCAGCGTCAGGCTGATCTGCGCGCTGATGTGCAGAGCAACAGCGGCCTCGACGCGTGGCTGACCAGCACCCGCAAGCTCGGTGGCAAAGGCACGCACTACATCGGTTTTGCCGACGAGCCGAACCTCAACTATTCCAGCTACGCGCAGTATCAGGCGATTTTCGCCAGCATGGCCCGCCAGGTGCGCAGCGATCCGGCGAATGCCAAGGCTGGCGTGCGCATTGCCATGCCGGCCAGTTCGCGGCTGGTCAATGGACCGTTCGCCGACAACTCGGCGGCCAAGCGCGGGATCGATTGGGCGCGGCGCTTACTCAGCGAATCCGGTGATCAGGTCGATGCGCTGGCGTGGCACGAATGGATGATCCGCGACCTGCTCGCCACACGCGTCTACCGCGACAGCGTGCGCCGCGCCGCCGACCTCGTTGGCCTCGACAGCCAAGGCCAGCCGCGCAAAGCCTTGCTGCTCGATCAGACCAACATGTCCAGCGGCTCCAGCCTCAGTCCCTACGATCAGGAAACTCACTACGCGTCATTATGGTGGGCGTCGGTGGTGATCAACGCCTCGCAGGACGGCTTGCTGAGCATGCTCAACTGGTTTCAGGCCGCCGATGAGCCGCAGTACCCCAAGGGCATGTTGCGGGTCTCGACCGATGAACAACACTTCGAGTTGAAACCGGTCGGCCTGGCGCAGCAATTCATTGCCCAACACTGGCTGAATCAAGTGCTGTGGCTGGAGAACGATGCCTTCGAAGTCGATGTGCTGGCGATGGCCGGTGACGATCAACGGGGTCTTCTGGGGGTGAACAAAGGCACGCGCATGCAGCGTGTCGACTTGAGCGGCGCCAACTGCCCGCTGAACAACGGTGCCCTGCGCTACTTCGGTACCGACAACCGCAGCCGTGACGCGCCGTTTACCTGCCAGGACGGTCGCGTGCAGTTCGAGTTGCCGGGGCAAACCCTGTTCGCCCTTCGCTGGAGCGCTTCATGAGCCGTCCTTTGATGTTCCGCCGCGCCGGCCTGTGGCCGCGCGATGCATCGTCATCAGGAGTCAATGCCATGAACATGCTGAGCAAACTGACTGAAAACCTGCGGCAGAAAGGACTCGCTGCCACGGTCAAGAAAGTATGGAAACACTGCATTTTTTCCCATCAGGAACTGCTGTGGATGGAGCGCGACCTCGTCAGCCCGGTGCCGCCGCACAACCTCAAACCCTACCCGCCATTGCGGGTGGTGAAGATCACGGCGGACAACGCCCGCGCTTTCGCGCGCTACTTCGGCGACCGCGTCGGCACCATGGCAGAGCTGTCCAGCGAAGGGCACACCGGGCACATGCACGTGGACGATCAGGGCGACGCGGTGGCGTTTATCTGGGGCAGTTCGCGCGACTATTTCGACCGGCATTATTACGGCTGCCTGTTCCCGGTGAAACCCGGCGAGTTCTTCGAATTCGGCGGTGAACTGGCCCGTGCCTACTGGGGCACGGAGCTGTCGGTCGACCTGCAACTGGAGCTGTGGAAAGCCATGGCTGCGCAGGGTTGCGACAAGGTCGTCGATGTCTGCGAGTTCCATAACATCCCGGCGCTCAAGCTGCACATGCGCATGGGCTATACCGAGCAGAACCGGATCATGAATGTGTACACCCTGTTCGGTCGCTGGCGCTTCTACCGCGAAACCCGCTACAGCGGCTCGCGCCTGGATGCGCTGCGCAAACCGTCCCGTCCACCCGTAACAGCAACGGCAGCCTGAGCCTATGGTGACGCGATTCGAATGGCGCACTTCCCTGTGCGCCGCCGACTTCCCGGCAACAGCGTATGAAGCGCTTCGCCTGCGAGTGACGGACCACACGCCGTTCAACAACCTCGGTTGGTTGTGCGCGGCTGAGCAAGCCCTTGCCGAGGATGAGCGCCTGCACATTCTGCTGGGCTGGGAAGCGCAGGAATTGCGTCTGTGCCTGCCGCTGGTGGCGAGTCGCGAACGCTTTGCCGGTTTGCCGTTTCGCGTGCTGCATCACTTGGGTTATCCGCTGGCGGATCGCTTGGCCCTGCTGTCTTTGCTCGGCAGTGAGGACATGCGCCAGGCGTTGAGCCTGATCCGCCAACGCCTGCCCCACGCACTGCTGCAACTCAATGAACTGTCCGAGCCTGCCGGTGAAGAAAGTGCGCTGACCGAATGGATGGCGCGCAGTTCCACGGGCGAACGGCGATTGAGCTGCCGGGTGCCGGTGCATCTCATCAGCGAAGCCGATCTCCAGGAAGTCTCCGGCGACCCGCGCTACAAGTTGCGCCGGGCGCGCAAGCGCATTGCCGCGTGCGGCGCCGAAGTCCGCCGGATCACTCCCGATGCGCTGAGCATGGGCCCACTGTTGCAGGCCATCAGCGAAGTCGAAGCGGTGAGCTGGAAAGGCGACGAAGGTGTGGGGATTTTCGCCAGCGAACGCAGTCGGCAATTGATCGAGCGCGCCTTCATTGCCCTCGCCGGCCAAGGTCTGGTGCGCGTGGTCACGCTGGAACTGAACGGGCGTTGCATCAGCTATCGCCTCGGGCTGCTCGAACAGGGTCGCCTCTACGATTACAACCTCGCCTTCCTGCCGCAATACGCCGATCTGGGCAGCGGCCGGGTGTTGCTGGAGGAATGGATTCGCTGGGGGCTGCAAGACCACTGGCGCTGGATCGACGCGTCGCGGGTCAGCCTGGAAAACTCCAGCCACCAACTGCACGAACGCATGACCGGACAACTGGAACACTGGCGCTGGAGTTTTTATTCCTGGCGGCCCAGTGGTCTCTTGCTCGGCCTGGGCCTGCGCCTGTGGCACCGCCTCAAACCAAGGCTGCACGCCTGGCGGACGCGCCGTGCGGAACCGGCCAAACCCACACGGCAACCTGTCGCAATCACCAAGGAGGGCGAACATGCCTCGCCAAGTCATAGTCAACGCTGACGACTTCGGCCTCAGCCCGAATGAAAACGCGGTGATCTTCGCTGCGTTTCAGGCCGGGGTCATCAGTTCCGCCACGGCGATGGCAAACATGCCGGCGTTCGAAGCGGCCTGCGCCATGGCTCGACATCCAAGCCTGCAAGGCCGGATCGGTTTGCACTTCAACCTGACCTACGGACGCCCCTTGAGCCGCGCCATTTTGCAGCGCCCGACGTTCTGCGATGGCTACGGCGTGTTCGACCTCAGCCTGCCCCGCCATCGCCTGTGGCTCAGCGCCGAAGATCGCGATGCGGTGCACGAAGAGTTGCAGGCGCAGTGGCAACGTTGCGTCGATCACGGTGTGCGGCCGAGCCACATTGATTCGCACCAGCACGTGCACAACATCTGGCCGATTGGCGAGATCGTCGCGCGCTTCGCGGCGCATCAGGGGGTGCCGATTCGCCTGGCACGCAACCTGGGGCAAAACCTCAATTTGCCCAAGCGCGTGTTCAAGGGTTTGCTCAATGGGCGCCTGCAAAGTCTGGCGGGCGTCACCGCCGATTATGTGTGCACGCCCGTCGACCTGCGCAGCGACATTGCGCCGACCGACGGCGTGCTGGAAGTGGTCGCCCATCCCACGCAACTCGGTGCCGGTTTTGGTGATGCCTATCTGCAGCCCGACGAGTCCCTGAGCCGCGTGTTAGAGCAGCGGCTGGCAGGTGTTTCAAGGATTTCCTATGCCGATCTGAACAAACGTTTTCTACGGGGTGCCACGGCACTCGATTGAGTTACACACGTTGCAATACTTTCCAAAGTGGCACTTTGAAATGAGTTGACCAGCGTGATCTATACCCACAAAAGCACCATCCACTACACCGGGCTTCGGCTACGGAGGGCAGTATGAGCGTGATCAAGAAAATTCAGGAACGCATCCGCCAAAAGGGCCTTGGGCGCACCTTTGGCACCCTGTGGAAACGCTACGTGTTCTTCCACTGGGAACTGCTGTGGATGGAGCGCGATCTGGTCAGCCCGGTGCCGCCGCACAAGCTGCGTCCTTACGATGGACTGCACAAAGTGGATATCACGCCGCAGAATGCCGGGGCGTTCGCCAGGCACTTCGGTGATCGCGTCGAGACCATGGCGGAACTTGCCGCCGAGGGCCACACCGGGCACATGTACCTTGACGCTGACGGGCATGCGGTGGCGTTCATTTGGGGCAGCATTCGCGACTATCACGACCGTCACTATTACGGCTGCACCTTCCCGGTCAAACCTGGCGAGTTCTTTGAATTTGGCGGTGAGATGACCCGCGCGTATTTCGGCAGCAGTCTGTCGGTGGACGTGCAGGTCGCGCTATGGGAGGCCATGGCGGCGCAGGGCTGCGACAAGGTGGTGGATGTGTGTGAAACGCACAATATTCCGGCGTTGAAGCTGCATCTGCGCATGGGCTATCAGGAACAGGGACGCGTGATGCATGTGTATTGCCTGTTCGGGCGCTGGAAATTTTTCCGGGAAACCCGGTATGAGGGGTCGCGGCTGGAGCCACTGCGCAAACCGGGACGGCCGGTGGTGAGCGCGGCGGCGCAGGCCTGATTCAATCTGAGGACTTGTGGCGTCTTCAGGCCCCCATCGCTGGCAAGCCAGCGATGGGGCCAGTGGCAACGACGATGAATTTCAAGCCTTGTTGGCGATGAGGGTGAAGCACATCGGCATCTGCGCCTCCTGATTCAGATACCGGTCATACACCTCTTCCCGGTTCGAATGCGCATACTCCTTGAAGTGCGCAATGTTCAGGCCCGCCGCAATGGCGGCGCTGAAGATGGCGCCAAGGTTATGCACGAACCAATACGACTTCGCCGCCTGCTGCTCAACCTTGCCGACGTAGACAATCGGTTCCTCCTGCACAAACGGCTCGACGCGAAAGTACGAACTGGCGAGGCGGTACGGGTCTTGCGCGTCCGGGTCGACCATTTCCAGAAACGGATGGGTTTCGTAGATCAGCAGTTGGCCGCCCGGTTTCAGCGTCGAGGCCACGTGGCGGAAAAATTCGCCGATGTCGGGCATCCAGTTGAGAACGCCGATGGTGATCAGCGCCACATCGAAGCGATTGTGCAAGGACGCCGGCAGATGATGGATATCGCTTTCGATGAATTGGGCATTGTGCGGTGAACGCTTGTTCAACTCGCGGGCCTGTTCGAGAAACGCTGCCGATTGATCGACGCCGACCACGCTTCTCGCTCCGTGGGCAAACAGCGACAGACTCTCGCGGCCATTGTTGCAGCACAGCTGAATCACTTCTTTGCCGTCGACCTCCAGCAAACCGCTCAACGTCTCATCGAGGCAAGAGAAATCCGCCCGCGTGACCTCTTCCAGCAAGGCCTGCCAGTCAGGCGACTCCTGGTGATGACGGGCCGAATCGTTCCACGCCTGTCGATTGCTGTCGATGGCGGTTCTGTTATCGGGCACTTCCATGGCGCACTCCGGACGATGCTCGTGATTGAGCGGGCCTGAGTCTAGAACAGCGCGCCGGTTCCGGTTGTTATGAACTTGTAAGCCAGCGCCTGCTTTGGATTGCTGTGGGGCAGCTATAGTTAACAGCCTTGGGGAAAACCGCACTCGCAGGTGCCGCCATGCAAAACCTCGCTCGGCTGCTGTTGACCGGCTGTCTGCTTGCCGCCACTCAGGCGCAAGCGCTGGACAGCAATTTCATCTACTACGGGCCCAACCAGCCCTTCGCTCATCCTGCCCCGTATTCGCTGAACGCCACCCCGCCCAGGCCTTACGAAGACACCGCGCCGCCGGATTTCGTGGTGATCCCGGGTGATCATGAGTTCTACGATTCACAACTGCCCACTGTAGCGGATGCGACGGTGCGGGTGTTTATTCGCACTTACGATGCCGAGCGCGGGATTTATGTAAACGATGAGGTGCTGGACCCGAGTTGTTTGCTGGCGTGCTCAAGCCGGCTGCAACATTGATTCGGGATGCTCGCCTATTCTGCTGGCACCGAATACCCCTGTGGGAGCGGGCTTGCTCGCGAAAGCGGTGGGTCAGTCATTTTGATGTCGGCTGACCCACCGCGTTCGCGAGCAAGCCCGCTCCCACATGGATCTCCACAGGAATTACCACTGCCGTTTATCCGGGCGGGCGAGGCCGAGTTTTTCGATGCGGTAGCGCAGCATGTCGCGACTCAGGCCCAGCAGGCGTGCGGATTTGGTGACGTTCCAGTCGGTCTTGTCGAGCATCTTGCGCACCATGTCGCGCTCGACTTCCGGCAGGTTCATCGATTCGGTGTTGCTCGCCGGGCGTGGTTCGTAGTGCGTTGGCACTTCGTGCAAATGCAGCGGCGGTTCGTCGACCAGGCTCATGCACACATTCAACTGGTGCGCGGCAATCGTATCGCTCGGCGCCAGCAGCACGGTTTGCTCAAGCATGTTGCGCAGTTCGCGCACGTTGCCGGGCCAACTGTAACTGAGCAGCAACTCCTCGGCCTGATCGCTGAAATGCAGATTCGGCTTGCCGTAACGCTTGCCGTGGCTGGCGAGGAAATGCCGCGCCAGCAGCAGAATGTCTTCACCGCGCGCATACAGACGCGGCACTTTGATCGAAATGATCCGCAAGCGGAAAAACAGATCGCGGCGGAATTTGCCCTGCTGGACCATTTGCTCAAGGTTGCAGTTGGTCGCGCTGATCACCCGCAGATTGACCTTGCGCTCCTTCACCGAACCCACCCGGCGAATGGTGCGGTCCTCCAGCAACTTCAAAATCTTCGCCTGCAACAGCAGATCCATCTCACCAATCTCATCGAGAAACAGCGTGCCGCCATCCGCCGCTTCCACCAATCCGACACGGCGGTCCTTGGCGTCGGTAAACGCGCCCTTCTCATGACCGAACAGCTCCGACTCGACGAGGTTCGACGGAATCGACGCACAGTTGAATTCAATGAACGGGCCTTTGCTGCGCGGCCCGTCGAAATGCAGCGCGCGGGCCACCAGTTCCTTGCCGGTGCCGGTCTCGCCCTCCACCAGCACCGGCGGCAGATCGGTGTTGGCCATGCGCCGTTCGGCGTCGAGCAATTGGCCGATGGTGTTCTTCAAATACTGCATCGGCGCCGAGTCACCAATCAGTGCCTGCACCCCGGATTTCTGCGCTTCGCGCTCTTGGTAGAACGACAGCGTGCGTTCCATCCGTTCAGTGGCCAACGCCTTGTCCAGCAACAGCTTGAGCTCAGTGAGCGCGACCGGTTTGGTCACGTAATGAAAGGCACCCTCCTTCATCGCCACCACCGCGTCTTCGACGTTGCCGTAGCCGGTCATCATGATCACTTTCAGATCCGGCGCGCTGATGCGCAGCTTCTGGATCAGTTCGTGACCGCTCATGCCCGGCAGCGAGTTGTCGGTGAGGACGATGTCCGGCATGAAGGTCTCCAGTTGCCCCAGCGCGTCTTCAGCCGAATGGCAGACCGTCACCTCGAAGTCCTTGCGCTCCAGGTAGGTCTGAATATTTTCGGCCAGCAGTTCGTCATCCTCGACCAGCAGAATGCTGTGTTCCATATTCCCCTCCCGATGCCACTTTGAAGTTGAGACTGACGCGGGTTCCTTCCTGCTCGCGGCTGGTCAGGACGACCGAACCCTGAAAACGCTCCATGATTCGTTTGACCAACGCCAGGCCAACCCCGAGGCCGCCCTGCTTGGTGGTAAAAAACGGCTTGAACACCAGCAGTTGCTGCTGCGGGCTCATGCCCTTGCCGGTATCGATCACTGTCATGCGCACCCTGTCCGACTGCGGCGACTCGAATTCGACGGTGAGCACACCGCCCTTGGGCATGGCTTCGAGGGCGTTGGCAAACAGGCTATTGAGTATTTGCGTGAGCAGCACCTTTTGACTGACGACCGGAGCGCAAGTCTGTGGCGTGAACCGCACTTCGACGCCGCTGCGTTTGATCAGTGCATCGAAAGCACCCAAGGTGTCCTCGACCGCCAGCACCAGATCCACCGCCTCGCCGTCGTCATTCATCGGCCGCAACGACACGAGCAACTCACGCACCCAGCGTGACATGCGGTCGACCTGGCTGATGATGTCGCCGATGTTGCGTTGCGCCCCTGGGCTGGCGATCTCCTGGGCCAGTTCGGCGCTGGAACGAATGGTCGC
Organism: Pseudomonas sp. EA_5y_Pfl2_R50; assembly: GCF_963970475.1. Taxonomy (NCBI): domain Bacteria; kingdom Pseudomonadati; phylum Pseudomonadota; class Gammaproteobacteria; order Pseudomonadales; family Pseudomonadaceae; genus Pseudomonas; species Pseudomonas sp. EA_5y_Pfl2_R50. The sequence goes on along the minus strand of NZ_CAXAPT010000007.1, from coordinate 278,028 downwards.
CAGTGGATTGCGCAGGCTGTGCGCCACCGCCGAGGACATCTCGCCGAGGGCGACAAAGGTTTCGTTGCTGATCAACTGTTGCTGTTGGCTCTGCAGCAGCTTCGCCGCGCGACGGACGATCCAGAACAACGCCAGAAAGATCGCCGCGCCGCCGAAACACGTGGCAGCCCAGATCGAGGCAAATCCACGGTCGATGCGGTCGACCAGATCCGACGGCTCCTTGTAGATCTCGACCATGGCGACGACTTTGCTTTTGTCGGCGTTGAACATCGGAATGTAGTTCTCGATGAACAGGTATTTTGGCTCGCGCAGCAGGCGCTGTTCGGGACGTTCGTCATCTATTTTGTGATAGCTGGAAGACACCGGGACTTTCATCTCGAACGACTCGTCGAGCTCATCGTCATCCTTGATGTGTACGCCGATCAGTTCGGCGTTGGTCGACCAGATCACCGTGCGGTCCAGTGCGTACACAGTGGCCAGCAAAATGTCCGGCAGGTTTTCGACGTGGTCGAGAAACTCGATGCGCGCCGACACCTGCAACACCGGATCGACATCGGGAAAGTTGCCGTCCTGACGCGGGTCGAGCATCTCGCCCATCGTGCGGTTCGAATTGATTTTGGCATGGCGCATTTCCGCCTCGCCGATGGCCTGGACGAATTGCGCGGTCAGCAAGGCGTCGCGCTCGACGCTTTCGGTGACCACGAAGCGCGTGGAAATGTAACCCAGCCCCACGGCCACGGCGGCGATGATGAAAAAGCTCGCGAGCGAGAACCAGCGCAGCAGATTGAACTGTTCGCGCCAACTTTTGCCCATTGCCGCCGGTGTGTCCGGCGCAGAATTAGTGTGTGCTTCCAGTCGCTGCATGGGAGTGCCCTGGAGGTTTTTGTATCGAGCCAGTTACAGCCATCAGTGTAGGTGGCTCTGACCGCGACACACGGTTCAATGATGCTATTTCGCCGCTACCGCATCCGGCTCACCGTCGCGGCCGCATCGCCCGGTTTTACTGGCGTCAATGCCCCGTCGGCCACGGCGCTGCCGGGGTGGTCGGGTCAAGTTTTTCCGGGCCGAACTCTTCGAACAGGGTCAACTGCTGGGTGAACGACTGCGCGCCATACAGCGGGCTCGGGATGGGACTGGCCCGAACGCCGGCCATGGTGCCGAGGGTCAACATCAGAAAGACGCTCAGAGGCGTCAGCAGAAAGGTGTTGCCTGGATCACGCGTTGTTCTATCCATCACCAGCCGCCTCATCAAGGAAGGGGTGATGGTGTTTTGCAACTAGTGCGCCAATTAATTACTTCCAGCTGTAACAGGACCTTGAGGACGCTGCGGATTCCCCACTCCCCGGTGACCGGGGATTGACACCCACTGGTGGGGGACGTTCAGAGCGTTTTTCGCGGATTTACGGCACCAACTGGAACGCCAGCCGCACGGTGGTGCCCTCGCCTTCGCGGCTGTCGAGCGTCACGCCGCCGCCGAAGCGTTCCATGATGCGCTTGACCAGCACCAGACCGACACCGAGCCCCCCGGCCTTGGTGGTGAAGAACGGCCGGAACGCCATCGTGCGCTGTTCCTCGCTCATGCCTCTGCCGGTGTCGCTGAGCACCACGCACACGCCGCGGTCGTCGCTCGGTTCGAGGCTGACGGTCAACGTGCCGCCCTTGTCCATCGCTTCCAGGGCGTTGGCCAGCAGGCTGTTGAGGATCTGCGTCAATTGCACCGGCTGGCTCAACACCATCGGTGTGTTCTGCGGATGAAACACCACCTGCACACCCGCCCTGGCGATTTGCTGTTCGAAGGCGACGAGGCTTTCGTACAGCGCCGCCACCAGATTCACCGGCTCGGGATCATCGTTGAGCGGGCGCAGGGACTGCAGCAGTTCACGCACCCATTTCGACATGCGGTCGACCTGGCCGATGATGTCCTTGATGTTCTTCTCGGCTGGACCTGCGTCGAACTCCAGCGCCAGCTCGGCACTGGAACGGATGGTCGCCAAAGGGTTGCGCAGGCTGTGCGCCACCGCCGAGGACATCTCACCCAGCGCGACATAGGTTTCGTTGGCGATCAGTTGTTTCTGCTGAGCGGCCAGCAGAATCGCTGCGCGCCGCACGATCCAGTAGAGCCCCAGGTAAATCAGTCCGCCACCCAGCGCCGTGGCGAGCCAGATCAACACCAGACCGCGTTCCATGCGCGCAATCAGGTCTTTGGGCTCCTTGTAGATCTCGACCATCGCCGTGACGTTTTTGCCCTCGGCGTCGAACAACGGGATGTAGTTTTCGATAAAGATGTAATCCGGCGGGATGACGAATTTCTGTTCCTCTCGGGCCTTGTCGACGCCGTGGTAGCTGGCGGACACCGGAATTTTTTCGTTGAAGGAGCGATCAAGGTCTTCATCGGCATGAATGCTGGTACCGACAAGAGCGGGATTGGTCGACCAGATCACCTGGCGGTCCGGCGCGTAAATGTTGGCGAGAATCACGTCCGGCAAGTGTTCGATGTGGTCGAGAAACTCACCCCGCGCGTCCGCCCGGGCTTGCGGGTCAACATCGGGGAAATCCTTGTCCTGACGGGGATCGAGCAGCTCGCCCATCGTGCGAATGTTGGGAATGGACACATGGCGCACCTCGGCCGAAGCGATGGCCTGGATGAACTGCGCGGTCAGCAAGGCGTCGCGCTGCACGCTTTCTTCGATCACGAAACGCGTTGAAACCGCCCCAAGAGCAATGGCCACACTACCGATCACGGCCATGCTGATCAGCGAAAACCAGCGCAGCAGGTTGAACGGCTGCTTACGCGAGCTCGACCGTAAATTGCCCTCCTCAACCGGTAGCGACTTTGACTGCATGTTCATGGCGGCGACTTCCCGATACGTCCCTATAGGGTTATAGCCCACGGGTGGGGGTTTGCCCGGATGCGGGGCAACAGGCCCGGTTGCACCGTCCCCACAGACACCCGCTCCCCACAGGGATTCGGGATGGGATCTGGATTTATGGCTCGACACATATCCAATGTGGGAGCGGGCTTGCTCGCGAAAGCGGTGGGTCAGGCCATGATGATGCTGACTGTGCTGACGCCTTCACGAGCAAGCCCGCTCCCACAGGTTCTGCATCCAGTCGAATTTCATTTTCGTCCCCACCGTCCCCGATTCTGGGGAATGACGCCCTTTCCCCGGCTGTCCCATCCAGCACTTTCCAGCCTCTGAACCCCTCTACCCCGGCTCTCTCCCGCACATTCACCGCACCTTGGCATGGAAGGTGTACAGGCTCTGTGCAACTGACCCATCCCCAAGGGGCAGGTACTTCGATAGAGGGATTAACTCATGCACCCTTTACTGTCCAAAACCGCGACCGTCCTGGTCGTGAGCGCCTTGGCCCAGGGCATTGCTCAGGCCGCTTTGTTTGCTGTTGACCAGGGTCCTTACTTACCGGCCAACGGCGGTTTCGCCGGCTGGTATCAGGACACCCACGGTCGCACCCTGGATCTGTGCCTGTCCAAAGCGCTCAGTTCACGAGTGCCGAGCACACCCGGCGCGCCTTCGTATATGTGCTCGCTGCTGCCGACCCCCGGCGTCTTCGACGATGCGCAACCGATTGTCTTCCCGACAAACTTTCCCGATGAAGCGTTCTGGTTCACCGGCGAAACCAGCCTGGTCGACGCCGCACGCGGCATTGATCTGGGCTACGTCAGCGCCATCGAAGCCGCATTCGCCGCTGAAGAACCGGTCGAGGGCGATCAAGTCAGCTTCGCCCGAATCCGCATTCGCGTCGATGTGCCCACCGCTGGCACCTACGTGATCACCCACCCCTACGGCGTCGACGTGTTCAACATCGATACACCCGGGCAGCGCGCCATCAACATGACCCGCGACATCGGCATCGGCACGCCGCAAACCTATGACGGCGCGCTCAAGGGCGACATCGGCCCGTTCCTGCGCAGCGTCAACGGCCCGTACACCGAAACCAATCCGCTGACTGGCGCTGCCGAACAGTTTGTCGGCGACCCGAACCTCAGCGAGGCGGTCACCGGCAGCCCGTTCAATACCAACTACGTGCGCATCGAAGGCCCCAACGGGCTGGACCTGCGCACAACCACGTTCGCCGTCTCCGGCAAGTTGTCGACGGTGGTCCGGCCAACGCCAATGATCACCCAGCGCAGCACCTACTCACGCAAGGCCGGCGACAGCGCACCGGTGGCCCAGCAAGACGTGTTCGTCCTCGCGCCACCTGCCCCTGGCACAGTCGCCGTCACCAGCACCACACCGGTGCTGAACATGACCGAAGCGAACAGCACCGGCAGTTGGTATGCACAGTCCTCCGCCAACCCGACCTTGCCGACCACCTTGCAAGTGACCGCCGACAACCAACTGGCCATCGCCAGCAGCACGCCGACGACCCTGCCCATGGTCCTGACCGACCTGGTGGTGATCCAGAGCGCCCAGTACAGCCTCAGCTCCGGTCAACTGACCGTGGTGGCCTCGACCAGTGACGAAACCTCACCGCCACTGCTCACCGCCAGCTCCATCAGCGGCGCCGCCATCGGTGCGCTGGGTGGCGACGGCGCGGTGAAAACCCTGGCCACCGGGATCTCGCCGATACCACCGGCCAAGGTGCGCGTGACGTCGTCCAACGGCGGCAGCGACACCGAAGAAGTGGTCATCGTGCAATGAACGCTCACATGCCCAGATCCGCATCAGGAGGCATCATGAACAAGTGGCCACGCTTCGCGCTCAACGCGCTCGGGCTCGCTCTCTCGCTGACCGGCAGTGCCTATGCGCAACTCGCCGCCGTCGACCCCGGCCCCTACACCTTCGCCACCGGGAAATTCCCGATGTGGTATCAGGACGAAAACCAGCTGTCGATGGAGCTCTGCCAGTCGCGCGCCGCCAGCTCGCGCGTGGCGGCGACCACGCCGCCGGCCTACATGTGCATTCTGCTCGCCGAGCCGGGTATCTACGACGATGCCCAGCCGATGATTTTCCCTGACAACTGGCCACCGGAGGCCTTCTGGTTTCTGGCCGAAACCACGATTGCCGACAACGCTGCCGGTTATGGCGTGGACGCCTATGTCGCCGGGATAGAAGCGGCATTCGCCTCGGAAAATCCGGTGGACGGTGATCAGCAAAGCTTCGCGCGGATTCGCATCCGGGTGAACGTGCCCCTGGCCGGCACCTATACGATCACTCACCCCTACGGCGTGGAAACGGTCAATGTCACCGCGCCAGGCCGGCGTGCGATCAATATCACCCGCGACATAGGCATCGGCGCACCGGGCAACTTCAGTGGTGCTGTCGGTGGTGCAATCGGCCCGTTCCTGCGCAGCGTCAACGGCCCCTACACCGAGGTAAACCCGGACACCGGCGCCACGGAAACTTTCGTCGGCGACCCGAACCTCACCGAAGCGGTGACCGGCAGTCCGTTCAACACCAACTTCCTGCGCATCACCGGGCCGGCGGGAACCATCCAGTCAAACGTGTTCAGCCTGTCCGGCAAAGTGCTCGACAACCGTCAGCAGACGCAGGTGGAAATCGACCGCGCCACCTATCGCCGCACATCGGCCGGAGTGCGTGCCGAGGTGTTCGCCAAGGCTGACAGCAGCTCGACCCTGTGCTTCCGCGAATCCGTGGCGCTGCTTCCCGGCCCACCGCCAACGCCGTGCCAGACCAGTCTGTTGGGTGACAACAATGGCCTGTTCTTCGGCCATCGCCTGGGCACCGGTGCAGTCCCTCCAGTGGTGGTCGTGACCGCCACCAACCCGACCGGTACGACCCGGCCGACCGCCGTGTCGGCCAAGCTCACCGACGTGGTGAAAGTGCAAACCGCGCGCTACAGCTGGGACAACCACAGCCTGCTGATCGAGGCGACATCGAGCGATGAGGTGGCGATTCCGGACATGGTTGCCCAAGGCTTTGGACGCCTGTCGAAGAGCGGCACCCTGCAGCGCATTACCGTCGCCGACCTGACTCAGCCGCCCGCCACCATCACGGTGAAATCTGCCGCAGGTGGCAGTGACACCGAGCCCGTCGTCGTGGTCGGCACTGCGCCGGACACCGGTGAAAACCAGGCACCGATCGCCAACGCCGACACCGGCAGCACCAGCTTCGGCGTGCCGATCACCCTCAGTTTGCTGACCAACGACAGCGACCCTGATGGTGACAATCCGCTGGGCATCACCGCGTTGACTCAACCGGCTGCCGGTCAAGGCACCGTCGCGCTCAATGGCACCACCTCGGTGGTCTACACCCCGCCAGCGGTGGTGAACGCGCCACTGACCACCACCTTCACCTACAAGGCGCAGGACGCCAAAGGCCTGGCCTCGGCCAATCCCGCCACCGTGACAATCACCGTCGCACCGAACCAGGCACCGACCGCCGTTGCTGACAGCGTCGCCACCCTGGGCGTTGCGATCCCGATCAACGTGCTGGCCAACGACACCGATCCGGAAGGCAACGTGCCGCTGGCCGTCGCCAGCCTGACCCAACCCGCCGCTGGTCGCGGCACGGTCAGCAGCAACGGTACGGTGATCACCTACACACCACCGGCCACCGTGACCACGGCGTTCACCACGACCTTCACCTACATCGCCCGGGACAACTTCGGTGCCCTGTCGACGCCGGCCACGGTCACGGTGCAAGTGTCGCCACGGCCAGCGGCGGAGACGTTCACCGTCACCGCATCCACGGTGCGGGCACGCTCCGGTGATCGCTTCAACTGGGACTTCACCGGCACTTCGTCAGTCACCACCGGCAACACCATCACTGTGCAGGTCACCACCCCGTCCGGGCTGGTCACCCTGGGCACCACCACCGTACCGGTCACCGGTCGCTGGCGGCTGACGCTGAACAACACGCTGGTGGTGCCATCGGCCAACCCGACCGCGACGATCCGCTCGTCCCAGGGCACCGTGCGCACAGTCTCGGTGACCACGCTGTAAGCCTGAGCCCCAGCCACTTTCGGGTGGCTGGGGGTGAATTGAAACCGGTTAACGCCTGACAGGATGTGAGCCATGAACACGCCGACCGCCGCCCTGCTTTGCCTGCTTCTGCTGTGCAGCAGCGAGGGCGTGCGCGCCGACGACCTGATGGACAACGACGATCTGGCCCCGACCAGCAGCGACCTTGGCGAGTTGCCCCCACCCGTGGGTCAGCAAGCCCTGATCGATCAGCTCGGCCAGGCCAACGTCGCCCTGCTGCTGCAGAACGGTCAGTCGCTGCTTGGGCAGATCGTGCAGTCGGGCAGCAATCAGGAAGCGTACATCCTGCAACAGGGCAACGACCTGATGGCGCTGATCAACCAGAACGGTTCTGGCAACGCCGCTTCGATCACACAAACCGGCAGCCACAACCGCGCGCAGATTTCGCAAAACGGCAACAACAACGACGCCAGCATCGAGCAGGCCGGCGCGGGGCTGCAAAGCGCCGTGACCCAGTCCGGCAATGGCATGAGCGTTTCGGTCAAGCAATATCGCTAAGCACTGCAAATCATCGGAGAGATCATCATGTTCAAACTGACGCCCCTCACCGCCGCCCTCCTGGTCATGATCAGTGCCCAGGCAATGGCCGACGACAGCCTGTCCAATCAAAGCCAGGCCGGTACCGCCAACATTGCGGATGTGAAACAGACCCAGGCCCCGTTCAGCACCGCCACCCAGACCCAACTGGGCCAAGGCAACGACGCTGCCGCCGTGCAAGACCACGCCAGCAGCGTGATCACCCAGGACGCGGCCGGCGACTACAACGCCGCTTATGCCGAACAGCTTTACGAAGACAACGGCACCATCACCCAACAACAGGCCGGCGCGTTCAACACCGCCCACGCCAGCCAGTCGCTGGGCTTCGGCTCACCGAATACTGCGCTGCAACAGCAGCAAGGCACCGGCAACTTCTCGTTTGTGTACCAGGACTCGCAGACCGGCAGCGAAGGCAAAACCTTCCAGTTCGGCGACAGCAACGAAGCCAACATCGAGCAACTTTATGAAGGCAGCGGCAACAGTTCAGTGATTACCCAATACGGCACGGCCAACTACGGCACCGCCGAACAGGTGCTGCACAACGGCGGCCAGATCGGCATCAACCAGGCCGGCGAAGGCAACTACGCCTACGGCGACCAGCGCAACGGCACTGGCGGCAACATCACCATCAACCAGTTCGGTAACCTCAACGGCACTGAAATCTGGCAAGACGCGCAACTGGCTAGCCAGGCCACCGTCAACCAGTACGGCGACAGCAACGAAACCGTGGTCGACCAAAGCTTCGGCGAAAACAACAACGCCGCCGTTACCCAGGTCGGCAACACCAACGCGATCTACGCGGATCAGTTTGAATCGGTCAACTCGACGCTGGCGCTGTACCAGGTGGGCAACGGCAACGTGCACTTCACCTACCAGAGCGGCGACGGCCACGCGCTGAGCGCCACCTCCGCGGGTAACGACAACAAGGTCTACGCCAGCAACTGGAAAGGCCCGCAATCGGGTGGGCAGTTCGGCAGCAACCAGCGTGCGACCGTAACCCAGGCTGGCAGTGGCAACATCGCCAGCTTCACTCAGGATGGCGTTGGGCATGTGATGACCACCAGTCAGACCGGCACGGGCAACAAGACCACGGTCAGTCAGACTGAATCGTATAACGAGCTGTACTTTGATCAGAATGGCAGTGACAACATTTTGATCTCGGATCAGCGCGGGACGACCAACCTGATTCAGGGGTCGTCGAACGGGACTGGCAACAGTGCTGAGTTTGATCAATCCGGGACGGGGAACCAGGCGTATACCGCGCAACTGTATGGCAGCGACAACATGATCACTGTTAAGCAGGCGGACACGATGAATGTGGCGTATGTGACTCAGGGCGGGACCGGGAACATTGCCAATGTCGATCAGAGTGGCATGACGCAGACGGCGAATATTCAGCAGTTTGGATCGGCTAACCAGGCAACGGTTTTGCAGCAGTAGGGGTTGGGTGTTGATGGGCCGCGATTCTCTGGTGAGGGGGGTCGCGGTTTTTTTTGGCCCTATGGAACTGGTCAATCTGGCATCGAGCGAATAATGTCGGCCAGATCATCCTTGGTTATTTCATTAGACTTAATAGCGGCGGCAATGTCTTTTTTGGAAAGGGGGGGAACGCTTGAAAGTTTCTTTCAACGTGTCTGCATCAACATCAGACAACCAAAGGGGATCAACAAGCGAACCTTGATATTTTGCCTCCATTGGAACCTCATCACCAACAATGGGCCCATGGTGATTAAAATAAACCATGTATCGGCTAAATCCTTCCGAGAAGCTTTTGTCATAGTAAACAGTAGCCCCCATAGGCAGCACATAGTAATTTTCATCACCGTTCTGCCCACCAATCAACATAGGTTCTCGAGTCTTAATCATTTTCATGCCTTGCGTCCTCGAAAAACCATCAAACATCACAAACATCAGCACTGCGATATTCACAAACACTGAAAAAACCAACAAAACGACAACCAATTTACTTTTTATGAATGTTTTTCTTGTCATAGTGCGCTCCCATATTTCCTTCAAGCATTGCCTGAAAATCCGCAGGCATGAAAATACCATTTGATCGTTCCCACGCTCTGCGCGGGAACGATCAATCAATAAGCGATCAGTTCTTAACTTCGACGTGATCCAAGGCTTGGTTGACGGCGAGCTCACCCAGCATGACGACTTGTGCGATACCGAGTGCAGTTTTGCGCTGTGGGGTTTCCAAGGAGGCGGCGAAGTTGATGAGCATTTCGCTGGCCGAGCCGAGGGTTTCGCTGGCGTTGGTCAGCAGGGATTCAGTGTTGTACCTGGGGTTGGCGAGGGACATGGGTTCCGGCTCGTTGGCGCTGGACATGATGCGGGCGGCGGGGTTGAGGTAGAAATCGAGGGCGAGGTCGGTGGCTTCGTGGAGTTTTTTGCTGTCGACTGAGACGTAGGGGGATGTGGTGTTGGTGTCTGATTCTGGGGGGTTGGGTGTTGGTTTTTTCATGGTGACTCTCTCTCATTGATAGTTGCAGCTGGCCCATTCGACTTCCAGGAAAAATGGGTGGCAGCTGTACGCAGGCTGGAAATCCGGGAGAGAGCAACCCGGCAGACACGAATGTCTCCCGCGCACAACCGCCATAACAGAGAGCACACAATGAAAGTGCGCAAGCATACGTTATGAAAGGCGTATCTGCTCTCTCGTGTCTTCGGGTTTCCATGCCCGGTCGCTGAATTGGCAGCGACGAACACAGGCTAGAGACCGGGCGTCCGACGGACAACCTGAAAACATTGTGGGAAGGTTCCGCCGATTCAGACACTTCTTTAAACACACTTCAGATCGCTGCCCTCACCCTAGCCCTCTCCCGGAGGGAGAGGGAACTGACCGAGTGGTTTGGGAGAGGTACGCCGACGTGCAATACCGCGTTGAACTCGGATTTTGAAAGGCCCAAAAATCGGCTCCCTCTCCCTCGGGAGAGGGCTGGGGTGAGGGGCGAATCCACCACAAAATCAAAGCCGACCACGCTGTGCTCTTCACCACTCAATAGGCCGAGTGTCAGCTCGCCTGCTCTTGATCTTGATCCACGAGCGACGTCGGAAGGCTGAGCAGAGGGATTGATCCGGGCGTGGGAGCGCAGCGACCGTTTGGCGAAGCCAAACACAGCGAAAGGAGGTGCAGCGAAGCAAACCGTAGGCGCTGCGCCCGGATCGATCCCGCAGCGAAGGAACCCCGAGCTTTAGCGAGCGGGCCGCACGTAGGAGCAAGCCTTTTGGGTTACCTTTTCGGCGTTTGGAAAAGGTGACCCGCCGTAAGGGCGGAACCCTAAGCAGCCGTTACCGCAGAAACGGATATGTACTCAATCAGAAAGAACCCCACCACCTGACAGAAAGCCTTCGCGAGCAGGCTCACTCCTACAGGTTTGAACCGGTTTCGACCAAAAGAACTTGGTCGGCCCGAAAGCCGCCACGTTCACTCCGCCTCAGGATCAATCTTGTTCTGCGTCAAATACCGATTCAACACATCATCCTGCCCAGGCACAGAAGCGTCCCCCGCCACCTGCCACAACCGCCGCTCAATCCCCTGCGCCACCATATGCCCCACCGCCGCCTCAATCGCCGACAACACACACAACTGCGCCGGCTCGTTAGTCGTATAACCCACTTCAGCTTCGAGCAACTTCTTGAACTCGATAAACTTGAAAATCCCCGCACTGCGCGCCACCGAATAAATCGTCTTGCTGGTCATGACATTCGCCAACACCTGCCCACTGCGCACATCCACCGCACGCAAGTTGACGGTCACCTGATCCACCCGATACTCACGCTGCAAATCGATCCCCAGATACCGCGCCCCTTCCCCACCGCTACGCACATTGGTGTCATAGGCGATGATCCCGCCCTCGAGCATCATGTTCGCCGCCTGCAACGGTGGCAGCTCACCCTGAATATTCACCGGCGTATTCGGCTTCTTCTGCGAGGCGCGAATGATCTTGCGTTCGGTCAACAGGTTCTGCAGCCCTTCCCGCTCCAGCACCACAAACCAGCCACTGGCCTGCATCGCGTCCATCAACATCGACGCCGCGCCCTGGGTCACGCTGGTGGAGAACGAACTCGCCGGGGTCGGTTTGTACTGTCCGGTCTGGTCACGGAAGCCGTACACCACCGCCATCAAGCGGCCCTTGGGTCGCGGCATCTTCAGCAAGTCGTAGTAGGTCGAGGCCCTGGGGGTCAGGGTCGGGGTTTCGGTGTCCTGCTCGGCCGGCATCGGCTCACGCAGACTGCACCCTTGTAATGTCGCCAGCATCAGCCCTAGCGCGATGATCTTTTTCATGTCCGTTCTCCCCGGAACCGTCAGCCCGTCATGGGTTGAGGCCGTTCACCTGAATTTCCGAAACCTCACCGGTCGCTCGGTCGGTCACTTCAATGCTCAGTGCCCCGGAGTCGTCGATGACATTGACGATAAAAGTGTCAGTGGACAGGCTCCCCGTGTTGCCGGTGGAGATGTTGTCCAGCAACTGCCCCAGCAGCCGCGATTGCAATTGACTGGAAAAACGCTCCAGCGCTGACGTGCCGGCCACCGTCGAGCGGCTCTGGATGTCCGGATCGTCGTAGTCGTTTTGCGCCTGGGCGTTGTTGAGCAGCCAGGTGCCGTTGAGCGGGTTGCCGCCGAACGATGGGTTGACCGGCGTGTAGACCAGCTCGGTGGCCTGGACAACCGCAGCGCTGGCGAACCCGATCAACAACCCCGAGATCCAGAATCCGCTGCGCCGTGAGAACGTTGTGGTGTTCATAGTTCGTCCTTCTCAAGGTCGGTGGTGTCCTGCAACAGAGCCTCCAGCTTGCGCTGGACAACCTGGCGTCGAACCCAGTCGGCGGCCGCGTAGGCCTCGTCCTTCAGTTCCACGGTGTTCGGCGGCAGGAAGCGCCGATAAACCAGGCGTTGCTGATATTCCACGGTCACCAGGCTGCCCCAGCGCGCGTCGGGGCGCTCGCGCACCACCAGGTTGAAATCCATCGGGCTGGTGTCGCGCAGGCGTTCACTGAACGAGTAGTAAAAGTCGTGTCCGATGTGCGAGATCGTGTCGTCGACGATGAAGCCCATCATTTCGTCTTCTTCACCGCCATGGGCGCAGCACGCCGCCACCGCGAGCACCAGCGCGCACCACCACTGGCGAGTCATGGCTGCAACGCCTGGGGCAGGTTCGACTGGCCTTTGGCCGGGCCATTGGCGCCGTCGAGGAAGGCCTTTTCGGCGACGAACTGCCAGTCCGAATAACGCTGCATGCCTTCGAAATCCGACCACTGCGTCGGGAAATCCGCCTGTTTCAACGGCAGCTCGGTCGAAGGACTGTTGAGGCCGGTGATGCGCCCGTCGAAGCCACGTTGCAGTTCCCATTCACCCTGACCGATCGGGTCCGGATAGAGCTGACGCAGATGATGCTTCGCCTCCGGAAAACGCTGATCTTCAAGCAGATCCGCCAGCTCTTTCGGGTACTGCGCCAACCCCGGCGAACTGCGGTAATAGCTGCGCAGCGCCTGGGCGTACTGGGTACCGACCCAAAGCAACTGGCGCTCACGATCACGGCGCGAAGCGGTCGACCACAACTCGCCGGCACTGGCCAGGCCCATGCCCATCACCGCAATCAGGAACAGCACGCCCAGGTAAGTGAAGCCACCCTGCTGCGCGCGGTTACCACTCGGAATACTGGCTGCCATCACGCGCCCTCCCGGTAGCACCGCTTTTGATGTCGGCCACGCCACCCGCCACACCGTCCGGTGGCGCGATCAGTACCCATTGGTCTTTGCGTTCGGTGATCGGATCGAGTGGCGCGTTGCGCAGGTAACGTTGCTCGATCAGTTGCTCGATGGAATCGGGGTAGCGCCCGGTGTCGCCGTAAAAGTGATCCAGCGCCTCGCGCATCGCCGACAGGCTCTGGCGCAACGTGGTTTCCTTCGACGCTTCGAGGCTGTTGAAGTAGCGCGGCAGCGCGATGGTCATCAGCGTGGCGATGATCGCCATCACCACCATCAGCTCCAGCAAGGTAAAACCTTTTTCCCGGCGCATGAGGTTCACCACTCGCGGTAGGCGATGCCGTTGAGGCCCTTGCCCCGGGCGTGGGAGTAGACGTCGAAAACGTCTTCGCCATCGCGCGGGTTCTGAGCCGAACTGTTGTAGGCGCGCACGCCCCAACCCCCTTCATCGTCACGTTTGGCCGGCACCAGCGGGTCGCGCGGGATGCGGCGTAAAAAGTAGAACCTGGCGCCCTTGGCGCTGCGCACGTCGCGCACACCTTCGACCAGCACTTGCAGGTTCGGCGGGTAGCCGCTGCTGTTCAGCGACTTCTCGATGTAACCGGCATCGAAGGCGCGCTTGTAGGCGTCGATGGCATCGCGAATCTGATACAGCGCGTTGCGCAATTCCTGCTCCTTGCCACGCCGCACCAATGTCTCGGTCAGCGGCGCGGCCATGCTCGCCAACAGGCCGATCAGGGCCAGCGTCACCACGACTTCGATCAGGGTGAAACCGCGTTGGGAGGTGTTCATGATCAAGGCTTCTCGACGGTGACACGGGTGGTGGCCACGGCCGACTCACCGACGGCACGCGGCTGCGCGGCAGGCGACGGCATCGCATAGCTCTGCGAACGATCAGGCGCCTGGATGTGCATGCTGGTTTCGGTGCCGGTGGAGAACTCCATGTCCGAAGGGCTCTGGTACGGCAGGTTGCGCACGATCCGTGGGGTGATCGACAGCACCAGTTCCGATTTGCCGACGGTGTCTTTGTTGCTGCCGAACAGGCGGCCCAGCCCGGGAATGTCACCCAGGCCCGGAATCTTGTTGCCGGTAGCGCCGTGGTCGTTGCGCATCAGGCCGGCGAGGATCTGGGTTTCGCCGTCATGCAGGCGCAGCGAGGTTTGCGCATTGCGGGTATCGACCTGCACCGGGATCGTGCCCTGGCGGGTTGGCTCCAGCGGTGTGGCGTTACTCACTTCCAGAGCAATCTTGATCGCCACTTCGTTGTTCAGGTGCACGGTCGGTTGCACTTCGAGCTTCAGACCGACGTCCAGGTAAGTGACGCTTTCGGTGATCACCGGGCCTTGAGTCGACGGCACCGACGTGGCGCTGATGATCGGCACGCGCTGACCGATGTGGATGCGCGCCTGTTCGCGGTTGCTGACGCGAATCACCGGGCTGGCCAGGGTGTTGATGTCGTTGTCCTGGGCGTTGATCTTGGCTTGCGGCGATGGCGAGATCGAGATCCGGCTGGAGTTGATGCCTTTCAGTTGATCGAGAAGGGTCACCGCCGAACCGTCGCTGTTGACCACGCCGAAGGTGTTGGGCCATTGCAGGCCAAGGTCGAGGATGCGCTGGGTGGCGACTTCCATCACTTCCACTTCAAGCACCACTTCCGGGTTGGACTGGTCTTGCGACTGGAGGAGTTTCTCGGCCATGCGCACGGCGTCTTCGGTGTCGCGCATGGTCAGGGTGTTGAGGCGTTCGTCGACGAATACGTCGCGGGTCTTGAGCATGGTTTTGACCATGTTCAGCGCGGTGTTGGCGTCGATGCTGGTCAGGTAGAAGGTGCGCATCACCAGCTCCTGGTAATCCTTCAGTTTCTGCGGCGAATCCGGGTAGATCAGCAAGGTGTTTTCGTTCACCACTTTCTGGTGCAGCTGGTTTTGTTGCAGCAGCAGGGTTACGGCGTCTTCGATGCGCACGTCACGCACGAAGATGGTGGCTTTCATGTCCGGGCGCAGGTCTTTGTCGAAGATGAAGTTGAGCCCGGCGACCTGCGACAGCACTTCAAAAATGGTTTTCAGGTTGGCGTCGCGAAATTCCAGGGTCACTGGACGGTCGAGTTTGGTGCGCAACTGCGGATAGGCAATCACGTTGCGGCTCTGCACCAGACGAATGTTGCCTTGCAACTCCAGCGCGCCTTCGTTGTTGGGGTCGAGTTCGAGGATCTGTTTGACCTGGCGATCGGCACCGTAGATGTCACCGCGACGCAGGTCGCCACGGGCCAGTTCGAGCTTCTCGTCCATGCTGCGCAAGTAGTCCAATTGCTTCAGGGCATCCTGGGCGCGGCGGTTGTTCGGCTCGATGGTCAGCACGCGGTTGTAGGCAGTGCGGGCCGAGGGAAAGTCGCGGCGTGAACGGTCGGTATCACCGGAAGTCAGCAGCGCAGTGATGGCCTTGGCCCGACCACTGTTGAGCAGCAGGTGCAATTCGGTGTCGCGAGGGTTTTCGCGCAGGCCTTCCTCGATGCGGGCCAGTCCCGCCTCGTACTGACCCTGTTCAATCAGGTCGGCGGCTTCCTTGTTGGCCACTTGTGCGGAACTGCAGGCGGCCAGCCCGGCACACAGGCCCAGGCTCATCAGCAAACGGGAACGGTTCATTGCGTACTCCCCACAGACAGGGTCTGCGACAAATGCAAAGGCAGGTAAACCAGGCTCAATTCCAGATCGGAAATGCCGGTGATCTTCCAGGTGTCGTCGATCACATCCCCGTTGCGCACGACGTAGATCTTTTCGCCGTTCTGCAAAAACACTTGCAGGTCGCTGCGGTCATGCAGCCTGCCGACGAACTGAAACGGCACCGGTGGCAGGCTCGGGGCTTGCACCACTGTGGCCGGGCTGATCGCTTGTTCAGTGACCGTGGCCAGAGTCGGCGCGGCCTTCCAGGATTTGGCGGCGAACAGATCGCCAGCCGGGCTCAAGTCCTTGATCGAAGTGTTTTTGACTTTGGTATTGCCCGGCGGCAGCGCGCCACGGCTGGCGGCTTTTGCCGGGGCGGCCACCACCACTTCGTTAGGATCGGCGTCTTCGCTCGGCGAGAAATATGCCGGCAACCACGCCAGTGCCGCAGCGACGCCGAAGAACGCTACCCAGCCTGACACGCGCTTGGTATTCATCACGACCTCGACAGGAAAAGGGTCAAACGAATCCGGCCATTGAGGTCGGTGTCGCCAATCTTCTTGCGTTGCAACTCAAGGTCTTCCACCACCACCGCCGGTAACTGGCCGAGCAAGGCGTGCACGAAGCGGCGCAGTTGCGGATAGCTGCCGCGCACGGGCAACAGGATCTGATAGCGCGCCAGATGGGTTTTCGGGTCGACGCCGAGGGCGTATTCGCCGCGCGCCAGGGTGATGTGCTCCTGGGCTGCGAGGGCATAGATGCGGTCGATGGCGACAGTGGCTTGCGGTTGCGCCGGCAGTTTGTTGCGAAAGTCGTCGAGCTGACGCTGCGGCACCATCGGCGGCGCGATGCTGCCGTCTTCAACCTTGGCCAGGTACTCGCTGGCTTCCTGAGTCTGCTGGCTCAACTGCTGCAACGATTGCCAGCCCGGCAGCAAGCCACCGAGCGCCCAGGCCACGGCCACCAGCGCCAGTGCCAGTCCGGCGAGGCCCGGAATGCCGAGGCCTTGCAGGTATTCGTGGACGATCAGTCTAGGGATTCGCATCGCCCATCTCCCAGGTCGCCGACAGGTTGAATTGCACCGGTTGTTCCGGCGATTTGACGACGATTTCGTGGCTCAGCAGCGAGACGTCGGACAGCTCGTCGCTGGCTTCCAGACGTTTGTGGAAATCGAGCATCGCTTGCAGATCTCGCGCTTCAGCGCTGATGCGCACCTGGCCTTTGCGCGCATCCGGGGTCAGGGTCAGCAGCGCGATGTCATCGCGGGGCATCGCTTCGAGCATGGCGAACAGGCGTTCCCACGGACGGCGCAGTTGCTGCGAGACCTTGCGCATCTCGGCGAGGTTCTGCGCTTGCTCGCGGGTTTGTGCCGGGCTCAGGGTGCTTTTCGCGCCGCTGTCACCGCTGAGTTGACGCTGAGTGGTTTGCAGGTGGCCTTGTTGCTGTTCGGTGTGCGCGTCGAGGTGCTGCTGCACGCCCAAGCACAGCAGCGCCAGCAGCACACCCGCGCCGAGCAGGCTCCAACCCAACGGGCCGGAACGTGGGCGCGGCTGGAAGTCGAGATTGAGCGCGCGCATGTCAGGCCACCGCCCGGGACATGACGTACAAGCCGTCACGCACGGTCATCGAGGCACCTTCAAGGGTGCGCAGTTGCACCCCCGCCACCTCCGGATGCGCATCAAGGCGCGCCGGCGCATGCAGATAAACGTTGAAGGCGCGCTCGCTGGTCGAGGCCTGCAGTTGTCGTTCGCGACCGATCAATGCACTGAGCGCCGCGTCACTGTCACTGCCGCCGACCGAACGCACGCCCGCCCAACGCCCTTCCCTCGCCAGCAACAACACGCTGCGTTGCGGCTCGGCCACGACGAACAGAAAGTCGCCGGCATCGAGGCTTTTGTCGAAGAGGTTGAACGCGGCCATCAGGTACGGCTGCACCGAGCGCAGACGCAAACCGCGACCTTTGACCAGCGTGCGCAGGCGTTCGAGCAAGTCCTGCGGCAAGGCGCTGGCGATGCGGTCGTAACCGGCCGGTTCGGCGGACAGCACCAGATTCCAGGCCTGGGTTGGCGCACCGAACAGGTCTTCGAAACACAGCTGGGCAAAGCCGCGCAGTTCTTCAGGGCTGCTGATCTGATCGCTCCATGGCACCAGGCAGAAACGACTGAAGTGCCCGGAGATGACCACGCTCAATTCGGCACCGGCGCGGGCGTGTTCCCCGAGCAGGCAGTCGAGGGTGTCCAGCGCCACCGCGTAGCTCTGGAAGCCTTCGTCGATGTAGCCGACGCTGCCCAGCCACAGGGTCTCGCTACCGCGCCGCTGCCCCAGGCCAACACCGCTGGCGCCGAGCACGGCGACAAAACGCTCACGCGATAAAAGTGACACGATTGATCTCCTCCAGCGTGGTGCAACCTTGTTCCACCAACTCCAGCGCCGATTCGCGCAGCAAGCGCAAACCACGGGCGCAAGCCAGGGCTTTGATTTGGGTGATCGGTTGGCGCTCGACGATCATCTGGCGCAGTTCGTCGTCCAGGTGCAGCAGCTCGGCAATCGCCGTGCGCCCGCGATAACCGCTGCCCCGGCAGTGGCCGCAGCCCTTGCCGTGGACAAAGTGGTAGTGGTCGACTTTCTGCGGATCGAGGCCCGAGGCGCGCAGTTCTTCATCACTCGGATTGACCGGTGCGCTGCAACTGGCGCACACAAGCCGGATCAGGCGCTGGGCGAGAATCGCGTTGAGCGCCGAAACCAGGCTGTAGGGGTCGATTTCCATTTGGGTGAAGCGGCCAATCACGTCGAAAACGTTGTTGGCGTGGATCGTGGTGAACACCAGGTGACCGGTGAGCGCCGACTGCACGGCGATCTGCGCGGTGTCCGGGTCGCGGATCTCGCCGACCATGATCTTGTCCGGGTCGTGGCGCAGGATCGAGCGCAGGCCACGGGCGAAGGTCAGGCCTTTTTTCTCGTTGACCGGGATTTGCAGCACGCCCGGCAATTGGTATTCGACCGGGTCTTCGATGGTGATGATCTTGTCCACGCCGTGATTGATCTCAGTGATCATCGCGTACAGCGTGGTGGTCTTG
The DNA here is from genome assembly GCF_963970475.1 of Pseudomonas sp. EA_5y_Pfl2_R50. Lineage (NCBI taxonomy): Bacteria > Pseudomonadati > Pseudomonadota > Gammaproteobacteria > Pseudomonadales > Pseudomonadaceae > Pseudomonas > Pseudomonas sp. EA_5y_Pfl2_R50. The sequence goes on along the minus strand of NZ_CAXAPT010000007.1, from coordinate 259,075 downwards.
CCGCTGCCGGTCGGGCCAGTGACCAGCACCATGCCGTAGGGTTCGGCAGCGAGGCGACGCAACTGGCGCAGGGTTTCGTCTTCAAAGCCCAGCGCCTGCAATTGCACACCGCAGACCTTGTCGGCCAGATCCTGTTTGTCGAGCACCCGCAGCACCGCGTCTTCGCCAAAGATGCTCGGCATGATCGATACGCGAAAATCGATCTGGCGGCCGCTGATGCCGATCTTGAAGCGACCGTCCTGCGGTACGCGTTTCTCGCCGATGTCCAGTTCAGCCATGACCTTGACCCGCGAAATCACCTGCTCGGCGAACTCGTTGCCCTGGACTTTGCTGATGTTGTTGAGCACGCCGTCGATGCGGTACTTGATCACCAGACCGTTGCCGGTGGTGCCGAGGTGGATGTCGCTGGCGTGCATTTTCAGCGCGTCATACAGGGTCGAGTTGACCAGCTTCACCACGCTGCTCGCGTCTTCGCTGATGCTGGTCAGCGACAGGCTTTGCAGGGTGTCGGTTTCGCTGTGGGTGTCGCCCTGGGCGTTCAGCGATTCAACGGCGTGGAAGCTTTCTTCGTGACGGGCCAGATAGGCCTTGAGGTCATCGGCGTGCACCAGATGCAGCGGCGCGCCATGCAGGCAATCGTCGATCCAGGCCAGCCGCGCCGGGTCGAAGGGGTCGGCGAACACGCCGATGACTTCGTCGTTGTGGCGCAGCAGGATGAATTCACGTTTCAGGCATTGTGCGAGGGTGACGCGGTCGAACACCGGCGTCGCTTGAAACAGGCTGTCGGTGTCGAGCACCGGGTAATGCAGGGTCGCGCCGAGGGTGACAATGAACGGCATCGGCGCCAGCTCACAGAGTACGCCAAGGGCTTCAAGCACGCGTTCGCCAGAGGTGGCGGCCCGCGCACGGGCCTGGGCAAGCTGCTCACTGGAAAAGCGATGCGGTGCGCTTTCGGCCGGCAGCGGTTCGACGACAACGGACAGACGTTCCATGGCTTGCTCTCCAACCGGGGCTCAAAGCCCTGTCGGCGCGGCAAACCTTGGCGGCAAGTGCCGGAACGTCTGATCGCGCCATTACTCCCCGGTGAGCATTTGATCGTCGTCCGGCGCCATGGATTGCGACTGTCGTCGCCGATCCGCCAACACCCAACTGCCATCGTACAACTGCAACGGGAAGCTCTCGGTCCTGCTCTGGCGTCGTTCGACAAACCCTTCGGAAGGGCTCGCGCCGGGTTTCGCTTCGCGCTTGATGCCCAGAAGGTCGCAGACAGCTCGGGCCAGTTCCGCCAATGGAAACGGTTTGAACAGGATGTGGCTGACTTGCAGTTGCCGCGCCCGCTCACAGACTTCGGCGGTCGGGTGACCCGTTATCAGCACAAAATGGCACGTCCTGTTCTGGCGGACTGCGTCGAGCACCTCAAAGCCTTCCATATCAGGCAAGCGGTAATCGAACACCAGCACGTCGGGGGCAAAGGTTTCGGCCAAACCGATAGCCGTCGCTCCGTCATGTGCAATCCGGACGTCCAGCCCTTGCGCCGACAGATAATCCTGAAGGTTTTGTGCAAGCAGCTGCTCGTCTTCGACAACCAGTACTTTGTTAACCAAGGTCGACTCCTTGAAACAGCAGGTCCGATGACCCCGCCCTGAGAGTGCGCCTTACCAGGGGTAACGCACACTTCATGCCAGGCTGAGCGCCGGTAACTTTATGTCTTCATGTCCTTGAAATTAATGACAATGCCCGCTCGTCCCGGCACCCCGTCCCCCAGAAACGGGGAAGCACCTGAATGGACATCGAAGCCATTCCCCACTATTGGGGGGGAACCTTCAGTCGTCGTCAATTCGTTCGATCCTGTTCTGCACCCGTAATTGCGCGAGCACCTGACGACGAGCCTGGGTCTGTTGTTGTCGGGCGAGTTGCGTCCTGACTGTGTCCAGCCCCTGCAAATCTGGGACATCGACGGCCTCCAAGTGGTTCGGCAAATAAATCACATGCCAGCCGAACGGTGACCGCACCGGTTGGCTGGCAAACATCGCGCCGCTGATGATCGAGGCGCGCATCTGTATCAAGCGTAGACGCGCCGCCGCCACTTTGGCGGCGTCCGCCTGCAACGGCACGCGGATCAGCAGGTGCCGGGGCTGCAGCGTGTTCGCCCGAATCAACGCGGCGAACGTTTGTTGCGCGGCCAGTTCACGGCGGGTGTATTCGGTGAAAGACGCCTCGTCGAAACCGGCATCCTGCAAGCGACGCAGGAACTTGTCGGTGCCGCCGATCGCGCTGCGGGTCTGCTCGACTTGCGCAAGCACCACCTGCTCGTCGATCTGCACGCCGCGTTTTTGCGATTCCTGCCAGAGCAATTCCTTGTCGATCAGGGTTTGCAGCGCCGCCTGGCGCAGCTGTTTATAGGCTTTGGGATTGCGAATGCTCGCCACGGCGCGGCCCTGATCTTCCAGGTATTCGACGAAGAAACGCTCGAAGCGAAACCCGGAGATTTCCTCGCCATTGACCCGCGCCACGGCCGGTTCGTTATTGGCCCACGTCAGCGGCAGCCAGCCGATCAGCAGCCACAGCAGCGTTGTGAGTTTCATGATCGGGCTCTCCGTTCAAGGGCTGGCAACAACCGGTTTATAAGGCGCGACCAGATAGAAACGCTGGTCGGGCAACTCCACGGTGACCACGTGCGCGCCGCTCAACCCCAGGCGTCGACCGGGGCCGAAACTCAGACGTGGGGTCAGGCCGGTGTCGAAGTCGTGCAGGCCTTCGAGTGCCGCCACCAGTTTTTCGCGGCTGGCATCACGGCCGGCCTGTTTCATGCCTTCGCTGAGCAGCAGCATCGAGGCATAGGCGCCGACTTGCAGCACCGCGTGCTGGGCGCCGAGGCCTTGGCCTTCGCGTAGCAGTGTCAGGGCCATGCGCCCGGTCTGCGTCCAGTCGCTGGGCACAAATGGATAAGCGAGAAACACCCGCCGGGAAAATCCGTCCGGCATTTGCAGCAAGTCCCCGGCCACCTGGCTCGACGCGGCGAACAGGTAAGGGACTTGGCCGGCACTTTGCAGCCGGGTCGCCAGGCGACTGAAACCGCCGCCGCTGCCCATGTAAAACACCGAACGCGAGCCCAGCGGCAGCGCCTCCGCCGCCGGGTCGTAGGCTTGCAGATGAACTTTCTGCCAGCCGTGACCCTGCAGATACTCGCCGAGCTTCTGCGCCGCCTGGGCTTGCGCGGGGTCATCGGGATAGGCAATCAGCGTCGGCCCTTGCAGCACGCGCAGGCTGGCCGTGGCGTAGTCGGCCAAGGCAATCAGTTGCTCGCGCAAGCCCGGCAACGGCTCGAAAATCTGCGGGCTGGCCTGCACCGAGCCGAGTAACGACAAGGCCCCGATCAGCGGCACGCCGGCCTGTTCCAGGCGCGGAACCAGTTGGTCGTTGAGGGCCGGTGCCAGCGGAGCGATCAGGGCGAACACCTGTTCCTGTTCGATCAAACGCTGCAAGGCCAGCTCGGCACTGGCGCTATCCGGGCCGGGATCAATCACCGTCAAGCGCAACTGCCGACCATGAATACCGCCCGCCTGATTGATCCGCGCCACGCTGCCGTTGAGCACCGCGGCGATGGTCATCCCCTCCTCGGCCAATGGCCCTTGGCTGGGCAACAGCGTGCCGAGGTGCAAGGTCTCGGCGTCAAGGCCGGGGTCGCGGTCATCGGCCAGGCGTTTGAGGTACGCGGTGAGGTTGCGCTGATCCTTCATCGACAGCACAAAGCGCGGCATGCTCGGGTCGAGACGATTGTGGCCGGGGTCGCGGCCCTGCTCGATGACGGTCGCCAGACTGCGCTCGGTATACGCCGGATAGCTGCGGCCGTTGACCTGTTGCTGGCCGTAGGTGCTGGTCAGTCGCGCCCAGTTCAGCGGCGGCGGACGCACCCCGCCTTCGGGTCGCCCGAGGCCATCGGCGCCATGGCAGTTGGCGCATGGCAGGCTGGTCGCCGGCAGCAGCACATCCGCCGCGCCGACTCGCGCCATGATCGCTTCGCCGCTGGCCGACAGGCCTTGGCGATACAAGCGCTTGCCCGCCGCCTCTTCCGGGGTCAGCGGCGCAGCACTCGCGCCAAGGCTGAGGCCTGCGAGCAGGATCAGGGCGAGGACGCGGCAGCCTTGCATGGCGCGGGCTCAGCGACCGGCCACGGGCATTGTCAGCAACTGCAAACGCTGGGCAATGGCGGCGGCCGGGGCATCGGGACGGATTTTGCTCCAGCGTTTATTGGCGACATCGCCGACGATCAACTGCGTGGAGTGCTGCTCGGGCGTCGGCACGATCTGGCCGATTCGGCTCAGCACCAGGTCCATCTGCGCTTTGTCGCCGGTAAGAAAAAGCCAATGAGGGTCATCGGAACCCTGCTTCAAGGTGTAAGCCTTGAGCACCGCCGGCGTGTCGCGCAGCGGGTCACTGGTAAGGGAAATGAAGGTGATCTCGTCGGCCTTGTCACCCAGCAGCTCGCGGACTTCCTTGAGCTTTTGCGTGATCAGCGGGCAGGCATCGTTGCAACTGGTGAAGATCACGTTGAGCAGAACGATGCGGTTTTGCAGGGCATCGCTGTAGAAGCGCAGGGTTTCGCCGTTCTGATCCTGCAACGGCGTGTCGGTGAACCAGGTTTTCGCGTCATGGGTGCCTGTGGCCGGGGCGGCAGCAACCGCCGCAGGTGCCTCAGGGGCATGGCCTTCGTGGGCCAGCGCCACGCTGCTGAAGACCCAGAAACACACGCTCAGGGAGATCCAGTCGAGCGTTCTCATGGCTGTTGCTCCATGGCGATGGCGGTGTGCTTGGCGTGGGTGCGCAGGCCGCTGAGTTTCTCGACTTCCTTGGCCAGCAGCGCCGGGTCGGTGAAGCCGTAGTAGCGCGTCCAGTGGCGACTGTTGCCGTCGCCGACGAGAATCAGCGGTTGGTGACTCTTGAAGTCACCGCTGAAACTGCCGAGGCCTTTCAGGGTTTCAGTGATCGATTGCGGCGTCCCGGTCAGCCAGCTCCAGCCGGGGCCGCGCTGGAACGTGCGGGCGTAATCCTGCAAGCGTTTCGGGTCGTCGCGCTGCGGGTCGATACTGATCGACACCAGCTGCACTTCGTCGCCAACCCGCGCGCCGAGCTGTTTCTGCACCTTGCCCATGATCGACGACACCACCGGGCAGACCGTGGTGCAACTGGTGTAGATGAAGCTCATGACGACGATTTTGCCCTGCACCAGGTCTTGTTCGAGGCGCACGGTTTTGCCGGTCTGGTCAAGCAGCGGCACGTTGGCGAACTTCACCTGAGCATGTTCCTGCGTATTGCTGGCCGGGGCTTTGTGCCCGGCGTGTTCATCCGCTGAATGGGCCTGGGCGAGTTGGATGCCGACGCTCAACAGACACAGGGTCAGCAGGCCACTGGATGCAAATCGGTTCATGTCGAAACTCCTCTTCAACGGGACTGGCCGGGGATTACCCGAACACTGGCAAAGGTCTTGTCATCGAAACTGGCACCCAGCGACGCCGCGCGCACGTGCAGATACCAGGCGCCGCTGCGGTCGAGAGAAATCGGGGCTTCGTACACACCGTCGGCGACTTCCAGTGCCGCCACTTGGCGGGGGTGTGAAGTGGGCGCGAGGTAATAGCGCAGTTGCACATCTTTGACGCCGCTGCGCTGGGTTTTGTCCTTGCCCTGAACGATGCGGAAGCGCACGACGTAGGGGTCGTTGAGCGCTACCGCAGTCTTGTCGAGGAGGAACTCGACTTTCGGCTGGCCGAGGTGTTTTGGCTGTTTACCGTCAGGATCGATCTGCGCGGTGAAGCAATGAATGATGTTCGGCTGGTTGAGCAGGAACGCCACGTCGAAGCGCCCCGCCGCCGGCAATTTCACCCGCGCGCTGTAAATCCCCGGCGAGACTTCGCGCAGGCTGCGGTCGACGACCAGCGCGGCACGGGCGATCTGGCCACGGTTGGGGTAACCGGACATCGGCGCGTTCATGCCTTCGGCGTAGAAGTAGGTGGTGTTGTCGACCGGATTGACCACAAACACCGCGTTGTCATCGCGTGACACCGCGAGGCTTGAGGCCAGCGGCAGATCCCCGGCCAGGCGCGGCGCTTGCGGGCCGGCTTCGAAGCCTTGGCTGATCGGCTGGCGGCCTTCGCCGAGGGACGACAGGTTGATCATGGTGACTTTCGGTGAAGCGAGTCCGCGGATGTAGGCGTAGGCCTGGGTGAACACCACTTGGTAGGGTTCGGCGCTGACGTCCAGATCATGGATTGCGGTGTTGGTGGCGGCGTCGATGACGGTGGCGCGGTTTTCCACGGTGTTGAGCACCACGCCGAAGCGGCCATCGGCACTGAAGCCCATGGGGCCGAGACCTTGTTGCAGCTTGATCACCCGGCGGATGGCGTGGGTGCTGCCGTCGATGACCGTCACGCTGCCGTCCTTGCCATCGGCCACATAGACCGCGCCCGACAGTGCTGAATAAGCGACTGACAACGGGTGGGAGCCGGTTTTGATCTGCTGGACGATGCTCAGTCGGGCGATGTCGACCACGCTCAACGTGCCATCGTCACGGTTGCTGACGAAGGCGAAGCGGCTGTCCTTGCTGAAGCTGATTTCGTGGTGGCCGCGCCCGGTCGGCAAATATTTGAGGGGCTTGAGGCTTTGGGTGTCGATCACGGTGACGCCGGATTGCTCGGTTTTGCTCGCGTTGTTGCCGACCCAGAGCAAGCGTTCGTCCGGTTGCAGGGCCACGCGAAACGGTTGGCTGCCGGCGCTGATCGAGTCGATGACTTTGAATTGCTCGCTGTCGATGACGGCGATTTCGCCCGCCGTTGGCATCGAGACGAATACGCGTTTGTTGTCTTTGGGGGTCACCCAGTCCATCGGCGCTTGCTTGAGTTCGATCCGCGCCAGAGTGCTGGTGATGCCGCCGACCGAGACCGAGGGATCGACCACCGAGACGCTGGCGTCGCGGTTCATCACCAGCAGGAAATAGCCGTTGAGGTCGAGCAACGGACGCGCGCCGATGTTGGATTTGAGGAACACGCCGACCCGGGATTTGCAGCTCTTGTCGCGGCCCTGGGCCTGGTCGGCGGCGAGGGTTTGCGGATCGACCCAGGCCCCCGGAGCCACGCCGGACAACGGCTGACCGGAAGCGCTGTCGCTGATACGGAACTGCACATCGGCTAATTCGCCTTCGCGCAGCTTGCCGTCAGCGGCCAGCGACTTCAGGTTGAAATCCACCGCCACGCCGTCGCGCTTCAGCGTCTGCTCACCCGCGGTTTGCGCCAGCACAATCTCACTCAGCGTCAGCACCGCCCCGGCCATGGCCAGCGTACAAATACCGATGATGTTGATGATCCTGTTCATCTAGCACTCCCCTATCTCTTCATCTGGCAAACACACCGCCCCCGTGGGAGCGAGCCTGCTCGCGAAAGCAATCTGTCAGCCACCACGCCTCTCGCGTGTGCCAGCCTCTTGGCGAGCAAGCCCGCTCCCACAACGGATCTGCATCATCCCGCGCCATCACTGCCCACCGCCGACCCTGTGGGAGCGGGCTTGCTCGCGAAGGCGTCTTCAGCCTCACCCTCACAAACCGAGTCGCTCCCACAGGATGTGTATCCACCGGGGGCATTGTCATTGTGGCTACTGCCCCTGCGGCGCCGGTTCCGGTTCGTTGGTCACCCGCAGCAAGCCCCACAACCCGGCGGTGTTGCCGAACGAGGCGTTGTCGCGGAACAGGTAGTCACCCGGTATTGCGTTGCTGCCGCCGGCACTCGGCAACATGAAGCTGAAGTGCGCCGCTGGCAGCACGCTTTCCCTGGCGCCGATATACATCGACATCGGGTTGTAGCCGTACTTGATCGAGCCCACCCCCGGCGTGCTCAACGGGTAGCCACCGAGGTCGCTCTTCTCTGACTGGAACGGGTTGACCGACCACAGATGCCCGTCGAGCTGGAAGGTCGAGCCACGGCTGCCACCGCTCGGCATCAGGACGTGCGTGCGGAACGGCTGCCCCGGTTTGGCATAGAACACCGGCGTTTGCGGGTCGCCACCGATCAGCGCGTTGCTGTAGGCCATGTGCGCGTTCGGCACGTCGCCGTAGCCATGGCCATCGGCGCGGCCAAAAGGTGCGTCCGGGGCGAGGCCGAAGCGGTACCACATCGGCTCGGCCTTGAAGTTGATGGCCATGCCGGCGTTGTCCTTCGGATCGTTCGGCACGCCCATGCCTTCAGACGCAATGCCTTCCACGGGCCGACCATTGGCCCAGCGCAGATTCAGGGCTTTCTGCCAGACCATCGCAAAGTCACGATAAGTCGTCTGCCCCGCCGCCGTGACCGTGGCGGAAACCTTGCGTGCATCTTCAACCCAGGTCGCGCCAATTGGCAGAATGCTCATCGCCCCGCCCAAGCCTTTTTGCGGCTGCTTGATCACGTCCGCCGGGGTGAAATTCAGCCCGCCGAACTCCACCGCCGTGGCGTTGATGTTGTCGACGCTGCGCCCCAGTTGCGTCACCGGTTTGCCTTCACGCTCCAGGTGCCCGGCGTAGTACTGATAAGTACGGGTCGGGTACGCACCGGTGCTGCCGACACGCGGTGGCACGGTCTGGATCGGGTTGGCGCCGACGTTGACGCCGTCGGATTTGGTGATGTCATACGCCAGCAGCTGCGCATGCAGACCGACATGGCTGGACGGCCGCAACAGGTTGTTGTTGAACGTCGTTGAGCCGTCGCCACCGTTGCGATCACGTTTGACCAGCCCTTGCAGAATCGCGGTCTGCGCCAGATCCGGCATCACGCTCGGCAGACGGTTTTCCAGGGTGATGTTGATGCAATCCCCGGCTGCGGCGCGCAGTACCAGCGGCTCGACCGGAATGCCTGCCTTGAGCTTGCCAGTGAGCGGATCGAGATCAGCTTTACGCACGTACAGCACAGCGGTCGGGTCGTGAATCGGTCCGCTCTGACCGCCAATGGTCAGGGTTTCGCCGTCCTCGGGATCGGTCACCGTGACCTGCGGAATGCTCACTGCCCGCGAGTTGTACACCAGCGTGCCACCCGCCGGGTTCAAGGCGCCGCCGACGTGTTGGCCGAGCCCGGCCGGATCCCCCATCGCCAGCCCCAGAGAATTGCCCAGAATGTCGTTGGCCAGCGCAGCAACCACTTCATAGTTGCGCTGCACCGTCGGCCGGGTGCCGATGCCGTTGGGGTTGGCGCTGTAGCGTGGGCAGCTGCCCTCGAACGCCACGGTGTTGCGCATGCCCGCCGGTTTCGGGTTGTTCGGCAGCGCGAACAGGTCGCTGCGTTGCGCGGTGTAGTTGCGCATCACACCCCAGATGCCGTTCCAGTAGCCTTCAATCGAGGCGTCCATCGAGTACAGATAGTCGCCCGTGGTTGCCGCCGAACTGGAGAGCATCGACACCGGCGCGATGAAGCCCATCTGCTCGGAAATCCCGACCATTTGCGAGGCGCGCCAGCCCGAGTTGGAGCTGTTGCCGAAACCGGAGCCGCTCTGCAGCCATTTCACACCGTGCAGGGTGACGTTGTGCTCCTCTTCGTGGCCTCCGGCATGTACCCGCAACCGCACGTTGTCGCCAGTGTAGGTACGCAGCATCGGCGTGAACGGATCGCCCGGTTCGGCACCGCCCTTGTTGATGTGCGGCGGGAACAGCGTGGTGCCGCCGGTTGGGCCGGTGGCCGAAGTGATCAGGTTCGGGGCCAGGTTCATCGCCGGGATCGCCCGATCCGTGCGGCTGTGCATGGCGTAAGCCAGATCACCGCCGAGGCCGTCGGCCTGCATGCCGCGCTTGCCGTCCGGGGCGACTTTGTTCGGGTCGTACACGCGCAGCGCCAGCGGCTCGTTGCGATAGTTGACGACGAACATGCCCGGGTCATCCACCGAGATCGCCTGCGGACATGGACGGCTTGGACAGCCCGGCTTGATCCCGCCACGGGCCTCGATCACCGCTTCGAGCAAGTTGTCGGCGTTGTTGCGCACCGGCGGGTTGATCGCGTATCGGAAGCTGTCGGCGGTGGCCGGGAACGCTTGCGCATTCGGCACGCCGTTAGGCCCGGCGCCGACATATACCCCGGCTTCATAGGCGTGCTGGAAGTCGCTGTATTCGAGGAAGAACTCGCGGAAGGTGTCGTTCTTGCCGTCGCCATCCAGGTCGCCGGTGTTGATCACGGCCTGCCATGAGGTCGGCCCGCCGTCCTGGCGCGCGCCGCTGTAAAGCGGCTCGCCGGTTTCGGCGTGGAACCAGGTCGAACCGGCTGGCTCGGCCAACACGGTGGCGTACAGACCAATCTGCTGGTGAGTCGATGGGCCGAGGTGGTCGTGGGTGAAGATCGTGCCGAGGCCGCGATCGACGCCTTTGGCGTTGACCACCGGATCGACAAACCAGCGCTGCATCGCCGTGCGCGCACCGACCCAATCGGCCCGGCCATATTGACCGAAGAACGGATGGTTCCTGGCTTTCGGGCAGGCCTGAGTGCCGTCGCGCGGGTCGGTGTCTTCGCACTGGTTGAACTCGCGAATCGCATGCACACGTTCCTGCACGGCGCCGGGCGAGAGCACGCCGTCCTCGTAGTTCCAGCCGTTGGAGGAACCATCGGCAGCGGTCAGGTCCCACTTTGGCAGGTGGATGTGCTGACCGATCACGTCGGTCGGCGTGCGCACCTGATAGTCGTCCATCTCGTAGGTGGCCGGCACCAGGTTGGTTTGCTGGTATTGCACGCAATCGAAGGTGTTCATGCGCATCACCAGTGGCTCTGGCGGACGCTGCTTGGTGATGACCGGCCAGGCGTCTTCCCACAGCGCCAGAATGCGCGCCTGCGGGAAGTGATAGCCGACTTTGTTGTACACCGCGTCAAACTGAATATTGGCGGCCTTGTAGACCCGTGGCCGGTCGGCGGTGAAGGTCGAAGCGCCGACAAAGGACATGCCGTCGAGGCGCTCGCCGCTGGCGAACTCACCGGTGCCGGCGCTGCTGGTCAGGCGTTTTTGCCGATCATCCATGCACGGTTCGTAGTACGGCGCGCCAGCCATCGGCAAGGCACCGTTGGTACGGAACGCCTTGGCCACCACTTGGTTGCCGGGCAGCAGGGCATAGCTTGGGTGGTCTTTTTTCGCGTGGAACGCCATCGCCGCCTGTTCGACTTCGGTGCCCTCTTCCGGCAGGTAAATCGGTTTGGCCCGAGTGACCTGCTTGGAAAAATCCAGCGAAGTCGTCACGGTTTCAGCCTCGCCCCCGGCAGAGACTCCATCCAGTGCATGGCGCTGCAAGCCGCCATCCCAACCGCCGGATTGCGCCGGGTCGAGGTTGGCCCACAACGCTTTGCCGCTGGCCTTGAGCGATTGCGCGGTGGCGGCGTCGAGCATGTCCAGCGGCGGGGTTGGCGGACGCTGACCGACCGAACTTTCCATGCCGCCGATCCAGAATGGATAGCCGGGGTTTTTCAGGCTGCCGTCGGCGTTGCGGTTGGCTTCGCTGCGATCAACCAACGCGAGTGAGCCGATGGCTTGTGGGCCGGCATGGCCGCCGTGGTGTTCGCCGTCGTCGCCCTCTTCTTCATCATCGTCATCATCATTGCCAGCGACCAGGGTGTCGCCGATTTTCGGCACCACCACGACTTTGCCAGGCATCGGCGCCATGGCTTTGCCGGGCAGAGGCACGATGGCCGGAATCGGTGTGCCGGCGACGATTTCGCCGTCGGGCAAGGCCCGTGCGCCCGCCGCCGGTTTGCCGCTGCGCAGGGCAAACGGTTCGGTGTGATAACCGTCGGCGCCTTGCTGGGAAACCTCCAACGGCGTGCCTTCTTCAAACACATCGTGCACGCGCCACATGGCCCACATGCCTTGGGCGAAGTGCGGGTAGAAATGGCAGTGGAAAATCGCATCGCCGGCCACACGGTTGCGGTTGCCCGAACCGCCGTTGGCGATTTCGTAGGTGTAACCGGCGCCCGGGCCGATGCCTTGGGCGTCGACGTAATCGGAGTTGTCGTCGTTGGGGTTGAACAGCCATTGATGACCGTGCAGGTGGAAAATGTGGTGCTCGTAGCCGTTGTGGGTGTTGCGAAATTTGACGAAGTCACCGATGTAGCTGTGGTTGACGTTCGACGGCTCCGACGGATACAGGGCCATGGTCGCTTTCACACCCACCTGATCGGCGCGCGGCGTCTGGCCCGGGGCGATGCCTTCCAGCCCCGTGTTGGCCGGCACGTCCACCAGCATCGCGACGTCGCCGACGGTGTGCGAGCTGAGGAAGAACTCTTCATAGGCACAGGACAGGCAATCGTGCATCGGCCCGACGCCGAGACGGTTGGCGATGACCTCGGCGCCCATGCCGCCGGAGCCGTAGTTGATCATGAACGAGTCGCGGGTCGGCTCCAGCACGTGGGCCATCACCGGGTCGGCAAAGTACGCCGGGAACGCTTGGGTGACGGCGGTTTCGTCCTGGAACTGCGCGGCGAAATCGCGGAACGGTTCCAGCCGGTTCGGCAGCGCCGGGTTGCGTTTGCCGATGGATTCCAATGGATAGGTAATCGCCGGAAAACTGCCGTCGGCGTTGCTGCCCATGACGATTGCGTCACTTTCGCTCGAGATGATTTCGTTGCCATCGACCATGTTGATGATCGGCGTGCCAGCCTTGCCTTCACGTATCCACGGTTCGCGCTGTGGATAGCGTGCCTGGTAATCGACGATGGGATGTCCGGCGGGAGTACGGCCGGTGCTGGCCAGGCGCATTTCTTCTTCGGTGAGCGTGTTGCGATACGTGCGGCCGGCCTTCGGCACGACGACCACTTGAGCGAACAAGCCATTGGCGTTGTTGCCGGCCGCGCCCTCGCCACCGAAGGTAGCGCCACGGCTACTGACGTCGAACGCACCTTCGCGCTCGGCGAACAAGGTGTAGGAACGACTGGCGCCGGGGGCGATCAGGCTGTTGCCGTTGCGCCCGGTGAACGAGGCGATATCGTCGATGCTGTTGACCGCTTGCAGGCCGTTGACCTGGAAGCCGACGTGGCGGTCAGCGACTTGTTCGTCGGCCTTGAAAGACTCACCGCCGTTGGCGTTTGCCAGACCTTCCTGTTCTTCGCCCTCTTCGTCACCACCTTCAGGCGAGTGATGATTCGGGTTGGCCTGATAAGCGAGCAGGTTCTGCAGATTGATGGTCAGGCAGTCTCCCGCCGCCACACGCAAGACCAATGGCCGTGGCCGCTTGTCCGGACGCAACGAGACTTTGCCCGGCACCGCTGAGCCACCTTGGGCCAACGACAGGTTGTGATCATCTACCACGTCGCGGCGCAAGGCGAACATCATGCCGTTGATGTTCTGCGCACCGAGGCGATTGAACATCAGCGGCTGATCGAAGGCGACGACGTTGGCCACCAAGTTGCGCTCGCAACGCACGGCTGCGCTGGTCAGCTCGACGCTGAGCATCGAGGCCAGAATCACCAGCCAATTCAACAGGGACGGAGCGTGATGAATGCCAACCATGATCAGTAACCTCGTAGTGGGTGCTCACGGAAATAATGCTCGACACATTCGCCGGAGCAATCCGCATGCCACAAAAAAAATCGATAACGTTCAATCGGTTACCGCACCGACTTGAGAATCCGGGGAATATTCCCCACCCGTTTCCCCCACATTTCGGGCCTGCCCGGTTTGCCCCGAAAGTGGGGAAAACCGGGTTGAGGTCACAATGGCGCATCCATCGCCAGGCCCTGCAGGCGCCGGTATTGGCGCAACACGTTCGGCACGTAGCGCTGGGTTTCGGCGAACGGCGGAATCACCCGGCCACGGCTGAGCACCGCGTCCGGCCCGGCGTTATAGGCCGCCACCGCGAGCGCGATGTCGTTGTCGAACAGGGTCATCAGGCGTTTGAGGTATTTCGCTCCGCCCTGGATGTTGGCCTTGGGGTCGTAGACGTCAGTGACGCCGAGTTCGCGCGCGGTGTCGGGCATCAACTGCATCAGCCCGCCGGCGCCTTTGGGTGAGGTGGCGCCGGGGTTGTAGCGAGATTCGGCGTTGATCACCGCGTGCAGCAATGCTTCAGGCAATTGATTGACCCTGGCCGCTGCGGAAACCAGTTCCGCGTAGGGCTGATTGGCGATCATTTGCGGCTGCTGATCAAGGCTGACCACCGTCGCTTCAGCCTCGCGAATCACCCGTTCGTAGGTGCGTCCGGGCCGGTGCACGTTGGACAGTACATAGCTGCCCTTGGCGTCCACGGAGATAAATACATCGGCTTGCGCGGCGCCGCTGAGCAGCACACAGCCGAGCAATCCGCTGGCGAGAAATTTCATGTCGGGCCTCCCCGGACCGACCCCGATAAATTGGGGGAAATGCCCCAATGGCCGATCACGTTTGAGCCATACGCAAGCACTGTGCCGACTCTTGAAAGGCCCGTATTTCAAGGGTTTCAGCGTATAGACGGGTTTTCAACGGCGGCTGAGCATGGCAATTGCATAAGCGCTTCAGGCGACACGACTGCCACTGACGGGAGGTCATCATGAAGCTGCAATTTCGTCCGCGCGGGCAACGCGGTTTTACCCTGCTAGAACTGCTCGTGGTGCTGGTGGTACTCGGCCTGTTGGCCGGGATCGTCGCGCCGAAATACTTCGCTCAACTCGGTCGCTCGGAAGTGAAAGTGGCCAAGGCGCAGATCGAAGGGCTGAGCAAGGCACTGGATATCTATCGACTGGAAGTCGGCCACTACCCGTCCACCGAACAAGGCTTGCAAGCCTTGGTCACCGCACCCAGTGACGAGGCGAAATGGACGGGCCCGTACTTGCAGAAAAAACTGCCGCAGGACCCGTGGGGGCGTAATTACGCCTACCGCTATCCGGGCGAAAACAGCGAGTACGACTTGCTGTCGATGGGCAAGGACGGCCAGCCCGGCGGCGAAGGTGAAAACGCCGAAGTGACCAATTGGCAGTGAGCGGAGCGCGGCCCATGCGATTTCACTTGAAAGCGGTCGGCAAGGCTGGCGTGGTCTGCTTGAGCGTCGAGGCGCCGGGGGACAGCGAGGCAAGACGCATCGCCGAGGATCAGGGGTTGCGCGTGCTCAGCTCGCACGCCGACAAGCATTGGCGCTCGCTGAAACTGCGCCAGCGCGAGACCTTCAACCTGGTTTTATTCAGCCAGGAACTGACCACGCTGCTCAACGCCGGCCTGCCGTTGATCGATGCGCTGGAAAGCCTCGCCGAAAAAGAAACGGCCCCCGCCGCCCGGAAAACCTTGAGCGAGCTGGTGCGCCTGCTTTATGAGGGCAAGTCTTTCTCCCAGGCGTTGGGCCAGCTGTCGGCGGTATTCCCGCCGTTGTACGTGGCGCTGGTACAGTCCAGCGAGAAGACCGGCGCGGTCGGCGATGCGCTCGGTCGCTACGTCAGTTATCGCCAGCGCATGGACGAGGTGCGGCAGAAGATCATCAGCGCCTCGATCTATCCGATGCTGTTGCTGGTGGTCGGTGGCGGCGTGGTGCTGTTCTTGATGGGCTACGTGGTGCCGCGCTTCAGCCTGGTGTTCGAAGGGCTGGGCAATAACCTGCCGTGGCTGTCGCAGGTCTTGATGAGCAGCGGCATGTTTCTGCATGCGCATCAGGCTGAATTTTTCGGCGCACTGGCGGCAATCGTCATCGCCCTCGCCGTGCTGCAAAAGCAACCGGCGTTTCGCCGTGGGCTGGATCGGTTGGTGGAAAAACTGCCGGCCGTGCATCAACGGATTTTCATGTATGAACTGGCGCGGTTTTATCGTTCGCTGGGGATTTTGCTGCAAGGCGGGATTCCGCTGGTGACCGCCATGAGCATGGTGCGCGGCTTGCTCACCGTGGCGTCGCGGGGGCGCCTGGATCAGGCTTGCGAGCGGGTGCGCGAAGGGCAGTCGCTGTCTACTGCGCTGGAACTCAATCACCTGGTGACACCGGTGTCTCTGCGCTTGCTGCGTGCCGGCGAACAGTCCGGCAATCTCGGACAGATGATGGAACGCAGCGCCGACTTCTACGACGAAGAAATCAGCCGCTGGCTGGAGTGGTTCGTGAAGTTGTTCGAGCCGCTGCTGATGACGTTTATCGGCCTGCTCATCGGAGTCATCGTGATCCTGATGTACATCCCGATTTTCGAACTGGCTTCGAGTATTCACTGACCCCGGGAACGGGTCGGATCCGTGCAGGAAAGCTCATCCACGTTCCCAACAAAACCACAACGACGGAGAACGATATGCACATTCAAAAGCTCGTGCTCGCAATGGCCATCGGCGCAGTTCTGTCAGCGTCTGCGGTATTGGTTCCGGACAGCCTTTCGGGCGTGTCCAGTGCTCATGCCAAGGATGGCGGGAGCGGCGGAGGTGGCGGTAGTGGCGGTAGTGGCGGCGGTAGTGGCGGCGGTGGAGGTGGCGGCGGCAATGGTGGCGGTGGCAGTCACGGCGGCGGAGGCAACAGCGGCAGCGGTGGTGGCGGCAGTCACGGCGGCAACAGTGGCCACAGCGGCAGCGACCACGGCTCGGGACACTCGGGCGACAGCGGTTCATCCGGCCGCAGCGGCACCCATGCCGAACCTGGGGATGACCATGGCGTCCACCGCGCCGGCGAAGTCGGCGATGATCGTGGCGTACATGTCGGCGGCGAGCCGGGCGATGACAAGCGCGCCAACTGATCCCTCCTGAAAACACCAGCTCCCACAAGGTTTTGCGGTATTTACAGATTGCGCAGACAACCATAAATCCAATGTGGGAGCGAGCCTGCTCGCACCCACAAGGGCTTTGCAGTGGTTGAAAAGTCCAGCGCTGGTTCAGAGGTCGACGTCGCTTTGGTTCAAGCGCTCGCGCAGAAACTCGACCAGCGCCTGCACCGGTCTGGAGGCCTGGCGATGTTGCGGATACACGGCTGAAAGCGTCAGCGGCTCCGGGCGCAAATCATCCAGCACCGGCACCAGCCGCCCATCTTTCAGCGCCGCGCCGACAATGAACGTCGGCAGATAAGTGATCCCCATCCCCTGCACCGCCGCATCCCTGAGCAACTCGCCATTGTTCACCCGCATGCGTCCGGCGACGTTCACCAACAGCGGTTTGCCCTGCCCCGCATTGAACCGCCACTGCACCGAGCGCCCATGCCCATAAGGCAGGCAATGATGGCTGTGCAGATCCTCAGGTTCAAGCGGCGTACCGCGCTCGGCCAGATACGCCGGGCTGGCGCAATACACCCGTTCGATGGAGGCGATACGCCGGGCAATCAGGGTCGAGTCTTCGAGCACGCCAATGCGCAGCGCCAGATCGTAACCCTCACCGAGCAGGTCCACCGGTCGATCACTCAAGTCCACCTCTACCGTGACCTCGCGGTAGCGCTGCAAGAACATCGGCAGCAGGCACCCCAGATGCGCGACGGCAAACGACAGCGGCGCACTCAGGCGAATCGTGCCCCGAGGCTCGGCGGTCTGTCCGGCGATGCCCTGCTCCACCTGCTCGACTTCGCCCAGCAAGCGCAAGGCCGATTCGTAATAGCTCTGCCCCAGCGGCGTGACATCGAGGCGCCGGGTCGAGCGATTCAGCAGCCGCACGCCGAGGCGCTCCTCCAGCTGCATCAACCGCCGGCTGACGAACTGCTTGGACAACCCCAACTGATCAGCCGCCGACGTGAAGCTGCCGGACTCCATCACCTGGCAAAAAATACGCATGTCTTCGAACGGGTTCATTGTCACTCTCTGGTGGACAGTTAAACGCTTTATAGCCGCTTTTTCACTTTCGAGCAGCTCATTAATCTGTGCTCACGGTGTTGCTGAGGCCTGAAGCCCAGCGCCACAGCAGCCCGCAACCCAGGCATAAAAATTCAAAAACATTCAAAAGGATTTCCACCATGAACATCGTCAAAAAAACCCTCACCGCTTCCCTCCTCGCCCTGTCCATCGGCAACGCTTTCGCCGCCCAAAGCAGCGGTGTCGAACACAACACGCAGGCGTTCCTCAACGCTCTCGCCGCCGGCGGTGGCAAACCGCTGGAGCAACTGAGCCCGAAAGACGCCCGAGCGGTACTGACCGGCGCCCAGGCTTCGGTGAAGGTTGACCTGTCCGGTGTTGAGGTCAGCGACAAGGCGATCAAGGTCGATGGCCAGACCATCAACCTGAAA
Source organism: Pseudomonas sp. EA_5y_Pfl2_R50 (assembly GCF_963970475.1). Taxonomy (NCBI): domain Bacteria; kingdom Pseudomonadati; phylum Pseudomonadota; class Gammaproteobacteria; order Pseudomonadales; family Pseudomonadaceae; genus Pseudomonas; species Pseudomonas sp. EA_5y_Pfl2_R50. Next base: position 240,966 of record NZ_CAXAPT010000007.1, on the reverse strand, counting down.
GTGGTACGTCCAGCCAAGGTCAAAGGCGAATTGCCGGTGTTCATGTTCTTCCACGGTGGCGGCTGGGTGCTGGGTGATTACCCGACGCACCAACGCTTGATTCGTGATCTGGTGGTGGGCTCTGGCGCCGTTGCGGTGTACGTCGATTACACGCCGTCGCCGGAAGCCCAGTACCCGACCGCGATCAACCAGGCCTACGCCGCGACAAAATGGGTGGCCGAGCACGGCAAGGACATCGGTGTCGACGGCAAGCGTCTGGCCGTGGCCGGCAACAGCGTCGGCGGCAACATGGCGGCGGTCGTGGCGTTGATGGCCAAGGAACAGAAAGCCCCGGTGCTGCGCTTCCAGTTGTTGATGTGGCCGGTGACCAACGCGCAGTTCGACGACGGTTCGTACCAGCAATTCGCCGAGGGCCACTTCCTCACCAAAGGCATGATGCAGTGGTTCTGGGACAACTACACCACCAACCCGGCCGAGCGTGCGCAGATCCATGCCTCGCCGCTGAACGCCAGCGCCGAACAGCTCAAAGGCCTGCCCGCCGCGCTGGTGCAGACCGCCGAGTTCGACGTGCTGCGTGACGAAGGTGAAGGCTATGCGCGGCACCTCGATGCCGCCGGTGTGCCGGTGACGTCGGTGCGTTACAACGGGATGATTCACGACTTTGGCCTGCTCAATCCCCTGAGCCAGATTCCCGAAGTGAAAGCGGCGGTGCGCCAAGCGGCGGCTGAGCTGAAAACCCACTTGCAGCCTTAACGGCAGAAGATCGCAGCCTGCGGCAGCGCCTACAGGAAAACGCATTCCAACGTAGGCATTACCGCAGGCTGCGATCTTTTTATTGGCAGACATCGCGGAGCACCGGTCATGACCCTTTTCTACACCCACTTGCTGTCCTGGAGCGCCGCCCTGCTGCTGCTCGACGCGTTGCTCTGGCACTTCACACCCTTCACCCATCGCGCCCCGAGAGTGGGTGTGCGGATGGTGCTGTTTCTGGCGTTCACGGCGCTGGTGATCAACGCCGGCGTCAGTCCGTTGCAAGCGCCACTGTTCGCCGATGACCGCGTCGCACAACTCGGTGCGACGGCGCTGGGCATTCTCTGGTGGCTGTACGCCGCACGGGTGCTGACCGAAGTGATCGGCCTGGCGCTGGTGCGGCGCATCGGCCACAGCGGTCGCTTGCTGCAAGACGTGATCGGTGCCTTGGTGTTTCTGATCGCCACGGTCGCGGCGGCGGGCTACGTGCTGGAGTTGCCGGTGAAAGGCTTGCTCGCGACCTCCGGCGTGGTTGCCATCGTCGTCGGTCTGGCCCTGCAAAGTACCTTGGCCGACGTGTTTTCCGGGATCGTGCTCAACACCACCAAGCCGTATCAGGTGGACGATCTGGTGATGATCGACGGCGTCGAAGGCAAGGTTTTCGACATCGACTGGCGCGCCACTCACCTGCTGACCAGCGCCGGAACCATGGCTGTGGTGCCGAACTCGGTGGCGGCCAAGGCGAAAATCGTCAACCTCAGTCGGCCGAACAACATGCACGGGGTTTCGATCAGCATCAAAGTGCCGAACCACATTCGTCCGCGCCGGGTGCTCGATGCGCTCGACCGCACATTGCAGGGCAGCAGTTCGCTCTTGCTGAGCCCTGCGCCAAAAGCCGTGCTGAAAGAGGCCGGCGAAACCACCTCGGAATACGTCGCCAGCGGTTTCATTGCCGAGCTCGGCAAGAAAAGCGAAGTGCGCAATCAACTGTTCGACCTCGCTCACCGGCATCTTGAAGCCGCCGGCATTTCGCGGCACCCGGGTGGCGTGATCGAACCGTCGACCCGCGCCCGTGCGCTGCTGGATGAAGTGAAAATCTTCCGCTCGCTGAACAGCGAGGAGCGTGATCGCCTCGCCGAATCGATGGTTGCGCAGCAATACACCGCGGGCCAGGTGGTGCTGGACCTCGACGAAGTGCCGGACAGCCTGTTTGTAATTGCCACAGGCGTGGTCAGCGCGACCGTGCCGGACGGCGACAGCAAAATCGAAGCCGGCCGGATGGGGCCGAGCGAGGTCATGGGTGAACAGAGCATTCTCGCGGATACGCCGTCGCAGGCGACGTTCACCGCGCTGACGTCGAGCATCATTTACCGGCTCGACAAGAACCTCACTCGTCAGTGCATGGAACAGCGCACGGAGGTGGGTCGGGCCTTGAATAAATTGCAGGCGGTGCGGCAGCAGAACAGTCGCCTCGCGTTGATGGCCAAACCGGTGACGGTGAAGAAAGGTGGTTTTTTGGGGTGGTTGCAGAAGCGTTGAAGCGGCAAGATCAAGATCAACAGCTACCCCCTCACCCCAACGGGGCGAGGGGGAAAGGGAGCAGACCGCATGCAATTCAGAACCTGAGTTCGGCTCGGTATTGCACGTCGGCGTATCTCGAACAAGCCCCTCGGTCAGTCCCCTCTCCCTTTGGGAGAGGGTTAGGGTGAGGGGCTTTTCAAACTCACACCCGATTACTTGGCCGTGAACTTGGTGTAGCTGTTGATCAGGTTGCGGTAGTTCGGCAGACGCTCCGACAGCAGATGCGCCAAACCTTCCATGTCGTTGCGCCAGTCACCCTGCAGCTCGCACGCCACCGAGAACCAGTTCAGCAGGTGTGCGCCGGCTGCCGACATGCGCGCCCACGCCGCTTGCTGCACGGTGGTGTTGAAGGTGCCAGACGCGTCGGTCACCACAAACACTTCATAGCCTTCAGCAATGGCCGAGAGGGTCGGGAACGCCACGCAGACGTCAGTCACCACACCGGCGATGATCAGTTGCTTGCGACCGGTGGCCTTGATCGCCTTGACGAAATCTTCGTTGTCCCAGGCATTGATCTGGCCCGGACGCTGAATGAACGGCGCATCCGGAAACTGCTCGCGCAGCTCAGGCACCAGCGGGCCGTTGGGACCGGCGTCGAAACTGGTGGTCAGGATGGTCGGCAGCTTGAAAAACTTGGCGATATCGCCCAGCGCCAGCACGTTGTTCTTGAACTCGTTGGGGGTGAAATCCTGGACCAGCGAGATCAGGCCGGTCTGGTGGTCGACCAGCAGTACAACCGCGTCATCTTTATTCAGACGAGTGTAAGGAACGCTCATGGGAAACTCCTCGATGGATGGATGTTGCATAAAGCGCCGCACCCGCAGGCCGGCGCGTGTTCAGAAATCAGAAAGCGAAGCAGGAACAGCCGAACGCGCCCCAGAAACCGGCGAAGTCGCTGACCGGCGCGTTCGACATCCGCGCCTTTTCATGGCTGTGGGTATGCACCGCGCACGGCCCGCTGCACTGGTGAACCTGCGCCTGCAGCGGCGAGTTCGGGCGCCAGTGGCCCGGGACTTTCACCACCGGTGACCAGTCCGGCAGCACTGGAATCGAGCGCGGGCCGAGGTCTTCGAAATCGCCCGCGGCGTAGACAATCTTGCCGCCGACCACAGTCATGACCGACTCAATCCACTTGATCGCTTCTTCTTCGACATGGAAGAAGTCCGCGCTCAGCGCCGCCAGATCCGCCAATTGGCCGACCTTGATCTGGCCCTTCTTGCCCTGCTCCGAGGAGAACCAGGCGCTGCCGTGGGTGAACAGTTCCAGCGCGGTGGTGCGCGGCAAACCTTCTTCGTACAAGGCCAGACCGCCGACGGTGCGGCCGCTGACCATCCAGTACAGCGAAGTCCACGGGTTGTAGCTGGACACTCGCGTGGCATCGGTGCCGGCGCCGACCGGCACGCCTTCGGCGAGCATGCGTTTGATCGGCGGGGTCGCCTCGGCGGCTTGCTTGCCGTAGCGGTCGACAAAGTATTCGCCCTGGAACGCCATGCGATCCTGAATCGCGATGCCACCGCCCAATGCCTTCACCCGCTCGATGTTCTGCGGGGTGATGGTTTCGGCGTGATCGAAGAACCACGGCAGGCCGTTGAACGGAATATCACGGTTGACCTTCTCGAACACGTCGAGCATACGGCTGATCGACTCGTTGTAAGTCGCGTGCAAACGGAACGGCCAGCGCTGCTCGACCAGATGGCGCACCACCGGCTCCAGTTCTTCTTCCATGGTCTGCGGCAGATCCGGGCGCGGTTCGAGGAAGTCTTCGAAGTCCGCCGCGGAGAACACCAGCATTTCGCCGGCGCCGTTGTGGCGCAGGAAGTCATCGCCCTGATGCAACTTGACGCTGCCGGTCCAGTTCTTGAAGTCGCTCAGTTCTTCTTTGGGTTTCTGGGTGAACAGGTTGTAGGCGATGCGCACGGTCAACTGGTCGTCTTTGGCCAGTTGTTCGATCACCTGGTAGTCGTCCGGGTAGTTCTGGAAACCACCGCCGGCATCAATGGCGCTGGTCAAGCCGAGGCGATTGAGTTCGCGCATGAACTGGCGGGTCGAGTTGACCTGGTATTCCAGCGGCAGCTTCGGCCCCTTGGCCAGCGTCGAGTAGAGAATCATCGCGTTCGGCCGCGCGACCAGCATGCCGGTCGGGTTGCCGTTGCTGTCGCGGACAATCTCGCCACCCGGCGGGTTCGGCGTGTCGCGGGTGTAACCGGCCACGCGCAACGCGGCGCGGTTGAGCAGCGCGCGGTCATACAAATGCAAAATGAACACTGGCGTGTCCGGCGCGGCCTGGTTGATTTCTTCCAGGGTCGGCATGCGTTTTTCGGCGAACTGGAATTCGTTCCAGCCACCGACCACGCGCACCCATTGCGGAGTTGGTGTGCGGTCGGCCTGATCCTTGAGCATGCGCAGCGCGTCGGCCAGCGACGGCACGCCTTCCCAGCGCAGTTCGAGGTTATAGTTCAAACCGCCGCGAATCAGGTGCAAGTGCGAGTCGTTGAGGCCGGGAATGACGCAGCGGCCATGCATATCGACCACTTGCGTGTTCGGCCCGCGCAGGGCCATGGCCTGGTTATCATTGCCGACAACGACAAAGCGACCATCGGTGATGGCCACGGCGCTCGCCAGCGGTTTGGTGCGGTCTACGGTATGAAACTGGCCATTGAATAAAATCAGATCGGCGCTCATCGCAGTTCCTCAAGCAAAGTGAAAAGGAGCAAACCCCGCGCGCTCAGCGTGGCGAGGTTTCTTGGGAGTCGAGGTGTTCATGGGCCTGGCTGGCTTCCAGCCACGGCGTAAATAAGCGGGTGACCGGCGGCATCACCACGTACACCACCGACAGGACGATGGTCAGGGTGATCAGGAACGTCGCGACCACGTAATTCGAAAGAAGCGGATGCAGCGCCAGCAGCGGCCCCCAGAGCAGCGGCACGAGCAAGGTGTGCGGCAGAATCACCAGCAGGGTGACGACGGCCTGCTTCCAGCGCGGCGGCGGCGAAGTGGCATCGGCCAGTGGCGTAAACCAGAATTCATTGATGGGGGCGACTTCGGTCTGATCGCCATCAGCCAGCATCGGCGCGGCTTCGGCGACCAAGGCCTGACGCTGCGGCGATTCCAGCCAGCCTTGCATTGCTTCGGTGGAGCTGAAGCGCAGTACGCAGGTGTAGAAGTCGAGACGGCCGCGCTTGCCGCGTACCACGTCGACGCCCAAATGGCCTTCACGCTGCCCCGCCACGCGGACGATATTGCGCAGCCAGGCCTCATACGCTGACTCGAAACCGGCCTTGACCCGGTGCTTGATGATCAGCGTGACCGTCTCATCGGCCCCCGGTGTTTGTGGATCGAGGACTTCAGGCATAACGCAGCACTCCGGGTAAACGAACAGGAATCACCAGCCGACCCGGCCCGGCGATCAGCACAGTGGTAAACAGGATCAACAGCAACCAGCCGAACTGCCCTTCAGCCACACTCCATTGCGGATGCACGACCAACAACGCCACCACCAGCACAAACAGAATAGGCAAGCACGCCAATCGCGCCAGCACCCCGGCGACGATCAGCAGTGGGCAGACAACTTCGGCGAAGATCGCCAGGATCAGCGTGAGGTGGGCACCGAGGTGGAACGGGTCTTCGATCAGTTGCAGTTGCGCGGTGAAGTCCAGCAGCTTGGGCAAGCCGTGCACCCACAGCAGGAACAACCCACCGGCCACTCGCAGAAACAGCAATCCGAGATCGCGCGCCGGTTCATCCCGTTGAGAAACGTGCATGGGCCCACCCTTGAATAGTTATTGGGGTGAATCATGCCGGGGATGGGTGGATGGAAATTGGATACGTGTGCTCAGTTCCACGGCGTGCCAGGATTTTTGAAACACCGCAGAACACTGTGGGAGCGAGCCTGCTCACGAAGGCGTCGGGTCAGTTATAAATACTTTGAATGACACAGCGCTTTCGCGAGCAGGCTCGCTCCCACAGGGGGGGGGCTTAGGCCGGTGGTTCGAGGTTATCCAGCACCCGACTCACCGCCAGTTCACCGAGCATGATCAACTGCGCAATCCCCAACAACGCCCGACGCTGCGGCGCGGGCAACAGATGGGCTACGTCCTGGGCGATGGTTTTGGCCGAGGCGAGTGTTTCGCTGGCGTCAGTCAGTAGTTCTTCGGCTTTGGTGTCGGCAGTTACCGCGTACATGCCGCGAGTTCTGCGTGGAGGTGGTGTGGAGCCGGGGGGAAGGAGGTAATGGTCGAGGGCGCGGTCGGCGGCTTCGTGGAGTTTTCTCGAATCGATGGACTCGTAGGGGGATGTGGGGTCGATGTCTGGTGGGTTGGGTGTGACTTTGAACATGGTGAATCTCCTTTTTAGAGCCGGGATCACCACGTCCTGTCGCTAAACAGGATGGGTGGCGACCGTATGCAGGTTAGCGAACCGGTAAAAAGGCAACCCGGTAGACCCGAAGGTCTCCCGCATACAGCCGCCATAGCGAAGTGCAGACGATAGCCTGCTACGAAGCATGGAGCGCTGATGCACTTTTTTGGTCCGAGTCGCTAAACCCGATCGCTGAGTTTTCAGCGACCACCAAACGATAGAGACCCGACCACAAGCGCACAAGCCGGAGGATTCTGGCGTAGCTGTAGGCAAAGGCGCAAGGTTGCGTAGCCTGAAAGAGTGTCTGAGGGTGTTGCTTAAACGGCTATGTTTAAACCACCGAAAATCTATGGATCGCACCGAGCCAATGTGGGAGCGAGCCTGCTCGCGAAGGCGCCGGGTCAGTCAAAAAATGTTTTGAATGACACACCGCTTTCGCGAGCAGGCTCGCTCCCACAGGGGATTGGTGTTGTTTTTGAGATTTGCGCAGGGATTTAAATCGGCGAGATATCCAGCGGTGCCGCCATGAACTGGCTGATCCGCGATCTGAGCCATTTCTCCGCCGGATCGTTGTCGTGCACGCCGCTCCAGGCCATCGACAACTGCGCGGCATCAATCGCAAACGGAGGGTCTTCGGCGCGCAACGCACAGCCTTCCACCAACGCGCAGGCCGCGTAGTCCGGCACGGTGGCGATCATTTCGGTGCCGGCGAGCAACGCGCGCAACCCGCTGAACTGTGGCACACCGAGCACCACGCGACGGCAACGGCCAACCTTGGCCAGGTCCATGTCGATATTGCCGCTCAAGTCGCCGGAGAACGACACCATCGCGTGGGGGCGCTCGCAGTATTCGTCGAGGGTCAGCGGTCCCGGGCGATCATCACCGCGCAGGACTTTGCAGGGAATGTCGCGCAGCTTCTTGCGCTTGGCATTGGCCGGCAGATCGGTGGTGTAACTGACGCCAACCGAGATTTCCCCGGACGCCAGCAGCGCCGGCATCAACAGGTAGTTGGCGCGGCGAACCACCACAACAATGCCCGGTGCCTCTTCCTGCAGTTGGCGCAACAACGGTGGGAACAGGCCGAACTCGGCATCATCCGACAGGCCAATGCGGAACACGTCGCAACTGGTCGCCGGGTCGAACTCCTTGGCCCGGCTCACTGCACCGGAGATCACGTCCATCGCTGGCTGCAACTCTTCAAGTATCGCCAGCGCACGCGCCGTCGGCTCCATGCCGCGACCGTTGCGCAACAGCAACGGATCGTCGAACAGATCGCGTAAACGCCCGAGTGCCGCGCTCACCGCCGGCTGGCCCATGAACAGTTTTTCGGCCACGCGGGTCAGGTTCTTTTCGAACATCAGCGCTTCGAAGATCACCAGCAGGTTCATGTCGACGCGACGCAGATCGTTACGGTTCATGGGCTCGAATTCCTTAGGGCCAGACAGACGCAAGTGCTGCGCACTGTACGCGACCAGCGGCCTTGCAGCGCCGGTTCGCGCTGAAAATTAACAACGATTAACTCGTCAGTTTCAAGCCCCCAACCCAACAATGGCCCACCGCGCAGCGTTGTTTTTTGACCTGTGGGAATGCGCCGTGCGCACATTCCCCACCGACACGGACCTTGGCCATGGCTCAATTGCAATCCACCGTCGCCCTCGCCCCTGCCAGCGAACCGCGTAAAACCAGCACCGGGGGGCTCAGCCCGCAGCGCGAGCGGCAAGTCAAACAACTGATCCTCGAACGCCTCGGCGAAAGCCTGGAAGTGACCGAACTGGCCCGCGCCTGCTCCCTGTCGCGCAGTCATTTCTCCCGCGCTTTCAAGTGCAGCACCGGATTTTCGCCGCAAGACTGGATTCGTACTCAGCGCATCGCCCGGGCGAAACTGCTGATCCAGCACACTGACCTGAGCCTCACACAAATCAGCCTGGAATGCGGCTTTTGCGATCAGGCGCACTTCTGCCACATGTTTACCCGCAGCGAGGGCACCAACCCGTTTGCCTGGCGCTGTCAGGTCATGCGTGAACACAAGTCCAACCGCCCACACCCTGCGCTGTTTTGAGCCAAACACGCACCGCCCCCGTTGCGCTGACGCCAAAACCTGAGGATTATGCCCGGACACCCCGGAATAGAAGGCCTGCACGCGCCTGCGATTCCGTCTGTCCGCCGCATCACCGCAGGAGTGAGTTGTTGAGTCTCCCCCCGAATCAGGCCCTCGGTTTCGGCCCCTATCGGATTCATCCCGGACAACGGCTGCTGCTTGAAGGTGACCAGCCGTTGCGTCTGGGGCGCCGGGCCATGGATATCCTCCTGATTCTGCTGGCCCATGCCGGTGAAGTGGTGAGCAAACAGCAATTAATGGCCGGGGTCTGGCCGGATAGCGTCGTCGAAGACATCAACCTGCGCGTACACATGGCGGCGCTGCGCAAGGCGCTGGGTGATGGCCAGGCCGGGCAGCGTTTTATTGTCACCGTGGCGCAGCGCGGCTACAGCTTTGTCGCACCGGTGCTGCTGGAGTCCATCGAGCAACGACCCACGGACGCTGCTGACGTGCGGCACAACCTGCCGCTGCGCCGCACGCGGATAATCGGTCGCCAGCCGCTGGTCGACAGCCTGATGCACCAGTTGCCGCGCCAGCGTTGCATCAGCCTGGTCGGCCCGGGCGGCATCGGCAAGACCACCGTGGCCCTGCGTGTGGCTGAACAGTTGATCGGCGAGTATCGCGACGGCATTCGGCTGGTGGATCTGGCGCCGCTCAACGATCCGGCGCTGATCTACACGCACCTGGCCGCCCTGCTCGACCTCGCGCTGTTCGACGGTGATCCGCTGGCATGTCTGGTCAAAGGTCTGCAGTCGCGGCAGATGCTATTGGTGATCGACAACTGCGAACACCTGATCGACGCCGTCGCCCTGCTCAGTGAAAGTATTCTGCGCGGCGCGCCGAAGGTGCATATCCTCGCCACCAGTCGCGAGAGCCTGCGCGCTGAAGGTGAGTTCGTGCAGCGTCTGGAATCCCTCGATTACCCGCCACTGCAAGCCGACCTCGACCGTCAGCAAGTCCTTGCTTTCCCGGCGCTGCAACTGTTTGTCGAACGCTCGGTGGCGACCCAGGAAAATTTCGAGCTGACGGATACGCAATTGCCGCAAGCGATAGAAATCTGCCATCGACTGGACGGCATTCCGTTGGCATTGGAGCTGGCGGCGGCGCAGGTCGCCGAGCTCGGTCTGGAGGGCCTGCTGACCCAGTTGCAAGGGCGTTTGCCACCCTTGGTGACGGGCAATCAGTCCAGCCTGGAGCGTCATCTCACCCTGCGTGCCACGCTGGACTGGAGTTTCAACCTGCTCAGCGTCTGCGAGCAAACCTGCTTGCAGCGCCTGGGGGTCTTTCGGGGTGGCTTCAGCCTGCCGTCGGCAGCGGCGGTGATCGTCGGTCGGCACATCGCACCTGACGGGATGTTTGCTGCGATTACGCAGTTGGTCGCCAAGTCATTGCTCTGCGTCGAGGTCGGCGATGAAGAGGTGTTCTACCGGCTGCTCGACACTACCCGCCGCTACGCCCTGGAAAAACTCGACCAGGCCGGTGAATTGAACGACACCCGTGATCGGCATGCCGAACGCTGCCTGAGCTTGATGCAGCAGGCGCAGCGCGATTGGGAAGACACGCCGACGGCGTTGTGGATCGAGCGTTATGCGCGCGGCCTGGAGGATTTGCGCGCCGCGCTGGGCTGGTGCCTGGCCAGTGCAGACCGCCATGCGTTGGCGATTGATCTGGCGGCCACTTCGGCGCCGTTGTGGCAGGAACTGTCTTTGCTCCGGGAGTATGGCGGCTATGCGCGTCGCGCGTTGAGCCTGTTGGAGAGCGCCAGCCAGCCATGCCCGCGTCTGAAAATCGCGTTGAACCTGGCCCTCGGCAGCGCCTGTTATCACACCTGGGGCGGCACCCCGGAAACCATTGACGCCTTCGTCAACGCACGGCAACTGGCTCAGGAGCACGGCGACGTGGCCGGGCAATTGCGCGCGGTGTCCGGGCACATGGCGGTCAATCTCAGTTGCGGGCATTACCGGACGGCCCTGGCGCAGAGCGAACAGTTCGACCGCCTCGGCCTGCACGGCGACCCGCTGCTGTCACTGAGCACGCATCGCCTGCGGGTGCTGGCCCTGCATTATGCCGGTGATCAGCCGCAGGCCCGGGTGCATGCCGAGCAGGTGCTCGAGCGCATGGCTCACAGCGGCCATCTCAACCGATTCACCCACGGCTTTGGCGTGCAATACGACCAGAGCGTCGCCTCGCTGACCGTGCTCGCCCGGGTGCTGTGGCTGCAAGGTTTTCCCCAGCAAGCGTGGCACACCGCACGGCAAGCGCTGGACATCGCCGTGCAGATCAATCACGGCACGTCGATTTGCTACACCCTGGCACTCGCCAGTTGCCTGATCGCCCATTACAACGGCGACCGGCAAAACGCCCGGGCGTTATTGCTGATGCTACTGGAGCAATCGCAAAAGCATTCGGTGCTGTTGTTTCACAACTGGGCGCAGCATTACGCCCAGGTCATCGATGCCGATAGCGCGCCGCCGATGCCGTCGGACAGCAGTGGTCTGATTCGCGAAATCATGGTCACGCTGGATGATCGTTTTGTCGATGACGCGCTGTTCGCTCGTGCGCAGACCGGTGACGCCGGATGGAGTACGGCGGAGATTTTGCGCGCGCGGGCGGATCAGCTGCTGGCACAGGAATCAGCCTGCCTGGGTGGCGACCTTCGCGTGCAGGGTCGCGACAGCGTCTCCTCGGACAACGCGCGGATCGCGGCAGCTGAACTCACCCTGCAACAGGCTCTGTCCATCGCCCGCGCCCAAGGCGCACTGGCCTGGGAACTGCGCAGCGCCACTTCGCTGGCACAGGTGTGGATGGACCAATCGCGTTATCGTGAGGCGCAAGCGCTGCTGGCCCCGATCTACCAGCGCTTCACCGAAGGCTACGCCACCCCGGACCTGCGCAAAGTGCGGCGATTACTCGACGAACTGACTTGTCATTTGCAAGGGTGAGGCGCGGCTGATGTGCCCCGGAATGGGCACATAGCGGGGTTCGTCATCGCTGGGTTCGACCCGTGCGGTCCATTGTTGATGGGCATAGCTGCGGGTGGTGTTGAGCATGCGATAGCGCAGCACACCGTTATCCTGCGTCATCGTCAGCAACGACTTGGCCACCAGTTGCGCAATGACCACCACCACCGCCGAGGGTGGCAATTGCACGCAGCAAACCGCTGTCCACGCGTCCTCCAGCGTGAAGCTTTGGCGAAAGATCGACAGTCGTTGCAAGCCCAGTTTTTCCTGCTCGCTCAGGCATTGATAGCTCCAGTCCAACGCGGCTTTCAGGGTCTGGTGGCGCGGCCCGGCGGTGCGTCGACCGTGACTCAACAGTTGCAGGCAATTGCCCAGTTGCGCCTGCAGTCCGACCAGCGCCAGCGCGTCGATTTGCGTCACCGCCAGTTCGATGGCCAATGGCAAGCCATCGAGCTTGCGGCAGATATCACAAACAGCCTCCAGATCCTGTTCGCGCAGCATGAACCCCTGCTGGCGAGTACGCGCGCGGCTGACGAACAACTGCACCGCCGAATAGCCCATCGCCTCCTCCACGCTGGACAACGCGGACGTTTTCGGCACGCTCAGGGGACGCAGGGAGTGCAGTGTTTCCAGGCCGATCTGCAATGCCTCGCGACTGGTCGCCAGCACCGCCAGTCGCGGCCCGGCGTCGAGCAACTGCTGAACCAGCGCCTGACACTCCTCACGCCGCAGCTCGCAATTGTCGAGCACCAGCAACGCGTGGCGAGCGCTAAACGTCGCGAGGTCGATGGCCTGTGTGCTGAGTAGATGCTCAAGCAGCGGCGTGGCGTCGTCGATCTCTGTGAGATCCACCCGCCATACGCCGTCACGGAAATGTTCCAACAATAGCTCTGCCACGCGTAAAGCCACGGTGGTTTTGCCGACACCGGCAGGACCGCAAAGGGTCAGCAACCGACATAGCGGCATCTTGCGCACGAGGCTGCCCACCACTGAATCGCGGCCTATCACCGGGGTCAGGCGCGCCGGCAAATTGTGCTGCGGCGCCTGCAGGCGTTCGACAACCGCTTGTTCGATGTGGTCGTGCGCCACCGGGGCGATAAAGCTGTAACCGCATTGCGGCACATTGACGATGTACCGCTGACCGTTTTCACCGTCACGCAGGGCACGGCGCAGTGCCGCGATGTGCACACGCAGATTGATCTCCTCGACCACCGACGTCGGCCATACGCAGGCGATCAACTGTTCCTTGCGCACCACCCGTCCCGCATGCTCGACCAGCACCTGCAGAATGTCCAGTGCACGCCCGCCCATGCGCAGTTGCCGATCACCTTCGAGGATCAGGCGTTGTCGCAAATGAAACGCGTAAGGGCCGAAACGCAGCACCGGCGCCGAGTTCGAATCGTTGAGATTATCCATGCCAGGTATCTTGGCAGCCTCAGGTGACGGAACAACCGTCACACAGGGCGCAGCACGGACATCCGGGTGCGCCAGACGGACACAACCGCTCTAGCTGAACTGTTCGCGGTACTGCGCTGGGGTCAGGCCGAGCCTTTGCGCGAACAGCGAGCGCATGTGTCGCACGCTGCCGAAGCCGCTTTTATAGGCCACTGTTTTCAAAGGAAGCTCGCTGGTTTCCAGCAGATTTCTGGCGCAATCAATGCGGGCGTTTTGCAGAAACGCCATCGGGGTCATGTTGAGCTCACGGGTGAACACCCGGGCGAAGTGCCGGGGGCTCATGTTGGCCAGGCCGGCCATGCGCTCGATGGTGAACGCTTCGTCGAGGTGTTCGAGCACGTAATGCTGCGCGCGGGTGATTGGCGTTTCCTGCGGTGAGACAGCGGCCATCAACGGGCTGAATTGCGCCTGCCCCCCCTGACGCCGGGTCACCACCAACAGCACCTTGGCCACGTCCTGGGCAAGTTTTTTGCCGTGATCGCGGGCCACCACCGCCAACGCCAGGTCGATGCCGGCCGTGACGCCGCCGGAAGTAATCAGATTGCGGTCTTCGACAAAAATCTGGTCGGTGGCGACGCTCGCCTTCGGGAAGCCCTTGATCAAGCGCTCGGTGTAATTCCAGTGGGTGGTCACGCGGTAGCCGTCGAGCAATCCGGCATGCCCGAGCACAAAGGCACCGGTGCAGATCGATCCATAGCGCTCGACACGGGGAACCGCGCCTTTCAACCAATCGAACAAACCCGGGAATCTTTCGTTGTAGGCACCGGGGCCGCCAGGAACCAGCAGCAAATCATAGTGATCGTGGGCGTCGTCGATATGCCGGTCGGCGTGCAGCCAGACACCATTGGAAGCGCGCAAGGCGCCGTGTTCGGTGCCCAGGGTGATCAGTTGATAATGGAATTCGGGGTTGAGATAGCGGTTTGCGACCGAAAACACTTCCAGCGGCCCGGCCATGTCGAGCAGAAGAAAGTCGGGGAACAGCACCATTGCCACGGTTTTCATTGAAGTTATTTTCGCAGAGATCAAAGAACAATAAACGCACGGAACAAGGTGAGCATTATGGCCAACTTACGGTTGAACGTCGGAAAAGAATGCGTGAACCATGACGCAAAACTGTCAACCTGACGAGGACAGTCTTTCAATTTTCATCTACTTATTGCGCAAAAGGGTTAACAGTAAGCTTCTCCTCACTCGGACGAATTCACGTCCCGCAAGGAGATTTCATCATGCTGACTCTTCGCAAAGCCTCTGATCGTGGCCTCGCCAACCATGGCTGGTTGAAGTCGTTTCACACATTTTCCTTCGCCAGCTACCGCAATCCGCGTGAGCAGGGTTTTTCCGACCTGCTGGTGATCAACGATGACCGCGTCGCCGCCGGTAAAGGCTTCGGCCAGCACCCGCATCGCGACATGGAGATTTTTTCCTACGTGCTTGAAGGCGCCCTGGAACACAAGGACACCCTGGGCACCGGCTCGGTGATCCGCCCCGGTGACGTGCAATTGATGAGCGCTGGCAGTGGTGTGGCCCATAGCGAGTTCAACCATTCGGCCACAAAACCCGTGCACTTCCTGCAAATCTGGATCGTGCCGGAAATCAGTGGCGCCAAACCGCGCTATCAACAGGAGCACTTCAGCGCGCAGAAAAAACGCGGTCGCCTGCAACTGATCATCTCGCCGGAAGGCAAGGATGGCGCGCTGAAAGTACGTCAGGATGCGCGGGTCTTCGCCGGGCTATTCGATGGCAAAGAGAGCGCCACCCTGGAACTGCCCGCCAACCGCTACGCCTATGTGCATGTAGCTCGCGGCAGTGTCGAGTTGAACGGCGTGCAGTTGCAGGAAGGTGACGGCGTGCGAGTCCGTGAAGAACAGGCGCTGACCTTGAGCAATGGCGTCGATGCCGAAGTACTGGTGTTTGACCTGCGGCCGCAGGAGTTGCCACAAATGCCATGAGGCAGTGCCTTGACGCCCACAGAAACGGCCTTCAGTTGAAGGCCGTTTTTTATTGGGAAGGCAAAGGTGTTGGCAACATGTCCCGCCTTGCTGCACCGATGTCCTTACCGACCTGAACAGCCGCAAGCGCCGTCTGCACCGTGGCCAACACGGCAGCCTGATTGGCGAAGTGCGCACCGACAACGAGCGTGATTACGCCAAGAAGATGCACGGTCGTTGCCGCCCAGTAACTCGCTTTTACCGTTGAGGCCTGTTTGTTGGCTGCCTTCGACTCCTCGGTGAGTCTTTGCATCCCTTCCCATATCAAATCGTAGCGTTTGTCTCGTTCCCTATTGTTCTCGAAGTAAGCTTTGTCCCTTTCTGCCTGAGCCAACATAAACGCATCAATTTTTGCCGAGACTTCGTTCACCCACGTATCAATTTTTGCCGACACCTCGTTCACACGAGCGTCCATTCGAGTCTCGATGATCTCGATCCTGGCGTTGAATTCTTCACGTCTGATGTCGCTCATGGCTGGCGGATTCCGACCTTTGCTTGTCGTGTCACTGACTGGATGATGACTGACTTCCCTGACTTTCATTCGACACCTTCAGCAGGTTACCGAGGCCTTCCCTGGCCCAATGACGTCAACAATAGAACCCTCCTCCCCGACCGACAAGCCGGCGTATTCTGACCCTGCTGTAGGCCGTTTCGTCAGCCGATGTAGCCCCGTCAAATCAGCTTCGTCGTCATTCGTTTTCCTGCGCAAAGGCCTCGACAATCTGCTCGATCACCGCCCGCACCCGCGCGGTGTGGCGCAAATCGGCGTGGGTCACCAGCCACACTTCATAAGGCTCTGGCCGGGTGCGCTCGGGCCAGAGCCTGACCAGGCCATCCCGTTCGCCCATATAAACCGGGATTTCCCCCAGCCCCAAACCTGCCGCGATGGACCGACGGACCAACAGACTGGAACTGAGGCCGGCGACGATCCGCCCGCGACTCAGCGGCTCGCTCACCAGCGTCATGTCCTTCTTGCTTTGCAGATACGGTTGGTAGACCACCAGGTCATGGCCTTCGAATGCCGTGCCCGGTTGCGGTACACCTTGCCTATCGATGTAGGCCTGGGCCGCGAAAAGTCCTACGGGCCAGCGCGCGATTCGCCGGGCGATCAAGTCCGGATTGTCCGGCCGCGTATTGCGCACGGCGATATCCGCTTCTCGCTTGGCGAGGTTGAGAATCTGTGTGGAGGCGTCCAGTTGCACCTGCACGTCCACATGCCGTTCATGCAGGCGGGCAATCGCCGGAATCAGAAAGTCGATGGCCAGTGAGTCGGTGGTACTGACTCGCACCGTACCGGTCAGCCGATCATCAAGGCCTTGAATCCGTCGCTCCAGCTCCAGCGCCGAATGCTCCATTTTCTCCACGCTTTTTAGCGCAGCCTCGCCCACCGAGGTCAATGCGTAGCCCTCGGACGTGCGCAAGAACAGCGTGGCGCCGAGGGACTTTTCCAGGGCCGTGATGCGCCGCCCGACTGTGGCCTGATCCACCCCAAGAACCCGCGCAGCCCCACGCAATGTCGCTTCACGACAGACGGCGAGAAACATACGCGCATCATCCCAATTCATGCCTTTCCCCTCTGATGCATTTACGCATCACTGTCATGACAAATCGCTGCATTATCGCAGCAACGATAGCCGATATGCTGGGCGCCATAAACTTTCCACTGGACTGTACCCTCATGCGCACTCCAAACCCCGCCGCGCTCTGGCTGCCGATTTTCGCCGGACTTTGTGCCAGCCTGGTCAGCATTGGTCTGGCACGCTTCGCTTACACACCGCTGATTCCTGCATTGATTCAGGCCCAATGGTTCTCCGCCAACGATGTGGTTTATCTCGGTGCCGCGAATCTGGTGGGTTACCTGATCGGCGCCCTGCTCGGCCGCCCCATGGCCCGTCACCTGGGCAATAAAACCACGCTGCGTCTGATGATGCTGGTGGTCACCGCCGCGTTCTTTGCCTGTGCATTTCCGTTGTCTGTGCGCTGGTTCTTCGGCTGGCGGTTGCTGTCGGGTGTCGCCGGGGGCGCGATCATGGTGCTGGTGGCCGCGACCGTGCTGCCCCATGTCCCGCCGTCGCGCAGAGGTCTCGCCAGTGGCGCAATCTTCCTCGGTATCGGCCTGGGCATTGCCGGTTCCGGAACCCTTGTGCCGCCACTGTTGAGCCTCGGCTTGCACGCGACCTGGCTGGGGCTGGGTGCCTTGGCGCTGCTGCTGACTGCGCTGAGCTGGTTCGGCTGGCCGGCGGACTCCGCACAGCCGACGGTTGCCCACGCGACGACGACTGAGCCGACACCGGCCGGCGTTTATTTGTTGTTTGCCCAATATGCCTTCATGGCTGCCGGTCTGGTGCCAGCGATGGTGTTTCTGGTGGATTACGTGGCGCGAGGCCTCGGAGCCGGGCCCCACATCGGTGCGCTGGTGTGGGTGATGTACGGCGTGGGCGCAATCGTCGGACCGGTGAGTTATGGCTTTCTGGCCGATCAGTTCGGTGCGCGTCTGAGCATCCGGCTGGTGCTGGTGATTCAGGCACTTGCCCTCGGAATGCTGGCCGTTTCCCATTCTTTCCTGGCCTTGGCGTTGCTGGCGGTGATCCTCGGTTCATTCCCGCCGGGCATCGTGCCGCTGGCCCTGGCCCGGGTGCATGAACTGATCCCGCAGCACCATCGCCAGCAAATTGCCTGGAGCCGCGCAACAGTCTCATTCGCCACGTTCCAGGCATTGGCCGGTTTTGCCTACTCGGCGCTGTTCAACGCCACGGGTGGCCATCACGCCTTGCTGTTCGTGATTGCCGGCGGTGCGATTGTCGTGGCGCTGCTGCTGGAACAAGCCCTGAACCTGTGGACCCGCACAAAACGCAGTGACGCAGAACCTGCTCGCGAATGCGATGTTGCTGACGTCACAGTATTGAGTGCCCCGAGCCCTTCGCGAGCCTCCTCGCCCACACAGGGCTAGGGGCAATCGGCCGGAATTTATCAATCACGCAGTACTCCCATTTACACGAACCCTTTGCCTGGAGGAATCACCATGTCCTTGCCCAATGAAATGACCCGAATTGAAATCACCGAACCCGGTGGCCCTGACGTCCTCCAGGCTAAGCAAGTGCCGCTGCCGACGGTCGCAGAAGGCGAAGTGCTGATTCGTGTCCACGCCGCCGGCATCAATCGCCCCGATGCCCTGCAACGGGCCGGCAAATACCCGATGAAACCCGGCATGAATCCGATTCCAGGCCTCGAAGTGGCCGGTGAAGTGGTGGCGCTGGGTGCCGGGGTCGAGCAGTTCGCAGTGGGCGACCGGGTGTGTGCGCTGACCAATGGCGGCGGGTATGCCGAATACGCAGCAGTGCCCGCCGGCCAGACTTTGCCGATTCCCGAAGGACTCGACTGGGTCCACGCGGCCGCGATCCCGGAAACATTCTTTACCGTTTGGGCCAACCTGTTCGGCCTCGGTGGTGCCAGCAAAGGCCAGCGAGTGCTGATCCACGGCGGAACCAGCGGCATTGGCACGACGGCGCTGATGCTCTGCCGCGAATTCGGCATCGACGCCTTCGCCACCGCTGGCAGCACCGAAAAATGCGCGGTGATCAGTAAGCTGGGGGGTCAGCCAATCAACTATCGCGAAGAAGACTTCGCCGCCGTCATCGCCGAGAAAACCGCGGGCCAGGGCGTCAACGTGATTCTCGACATCATGGGCGGCTCGTATCTCAACGCTAACGTCAGCGCGCTGGCGATGGATGGCCGGCTGGTCATGCTCGGTTTCCTCGGTGGCGCGCGTGCCAACGAGTTTGACCTGCTGGCCATGATGGCCAAGCGCGCAGTCATCACCGGCTCTCTGCTGCGTGCCCGCACAGCCGCGGAAAAAGCCGGGATCGCCGATCAATTGCGCAAGCACGTGTGGCCGGCGCTGGCGGCGGGCCGTTGTGCGCCGCAGATCGACAAGGTCTATGCCCTCGCGGACGCCGCCCAAGCCCATGCGCGCATGGAAGCAGGTGACCATATCGGCAAAATCGTCCTGCGCGTCGATTGAGCCATTGCAGCATTTTGTAATCGTTGCATGAGGACGATGGTCGAAAATGTCACGCGCAGACCGAGGCATCTGGTAAAAAGCGTTCTTTGTCTGCGCGCTGGTGAAACGTTTAATGTCCCTTTCCTTCATGACTCGTCTGAGACGCCGCCGTCTGGCGTTCGCCTGCATGGCGGCGCTGATCATTGGCGTGCCGACGAGTTGTGCCGTGCTTGAGCACACCGAACGCAAGCTGCTGTTTCGTATCGAACCCGGCACGGCGGGCTGGTATCGCGGCCTGCCCGACAGCGTGCAGGAACTCGACTTGCAACCGAAGCGCTTCAAGGCGGGGCAAAATATCCATGCCTGGTGGTGGCCGGCAGAAAAGGCCAATGCTCCGGCCATCCTTTATCTGCATGGTGTGCGCTGGAACCTCACCGGGCAGCTGTTTCGTATCGAGCAACTGCGCGCGGCGGGCTATTCGGTACTGGCCATCGACTATCGCGGTTTCGGCAAGAGTCGCGGCGATTTGCCGTCGGAAAGCAGTGTTTACGAAGATGCGCGGGTGGCGTGGGAGCGCTTCAAGCTGCTGCAACCGGACCCGGGCAAACGCCTGATCTACGGTCATTCCCTCGGCGGTGCGGTGGCGATCGATCTGGCGGCGGAGCTCGGTCAGGATGCCGCGCGGAATCACACCCCATCACCGGTGCGCGGTCTGGTGATCGAATCCACCTTCACCTCACTGGCGGACGTTGCCGCGGCGGTCGCCAATACCTCGCTGCCCGTGCGCTGGCTGCTGTCGCAGAAATTCGATTCCATCGACAAGATCGCCGACATTCACATGCCATTGCTGGTCGTGCATGGCCAAGCCGACGCCTTCGTGCCGCCGCGCTTCAGCGAGCAGCTATTCAACGCCGCTGAACAACCCAAGCGCCTGTTGCTGGTCCCCGGTGCCACACACAACAACAGCATGGCGCTGGGCGGGCAGAATTATCGCAAGGCGCTGGATGCCTTGATGCAAACCAGACCACTGCCGCGCGTTGCCGGCCCGGCAATGGTTAAAAACGCCCGGGACACCTGAACGAACCATCGGCCATCCACACAAGAATATTCGCAGCATCGACTGGCATTTGACCGTTCTAACGCGCTCTGGCTGAAACAGAAACTGATGATAGTATTGCGCCTCTTCCGTCACTCCTCCCATCTCGACTCGGTTCACAGACTTCGGTGACTGTGGCAATGCAAGCGGATTTACTTTATGAAAACAATCAGATGGATGGGCGACTCGACGACGATTGGCGCTACCGTTCTGCCCGGTGAGAAGTGGCTGGTCGCGCCAGACAACACCATGGCTACAGCGACACGTCTGCTCAAGGAAAAGTTTGGCGAATCCGCCATCAGCAGTTTCAACGACGGCGCCAGTTCCAGCGCGATCATTGACTGGTATGCCGGTTCCGCAGCGACGCCGAACAAACCGCTGATGCCATCGTTGGCCCAACGGATGACCACGCCCGAGTATCAGGCCATGAGCATCGGTGTGCTGGAAATCGGCATCAATGACGCCACCAAGTCGACCACCACGGCAGACTTCGGATGGTATCTGCAGAAAATCCGCGAAACCTTCAATCAACACGGAAAGACGCTGGTCATTGCTACGCCCAATCCGATCAACCATCCAAACCTGCCACAGCTGCATAACCTTCAGATCGCGATCAAGAGCTTTGCGTCGTGGTTCAGTGTGCCCTTGATCGACCACTACGGCACGATCATCAGCATGCCGAACTGGCGCAGCCTCATGGCCGACAACGGCCATCCCACCAATACGCTTTACAGCGTCAAGGGCGCTCTCGCGGCCTGCACACTGGACGGCCTGATATCGCCAATTCCTCTGCACACCTGAACCATCAGGCCTGGACACCGAGATCAAAAAAAGCCCAACCTCTTCAGGTTGGGCTTTTTCATGTCAGCGCTGCGCCAGTTCGTGCCGGACACACTGCTCGTAATACGTCTGCTTAACGGCCGCAGGCTTGAGCCTGGAAGTGCTGTTGTAAGTCTGCTCGGTGATGCCCATTGCCGTCATACGCATCCACGGTTGCTTGAATTTGCGCACTTGCAGTTGCTTGCGGGCGCCATACAGTGAAACCCCGGACAACTTGGAACGCTGAGCACCGGCGGCGATATCCGACCCCCAAGTACAGGCAAACCGATGACTCTTGCTCAACTCTTTCGCTTCAATACTCGAGGCGACAACAGCCAGGGAAAGCGTTGCAACGGCTATGACAATCGTCCGCATAAAGCCAACCTAACCTTTTGAAAAAAGGCGAGTTTGCCGACGAAATCGGCTTTCGGGGGCCAGCAATTTGCCGCCTTCAGCGTTTTTTTCGAGCAACCCGTGACTGTCTTGCCCTTCTACGCTGGATGCGGATGCCGCCCGTCCGAAGCATGGCACGTTCGGAGCCGGTACTTTTCCAACGCTGTACACGCATGGTTTGGAAGACACCCTCATGAACAGGAAAATAATGGCTCTAGGGCTCACCGCGTTCGTCTCCATTTGCCCACTGTTTGCGCTTGCAGCTGAGAAAACCGGAGGATCTTCCGCACCGCCCACAGCGATGCCTGGGGTGAATCAGGGAGGCTCGGAATCGAAGGAGGACAAGGCTGACAAAAAGGGAGAAGAGGCTTCGGGGTCTAACTCGGGGGCCGAATCCCATGAAACCCAGAAGGATGCAGAAACCTCGAGCGATTCCGCAGATGTGAAGAAATCCGGGCAGTGACTGACCGCAACTCGTCGTCCCAGTAGATGGTGGCGCTGCGCCATAAATGATAGCGTTGGCGATCATAATCACCGATGGTGCGTCATGCTCACACGATGTCTTGCTACAGCGGCGGTCCTGTTGTCTTTTACGCTTGCAGCCCACAGCGCACCTCTGCCCAGCGCTTATGTGGAAGAGTGTCAGCGCGTCGAAAACTCGGCCAAAGCCATAATGAACGCCAGACAAGGTGGAGTTCCCCTCGCGACGGTGCTGGACATGGCCGACACCTACGCAAAGGAAAGCGAATACGTGGGGAACCTGTACAAGGCATTGATCGGGCAAGCCTACGACCTGCCACGGGAGTCGGACGAGGGGAAACAGCAGCAGGTAGTGGCTGATTTCCAGAAGACGTTCTATACGCTCTGCATGGATACGGCACAACGAACAGCCAGCAAAAGCCCCTGAAGAACCAGGCGAATCATCAGACAGCAAAAACCCGCCGAAGCGGGTTAATGAAGATCAGGCGCCGTACTGTTTTAACAATGCATCCAATCGCGCTTGTTCAGCCTCGCTCAAACCGCCGGCATCAAACAAAGCTTTACCGTCCGGGCCATCAAGTCGATAGACCTCGACGGTAAAAATCGCACCTGCCGGCGCTTCGATCTTGCCCCACTTTCCAAACTTGTTGGGCAACAACTGCCAGGTCGCGCCCTCTCCCATTTCGAGGCCGCCGCTGATTTCATAGTTGAACGTGTCGACAAACCACGGAACGGCTCGTTCTGGACTGGCAATGGTGCCCTTGAAGTAGGCACGAGAAACCGGATACGAAGTGCCGTTCTGCACGGTCAACTCGATAACCGGCTGAGCAACTTTCGAGTACTTGTCGGCTTGCTGTTCCAGGAGCCTCGATCTCGACACCGCGAACTTCGCCAGTTCGTTTTTAGCAGTTTCGGCAGAAGCTGCTTTGGACTTCAGTTCCTTGATTTCCAGCAACGCCTGCTCTTTTTGCTTCTGCTCGTTCGCCGCACGGATCGTTGAGGCCATCGTGTGCACATCAGCAGCAGTCTTGCCGTCCAGACTTAAGCTGTTGTCTTGCTGCACGCCCACCAGCGAGGTATTGCCAATACTCAGGTTGCTCATGGCAATCAGCATCAGATCCGCCGCGAACTGTTTTTTTTCATCAGCAGAAAGCTTTTCAGCCACCTTCTTTGAGGACTCCTGCAGCGACGCTTCAGTGGTCGCATCCAGCTTCGGATCACCACACCCTGCAAGTAATGCTGCAACCAGCCCAATCAACAACATCCGTTTCATTAATTCACTCCTGACGAACAGAGCCGCTCGACAGCGGCCCTGTCACTTGATAATGGGGGGGGAAACGGAGGGAATATTAGCGTTTTACGCTTGGCAAAACATCCGATACAGACATTTATGCAAAAGTAGAAATGCCCTTTCTGCGCCGAGAGCATCAAACGCGCAGCGATCAAGTGCAAACACTGTGGCGCGGACATTCCGGCGGCGTTCTGGTCTATGAGAGGCCAGTAACGTCTATCAAGAACCGGCGTTTTGGCGCTAAAAGCAGGGATAAACTATTTCATGGCTAAGATCACCATCAAACAGCCATTCTCGCCTTAATCGAATGCTCCGTTGAGCACCTCGTAAATTATGCCGGAAGCAATAGCGACGAGGATCAAATCATTCCCCGCTTGCTGCCACTTGTAGCCTTCGTAATGAGGCAACTTACTCACCAACCTGCCGTCCAGCTTCTTAGCGATGCCCGGAGGAAGAGGCTTTCCTCTGGCTAGATTCTTTTGTATTCCAGGTGGCAGCGAAGGTCCTGGACTCCAGTAATCACGGTAGCCGTCAAGCACCCCCAATACACCGCCTCGGTCGATACTGGGGCCATGACGCCAATCTTCTGCGCTGGAACCTTGCCCCTTTTTGCTCTGGTTGCCATGGCCTTGGCCGCCCTGGGAGTTGCCTTTCCCATTGCCTTGTCCTTTACCGTTGCCTGGGTCGGCCAAGGCCGGCATTGAGCCTGCGGCCAGTGCAACGCAGGTAACAGCGGCTATAAGCGAACGTGATTTAAACATGACTGTTTTCTCCAGAATGGAATACTCCTTGGAAATGTAGACGGTACTACCAATGTAGTTGGCCGGGTACCAACTATATGCGCGAATTGCCATGCAACGCTTAGCGAACAGATCGAAACACTCGGTCAGCAGTAAGTCGATGGCGCAGGCAGTGTTCGCAGTTCAGCATCCGGCATAGCCAGGCTTTCAACCGATTCGCGTGGGCCGGTGCTGACAATCTTGAAGAGGAAGCAGGCGTGAGAAATCGAGAAGTCACGCAAATGTCACGCGCATGAAAAAGGCCAATGCTGTGAACATTGGCCTAAGTCATTGAAAAATATGGTCGGGACGGAGTGATTCGAACACTCGACCCCTAGCACCCCATCTCCTTTTTCATACTTCTTGAAAGCTTCCAAAATTTCACTCTGGATTTTTCTAAGCTAGTATTTACTTGAGCTCCAGCGGTGTTCTGCTCTACGAGAGTCCAGTAACGTCCATCAAGAGCCGACGTTTTTGTGGGGGTAAAAGTAGGGGGAACCTATTTTATGGCCAAAATTACCATCAAAGAACTCGAGTCGCTGACTCCCAACGATGCCGGCCGAATCCTCCGGGAGGATGGCAATCTGGCCGGTCGAATCTCAGTCCGCAAGGACGGTGTGTCGGTCAGTTTTTTCTATCGTTATCGCTGGGGCGACCAGAACAAAGAGTACGCCTGCGGAACCTGGCCGCGCAAATCCCTGACGGACATCCGCAAGGCACGCAACTAGGCCCGGGCGCTCATCGATGAGCAAATCAATCCTAACGAGCAAAAGAAGACCGCCAAGACACAGGCATACGCCGCGGCTGATATAGAGGCCGAACAGGTAAAGACGTCGAAGGCGCAAACACTGACCGTCCAGGATCTGGCCAAGGCCTGGCTGTTGGATGGCGTCGCGCGTAAAGACGGCAATGCCGAGTTGCAACGACGCTTTAACAAGGACCTTTTGCCAGCACTCGGCAAGACCGTAGTGAGCAGCGTCTCCGAACACGATGTTCGGGCGCTGATCCGAGCAGTGGTCAACCGCGGTGCTCACCGGCAAGCCATCAGTTTCTTCGCCGACCTCACTCAGATGTTCAGCTGGGCCAGAAAGCGTCAACCTTGGCGGGCGTTGCTGGTTGAGGGTAATCCGACGGAACTGGTCGACATCTCCCCCTTGATCCCTGCCGACTACGAAGCCGAAAGAAGCCGCATCCTTTCCCCAACTGAGCTGTTGGAACTGCACAACCGCTTCCAACAAATGACCGCCGATTACAACGCCCTCCCCGCGGGCCAAAAGTACGACGGCATTCGTCCGCTAAAGAAGGAAACGCAGCTCGCGCTCTGGATTAGCCTGGGCACGCTGTGCCGGATTGGTGAATTGCTCCAGGCTGAATGGAAAAATATCGATCTGGACCGGCAGACCTGGTTTCTCCCCAGCGAAAACGTCAAAGGCACTCGGGGCAAGAAACAGGACCACCACGTCTTCCTCTCCCCCTTCGCCCTGCATTTCTTTCAGGAGCTCAAGATACTGACGGGAGACCCCCAGTGGTGCTTTCCGAACAAGCAGGACGACGGGCATGTGGACGTAAAGGTGGTGAGTAAACAGGTCGGCGATCGCCAGGCCCGGTTCAAAAACCGCAAGGCCCTCTCACGACGGCGTCACGACGATACCCTGGTCCTGGCCGACGGCCAAAACGGCGACTGGACGCCGCATGACCTGCGCCGCACGGGCGCGACCATGATGCAGGCCTTGGGGGTCAGCCTAGACGTCATCGACCGCTGCCAAAACCATGTACTGGCCGGTTCTAGGGTGAGACGCCACTACCTGCATCACGACTATGCCGAAGAGAAGAAACGTGCCTGGAATCTGCTGGGCGATCGACTCAGTGCTGTGTTGTCCTCCGCCTACGAGCACCCTCCGGCCGAGTCGATGATTTCTTTCCCAGCCTATACCGAGAATGGATTGCTACCGACTTCATAAGTCGGCATCTTCAGTACTGAGTAATCATAGTTTCGTATGACATCGCCGAGCGCGCTATTTGGCTCGATTTCTGCCCATCATGACCGGCAAAAGTCGGCCAGCAGTTGCCAGTCGCACGTCTAAAAAAGTAGCGGCGATTCAGCCGCTGGCAACGAGCCAAAAGCAGGCACTCAACGCGTCTACTAAACCGGGGACGATTCACCTTGCGTAGTTAAACGAACTCCCACTTGTGCGGCAGCAACAGTGTAAGCCAGCCGCACATCATGGACGCAGCGCGAAGACTGCAATTTTAAAAGCGCGCGCTAAATTGCTAAGCTAATGGCACTCTGCTAGCGTCTCCTGACTTATAATCAGAAGGGAATCGTATGGACGCGCAGGGACAGGTACGCATCTGGCTACTTGAGCAGCCGGACTGGCTTCAGGAGGCTGCTGATCGGCTGCTTAAAAACGGTGACCTCACCCAGGATGACATTTCCCAGATTGCCGCACTGTTAAAAACGCCGTCAGGGCAGGCCGTCTCGAAACATCGAACATTCGATGAGCTAACACACGCTCCAGCTGGCTCTGTGCTCCGATTGCGAAGTATTGCAGACGTCACAGGAATTGAGAGCCTTGGTCCCAGGGCGCCTTTAGACTTTGGTACCGGCAATTTAACGGTTATCTACGGGCATAATGGCTCCGGCAAGTCCTGTTACACGAGGATTCTGAAAAAAGCGACAGGCAAAGCTCGCGCCAGTGATCTCAAACCAAACGTTTTCCAAGCGGCTCCAGCTTCCAGCAAATGCACCCTCAGCTTTGAACTGGATCAGTCATCGGAAAGCGTTGAATGGCATATCACCCAACCCGCGATTGAACAATTGCGGGAGATAGACATCTTCGATAGTGAAGAGGCGCTCCATTACCTGAAAAGCGAAAGCGCGGCCACGTACAGCCCGCCCATCATGGGTTTGTTCGAGAAGCTGGCCAATGCGACTGATTCGGTTAGGGACACCTTGCAGGCTGAACAAGATCAGCTTGTGAGCCAGCTCCCGGCTATCCCCGCTACCCTCAAAGACACGAGCGCCGGCAAGAGCTATCAAGGCCTTAGCGCGCTGGCACCATCAGCTGTCGATAATCTTTTACGCTGGACTCCAGAGAACGCAGGTAGTTTAGAAGCGCTCAATGAACGACTGAAGACCAGTGATCCCTCATCGCTTGCGAAACAGAAACGCGACACCTGCGTCCAAGTAACCAATATCGTCAAAGGCATCAAGATAGCCGTGGCGGCGTTCGGCGCTGAGCAGATCCAAACTATCCGCACTCAGCGATCAAACGCCCGTGACAAACGACGTATTGCGATCGAAGGCGCGCAGGCCAAATCAGCGATTTTAGAAGGCGTCGGTACGCCGACATGGAAAGCAATGTGGGAGGCGGCTCGCGCATATTCCCAAACGCCGTATCCGGACCAGCATTATCCAGTTACCGTGGACGGGCGCTGCGTGCTCTGCCATCAAGAACTATCGGCTGAAGCCCAAGATCGACTCAACGATTTCGAGCTGTTTGTACAAAGCCGCCTGGAAACAGATGCAAAGTCTGCCGAGCAAACTTACAGCGAAACTCTCCGTATGCTTCCTAACAGCCCGACGGAGGCCGAGGTACAGACGCAGTGCACTGCGGCAGCTTTGACCACGCCCGAGTGGATGGCAGCAGTGTGGGGCTTTTGGAGAGGTGTCGGAGAATCGAGGAAAGCCCTGCTGGATCACGAGCAGTCAGGCTTGGCGGGTACGGTCCCCGATGTAGCCGCGAATCTCCTTGTACTTGAACAATTCGCGCAGCAGCTGACTTTGGAAGCAGACCAATTCGATCAAGATGCGCTTCAGTTCGACAGGCCGAAAGCTGTCGCTGATAAAACCTCATTGGAGGCTAGCCAATGGGTTTCGCAGCAAAGTGAAGCAGTCAGGAAGGAACAACAGAGGCTCAAGGACCACAAGCTGCTCGACAAGCTGAAGACTAGTGCAAGCTCTCGTCGTATCTCTAACAAGGCAACCGAAATCTCCGAAAGCGTGGTTACCGAGTTGTACGTCAAGCGCTTCAATGATGAGCTGCGTGCTCTAGGTGCCACCCGAATTCAGGTTGAGTTGATAAAGACCAGAACCACTCGGGGTAGAGTGCTTCATCAACTCAAACTCAAAGCTCTCAAAAATGGTGATCACTCGCCTGACAAAGTGTTGAGCGAAGGTGAGCGTAGGATCATATCCCTTGCAGCTTTCCTTGCGGACGTTACCGACAAACCAGGTGTCGCCCCTTTCATTTTCGATGACCCAATCTCGTCGCTAGATCATGATTTCGAATGGAAAGTCGCATGCCGCTTAGCTGAATTGGCTAAAGAACGGCAGGTCCTTATTTTTACGCACAGGCTTTCGCTTTACGGAGCGATGGATGACGTTGCCAAGAAAGTTGGTGATTCTTGGAAGAAGGATAACTTCCAGCAAATGTGCATCGAGTCCTTTGGTGGAGCATCAGGACACCCTGCTGATCAAGCAGTGTGGAATAGCTCGACGAAGACCGCAAACAACATCCTGCTGACTCGCGTCAGGGACGCCAAGAAAGCGGGCGAAGATTCAGGTGCAACTGCTTACTATGCCTTAGCTCAAGGTATCTGTAGCGATTTCAGGAAATTAATCGAAAGGTCGGTTGAAGATGACCTTCTGTTTAAAATCGTCGTACGCCATAGGCGCGGCATTTCCACAGATGGTCGTCTGCCTGCCCTTCTCGGGATCACCCGTGAGGATCTTCAAAAAATTGACGAGTTGATGACCAAATACAGCTGCTTTGAGCACAGCCAGTCTGATGAGATGCCGGTACAAGCTCCAGAAGAGCCCGAACTGAAAGCCGACATTGAATCGCTCAAGCAGTGGCGAGATGACTTGGAAGGCCGAAGGAAAAAGGCAGCTTAAACTCAGAAACCACGCAGAACAATCATCTGATTGCGCCGCTTGGCGAGCGGCGCAATCAACACGATTAACGGATTAACCGTTCGCTGACGACGACTTGGGGTAACCATCCGGGCATCCCACCTTGCGCTGAGGTGTAAGCGAACGGTGAACACGCCTACCGATCTCCCAAATTAAGGGCGATGGTGTCCGCTTATTTTTAAGCGGACGCGATAGCCCTTAAATGCGCCAACGAAGCTCTTACTCCAAGTCGTTCAAAGCCCAGGTTGTCCAGGAATGCCTGCAGCCCGGCGCCTCCATTTCCAGCGTGGCCATCAGTCATGGCATCAATGCCAACGTGATCCGTAACTGGCTACCACTTTTCCGAGATCAACTACCCGCAACCCTGTCGGCGTTTGTTCCGGTAAAGGTCGCCCCGAAAAGGCAGGCCGAGTCATCGGTGATCATCGAGCTGCCATTTGGCGAGCACACCATCACGGTGAAATGGCCGTCTTCCGATCCCGAAGGATGTGTCAGTTTTGTCCGTGGACTTGCTTCGTGATCCGCATCGACGCAATTTGGCTGGCCACCGAACCGATGGATATGCGCTCCGGCACCGAGTAAGCGCTCGCCCGGGTCGTGGCTGTCTTCGGTGCGGCGCAGCCGCACTGTGCTTATCTCTTTGCCAACCGCCGAGGCAATCGCATGAAGGTGTTGGTGCACGACGGACTGGGCGTTTGGTTGGCGGCACGGCGTCTGCATCAGAGGAGGTTTTCCTGGCCGAGTAATCGGCACGGCGACCTAATGGAGCTGAATTCTGAGCAGCTCCAGGCATTGGTGGTATCTATGTCGAGGATGTGATGGAGGGTAAAGAAACCATCTACCAATTGATAAAGCCGGAAACTCAAGCCACCATAACTGCACCTGGTTCAGCATTACTGTACTTAAATACGTCGTCAAAGAACGCTAATCCAGCATGAGTCAATACCAGATTGCCTTTTGCATTCCTGTAGGCGATCCCACGCTGCTCGAGATTTTTCCTAACTGCAGATGCAAGAGCCTCCCCTTTCATGTTGCTGGCAGACATGACATCTTGTTTGTCTTCTCCCTTCCCGATCTCCTCCATGATCCCATCAGACACACCAGCTTCCCCGTCGCGCAGAATATCAAGCTGGTAGCCCTGTTCATGCAGTCCGCGAGCAAGGATCAACAGCAGAACCTGTATTTTCCTGACCACCTCGCTGTACTCCTCATCGCGCTCGACTGAACGGATGTAGATAAAGCCATTCCGCATCACCAACTCAAACCCGATGTTCAAGTACAAGGGCTTGTAGCTCTGATCGTAGTTATTGAGCATCTCTTCGAAGAGCGGGTTGGGTTTTATTTCACCATTCTCGTAGGTGTCTTTGTTGATCACCTTCCCCGACATCAACTCTTTGTAGATGGCTTGGCTAAGCTGTTGTCTCACTGCCCTGCTCCTCGATCCTCAATTTGTAATAGGTCAACTTCTGCCTGTCATCCTCAATCACCCCTAACTGGAATCGAGGGGTTAGCACAATGTCCTCTCGGTGCTTTAGCCAAGACACGCCTTCCACTAGGTCAGCAATTTCGTAGTCGCTGATCTGCTGGGCCAGATGTGCGTGAAGCGACGCATGGGCGTCAGGCCCAACCTGAACATGCCACTCATCTATCAGCCTTCCAATTAGTTTTCTGCGCACGTCTAAAGCACGCCTGGCTTTGAGCACGTCCTCTCCAACTGGCTCAACAGACGTTGTTGTTACTTGGGTATTTTTAAGTGAATCCAGGCTACTCCGCAGATGCTCCTGAATGTGAAGCCAATGGTCTACGTTGTGCCATTCAATCTTGCTATCGGCTCTCTGCCTCTTCATGCCTTTGAAGGTAGAGAAACGCTCCAGTACCTCATGATCTTTAGGGATGAGGTTGCCCCTTAGTTTCCCGTCATGGAGCTCCCGACAGGCAGCCAGTAGATCGTTGAAAACACTCTCAACCTGGTCGTACTCACGACGCTGACGTTCATTCTGATGCACGTAGCGCTGCAGAGACTTGCTGATGACCTCCACGTCGTAGCGATAGGAGCGAATGGATGCCACTGCATAGAGAACCTGCTGACCCAATTTTGGCAACTTGGCATCGCGGAACATCTCGGATATCCGCAGCAAGGCAGTGAGTGCCGGCAGGCCTTTCTTCAGAGGTTCCCTCTCGTTGAGGAACTGCAATGTGGGGAGAACATGCCTACCGTAGATTCGGGTGATCGCCTGCAAAGCACCGCGAGCCTGCTTCACCTCGTCGAGGTTCTCAAGGCTCATCACTTCGACGATCTCCGCCAGGCGAAGAGTCTGCCCCTGAAGACTGTCCACGTTCTCCTTGATCTTCCCTTGAGCGTAGCGGATGCGTTCCCGGAGTAGCTTAAGCTCATCCTCGAACGTGTCGTTCCCCTGCTCAATCACTGTCAAATCGCGAAGCTTTTCAAGACTATCATTGAAGCTGTCGCACAGCGCCTCAAGATCGGCGCTACTCAGCTGTCGAAGACGCGATCTATCAAAGTGGCGAAATAACTCGATCAAAAACGGGGCGAAGGCAATGACTCCTCGCTTGGTGTCATGGTGCAATATCAGGCTTGCTCGGACGAGGTTACGCACGTCGAAGGCCGCTTCAATTTTTTGCCGATCGGACTTACTGTCTCCCAGCGAATCAAGCAGCTTCATCACTTTGGACTCGTACAGGCGAGTTGACACTTCTTCGCCAGCCGAGCCTTCATCCATGATGTCGATAAGATCAAGAAAAATGTGCTTATGCTCGATCATGAGCATGACCGTTTTGTCTGCTGCAACGATCATCCGGCAGTGATCTCCGCAACAGCATCGGCGGGATCTTTCTTTGTTCTCAGCGACTCGCTTTCACCTGTGTAGATCACTCGACGTAAGTGGCTGTATGCCCTGTCGGTGGCGAGAAAATGCGAAAGGTCGATGTAGTTTTCGATTACTTTCGCGATAGTAGACGTCGGCTCCGGCGTTGCCCCGAACAGCACGAACCCTTCTGACTCAGCGATGCCACGCGCAGCCTTCAGATTCAAGTGGCTCAGATTCGACAGCTCATCCATTACCAATGGCAAACAGATCTGTGTATTCGCAACCAGCAGCCTACGCAGAAGAATCGATAGCAGGCGGCAGTTAATCATTGCCGTAGTACCGTTGGATTGATCCTCTTCGGTGTACTTGTCATGCCCACGCTTGCGGTACCGATATCCAACCCGATCAATCAGTAGGCTCATATCCAGGGTGGTCCCCCGACGGCCACCGTTAACAAAGAACTCGGTACAGAAAGCTCGTAATCGTTCATACAAGCGCTTCTCGTGGAGCCCGGTTGTCATGAGGTTTATGGAGTCAATATCGACCAACAGCTCTTCGAAATGGGGATTCAATACGCAGTAAATCTCGATCGCCTCGAGGTCAGACACACTGAACTCCGAGAGCTGGTCATCTACCTCTTTCTCGAACTCCTTGATCATCCTTCTGGCGTGTTTGATTTCGTCGATTTGAATAGAGGTATTCGAGTTATGCGCGGTGACCTTGGCCTGGTAGGTCTGCTGCTCACCTTCCAAGGTGCCAAACATCGCCGCGAAAGCTCTCCGACAGCTACGCATCCGACTCAAGTCATGGAAAGCATGGTAGCCAAAGTCTCTGCCCTCTTCGCCCAGCAAGTTACGTTTCAGCAGTTCATCCAAGGCCACTTGCAGAGCTTCTCTGCTCTTGGCTACCTCAGAAGCGAACTGGGAAATCTCCTTGATCTGGCTAGGGTGAAAGAAAGTATCGCGAGCTTTCAGCTTCATTTCGCGGATCGAAAGGCATCCTAAAGTGATCTCAGCTACGTTCCGGATCTGCTCAAGGTAATTGCGCAGATCTTCGTTTTCCTTCCTGCCCCTGGCGAGCACTTCTTTTGCGCGCTCAACCTGTACCGCTAGGTCCTCCAGCTCGCCGGCGGCATCCGCCACACTCTCATGTAGCTTGGCCAACTCTACCGTCTGTTCCCCCACCTCAAGTTCCAATGCTTTCTGCTGCTCGCGCATGTAGCCATGCCGACTGAGTAGTTGAACCTCTTCATCAATTTCAATCCGCTCGCGGGTCAGCTTCTTAGCTTTCTCCTTGGCCTGCTCAGCAGTCAACTTGCTGTCATCGTTTAGGCGCTGAATGAGGTCATCACAGTCCTTGATATCGTCATCCAGTTTGATCAGGTCTTGCTCGTGCTGCTTCCTTGCTCTGGTCGGGTCGAAAGACATGAAACCAAATGAGGTCTCCTGGCTCAGGAAGCTGATGAAAGAACCTCGCTCCTGGAATAGGCAGCCAAACTCTTTGATGGCTTGCTTCTGGTCAGAGTTGAGTCGAGGAGTCAACTTGGTGAACAGCGTAGAGTTCAAGCTACTCAGAACCGACGCACTGTGACGATCGACCTGCTCGAGAACAGTTTCCACATGTTCATCAAGAATTTTTCGGAGTTGGTCGCGCTGATGGAAAAGACTGTTCTTATTCCTGATCGCCTGGGCTAGTTGTTCAGCGCTCTGAACCTTGTTTGTCAGGGTCTCGATCTCTGCGGTCAACTCTGCGGAGAGATCGGATAAAAGCTCGCGGACCTCATGCTCTGTTGTGCCAGGGTAACGCCGAAGAATCTCGCTGACCTTGAATAGCTGCTTTTGGACACCGTCCAGATCCTTATGCCGGAGACTCAGTGCTCCAGCCAGCTTCAGATACTCAGCCTTGACCAGACCGTGGTGCTGTCTCTTAGCTGAGTGAGCCACATCAAGAGCCTGATATCTCTCGGATGCTGCCTTAACATCATCAAGAATGCTGGACTGCCTTTCAGCCAAGGCATGCTCAACATCGACGATACTCTGAACGATCAGTTCGGATTTCGTCTCAAACAGTTGGAACTGGTTATCAAAGCTCTCCCAAGACCTCCGCGCGCTTTCTATGTCCGCCAGGCGATCGCCTTCTTTTTTCAGGTTCTCATAGTCATCGAGGATCTCGCTCAGGCTGACACTCAGCTCTGCATTCTTACGGTCCTTATCCCCCTCGATGATCGTAGCGATAGTATCCGGCAGAGTGCGGTTGTCCTTCGCCCCAATGTCGAAGGCCAGGTGGATTAGCATCTTCCACGCTTCGATCTCGCGTGCTGTACCGCCATTCCTAAGAGGCAGCAAGCAGAATCGGCCCTCCTCACGATTAAGAGCCTGTTGACCGAAGAGCCGCTGGCGAATGACAGCACCGTCGTTCATTGCCTCCCCGCCCCGAGCTCGGAGATCCGAAAGCACACCAGAAAGTGAGATGCCTTCTATCGGAGCCCCCATGCCTCCATTGATGGGCGACTCAAGGTCCCAAAACATGTGCTGGATATCGGCATACATGCAAGGTACTGCCATACGGCCGTATGAGAATGGTCGATTCCCTCGGTGCAGGACCAAACAGAACGGGCCGTGCATGTTCTCTGCTTCGAGGATGATGAAGGAGTGGTTTTCCGGGAAATAGTAGCTGTAGCTAGCATCAGTCGAGTAGTACGTCCCGGCCGGCCCCTTGAAGGCGAATTTCTTAGCGCAGCTCTTGAAGTTCTCGTGTGGCAGCAAAAAAAGCTTCAATGCATTCAGCATCGAGGTCTTTCCGAGGTTGTTCTGGCCACACAAAGCGGTGTGCTTGTCCACGCGGATTACGGTGTAGGCATAGGCAGCACTGTTAACAAAAATCAGCCTGTGGAATTTGTATACATCCTGGAACGCAGAGGAATCGCTCAACATCATCAGTCCCTTGTCGTTGTCGACATCAAATAGGTTTCCTGCTCTAGCGCTTTTTGGCTGTCTCGCATAAGTCCGATCAGCTCATTGGTTTCCTTGGATAGACCAACGAACTCAAGGAGATCTTGTCTCGTTTGCTGATTTAGTGAGTATTTGGAAGCGCTTAACCGGTGTGCGATATCATCAGGGTACACAAACACGACCCGGTGCCCGTCTGGCAGCCCTTTGAGAAGGGTTCGATACATTGTCAGTCCACCTAAGTCGACATCAAAAAGGCAGTACAGCCTCTGGTATTGGCTGAGAAATGGCATATTCAGTCTGTTGGTGATCTGATTACCGGCGCTGAAAATGACATCGAAACTTTCACTTTGCTCAGCTACGCCACAGTCGGCCAGGATGTCGACGGTCTGTTTGAGAGCTAGGAAATTCTCGAGATTTTCCACCAGCAACGCCGCTGGCCGGAGAGTGTTAGGTGCTTCCCATCCATGCTTGCTCAGAAGAACTACGCTTGGATGAGGATGGACCATGCTTCGTGTTATCAAAAGCGAGCCGCTTACTGCTGCTGCGTGGCTACTTCCGTCCAAAGCAGCACCAATACGACCCGCAACTTCTGATGGAGCGTGTTCACGAATCAGCTCCGCAAAGCGATCCTCACGCAAGACAGCCACCTGATAGCTGCTCTTTCCAATTTTCGACGTTGAAAACGTATCGAACAGATAGCCAGCACCTTTGCCATGCTTCTTCAATTCCTTAGCAAAAGCCTCAAAGTTGATCGGCTGACCAGAGCTGATTGAGTTCAGATAGGTGTAGATCCTCGACATTGCATCCCTTGCGCTCTGCGAAACAAGTGAAACCATAAGCTCTCTTGGCTATAGCATATATCGCTCGTCGCGGGTATCGAAATGGCGAGGACACATTGGCGATGTGTAGGCCGAGCAACTGAAGCGATGACTCGAAAATCATGAGCGTTATTTGTGAGAAATCACATCAGTTTCCAGCTTAACACTGGCAACGGTCCTCAGAGCAAGACGGACTAATGCAAACGTGGAGCTACTCATTTTTCAGGTCCAGGAGAAAATGGTAAATATGGACTGAACTGCGCGTATCAACCATCTTTACCTCTCTGAAAATTTTCAAATGCGGCTTATCTTCAGGCGCAACCCTCTCCAGCGGAACATAGTTTTTTCCTGAGAAACCTAGGTAGCGATGCTTCAAGACTTTTTCTTCGTACCAATTGCAAAGTTCATCAAACTTGGAAGCAACCGAGTACACCACCACGCACAACACGGAAGCACCGACAGTGTTATACCCCGCCAATTTGTCCAAATGCTCAGCGACTGTGCTCGAGTTCTTCCTCCCCAGACGAAACGCTTCAAGAATCGAAAGCGTGCTATGGCGACCTGACAGAACAGCATCCACCTCGCCTACTCCGCCCCGAGATCCCGAAGCGCCCATTCGAGACTGATCCGTCACACTCCATTCATAACGGTTAACCCTGCTATGCCAGATCTCGACCAACCAATCGTTTATCATGTTTTCTTCATCGAGCGGCATGACCTGCTTTCCGCCATTTTTACGGCGCCTCAGATTGCTCTTTCTCTTGAGTAAACTCTCGCAAACCTTCCTGACATCGCAAAGGACGGTCTCTGCAATCTCGTCGGTATCGTATTCGTTGGGCCCATGCGGTAGAAGTGCCAGTTTCCTGCTGACTGCATCGTCGACAACAGTCGACAGTTCATCATTTTTCAGCCAACTACCCAACAGATCTCGCTCGGTTTTCATGCTCGATTCATCGAGCAGCCCAGGGGTCTCGCCATGAATGTTCTTAAAAAAGTCGAGGTATTGTCCAACAGGCAGTGCTCCTCCGTATCGTTGCAGATAGTCGCGATGCACCTTGGCAACTTCGGGTGATGCTCGTTGAAAATCAGAAAGCTGGTTCCAGTAGTACTGATAGCCCGAAGAATCCTCAGCCTCGGACAGAACGCCGAGCACAATCGCAAGATCGGCAGCCGACAGCTCGGGAAATTTCAACGCTTTGTAATCAGCGTACCAATCCTGATATAGCCTCTGGAATTCTGATTTTCGACCACCTCCACCGGCCTTGATCTTACCTAGGCTGGCCTTGAGTTTCCCAATCAGGTATTCGAGCTGTCGGCGCTCTCTATAAAGCCTCGTAAAGTCGCTCACAGCCTTGTCAGGGTCCATATCAATCAACACGTGAGCGATGAGATAACGTTTGAAGTACTCGAACTCGTTTTTCCTGACGCGAAATGCATCCTTCTCGGTGTCAGCATGCACATCAACGTCAATCTTGCACTTCACAAGAACGTTGATCTTGTCCTGACCGACGAGATCATCAGTGTCGAAAATTTCTTTCAACCGGAACAAATCCGACAATGTCTTGAAGCTCTCCCTGTGCTGTGCGCGCGCGTTCTCAAGCCCATAATCCGCCAGGTACTTAGCGATTTGGGGAAGGCCACTGTTGGCCGCGAGGATTGACATGGCACGAATCTCGGGCGTCCAGAACAACTCATCATCCCTTACATGCCAGGTAGTTAGTATGCCGTGGACCTGCGTTCTTCTCTGCTCCGACACCGTTTCGCAATACAGCCTGAGCAGACAACCCAATGTACAGGGCTCTTCCTTCAGGATATGGAGGAGATGGCTGAATTTCTCGTCATCGAAGTCATTCGCGGCACGGGCAACCGCCAACCAAAGCCTGACGGGGGTGTATTCCGACTGTTCGTTCAAGACGGAGAACATCCCCGAAAGGCATTGGGGGTCAAAGCCAAAACGTTCCACTAGAAGCAGCAGTGCTTCCGTGGCCTGATCCCGAATACCCTTCTCGTTACCCCGGGTTAGAATCTGCAGCAGCACGCGAGTATGCATCCGGGCAGCACTGACCAGTTTTCGACGATCAGAAGAATCTTCTACAGCCATAACCGGCTCGTAGGTCTCCATCACGTGAATGAATCGACTGAACAATCCAGCAGAACTGGTTTTACTCAACAACCACCAACCCAGCTCATCAAATACCAAAGGTTCGTCACCCCCCGAACCATTCTCCCCCGTCTTTTCCTCAAGTACCTTTAGGTAGTCGTGGATCAAGTAGTTGCCCGCCGCCTGAATCCTTTGCCGCACACTCTTGTCGTGAACAATACTTGCGGGCCCCATTCCCTCCAGGCACCAAGATAAAAATACCCACTCGCCTAAAGGCACCTCGCCTGGACGATAGTTGCGAGTACGTCCACGTTTCATCACGATGGATGCGGTGGATGAGGCTCTGTCCCCCAGGAGGAAACCTCCGTTGCCATCGCTGTAAGGAATTTCCTCCAGCACCGCTTTCAGCTTTTCAACGAATGAGCCTGAGAAAATATGGCGGCTGGGAGAACGAACGAATTCTTGTTCCACCAACCACGCGACCAAATCATGAATGTTGCAAATAGCCTCTGGTGCGTTTTCATTCACCCCAGATGAATGAACGATTGAATAGATATGTAGCGCCTGTTCCACCAGCACACCCTTCCAGATGTGTGAAAAGTCGACAGCATCGGATAGATTCAGAAGGATACGCGATGCTTCCTTGTAGATCTTAATAAACCCTAGGTGGCTTGTGCCGAGCTCGGACAGCAGGAAACAGAAATACTTGGTGAGGTTCACCTCAACCAGCAGGTATCTCGCCATTCGGGGCGACTGATAGATCAGTGATACAAGCTGCTGAGTGCGTAGAAAAGACGAATGTGAGCTATGCGATAACCGTTCGTTTTTCACTATGGCCAGAACCATATGGAAGAGATAGCCATAGTCCGAGTATCTGCCTCTTTGCGCATCCACCCACCAATCCATCATATCCAGCGCATCGACCGGCGCTCGACGTGCCAAATCGTCCAGGATCCAGTTCAATTGCCTGATATCAAGCTCGCTGCAGTACGCCCGAACGACATTCCCCTTCGTTTCTGGAACAACATCATCTTTCGGTGTTGCTGTGAACGACATTGGAGGCCCAGCGTCATAGGCAAGGATGTCGAGCCTGTTGCTTGCCAGTGCGACATCGATAGCGCAGTCTTGCCAGGTGTCCCGAAGTGAATCATCCGCCAAAATAAATTCCAGCATGATGTCAAGAAAGTCGTCCTGTTCTTGGCAACCGCGAGGAAAGATGTCAAAAATAAAGTAGTGCCCAGATGAAATGGCCATCTTGACCATCCAGTTTAAGAACACTCTCTGGGAATTCCGTGACCGGTCTCGCATCATTTTCCAGAGCGCTCTGCCAACACCGACAATATCGTCCATCGTTACCGAGACACTTACACCGTCCCCCATCGGCTCCAGATGGTCAGCTAGCATAAGCAGGTGCGATGTATCCACCTTACTCCGCAAGACCCTTACATACGGCTGAACGAGACCATCTCCCCGGCGGATTCGATCCAGAAACGCTAGCGCTTCGAGTTGACTCTTGAGTTTTTCAGGCATGTCCTCTTCAGGGCTGACCAGGCGGACCATCTCCAGTAACCCCGCAGAGAACGTAATGACTCGCAGTTTCAGCAGCTCATCAAGCGAGACGCTTATGGATAGCGATTCATGTCCGCCATCGTGCGTCGGCCACGGCAGTTTGCTCTCCAACAATCTACGCACTACTTCTTTGGTGAGCGCCAAAGGATAGATGTCGGCACAAAACAATAAATTGGCTAGTATCTGATGATACGAAGCGGCCTTGGAGGGATTATCAGGAGGCAGGGGTTGATTATAAAACCGTAGTTTTTTCTCTAGATCCCCAACAAGCTCGTGGACACTCATTAATGCTACTCAGGTCAATAATCTGGAACCGCACACGTCGATAGGTGAGCGCGCATCAGGCAGTGATGCAATAAATCCGTTCATTTAGAGCTTAAACGGAGGGTGAGGCAGCAAGTATCTTTCAACGTATATCGAATAGATGCAAGAAAAGACGGAGGGTCAAAGACTAGGGTAAAAACGGCAACACAACGCCGAACGGCAGCCTAAAAGCCTATGAGCGGCATGAAAAAAATTGCCCCAAGGCTCTAACCACTAGTTGTGAACTGTCCAATTGCTAGGCCATGGGAGGCAATGTATCGGTTTTTCATTCAGAAATCAGCCGCTCTGGCATGACCTAGGACGCGCTTTGCTCCATCCTCGCCCTTGGTGTCACTAGCTTCCCCATCTGCTCAAGCTCATCGTTGTGAGTGACTGTAGCTGCTCAACGCCTCTGAATAAGGTCTTTGGTGTAACTGTGCTATGCGCTGATCTAGCGCTCGCAATTTGATCGCATTGGAATCAGAGCTCTTGGAAGATATCTCGCGAAGCGCTATGTTAGTGGCGTTTTGATAATCGATCCTCCGCTGTGGGGCTGGGCGATACAGGGAGTTTGAATGAGCATCAAGGTACGCGTCCTGCAAGCCAACCATGGTGACTGCATCCTCGTCACGCATGAAGGTCCTGATGGTGTGTTTAACCTGCTGATCGATGGTGGAAATTCGGCCACTTTCAAGCGGGGAGCACCAGCGAGGCACAAGGGAGCCCTTTGCGTCGTTCTTGACGAATTGAAAACGAAGGGCCAATGCATTGATTTGGCTATCCTGACCCATATTGACGACGATCACATTGGCGGATTCTTGAGAGCATTCAAGGCGCCGGGTTATCTGAGCGAGATGGTCAAATCCATATGGTTCAATTCCTCAAAGCTGATCACTGACTACTTCAACACACTAGATATCCCCGAGAACAATGTTCGCCTAGGCATGAACTCGCCTGATACCAGTGTGCAACAAGGCAGGTCGCTTGAGGCCGTGTTGAAGGAAGTTGGTTGCAAGCGTGCACCATTGATTCGGGCTGGTCAGACGATCAAAAGCGGCCCTTTCACTTTCGATGTGCTTTCTCCTGATGAGGCTGCCCTTAAGAGACTTCTGTGCATCTGGCCGGAGGAAAAGAGCCCTGCTGAGACTTCCGTTGCGACCGACTACCAATTGAGTTTCGAAGAGATACTGGCAAAAGATTCATTTGAGTCGGACACGTCTATCGCCAATGGAAGTTCCATCGCATTCATTCTTAGAGCCGACGACGCTACTATGCTTTTTCTGGGCGACGCTCATGATGGAGTGGTGGTTTCGGAGTTACACGCTTTAGGCTACAGCCCCGAATCCAAACTACCCGTAGACCTAGTCAAGGTTTCACATCACGGGAGCCAGTACAATACAAGCCGAGTTTTTCTAGAGTTGATAGAGAGTACTCGATTCATCATCTCTACTAACGGTGCGATCCACGGACTCCCAAATAAGAGAGCTATCGCCAGGATTCTAGCAGCAACCAATGCGACAATATATTTCAATTACGAAAAAATCATTAGAGAACTGCACCTGCCCGAAGAAAAAAATTCCTATCCTGGGCGTCTAGTGGGACTCAATCAAGAGTTTATTTTTTAATGACTACTGATGAGTCGATTATTTCGTATGCAGTTAAGGTTAATAGCGGTAGCGGAGTGCTAGTGAGCGCCCTGTCACCAGCTTTCAGTTATGTTCTGACAGCACACCACGTTATCGGTGATCCAATTGTTGTAAATCGCAACGGTCAGGAATTAAACATTATTGGTGTTCCCTATCGTCATCCAGACTATGACTGCTCGATTATAAAAGTCGAGTATCAGTCTGATATTTCACAACATATATGGCGAGGAGAGCTAGACGCCGGATCTAGGATCTCGTACGTAGGCTATCCTAGGTCGAACGTTGGCTCGGATAGGCCGTACAAGATTTATACAGGTACATCTAACGATCAAGCTCATCAGCTTATTGTCTGCAATTTGGACAACAGCCCAAGCCAGGAATCCATCGAAGGTATGTCAGGCGGTGGTGTCTACTGCATCCGAGGAGGCCATCCATTTCTGTGGGGGATAGAAGCCCGGATGGATGACGAAGATGCCGACGCGCGTTACGGTCGAATTCGATGCCATTCCATGGAGTGTTTCGATCAGATTATAGAAGCCAATCAGCTAGCAAAGATGGCTCCTTTTTACATGCGATGCTTCTCTAATTTAAAGAGCGATATTTTTCACTTTAACGCTGCAAACCCGGGGAACGTTGAGAAGCTGAGGCTGAAACTTGGTCAACTGGCTGAGTGGTTAATAGAGCAGAATATGCCAGCGCCTCATGACTTGATGGTACGGTATAAACGAGAGTTGCTGCTAGGTGATAAAGAGCCTGATTCGACAGTATTGGATAGAGACCTCTGGGTCGCTTACCTGGAGTTCGCGGTAGTTTGTTCAATACTTGATGCTGTTGACGTGATCGATGAGGCTTATCTAGAATCGCTGGATCGTAGGCGCCGCTTCATGTACTCCTGTAGCGATGACAATTGGTTGTGGAAACTATCAGATCTAATTAAGTCCGCCAGAGACATGCTGGATGCCAACGGTGCTATTCTCGTAAATAGTCCACAGGAAAACGCCGCGGATTTGCCTGGTGCCGAAGATATCCAGGACGTACTCGATGATATTGCTTCTTCACCGAATTTCAGAGCGATGACTCGAATCGACAGCGCCCACGGCGACATTGTAAAAACTTATTCTTTCGCGCATCTGAAAGGTTTGCGTAATAAACTCGTGCTGGACAAGCACCGAGAATATGGAAGGTCTTCGTCCGGCCAACAGCTGGCGATATTCAAGGAGTATTATGATCGCGCTATCAAAGAAGGATCATGATCTCGATTTTTTAACCTCTGAATTTGAGGGTTTGAGATTCGAGCTGTTTTCCGCTGATGAACTGAGCTTCATAAATTGCATAGTCTGCTGGTTTGACTCCCCTCAGGAACTGGTTGCGAAGTGGAAGGCGCTCCAGAGCATCATTTCTGTTAGGTTCAAGCCTGAAGCCCGTTTCTCTAAGTGGAACATATATCTGGTAATGCTGTGCCCAGATTCGGTAGATATTCGAGACAAATATGTCATTGAGAATGACCGTTACGCGGCGAGGAAAATAGTCCTAGATGGGCTAGGAAAACAGCTAACCACTGAGGAAGTCGAGACCAAAGTCAATATAGAGTTGCTTGGCGCAGATCTCGAATTGCGGAAAACCACCCCATCTCCAATTTCAAACATCAAACTTGCCATCGCGCCGCTGATCAAAAATGCGCCTATTGACTCGACAAGCAAGTCGAAAGATAAAAGAGGCGAGATCGTGAGTAAACTAGTCGAGTACTATAGGCAAAATGAAAATAAAGAAAGTTGAGATCGAAGGCTTTCGTGCCTATA
This sequence comes from Pseudomonas sp. EA_5y_Pfl2_R50, assembly GCF_963970475.1. Lineage (NCBI taxonomy): Bacteria > Pseudomonadati > Pseudomonadota > Gammaproteobacteria > Pseudomonadales > Pseudomonadaceae > Pseudomonas > Pseudomonas sp. EA_5y_Pfl2_R50. The sequence continues at coordinate 197,990 of NZ_CAXAPT010000007.1, read as the reverse complement.
AATTCAGAAAGGATGGAATTTTCGACTTTACCCTCGATGACGACACTCCCTCAAATTTTGTCGCGCTGTATGCTCCCAATGGATTTGGGAAAAGCTCGTTTTACGATGCAGTGGAATGGGCATTTACAGCAAACTTGGAAAGATACACAGCAGAGCATAATAAGAAAAATAATCATAGTGCCGCCCGGGGGACCAAGCAAGATCAAGTTCCGTTGAAAATCCTCCGCAATAAGGATGTGCCGGATCATATTATCACTCGGGTGGAAGTAATCACCACGCGTGGGGATTTTCCAAGGTCGCTTCCGAAATTGAGATCCAACTCCATGGATCTGAATCTTGGACCAACCAAGAATAAAAATGGAAAAGAAGGGAAGGGTTTTGAGAAAATCATTCTCTCGCAAGATGCTATTGATCGTTTTCTGAGAGAGGCAAAGCCGCAAGAGCGATATCAGCTCTTTATGCAGCATTTCGGTGGCGAGGCCGAGGCGCTGCGCACTGAGATCACGGCGATTCTCACCGAAAACAAGATGACCTTGGACAGTCTTCGAAAGCAGAAATCGGATGTCAAAAAACGCCTTAAAGCTCCAGTCGACCCAACGATCTTTGAGAAATTCAATTCTTTAGCGGAAAGTTTGAACAACGAGGGTGAATCGATCTCGCTTGTCACTGAAGCATTCGATTCAAGCGCGGAATACAAGCTCGTTAGCTCGATCATTGAACGCAAACACGCGTTGTCGTCCAGCTGTGCGGTAGAGCGACAAAAGGAAAGGTCATTATTAGAGCAAGCATCCCGCCTGGAAGAGTTTCAGCTCAATCTAGATGTAATTACTGAGCAAAGCTCCAGGTTTACCTTTCTGACCAAGGGCGCTACTGATTCTCAGCATTATCAGGCTCTTTCTGCCGCCTATGATAAAAACCAGAAAGATTGGCAACAATACACTGCGCAGTTGACAGAGCTGGACGCTATTGAAAAGTTCATCCCTGGCTTTCTAACCGACGAATCGGAGTCAAAAAAGGCGACCAGTGAGCGAGAAGCATTAATTAATGAGAAGGCCGATATTTCTTTAAGTTTAAATGCAGCCCAGTCTAGTGTTAAACAGTGCCAGGATGCTCTGACTGCGACTGATCAGCGTGCATTAGCCCTGCGATCAATGATAGCTGGTAGTTCAGCGATTTATTCAGAAATTTCAATGCATAAGGATGGTTTGCTGGGGCTGCAATCTCAACTCCAGAAAAAACATGATTCCATTAAGATAGACAAAGGAGAGCGGGATCGTATTACATTAAATCTGAATAAGTTGTCGGCGCTTCCCGTCACTTCAGAATCGTTAAGAGGGCCGGACGGCATTCTTTTTGAGCTACCGCCCTCCCGCATTCAAGAAGTTTATTCTGCTCAGCAGGAACTGGAGTTACTGCAGAAGCACGACTTTGCAATCAGAACCACTCAGTTGGCGCTTACACGGCAGAAACAAGCAATAGAACTGTTGGTTTCGCATGGTCTGACTTTCCTCGCTAGCTGGCCTAGCGATAACTGTCCTTTATGCCGAGCAAATCACCCCTCTTCAGACGCCCTCACATCGGCGATCAGGAATAATGATCTCCTGACTGAAGCGGAAAGGCAGAATGCGATTCAGTTAGAGCAGATCGCAGCGCGTATAATCTCACTTAAATACCTCGTTGATTCAGCTTTGACCGAAGCCAAGGATCGACTTGGCAAGAAAATTATTGGTATTAAAACTCAACTTAACCAGCTATCCTCACGAATCCATTCCGTTGAACAGGAATGCCATTCACTTGCCACAATAATCAGTACCACTGAACAAACCATTGCAGCACTGCAGCTTAGAGTTTGGAGCTTAGACTCCAATGAATTACACACGCGTATCGATGCGGAGTTAGCCAGTCTTTCTAATGCGAGCACTTTACAACGAGAGCAGCTTAGCCTGGCCAATAAACGTCTTATTGATGTGCAGGCTCAGATGGTTAAAATCAGTAATCGTATAGAAGCGCTGCACCTACTTGTGGCGGGCATCACCGCAAAGGAACAAAACAAGACAATTGTAGCGTTTGCAACGAAAGAGGCGGTACGGGACTTCGGTCACCTTCAGGGACATTGCTTCCAGAAACGGGCCAATCTCGAACGCTCTGCCCATGAGAGCTCAACTCAAATGGAGGCTTTGTCTGCGCAATGTCATGAGCTACACGAGACCATGCTCGATGACGGGAACTGGATTGATTTCCAGTTACTAATCGCTCAGAAAGATGATGTATCCAGAATTATCAGCGATGCAACATTCGTTGTGGACTCTTTCTTAGGTAGCCTCAGCAGACTGTTAGGGGAAGATATTGAGCCCAACCCAACTTTCATCAAGTCCAAAATTGAAATGGCAATTCAAGCCGCGGCTAAACAATCCGCTTATTTAGCGACGAAGATCGACAGACTTGAGCTACTGACAGTCCAGTTAGCAGCATTTAAACCTTATCTGGAAAGCCTGGTATTGCGTGAAAGGCTTGCTGAGATTGATAAAAAAATCCTAGAACACCAGCTAGTCGATTCGAAACTGTCAGCTGATCGTGAACTGGTCTTCGCGGAACTTCGGGAACGTATTGGATCTTTCTTTTTTTCTGATCTTATCAACGCCATATACAGTAAAATTGATCCTCACCCCTCTTTCAAAGAAGTTGATTTTATTCCTGATTTCGATAGTGCTCAGCCAGGGCTCAATATCGTGATAAAGGATGATTTCGGTGGTGTGATCTCGCCAATACTGTATTTCAGTGCCGCACAACTTAATATTCTAAGCCTCAGCGTTTTTCTGGCCAACGCTCTGCACGCCAAAGACGACAAGGGCAATTCGCTTGACGCCATTCTGATTGATGATCCTATTCAATCGATGGATTCAATTAACGTGCTCGCGGTAATCGATCTGCTTAGAAATATTTCGCTACGTTTCGACAAGCAAATTATAATCTCAACCCACGACGAAAACTTCTTTGATTTGCTTAAATTGAAAATTCCAACCGAAGTATTTGGCTCCAAGTTCCTGCAGCTCGAAAGCTTTGGTGTCGTCAGTCAGATGCAGAGCGCCCGTGATTTCGTTGCAGGATTGCCAAGATCCGCTATAACAGATGATGGCACTCACGACGAATAGCTCCGGCTTGATACCAGGGGGTTAGATAGCCCCTTTGGTTACTGGCAGCGGCGTTTTTCAATGACGAACACCTCGTTGAATGCCTACCCACCAAAAAACTGCATAAGCGATAATCTCGTGCTGTGGCCTAAAACTCGCAATGAACAACGTGAGAAACTGCATGTAAAAATTCGTGCACTTTACAATTATGGAGCTATTCAAAATAGTATGGGAAACGCCAATGCTTAAATTGGCTCACAATTGGCGTTTCCGTTGTTGCCGTCGCCAAAGTTTTCCTCAAAGCGGGCATCCTCCTTTCGACTAAGGTGTTTTACGCAGTTGGCGACCGACAAAAACCCACCAATCTCTGCAGCGATTTATAGCCTTCCAAACTCGTCTAGCTCCGGTTCGAAAGACTTTATAAAGCCGACTCGACAGCTCTGACAGCATTGTCCGACCAAAACATTCTTTAGGTGATCAATAGTCCCATTCACCATAGGGGTCTTGCTCGTAACGCCAATCCCTTACGACGGCATCGCCGTTGATAACTAGTGGCTCGACCTCAAAGGTGACACAGCCGATTTTGTGAGCCTCTAGTGTATCGGGAATGTACACAAGCCCAGATGGGAAAGGCCCATTGCCGATGATGGGGTCCTCCTCGGTTCTCTCCTGATAAGGAATGCTGGCGAGCACACGTGAAAACAGAGCAATGTTGATCCCATCCTGGTGCTGAACAGAGGCAAACATCACCCCATCAATAGGCGGATCAACCTGCGTAGAAAGGTACTCTGCAATCACTTGGGTCAGTAGATATTCCTGCTCTTGATCAGGCGTGACTGGCGAACTAATTTTGCTGTGCAAGGTGCGTAGAAACTGCCTTCGTTCCATATTCGTTCGATACGCCGGATCAAAACAACTCATAGGCTGAGAATCGAATATGTTCTCCAACACACCAAAATCGAGTACCCGTGCATCCCGTAATAACTGAAACGCCCCCGTTAACACCATACCGCCCACCGAGGGGCGCAGCTCGGCGATGCACGTGTCGCGATCAAATGCGCCATAAAACACAGGTACACCAACAGGATTCATTCTTCCTGCACACGCCTTTTCCTTGGGCGGTGCCGAGAGTTCAGTTTCCGGGGACACAAGAATGCTTTTACGATCCGATGACGGCGGACAGTAGCGTCCTCGATACAGCTCCCAACCATCTTCTACTCCAAATAATCGCACCACCTCCTGGTTGTTTTCGTCTTTGAGGTGATGAATACCTTTAAACAACCAATCGAGGAACGCTTTACCGTGATCATTAAAGAAACGACTGCGGTGCATCACACCACTTTTGAATTCTTGCCATTTTTCCTCGACGTCTGTCGGTCGGATGCTCCGCCGCATGTACAGCGCATTAGCCTCAAAACGTGGTTCAACGCCTCGCTTCAAGCAAACAGTGAGCAATTCGACAATGGCAGAAGTGACGGAGCCTTCACTATCGTCACACTCAAGAATTTCGGCGACGATGAGCGCCAAGGGGTGGCCTGCGCAAATGTATCGTCCCAGCCCCCCAGCACCGGAAGTTCTGATGACCGGATCAGTCCCGTAGAAATTGTAAAGAATCTCTGCAATATCATCCGCTAAAACCTCAATGACTATGCAGGGCCGCACATGCTCACAGACCGAACACTTAGCCATATCGCATTGATCACCGAATACGCTGCCGAAGAAAGACATCCCCCACACAGCCATCGCATACAACTTCTACGCTGCCTCTCACATCATGCCCCTTGGAAGCGTCCATCCTAGAACCACTATTTCTGAGCCGGATGTACCGCCTGCAGATGGTTGGAAAAACCTGCCTCAGTTTCACAACGCCATGTCGCCCACAGCTTGCATCCCGTCTCGCCCCCCATGTCCAACTCAAACGCCAACCAGTTCCGAGCCGGCATCACATACCGATTAAAACCCGGGAACAACATCATCTCGACACAGTGCTGCACATCGATGGATTGGACCTTGCTGGCTGTATGGTTCAGCAACTGAAGAAAAAGCCGTTCGGCCACTCCAATCAACGAAGGATGCACCACGCCTGACGAAGTAAATTGCTGAATCTGCGCCCAGTTCGACGTCGGCGGAATATCCCGACGGTAGCAACTGCCCCACGCTGCGACATGCACGTCCCCGGAAGCAATGGATACCCGCAGCATTCTCTGCTCAGCAATACGGGTTAGCGATTCCAGGAGTCGCTTGCGTTCCCCCTCATGATCCCCGTGCGACCAATGATCCTTAAGGTCATCAGCATTGCTGTCGAGCACATGATCCTGCCCAAACGTATCGAGCAACCCTTCAGCCAGCGACAATTTGGGGTGCGCGACCGGAACCGAGGACATGAAGATCAAGTGCTGACATTTGCTTCCAGGATGAGCAGGCTTACCGTCACGGAGCGTGTTGAGCCAAGCCTGCATAGCAGTCCAGGTATCGGCCCCCAGTACCTGGGTACGTGAACGCTCAGTGCGCAGATCAGCAACAAACAACGATACCGGCCCCAAGTGATAGCCGAAACTAAAGCCCGGTTGACCATCCAAGAGCGGCAAGGCTAATCGATCTCCATTTAATCGTGCACTCCATTGCACCGGCTCATACTGTGGGTCCTGCTGGGAAACGTTTGCACGTTGGAGCAATTGCAATGGCGGCAAATCATCAAGGGCATGCTGCAACTGAAACACCCAGAACGCCTTGCGCGCATGACGCATCAGCACCTGGAACAACTCGCAATGCTGCATAGCCGGACTGTAGGATCCCCAACCGTCGAAGATGTCGTGGTCGTCCCACATCATCACCGTAGGAATTCTCGCCATCGCATCAGCAGCATCAAGGTTCGGCTTGGGATGCACCCAGTCACGCCTTGTATCAGGCAGCCAACGATTGGCATAGAGCCCGAAATAGTAGGACTCGATCTCTTTCTCCAGCGCCGCGCTTACCTTGAACGCCAATTGCTCCTTGCGCGACAGTCCGACCCATTTCTTGAGGGACTTCACATCCTCCCAAATCGAGTCAAAATAAATCTGGTCGCCCCCCATCAGCAGCAGTTGGAACCGCTTCAAGCCCTTGTCATGAATTCGTCCTTCATGCCAAAGCTGTTCCTTGTCCAGCACGTAACCTGCAGTACGCAAGCCACTGTCATGATTGCTGATCAGGTCAGCCCAGACGGCGTTTTCAGGACGCACCAACTTGCGCATCCCACTAGGGTCCGAAAAGCCATTGCAAGAGACGTAGGCCATTCTTGGGGCATAGTCTCGACCGGGAATGGAGAACTGCCATTGCGCCCCTTCCTGCCCTACACCAAACTTTACTGTCCGCTCCTGGGCCTGCTGATCACAGCTCAAGTCGTAACGAAGGATGGTTTCTTTCGGACGCTCCAGCAAAACCTTCGGCACCGGACAAGCCTGGCCGTCAACAGAAAGAACTGGAAATGCGGCGCCAGCTACAACTCCGACTAACGCGGTCACCTGCCACTGCCCGGTTTTGCTGACGCCTCGGAAGGACAACACGGGCCCCACAGTAAAAAGTGCTTTTGACATCCCTGTTATCTCCCTTCAAGTTCGGCGGCAATAACTTTGACAATCTTGGCGCGTGAAGCGGCTCTCTTGGCCAGAATTTGCGCTTCACCTGTTTGATCCAACCATTCCCTAAAACGCTGGAACGCGTGGCGCGTTTGCGATGCATCTCGACAGTTAGCCAGGAAAGCAAACTGAACTTTCTGTACATCATCAGCGACAAAAATACCGAAGGAACCGCTGACAACCGTAGCATCAGGAAAGCCTAGCAACGCAGTAGCCTGAGTCTCTGTCGCTCCACGGTGACAGGCGATTAAATGCAACGGCCCTTCTGCACCTTTCAACAGATCAGCATGCTCATGGTCGTGTAGAAAAGGCTTCCCCACCAGCTCACGCGCAGCAGCAACCGTGAACGCAGCCGGGACTGCATGGACGAGCACAGCGACATTGACTCCAGCAATTGGAACAATGGCGAACGCTTCGCTGGCAGGGGCGTTGCCACCATTGAGCGCCTGCAGCAACACCGTTTCCATAGCTCGTTTGCGCTGACGGAAGTCCATCCGTGTCCAATCCAGCGCCTGACCCATATCGAAACGGCTCGAAGCCGCAGCGGTTACACCACGTTGGGTTAGAACAACCAACGCATCAAGAAGCGCTTCCTGAACGCGGGTACGCAGTTGATCCACGGTAGAAACCATTCCCCCCCTGAAGGGTGTCTGTTGTGCAATAAACGCCTGGAAGCGCTGGTTACGTGCAGCCTCAGCCTCCCGGCCATCGCCTGCTGGGATACTTGGCATAGCGATGAAGCGCACCTTCCCCCGAGTGGTGGCAATTCCCTCCATGTACTCCGCATGGCAAATACCAATGTCGCCATCACCGCTGGCCCAGCCGGCATTCCCGTTGGACAGCACTAGTAGCACATCGCAATCCCTCACGGCTTGCAAACAGGCGTCCCAACTGTCCTGCATGCCATCCGCAGGAGGTGCATCTTCGTTAATCCAAACTTCAAATACCTGTTTGCCAAATAGCTTCGTGCCTTCTATCTCACGCTTGAGTTGCTCTCGGATGCTGCTGAGCGTTTGATCGCTGTCTGCGGGAAAGCGGTCATTACAACGACTGGACAGCATGACTTTGATTTTCTTTGACTGGGCCATCCTTGCTCCTGACCCCACTCACGAGGTCTCAAGATTCTTTTATCAATCAATACCTTCTCGCCCTATGCATATGTCAAGCGTGGACCTTATCTAAAAACCACCTAATGGCATTGAAATGCAATCAATTCGAAATGCGGAACAACGTTATCGACAGTATTTTAGTAACTATTTATGACTCTCCATGACCATCCTGCACATGGCAACCCGAAGCATATTGCAGCCTCATTTTGCCCCAGCAGCATACTAACTTCGCGATGCCAAGCAGGATGCTGCACCTCATGAGTCCTCGAGAATGGATGTAATGATGAATGCCGATATAAAGCTATTCTCGCGGTCGACCGTCCTTAACAACCACGTCTATTCTGGTGGTGTGGATACTCTGCACACTTCTGAAGGTACGGACATCACAACGCCATGACAGCCAGGGAAGCTAGACAATGAGTATCGACGTAACTGCACCAGCGTCAGGGGCTTTCTCAGAAAGCGACACGCGCACGATTGAGATTTCACCCTCCGGTTACCTTGAGCAGATACTTGATCGAGAGCTCAAGCTCACGCTCCACGGCATCGAGCTGGGGTCCGAGCGAGATGACTCCATGCGTCAACTCACCGACACTGCAGCAACCCTTTACGATGGCCGCATTCTGCGCGAGCTCATACAGAATGCGTACGACGGCGCTGGTGAAGATGTCGATGCCCATATCTTGGTGAAGCTGGATCTTGCCTCCGCCCCACACGCTATGCTGGACGTCTGTAACACTGGCAATGGATTCTCCCGGGCCGATGTCGACTCAATCGTGAATCCGGCAAGAAGTAGAAAGCAGCCCGGAAACTCCATTGGCCACAAAGGACTTGGATTTCGCAGTGTTACGTTGATCAGCCATGATCCTCAGATCTACTCATCTCAAGCTGACAATAAGGCAGCGCAGTTCGACGGGTTCTGCTTTCGATTTGCTGATGAGCAGGCCCAACGCGAGCGACTTCTGCACCTAGCCGAACCCGACCTTGCGGAAAGGGCGGTCGGCAAGACTCACAGCTTGCAACTGCCGCTCGTGATAAATAGCTTCCCCGATGACATAAAGGACTATGCATCGCATGGATTTGCGACAGTGATAAGGCTGCCGTTGACCGACCGTATGGCCGCCTCTCGCATGGAAAAAGAATGGCAGTCACTTTTTGATGAGCGTGCCCCGCTTAATCTCTTTCTACCTAAGCTCACCAAGCTCGTATTTGAAAAAATTGACCCGGACGGCACTACTTCGCGTCGAGAGTTAACACGTCGTCGATACCCTCTGAATCGACCGCTGAAAATTGACAGCCTTGAGATAGAAGAAATCGTTGTCGACAATCGGTCGTATTTATTCATCAGTCGCGCCGTCGATCAGATGCGATTTTTAAGAGCTGTAGACGCGGCTGTCGAACAACGTCACAAGGTTGAGAGGTGGCGAAATTGGACAGGCGCGCCCACGGTCAGCATCGCGATCCCCCTAGGGTTCGAGGTTCCGGAGGGTCGTTACTATGCTTTTTTACCCATGGAAACCCCCTGTCCTTTCAACGGTCATTTGGACGCTCCGTTTTTCCCAGACCCAGACCGTAAGGGCTTAAGTCTGGACAACGCCCTTAATCAAGAGTTGGTCAAGGTTGCAGCAGAGATGTGCATTGACCTGATATACGGTGTAGCTGCTGCCAATATCAATCTTGTCTCATACGTGCACGCCGCTGTGGACGCCATCACATGGGCGCCGGCAGACCACGTCTTGACTGCGTTTCAGGCTAAAGGGGTCGCGCACGAAACGCTCCCACTTCCAACAATGAGCCCACCTGGCAGCGATGCAAGATGGGCAACCCTTGACCATGTTTTTGACTGGCAAGACGACCAATACAAATCTCTGCGTGCGACTTGGATTGCCAAGGTTACAGGCGAATTTTTGCTGCGACGCAAACTGGGAGCTAGGCGAGTTGCCGCCTTGCGCAGCCTTGCTGATGATGTGGGGCTTCCGCTTGAGCCGGAGAATGAACGCCTCGCAAAGTGGGTACCGTTACTCGCTGCCGACCTTGAACGCCAACGCAAAGCAACAGCCGCGAATTGGGAGGATTTCTATACTGACCTAAGCGTGCGCAAGGACATCCTTGAGCAGCTTCGAGGCAAACCCATTTTTAGAAACGAAGCTCGCAAACTTGTGAGAGCCGAAGGAGCTAAATCCGTAGCGGGAGAACCAGTTCAGTTTTTCATCAATGCCGACCCTGGGCGTGTCACCAAGAAGAAAAAACGCCTGGATGACGCCGGTGTTTTTCCTCCAAGCTGCATAACCAAGGGGCTCGAGTTCGCCGACCCGACGCTTGCCTGGTCTGCGGATGTGGTCACGGCGTTCGTTAACTCAGGACTTGCTTCCGAGTTTCGTCTCATCAACTTGGTTTCAAGATTGGGAACACTCCTCGGAACTCGCCCTCGCGCACGCGACGCTTTGTCAGTGCTTACCTGGGCCTTCAGAACATGGAAGCAAAATCGCACCCCGGACTTCGACGAGGCCCTTCAGACCGCAGGACTCTGGGTTCCCTTGGCCAGCGGCGGAATTGGCAAAGCGAGCCTCGCTTATTTCTCAGCAGGATGGCGCGACACGCTAGGTAATTTGCTCACTGACCTCTGTAAAGAGGCAAGCCACGACAAGCAGATTGCCGGAATCGCAAAGACGATGCTTCCTGATTGGAACGAATGGAATACCGGCCCAGGGCAAAGTGCTCAAGACTGGCGGGACTTTTTGAAAATCGCTGGCGTACGGGACGGACTTCCCTGGAGCAAAGGCGCCGCTGTACGAATGGACTCACCAGCCTGGCAAAGCTTGAGGTATGGTTTTTTACCAACACAGAATTTTGAGCTGGAGCTGGGAATTTTCTGGCGCAAAGCCGTCGCTCAGTCACGAGACCTCGGCTACCAAAGCGGTGACTACGTTACGAATGGCGTACCCTACCTATACGGCCAGGCGAGCTACGACACAATGAACGGGGCTGCCCGCTTGGCATACGGGCGACTGATTATCAACGCGCTCACAAAGATTCCAGCCGAAGCTATGGTGACAACGCTCTCCCGACGCGGCGTCCGTTCCGACTACATTCACTGGCCTAGCGCCATCGCCGCTTTTCTGAAGTCGACTGCTTGGATTCCCGCGTCGGCGGGCGACGATTTCGAAGGGTTAACTTTAGGTCAGTGCTGGTTAGGCAGCAGGAGTGACATACCTCGTTTCGTACCGCGGCCGGAGCGCATGGTACGAGAGCTGATAGAAAACAACCGCTACCTTCAAGAGATGTTGTCCGGCAAATTGAATGTACCTGCTTGGTCGGACCCAAAAAGTGCACCCCGACGTATTGCCGCACTTGGCGAGCTACTGGAGCGCGGTATATCAGAGGCTTTTCTTGATGACTTTCGAAAAGCCTACCGCGAAGCATGGACAGAGTACGCTCAGCTCGACTTGCGCCCAGCTCTGCCTTCGACACTCGTAATCCCTAAAGACACTATTGATGGCTTGACGGCCGTGACGCTTCACAAAAGCGCTCCACTCGTTGAAACGATCTACATTGACGACGGTTCGCGGCCAACTTTTCAACAAATTTTGGCTTCTTTTGGTCGCATCACAATTGATGTGGGAGGTACAGCGACTGCAAGCTGTATCAGAGCGCTAGCAACGTATCTGGGTTGTAAGGCCCAGCCAATTCATGAAGACTCGATATCCGTCACCACAGACGGCGTTCCTTTTTTTCCGAGTGCAACGGATGAGCTGCTCGTAAGCAAAGATTGTGAATGGATCGCCGACCTCGCTGTTCTGGTGCTGGAAGTGAGCTCAAATCTAAGCAACCAGAACACCCTTCGAGCTCGCCAGGCGCTGGGAGGGGCTATCCGTCGAGTACGGCTGCGTTTTGTCCGAGAAATCACGGTCTCGATAGATGGAAGCTCAAGCACTCTGCCAGACGAGCTTGACGGCATACTTCCGGTTGCCAACGAAGAATATCCAACAGTCCTGTGTGAGGGGCAGTTTTTGAATTGGTCTACCCTGTCCATGATCGCGTCGGCCGTGCCCGCGGCGATAGGCAGACCGGGATTAACGGACGCTTTTCGCCTGACATTTTCTGCGTTTGGAAACGAGATGTCGCGGGACGGTCATGAGCTGAAAGCACCCTCGGATTTGCAACTCGCTCGAGCACTTGGACGACCCGTCTCTCGGATCACCGAGCTGAGGCGATCGCTTCGTGCGACCACGCCGCGTTTATTGGAGTATTTGATCCCGTCCGTCCACGCCATGGGGCATACCGACCTGGCTGCAATATTGATCGAGCGGACCGACGAATTCAGAGATGATTCCGACGTGATGGCCGTTATTTCTGGTTACGGTATACCCTCCGACCAAGCCGAAAGAATCGTCAGCGCCTGCCGAGACGCCGACACACTTAGCGGCCTACGGCATGAGCTAGGGCTTGAGTTCAACGTACTGAACGCGAGCCTAGTTGCGCTTGGTCGATCTCCGCTGGAGTTCAAGAAAAGGTTAACGGAGCGTTTCTCCTCCCGCGTTGAGCATCGGCGTGCTGAAGTTGAGCGAGCCGTACGGGATGCGTACACCCAATCCATTGAAGCAGACGGAGCCCTTCAGGCCTATCGCGAAGCAGTCGCTTTGAAATGGCTCCACCTGCCAGATGATTGGGTGGAACGATTCGATGATATTGATACACAGCAGATAGATGAGGAAATCGATAGACAGGTAACCCTCCGCCTTGGTGCAGGCCCTTTTCCCAATGGCAGTCCCATCGACGGCGTCCGCCAGCACAACCGCCAACTACTCACGCGGATTGCGGAACATTTGCAACGTTTGGTCAGAGCTTGGGCGAAGTGCAATTCGACGCCACTTGATGAACTTTGGTTGCAAGGACCTGAACGCCTGATTCGAGCTGCCCTGTCATCCGGTACGCTTGACTTCGAGTCCCTCAACGAGAGATCCGTCCCCTCCGCACTTCACCGAGCGAGCCTCTGGCCAAATCAAATGCCGGAAAGCCTGGACACTGTTGCGCTCGGTCTTTCCGATAGTGATCTGGCATTCGAAGCATTAGAGGAGCGTGAACGAGAAACGCGCAGACAGAAAGAACGTCGTAGTCTGCAGTTTGGGGAATTAGAAATCGATGGTGGTGCTCAGGGTTGGTATGATGCAGTTGCGCAAGCCATGCAAGAGACTCTTGCGAGTGGAGGATTCAAAACGCGGTCCGGTCCTGCGGCATTACAAGTCTTTGGCCCTCGAACTGCCCCTAGACCGACTAAGCGCGGCACAAGCAATCGAGGTGATGATCCACAGTATTTGAGTCAAGAACAACGCGACCTCATCGGTTTCGCCGGGGAGCTCGCCGCCTATCAATATTTACGCAATAAACATCGAAATATGCGGCCCGAATACTGGGTATCTTCGATGGGCCGCAGGTATCTAGGGCTTCCGCCAGAAAGTGATCAAGGATTCGACTTCAAAGTATCGGACGCGAAAGGCTTCATTCATTACGAGGTCAAGGCGCATGTCGCGGATCCAGGACACATCGACCTAGAGCGGTCTCAAGTAACTGCGGCAGTAACGATGCGCCATGATGGAACCAACCGCTGGCGTATTCTCTATGTCGCGAACGTACGAGGTCCTAACGTCGCAGTTTATGAGCTGCCCAATCCATATTCCCTAGGTGCAAGTCGGCTATTCCGGGAAAGTCATCAGCAGGGTGTCCGTTTCACTGTCATGCGTGAATAGCAATTGCCCGGTGAGCGCATGCGCAAATTATTCTGTTGTTGGCTCACCAACCGTGAGCCAAACTTTGAATTGCCAACCAAGATGTAAGCATGCCAATCGCCCGCGCCCGCTTCCAGCTCGGCTCGAATGCCCAGATCCAGTAATCGTTTATAGATGGCAATCTCGCCAAGAAGGCCAGCCACCAATCGCTTCTCATTGAGTATCCCGGGGCAGGCCACGCGCACCGACCTTCTGCTAAGTGTCAGTGCCGACCTTCAGAGCACAGTTTAAAGCCTTGAACGGACGACCAGAGCTTTGAGCTATGGCGATGGTAGCCAGGCCCTCTGATCAGCAGTGCCATGTTTACGGAGAAATGACTGCATTGCATCCGAGACTGGTCGCTCAATATGAAAGTCTCCGTAGCGCTCAAGGAAATCGGCCCAGCGAGCCAACAACAAACCCCTCCGCCGATACTTCGGCGCGAACCATATCCAGTGCAGCGCCCACTGACCTTTGTGCGGGCCCGACGATTCAGGTAAAAATCCACAAGCGCCAGCGATCGTACCTTCAGCGTCTCCAGCGAAAAGATAACCGTGCCAACCCTCTGAGGCTGGACTAGTCGCAGAACCATCCCACTGAACCCGGTCGTAGCCAAACTCGCGCCTGAACGCCCTGGCTCGCTGCAAGACTTCCTCATGCATCCAAAGCGGGCTTGACGGATCAACGAGCTCCCCCCTAGGGACGACAGCAAGCCGCTGCGCGAACAGAAAGTTCGGCAAGGGCTCGTAGAGCTGGCGAGTCCACTCATGCTCTGCGTGGTGGATGCGTTCGTCTACAGAGCTGTTGGTAAGGTAGCGATGCTTGCAGTAGTCGCAAATGACGAACTCCTGTGGTTTAGGTTCGCTGTAGTTGGGCCCACGCACTTCAAGCCGAATCGCAGCTTTTCCCCTCCAGGTCATTGCGAACTTATATCCCGAAGCGTCCTTGTGGTGGGTTACAGAGATATCCCCTTCCCCAGCGTTTGGATCAGCTTTGAGCACAAAGCACTGCTTTCCACGGTAGTGTCGGTACATCAGGACCGAAAGTTCACTGTTCGTCAGCAGCTTCTTCTCGTTGATTTCCGGGGTCAGGGCGGCGACCAACCTGCTCGGGTCTACCTGCAGGCCGAGATGCTCCATATCGATCAGCAGCCCTACCGTATCCACTGCCGTTAGCCCCTCATACCCACTCACTTCATCTTCAGGGTATTCCGGCTTGTAGTAGACGGTCTGCCTGGGAATCGAAAGCGGATCAATTAATGCCTTGAACAGCCGTTCGATCGCGCTGTAGCGGCGGCGCTCAGTCAAGATCAGATAGTCGCCAAACTCTACAAAAGCCGTGACTCGATTGACCATGAGCTGACGCTCAAAGCGTGTCATCGAGTGGCTGCTGGATAGCGAGCGTCTATCCTCACTGAGGATACTGTAGAGCTCAGCAAGCGTGTTGCTCTCAATAAAACGGTCCATGAGCATCCAAAGGGAAGGCGAATGCAGCATCTTGCCAACCGTTCTCGGAGCACGCAATGCGCTTTATGCGCCAAGCACATAGCGTCATTGTTGCCGGCTGACTTCGCTGAATCCTTCTCGTATTTCGGCTGGTGGAGCGAAAAGCGTTGTGATCGGCCTAGTCAAAATCCCGCATTGATCTACATGCTGGGAGCACGGCAAACCGTTGGTTAAAGACTGTCCGTAAAGACTGCAATCTGGAAATACGAAGAACCGAAAGTCCGCCCGTGGAGCTAAACGCTAGGTAAATCTAGGTCATCCACGATGGCGAAACACACGAAGCGGCCAGGCGTACTCCTCAGCCGCTTTGTGGAATCAATTCTCTGGTTCGTTGACCAGCCAGTAAGCCTTCGCTGCCCCTCCCTGCCTCGCGTAACTGATACAGAACGCCATAAGATCACTCAGGTGAGCATTGATAGCCGAGCGGCGAATGCCAGGCTGAACGCCGATCACGGAAAACGTGAGCTTGGTGGCCGGTGTAGTTTTCAACAGCTGAGTAACGTCGGCTCTGTTGCCGCGAACAAAGTAGGAGGGTGATGTGTGCCTTGGAAGCATCCTATCTTCCATGTGCTGAACAATCGTCGGCACGTTGCAGTAATAGACCGACTTGACCAACTGTCCTGCCACCTCGTAGACATCACCCACACGGCCTCCACTTGGTGGCCCACCCGCACCTTTGCAGTGGTAGAAGCTGACGTTGACCTCATCCTCAGCATTCTTGGTGACGCAGATATAATCCGCGGCCTCCCCCGCCCTGTGGTCGTAGAAGAGTCCTTGAACATCCGGCAGATTGACCAAGTGTCGCTCCAGGTGCTCCTGCACGGTCAGGTTTCCCGCGAGCAGGGCTCGCTTTCGCAACGTCTCGGGGGATTGATCCTGGGGTAGAAATTCGATGTGTATGCCACAGCCCCTCCAATCGATGATCTCTGCATCGCCAGGAGCCAAACGTTCGGTTTGCAGCAGCGGTGCAGCCATCAAATTCATCCCCTCAAAGGATGATTTATCGGCGGCATAGAACACTGGACTGTGTTCACAGAGCCAGTCCGCCATTGCAACCCAGGAATCGTGGGCAGATTCGATTTCGACGGAGACTTCAGGATCCAGACACGTCACCATCCGTGCGTTTGCCAAGTGAAATCGCATTGGCACCACGCCGAAGGCGCTAACCAGCGAAAAGGTTAATTGTCCCGCCGGTAGATCGCACTGAAAGTTCTGGATGTCCCACTCAACCAATCTCGAATATTGAACGCGCTGTTGGGTGGCAGCCCGAAAGCGGACTTTCGGGTTGTTTTTGAATCCGCTTTTAGGCCAGTTCGCCGCTATGACCACATCTGGTAAACGACTCAAAGGCTTGCTAGAGCGCACGATGTCTAACTGGGTTGCGCTAAAAGGCACATTACCGGAGAGGCGTCCGTTCAAGGTTTGCACCCACTCAACGAAATCAAGGATCGAGAGGCGCTGATTGCTCCATATCCGGGAACTGCTGCTTGCGCCAATCGTTTCCTTGACCTGTCCATTCATACCGCTGCCGAAGAAGTGTCCTTGGGAGAAGACTCGACTGTCGCCAGCTGTCACCGCCCTCTCCGCCTGGGGGCCAGTGAGGGTTCGATAAGTCTCTCCCTGCGAGTTGAACGTCATGTTCTTCAGCCCAACGTTGTAAAACTTGACCTTCTCCAAGCCCGCGCGCGCCCTGCTGGTCTGTTGGTAGCTAAGCGGTCTGCAGCCACCGGGAGCAATCGTGTCCATGATGCTGAGGTAAAGCTTTTCCGTTCGACGGGTCGACCCTATGTAGCAGAGTTTTGCCGCCTCGAAAAACATCAAGAGAAACACGTCGTGACGCACATCGATCAGAGCATCAGAGATGGCCCAATTGGGAGACGTCTCGTCTGCCGTCAAAACCAACGAGATTGTCCCGTCTTGCGTTCCCCACTGCTTCACAATCCGCAAATGCCGCCCAATCGTGGAGTCAAGGAGCCCAAAATTCGGTGGCTCGTCACACTCGAAAACACGTACATGGGCATATAAATTAAAAGACAGCAGCGAGACAGATTCGTAGTCAGATTCGGCAATCTTCCTCACGGGGAGCCTTTCCATAAACTCCTGCTCCTCCAGAGATCCCGCGAGTTGAGCGATCGCAGCCTCATCAATCATCTGCGCAAGATTTACGCCTTCCTTAAGAAGAGACGCTGTTGCCTCCTTGATACGGAAAGTTGGTGCAATCAGCGTTGGCGGGCCTGTGGTTTCGTCCACACGGGCGAAGCGTCCAATGAATTGAATTGTGGGCACCAGAGACTGGTGGGGAGCATGGAGCGCCGCCACCTTGAGTTTCGGAAAGTCATAACCCTCCCCGAACATGTCCACGCAAACGATCGCTTCCAGCGCACCGGTGATTAGCCTTTCCTCAATCGCCTCCTGCTGACGTTTCGTAAGTTTGCTGCTAATGGCCTCGACCGCTATGCCCAGGGCTTGATAGAGCGGCACTAGATCCTGTGCGGCCTTGATAGTCCCTGCACGCACAAACAGCCTATGATCGAACCCGTTTGCCCTGTCCTCGTTAAGCTGCTGAACAGCCGCCCGAGCTATGGCTTGATCAACGTGTTCATCATCGAGTTCGTCCTCGATCGGTGCCGCACAGAAGTTAGTTGGCTCAAAGGCCCCCTCATCGACAGCCCGCATTACCGGATATCGATAAACGAGCTTCCCTGGAATGACGCGCCCATCTCGTCGAAAGGGCGTTGCCGTGAGAAACAAGAACCGAGCTTTTGTGAAGTGTTCTACGTAGGCCATCCAGGAATCGGCCGGAGCATGATGGGCTTCATCGAAGATCACAAGATCGAAGAGGTCCGACGGCGCACCAGGGGCTAGGTCGGGTGATGAGCTTGAAGGTGTCGAAACGACGACGTCGTAGGCTTGAAGCAATTGCCATTCTTCAAGGGATTGAGGACGGCCGATATGCAGGTGCACGTCGGGAAGCGGACAATCTTCAGCTAGCGCACCAATCCGGCGGAGTGTGGACATGACAGAAATATGTGAATGCACCTGTTTTCTCAAGGCGCTTGAAGGTTCCACTATCAGTACACGCGCCGGCCCCAGCAGCATGGGAAGCGCCATCATCAAGGAGGTCTTTCCATAGCCAGTGGGTAAACAGACGATGGCAGGGTCGTCCTGCACGGAAAAATGCGCCAAAACTGCGTGCAACGCACCCAACTGTCCAGGTCTGAATCCATGATTGGGAGTACGCTGCTGTTGAAACAGATTCAGCGTCCCCGCTTGCTCAACAAAAAAATTCGGCACCGCAATCCCTCCTTTGGATCCGATTGAAGCGTACTCTGGTGCCGTTTTTGTGCAAGTGGTAAGGGTGTGGTTGGGTTGCGGGGCAAGTGAATTCAGCACCGACGACGGATCACCACCGGCCTGCAGAGATCATTTGTAGTTAGCTAATAAACATGCGTCATTTTATCCAGTGATCAAAAAATAAAACGGCATTGAATGTCCCTCCTCCAACAAGCGCAAGAGACAGAGTTAGATGGACCTAATGACAGAAAATCTTCCTATGAGAACGAAGTCCCATGTAGTTGACGATCAAGCAACCGCTTTAGTAAAAAAAGCCGTTGCAAAAAAAGGCTGGATTTATAGAGACTTACCAAAAGACTACGGTCTGGACGCGGAAATTGAGATTGTCAAGAAGCGAGGCTCAGTGACCGGCGCACTTATACGATTGCAGATCAAAGGAACCAGGACTGATAGAGGTAAAATCCGCCTGAAGTCCACGACCGCGCGTTATTTGTCTGTTTCGTTAATTCCCGTGCTACTGATCGACGTAAATGTCACTACCGGGGCCATTCGGGCTCTACCTGTCGAACAGGGTCATTTGACCCCACGTAAACCCACCGCCAAAACAATCTCTGTAAGTATGAAAGGATCCTTCCAGCTCAGTAAGGGATGGAAGGACATCAAGAAGATCGCAGTCGAACATCAAACGTCCATCTTAGACATCAACAGATATACACTTTATAACGCTTCGGCCCAGCTGATTCGCTACATCGACCTGCTGATAAATTTCGGAGGGGACGCAGATATCATGCTGAAGTGGATGCGGGCATTTGCGCCCGACGATGCCTTAACTTCCAACTACGGTTACGCAGTCCACTTACGAGACCAGCTTAAAAATGATCCTAAACTTCTAGATCGGTTGCGTCTCCTCGTAATGGATTTTTATCCGGAACTTGAGAAAAAAATCGACAAATCAATTGCATTGCAACGCTCAGGAGGTCTTTCAGAGCGAGCGAGGCAAGTAGTCGCCATCAGCTACCCCCACAGCAAAAGCTGAAAACTGCCTGACGAGCCGTCAACTAGGTCCATCCCTGCCCTCCATCGCCGAAATTACTGCGGGGGGACATTGGCACCCAGAAATCTTGCGCCCATCTCCTCCGAAAGAGGTGAGGATTCCACCCAAAGCCAGTCGTTTTGTAGGGGTAAAAACGATCAAAAATAAAAAAGGGTCGCGAGATAAAATCTCGCAACCCTTTGAATTATATGGTCGGGACGGAGTGATTCGAACACTCGACCCCTAGCACCCCATGCTAGTGCGCTACCGGACTGCGCTACGCCCCGACTGGTGTTACAACCGTTCCTCATCTCGAAGAACGCTCAAGAATATATCGCAAGCGTTTGAAAACTGGAAGTATTCAAACGCAGCTTTTTATTTCTTGAGAACCACCAACACGTCTTCCAATTCGGCAATCATCTGCCGAATCATCTGTTTGTATTGGGTGGTGTCATCTTTGGCTTCATCGCCGGACAAACGCAAGCGTGCGCCGCCGATGGTGAATCCTTGATCGTAAAGGAGCGCGCGGATCTGCCGGATCATCAGCACGTCCTGGCGCTGATAATACCGGCGGTTTCCGCGGCGTTTGACGGGATTGAGCTGAGGAAACTCCTGCTCCCAGTAGCGCAGCACGTGTGGCTTTACGGCACACAGCTCGCTGACTTCACCAATGGTGAAGTAGCGTTTGCCCGGGATGACGGGTAGTTCGTCGTTATGACTTGGTTCCAGCATAAGCCTCAACTCGGGCCTTCAACTTCTGCCCTGGACGAAAGGTGACCACACGGCGAGCCGTGATCGGGATTTCTTCCCCCGTTTTCGGGTTGCGGCCAGGCCGCTGGCGTTTGTCCCGAAGGTCGAAATTGCCGAAACCGGACAATTTGACCTGCTCGTTGTCTTCAAGAGCGTGCCTGATTTCCTCGAAAAACAGTTCGACCAATTCCTTGGCTTCCCGCTTGTTCAGGCCCAGCTCTTCATACAGACGTTCCGCCATCTCAGCTTTCGTCAAAGCCCCCATACGTCACTTCCTTAACGTGGCGTTCAACCTTTGTTCGAGCGAGGTGAGGATATTTTGCGTCGTCGAATTCACCTCATCGTCATTAAGAGTGCGCGATGGATGCTGCCAGGTCAAGCCAACTGCAAGGCTTTTTCTATCAGGATCAATACCTTTACCCTGATACACGTCAAACAGCCTGAGATCTGTGAGCCATTCGCCTGCATTTTCACGGATTACGTCCAGTACGGCCGCGGACGCGACGTCTTTGTGCGCAATCAGGGCAAGGTCACGACGCACTTCAGGAAAGCGCGACAACTCGTGGAATTTCGGCATTTTACCGAGTGCCACTTCAGCCAGAACCAGCTCGAAAACGAAGACCGGACGGTCCAGACCCAAGGTTTTCGACAATTCCGGGTGAATCGCACCAATGAAGCCGACTTCACGTCCCTCGCGCTCGATGCGCGCGGTTTGACCCGGATGCAACGCCGGGTGTTTGCCCGGTGCGAAGGTGAACGAATCCAGTGCACCGGCAAAGCCCAGCAGCGCTTCCACGTCAGCCTTGACGTCGAAGAAATCGACGGTGTCACGACCTTGTGCCCAGCCTTCCGGCAGACGGCTGCCGCAGACAACACCGGACAGCATCGGCTCTTGCTTGAGGCCTTCAAGCTGACCGACGAAGCGCAGGCCGCTTTCGAACAGACGCACACGATCTTGCTGACGGTTGAGGTTGTGCTGCAGCGCTTTAACCAGACCCGGCCACAGCGACGAACGCATGGCAGCCATGTCGTTGGAGATCGGATTGGCCAGCAACAGCGGCTCAACGCCAGGGTTGAACAGTTCGAACTGACGCGGATCGATGAAGCTGTAGGTGATCGCTTCCTGATAACCGCGAGCCACCAGTAGACGGCGCAGTTCCGGCAGATCGCTACGCGCTTCAGCCTTGGCTTGCGGCGCCAGACGCGCTTGCGGGTAACGAACCGGCAGACGGTTGTAGCCATACAGACGCGCCAGCTCTTCGATCAGATCGACTTCCAGGCTGATGTCGAAGCGATGGCTTGGCACTTCTACCTGCCATTGGCCTTCACCGTCGGCAGTAATGCCCAGACCCAGGCCGCCGAGCAAACGCTCAACCTGGGCGGAATCCATTTCCATACCGAGCATCTGGGTAATGCGCTGGGAACGCAAAGTGATCGGAGCGATCGACGGCAGGTGCTGTTCGCTGACGCTCTCAATGACCGGACCGGCTTCACCACCGGTGATGTCCAGCAGCAGGCCAGTGGCGCGCTCCATGGCTTCACGGGCCAATTGCCAGTCCACGCCACGCTCGTAACGGTGTGAGGCGTCGGTGTGCAGGCCGTAGGAACGAGCCTTGCCAGCAACAGCGATCTGGTCGAAGAACGCGGACTCCAGGAAAATATCCCGGGTGGTCGCCGAAACACCGCTGTGCTCGCCGCCCATGACACCGGCAATCGCCAGAGCGCGGGTGTGGTCGGCGATCACCAGCGTATCGCTACGCAGGCTGACTTCCTGACCGTCGAGCAAAACCAGCTTCTCGCCCTCTTCCGCCATGCGGACACGGATGCCGCCATTGATTTCAGCGAGGTCGAAGGCGTGCAGCGGTTGACCCAGTTCGAGCATCACGTAGTTGGTAATGTCGACGGCAGCGTCGATGCTGCGCACGTCAGCGCGACGCAGACGCTCAACCATCCACAGCGGCGTTGGCCTGGACAGGTCAACGTTACGGATCACACGACCCAGGTAACGGGGGCAGGCGGCTGGCGCCAGCACTTCCACCGAACGCACTTCGTCGTGTACGGCAGCAATGGTCATGACCACTGGACGAGTGACCGGAGCGGTGTACAGCGCGCCGACTTCACGGGCCAGACCGGCCAGGGACAGGCAGTCGCCACGGTTCGGGGTCAGGTCGACCTCGATGCTGGCGTCTTCCAGATCCAGATACACGCGGAAATCTTCGCCCACCGGCGCGTCGGCTGGCAGCTCCATCAGACCGTCGTTACCTTCACCGACCTGCAGCTCGGCTTGCGAGCACAGCATGCCGTTGGACTCAACGCCACGCAGCTTGGCTTTCTTGATCTTGAAGTCGCCCGGCAGTTCGGCACCGATCATGGCGAACGGAATCTTCAAGCCCGGGCGCACGTTTGGCGCTCCGCACACGACCTGGAAGGTTTCCGCGCCATTGCTGACCTGGCACACACGCAACTTGTCGGCATCAGGGTGCTGCTCGGTGCTCAGCACCTCACCTACCACCACGCCGCTGAATACACCGGCGGCCGGCGTAACGCTATCGACCTCAAGACCGGCCATCGACAGACGAGCAACCAGCTCGTCGCGATCTACCTGCGGGCTAACCCAGCCACGCAGCCATTGTTCACTGAATTTCATCCTGCTCTCCTAAGAATTCGTTACGACTAGCGAAATTGCGCGAGGAACCGCAAGTCGTTGTCGAAGAACAGACGCAAGTCGTTCACGCCGTAACGGAGCATGGCCAGACGCTCGACACCCATGCCAAAGGCAAAGCCCGAGAACTCTTCCGGGTCAATGCCGGACATGCGCAGCACGTTCGGGTGAACCATGCCGCAGCCCATCACTTCCAGCCAGCCAGTCTGCTTGCAGACGCGGCAGCCCTTGCCGCTGCACATCACGCATTCCATATCGACTTCAGCGGATGGCTCGGTAAACGGGAAGTACGAAGGACGGAAACGTACAGCCAGTTCTTTCTCGAAGAACACGCGCAGAAATTCTTCGATGGTGCCTTTGAGATCGGCAAAATTGATGTCGCGATCAACCAGCAGGCCTTCGACCTGGTGGAACATCGGCGAGTGGGTGATATCGGAGTCGCTGCGATACACGCGGCCTGGGCAGACAATGCGAATCGGCGGTTGCTTCGATTCCATGGTGCGAACCTGTACCGGCGAGGTATGGGTACGCAGCAACATGTTGGCATTGAAATAGAAGGTGTCATGCATCGACCGGGCCGGGTGATGGCCTGGGATGTTGAGCGCCTCAAAGTTGTGATAGTCGTCTTCGACCTCCGGGCCTTCGGCAATGCCGTAGCCGATGCGGGTGAAGAACTGTTCAACACGCTCCAGAGTCCGGGTCACCGGATGCAGACCACCGGAGGTCTGACCACGGCCCGGCAACGTCACGTCAATGGACTCGGCGGACAGTTTGGCAGCCAGTTCGGCTTCTTCAAACAGAGCCATGCGCGCATTGAGAACGTCTGTTACACGTTCCTTGGCAACGTTGATCAGGGCGCCTACTTGCGGGCGCTCTTCAGCCGGCAAATTCCCCAGGGTCTTCATCACCTGAGTCAATTCGCCCTTTTTGCCAAGGTATTGAACCCGGATTTGCTCCAGGGCATTGATATCTTCAGCGCTTTGCACAGCCTCTAGTGCTTGAGAGACCAGCGCATCCAGGTTTTCCATGTACAGACTCCAGATACAAAATAGGGGAAGAGCTTGAAGGCTCTTCCCCTATTTAAGACGTTTACCACCTGGCCCCACGGAAGTGAGGCCGGGTGATTGTCGGGGGTACTTAAGCCAAGGTGGCTTTAGCTTTCTCGACAATCGCAGCAAACACCGCTTTTTCGTTCACTGCCAGATCAGCCAGAACCTTACGGTCGATCTCGATGGACGCTTTTTTCAGGCCAGCGATGAAACGGCTGTAGGACAGACCGTTAACACGAGCACCAGCGTTGATACGAGCGATCCACAGAGCGCGGAACTGACGTTTTTTCTGACGACGGTCACGGTAGGCGTATTGGCCTGCCTTGATTACCGCTTGCTTGGCAACACGGAATACGCGGGAGCGTGCGCCGTAGTAGCCTTTAGCAAGTTTCAGAATTTTTTTGTGACGCTTACGGGCAATGACGCCACGCTTTACACGAGCCATGAGTTACTTCCTCTATTCTTGACTAAAATTAACGAAGGCGCAGCATGCGCTCGACTTTTGCCACGTCAGACGGATGCAGCAAGCTGCTACCGCGCAGTTGACGCTTACGCTTGGTCGACATTTTGGTCAGAATGTGGCTCTTGAAAGCGTGCTTGTGCTTGATACCGTTAGCAGTTTTCAGAAACCGCTTAGCAGCACCACTTTTGGTTTTCATTTTTGGCATGTTCGGATACTCCGCATTCAGTTGATAAACATAATCAGAAGGCCTGCCGTGCCCTGTTGATTACTTCTTCTTTTTCGGGGCGATGACCATGATCAGCTGGCGTCCTTCCATCTTAGGATGCTGTTCGACCGAACCGTACTCGAGCAGGTCAGCTTCAACCCGCTTGAGGAGTTCCATCCCCAGCTCCTGGTGGGCCATCTCACGGCCGCGGAATCGCAAGGATACCTTGGCCCTGTCCCCGTCACTCAGGAAACGTACCAGGTTGCGCAGTTTTACCTGGTAATCCCCTTCCTCCGTCCCTGGACGAAACTTGATTTCTTTAACCTGAATCTGCTTCTGGTTTTTCTTCGCTGCTGCAACCTGCTTCTTCTTCTCGAAGATCGATTTGCCGTAGTCCATCACCCGGCAAACCGGTGGGACTGCGTCAGCAGAGATTTCTACCAGATCAAGCTTTGCTTCTTCAGCAATACGAAGCGCTTCATCAATCGAGACGATGCCAATCTGCTCGCCATCAGCGCCAATTAACCGAACCTCGCGTGCCGAGATATTCTCGTTGATCGGGGCTTTCGGTGCAGCTCGTTTATCTTGTCTCATTTCACGCTTAATAATAATTACTCCGAATCTGGGCGACCACGCCGGGAAACCGCTTGCGCGAGAAACTCAGCGAACTGGGCGACGGGCATTGAGCCCAGGTCAGCACCTTCACGAGTACGCACAGCGACAGTCTGCATCTCGACTTCCTTATCTCCGATAACCAAAAGATAGGGAACCTTGAGCAAAGTATGCTCGCGGATTTTAAAGCCGATCTTTTCATTTCTCAAGTCGGACTTGGCACGAAATCCGCTTTCGTTGAGAGTTTTTTCAACTTCTGCAACAAAATCCGCCTGTTTATCAGTGATATTCATGATCACCGCCTGGGTTGGCGCCAGCCAGGCAGGGAACGCACCTTCATAGTGCTCGATCAGAATTCCGACGAAACGCTCGAAGGAGCCAAGGATCGCCCGGTGCAGCATCACAGGGTGTTTGCGGCTGTTGTCTTCGGAGACGTATTCAGCGCCCAAACGGACAGGCAGGTTAAAATCGAGCTGCAAGGTACCACATTGCCAGACGCGACCGAGGCAATCTTTCAGCGAGAATTCGATTTTCGGACCATAGAACGCACCCTCACCCGGCTGCAGATCATACGGCAGGCCCGCAGAATCAAGGGCTGCGGCCAGTGCGGCTTCAGCGCGATCCCACAGCTCGTCGGAACCCACGCGTTTTTCCGGACGAGTGGACAGTTTCATCTCGACGTCGGTAAAACCGAAGTCGCGATAAACATCCATGGTCAGCTTGATGAATGCAGCCGATTCAGCCTGCATCTGCTCTTCCGTGCAGAAGATGTGGGCGTCGTCCTGGGTGAACGCACGTACACGCATGATCCCGTGCAGCGCACCCGACGGCTCGTTACGGTGGCAGGCACCGAACTCGGCCAGACGCATCGGCAACTCGCGGTAGCTCTTCAGGCCCTGATTGAATACCTGCACGTGGCACGGGCAGTTCATCGGCTTGATGGCATAGTCGCGATTTTCCGACTGCGTGGTGAACATGTTGTCGGCGTAGTTGGCCCAGTGCCCGGATTTCTCCCACAAACTGCGGTCAACCACCTGCGGCGTCTTGATTTCAAGATAGCCGTTGTCGCGCTGGATCTTGCGCATGTATTGCTCGAGCACCTGGTACAGCGTCCAGCCGTTCGGGTGCCAGAACACCATGCCTGGCGACTCTTCCTGGGTGTGGAACAGGCCCAGACGCTTGCCGATCTTGCGGTGATCGCGCTTTTCAGCTTCTTCAATGCGCTGAACGTAAGCCGCCAGCTGCTTTTTGTCGGCCCAGGCGGTGCCGTAAACGCGCTGCAACTGCTCGTTCTTGGCATCGCCTCGCCAGTAGGCACCCGACAGCTTGGTCAGCTTGAAGGATTTCAGGAACCGGGTGTTCGGCACGTGCGGACCACGGCACATGTCGACATATTCTTCGTGATAGTACAGACCCATGGCCTGCTCGTTCGGCATATCCTCGACCAGACGCAGCTTGTAGTCTTCGCCGCGGGCCTTGAACACTTCGATCACTTCGGCGCGCGGAGTGACTTTCTTGATGACGTCGTAATCTTTCTCGATCAGTTGCTGCATACGCTGCTCGATGGCAGCCATGTCTTCCGGCGTGAAAGGACGCTCGAAGGCGATGTCGTAATAGAAGCCTTCATCGATGACCGGACCGATCACCATTTTGGCGGTCGGATACAGCTGCTTGACCGCATGGCCAACCAGGTGGGCGCAAGAGTGACGAATGATCTCCAACCCCTCTTCATCCTTTGGCGTGATGATTTGCAGGGTCGCGTCGCTGCTGATGATGTCGCTGGCGTCGACCAGTTGACCATTGACCTTGCCGGCCAGGGTGGCTTTGGCCAGACCGGCACCAATGGATGCGGCGACCTCGGCTACGGAAACCGGGTGATCGAATGAACGTTGACTGCCGTCGGGAAGAGTAATAGTTGGCATGGCGCCTCCTCTCCTAGTGGTGACCCCTACCAAAGGTCACGTGGGTTGGGATGAGCCAGTACAAGATCCGATCCAGGCCATTCAATGACGAACGCCTGCCTTACAGCGGCAGGAGCCTTGCGGCCAACCGGAAAACCGAACCAGAGTGACTGGGATTCAAATCAGAATATTCGAACGTCGACCGCTGCCGGGACTGAAGGTCTTCCGGCGCCTGAAAACGCTCAAGCCAGGCATGCTAGCACAGATGAGCGGTCACTTATGCCTCCTGTTTGATCAGAAGGCAAATCGTCCGTTTTTATGCCAGAGTGCTGAACTTGATCGGCCCTTCAGCCCTCAGATAACAAGACATTGACCCAAAAGGAGCATCTTCGCATGCGTCTGAAAACCCTGTTCGCCGCCATCGCCCCTATTGCTCTGCTGCTGCCACTGAGCGCCCATGCCGACTGGCCGAAGGGCGAGCGCGAGAAGTACATGGCGCAATGCACTCAGGCGGCGGCTCCGCAGATTGGCGCTGCGGCGGCAAAATCTCATTGTGCCTGTGGCGCGGATGCCATCAAGTCCTATCCGGCCAAGGATATCCAGGCCTTGATGGACAACAAGGCTGCGCCTGAACTGCAACAGAAAGCGCTGGGTCAGATTGCCAAATGCAAGGCCAATGCCCCGGCGAAGAAGTGACAAAAAAGGCCTTTATGATCCGCCAAACGGCGGAAAAAAGTGCCCGTCTTGACTCTTTTCAGACGATTTATGCAGGTTTTACATGTTTTTTTATTGTCTTTACTTTTCGCTGAAAGCCTTTCAAACCGGGGCTTTCAGCGGCAACAGCCAGTAAAGAAAACACGACTGATTGGCAAACAGCACGTCCGGGGGGCTACCAAAGCGAACATTTCGACTATGATACCCGGGTGTGCCCAGTTGGCCTGAGCAACACAGCACTACTGAAAATATATGTTTCTTGGAGATACACCATGTCTAATCGCCAACACGGCACCGTTAAATGGTTCAACGATGAAAAAGGCTTCGGCTTCATCACTCCTCAAGGTGGCGGTGACGACCTGTTCGTACACTTCAAAGCTATCGAATCCGACGGTTTCAAAAGCCTGAAAGAAGGCCAGACTGTCTCCTTCGTGGCTGAGAAAGGCCAAAAGGGTATGCAAGCTGCACAGGTTCGCCCAGAGTAATTTCTCGGCGCACTAAAAAAACCCCGTCCATGTGACGGGGTTTTTTATACCTGAAGCAAAAGCCCTGATGATCAGCCGCAGTTGACGCGAGTAATGACCAGATTGTTGTCGGTGTTGAGATTCAAGCGATCAGACCGGTACTCCAGCGTGATCATGTCATTCGGCTTGAGGAAACGGGCATTTTGCGCGCCAGCTTTCACGCGGGCCTGCTCGAGCAATTCCGGTGAAGCCTTTTTGCCAATGGCGAACTCCGCCGCCTTCGCTTCACAGCGGCTATGACCGGATTCGGCCGCCACAGTATCCTTTGCCGACTCGCTGGAGGTCGTGCTGCAACCGGCCAGCATGGCAGCGGCCATCAGAGCACCCAGTGACGCGAACTTCAAAGGCATGAAGCCTCCTTTTTCAATAGTTGAGCTGAGATCGTGCGACCGCCATTCCGGCGTTTGGTTTCACGGCAAATGCCATCACCCTGCCCCACGATCAGAAAAACGTCCAGTTTGCCTGAGCGACACCCGCCCTTCATCAATCAATCGTGACTGAATATTAACGCTGCTCAATAGACGTCGATGTAGTCATACGGCGGGTTAGGCCAGTTGTCCTTCAGCGCGTTGAAAATCTGCATAACCCACACCTCGTCACTGGCAGCGACGTTGCCCACGTACCCCGAACCCTTTGCCCAGGTCTCAAGGCGAAACAGCAAGCCGTCGATATCCTGTCCACCCGTGACGCCCGACGAGATGTAAGCGATCCCGCCCTTGGTCACGCGCAGCTGGGTGTGTTCGTCGTCACTGGCAGCAGCCAGCATCTGGCGCACTGCGTCGAGGGTAAGGGCGCCGGGGATATTCAAATCGATCTGCACAACACGATCCTTGGAGAACCTTAAAAAGACCAAGTGTCGCATAGCACTCCGCTCATGCCTAAGTCGCAGTGCCAAACGCCCGCCAAAATGGTTAACTCGAATTTCAGCCCTTCTGACTTTCGAGCGCTCCCATGACCACCATCAGCATCGACGCAGCCATCAATGCCAAATGGGCAGACGGACACAGTTCTTACAGCCCGGGAACCACGGAAGAACTGGCACTGATCGGAATCGATCTTTTGGTCAAGGAACTGGGCACTGAAGCGGCTCAGCAATTCATCAAGCAGATTTTCGAGCGCTACCCGACAGAACAGGTCGAACACGAACACGCAGAGACTGACTAACAGCCCGAAGACAGCCAGGAATTTGAAGTTGTCGCTACTGGCCTCTTCGCAAACAAGCCCGGCGCCTACAGGGTTAGCGCGATCCTGTAGGCGCCGGGCTGCTCGCGAAGGTAGCCCTATTGGCGAGAGAGCTGGCGTCGCCAGTCCCGCCAGGAGAACACTTTACTTCAAGCGTTTCAGACGCTCGGTCAGCAGATCAAAGAACCCCTGAGCGTCGCCACTTTCCACCCAGAAGGCGTTTTTCGGCGCCTTCAGGCCGTCGTACCAGTCGACAATGGTTTGACCGAAAGTCGGCCCTTCACGGCTATCCACCACAACGTTCACCGAGCGGCCAGTGAACAGCTCTGGCTTGAGCAGGTAAGCCACGACGGTAGCGTCATGCACCGGGCCACCCGGAATACCGTAGTGTTCCATATCACCTTTGATGTACTCGTTGAGAATGTCGCCGACAATCTTGCTCGCATTATTGTTGAGCGCAGCGATTTGCTTCAGGCGGGCCTCACTGGTGAGGATCTTGTGGGTGACATCCAGCGGCAGGTACGTCAGCTTCACACCGCTCTTGAGCACCACTTCAGCCGCTTGCGGATCGGCAAACAAGTTGAACTCTGCGACCGGGGTGATATTGCCGCCGTTGAAGTGCGCGCCCCCCATGATCACCACTTCCTTGATGCCCTGAACGATTTCAGGTTCCTGGACCAGCGCCAGCGCGAGGTTGGTCTGCGGGCCAAGCATGGCGATGGTAATACTGTGTGGCTTGGCGTTCTTCAGCGTATTGATCAGGTAATTGACCGCGTTGCCTTCAGCCAGGCCTTTTTTCGGTTCGTGCACGGTGACACCCGACAGGCCTTCCTTGCCATGGATGTTTTCCGCGTAGATCGGCGTGCGCATCAGCGGCTTGGGTGCACCCGCATAAACCGGCACGTCCTCGCGCCCAGCCCACTCCCGAGCCAGACGCGCGTTACGCGAGGTCTTGTCGAGGCGCACATTGCCAGCCACTGTGGTCAGCGCGCGAATGTTCAGTTCCTCCGGCGACGCCAGCGCGAACAGCAAGGCAACGACGTCGTCGGCCCCCGGGTCGGTATCGATGATGAGGTCGATTTTTTCCGCCGCCTGAGCGCCGGTGGCAGTAATCACGGACAAAAGCAGCAGACTCCGAACCCATTGATGCAGTTTTTGAACATAGCGTTGCATGGCGCATTCCTTGTGCTTGTGAAATCGAAAATCAGAACGTAACCCCGGCCACCAGCACGATGTTGCAGTACGGCTGGCATTCGCCCGTCCGGACCACCGCTCGCGCCTGTCGGCTGAGAACCTTGAATTGCTCATGACTGAGCAAATCGCGACGACCCAGTGCTCCCTCTTCATTCAACGCGTCCAGCGTATTCAACGCCGTCGGTTGCTTGTCGAGGATCTCGTCAGCCAGCACGTGGCTTTCTACCTGCATCTCGCTGAGGATGACCTTGAGCGTGCTGACGAAATCCGGAACACCATGAGTGAGTGCCAGGTCGATCAGTTCGACGCCCGGTGGCACCGGTAATCCGGCATCACCGATGACCACCATGTCGCCATGGCCCAGGGATGCAATCAGCCGCGACAATGCGACGTTGAGCAAGGGTGTCTTTTTCATGCGGGTTTGAATGCCTGTACGTCGGACATGGTTGGAATGGACGGCTGTGCACCCGCGCGGGTAACCGACAGCGCGGCGGCGATCTGCCCGTAGCGAATGGCCTCGGCCTCGGACTTGCCACTGGCCAGTGCAGCAGCAAAGCCACCGACAAAGGTGTCGCCGGCTGCTGTGGTATCGACGGCCTTCACTGTTGGCGCCGGGAAATGCTCGTAGCCCTTGCCGTTGGCGAACAGCGAACCCTCGGCGCCCAAGGTAATGATGACTTTGCCTGCACCCATGCCGATCAGATGATTGGCAGCCACTTCCGCGCTGCTCAATGAGTCGACCGGCAGCCCGCTCAATGCGGCGGCTTCACTTTCGTTGGGAATCAGATAATCGATGGCTGCATACCAGTCCGCCGGCAATGGACGACTGGCCGGCGCCGGATTGAGAATCACCGTCTTGCCCATTGCACGAGCTCGCTTGAGCGCATGCCCCACCGTCGCATCCGGGATTTCGAGCTGGCAGATGATCACGCCGGCGGCCTGCAACACTGCATCGAAGCGATCGATCACTGCGGGGGTCATGGCACCGTTGGCTCCGGCAACAATCACAATGGCGTTCTGGCTGTTGTCATCGACCACGATCAACGCAACACCGCTGGAGCCCTCGACGGTGCCCACCGCCTGGCAGTCAATCTGCTCGACCTCCAGGGCTTCACGCAATTGCACGCCGTAGTCATCGTTTCCGACGCAGCCGACCATTGCCACTTGCGCGCCCAGACGCGCCGCAGCGACCGCCTGATTGGCACCCTTGCCGCCGGAAACCGTGGCGAAAGAATGTCCGATCAGCGTTTCACCGCCTCGAGGCAAGCGCGGCGCCCGGGTCACCAGGTCCATGTTCAGGCTGCCTATTACCACTACATTTGCTGGCATACATCACTACTCGTCAATTCGATTTCAGCGGTATTCGGTAAACACGCCGGACAGGGGCGCAGTCGATTCGCGCAAGACAATACTCGGAGTCACAATACGTTGGTCCGTGCCCAAGGTTGGCGTAGCGATCCTTCGCAACAGGACTTCGGCAGCCATCTCACCCAGTTGCAGGATCGACTGGCCGACAGTGGTCAGCGCCGGATACACATAACGGCTCATCTGGATATCGTCGAAGCCGATCACCGACAGCTCGCTCGGCACCCGCACGTTGCGCTCCGCCGCCGCGCGCAGCACCCCGATACCAATCATGTCGTTACCGGCGAAGATCGCACTCGGCGGATTGACTTCGAGCAATATAGACGCCGCGTTGTAACCACCCGTGCTGGTGAAGTCACTTTCCAGCATGCGTGCTTCGCGCACCTCGATACCTGCCTCCTGCAACGCCCGGCGATATCCGGCCTGACGCATCTGCGCCACGCTGGTAGTGGCCGGGCCGCCAATCGTGGCAATGTCACGATGCCCGAGTTCAAGCAGATGGCGCGTGGCAAGATAGGCGCCGTATTCGTGATCGATACGCACCAGATCTGCATCTACGCCTTCCAGGCCCCGGTCGACAATAACCATGGGCGTCTTCACCCCCGCCAGCCCCTGCGCCAGGCCACTGTCACCGCCGGCAGAAGCAACGATCAAACCGTCAATGCGCTTTTCCAGCAGCACGCGTAAATAGCTGCGCTGCTTTTCCGGATTGTCGTCGGAGTTGCAGAGGATCACGCAGTAACCGTTACGCTCGCAGTAATCCTCGATGCCCCGCGCCAGTTCGGCGAAGTATGGGTTAAGGCTGTTAGGCACCAGCAAACCAATGGTTGCTGTGGTTTTAGCCTTCAACGAGCGCGCCACCGCACTCGGCACATAGTCGAGGATCTTGATCGCCGCCTCGACTTTCAGCCGCACTTCCTGACTGACCGGCCGTGTGTTGTTCACCACATGGGACACGGTCGTGTAGGAAATCCCCGCGAGCGCTGCCACATCCTTGATCGTTGCCATTTCTCAGCCCCGTCGGCTAGCGCGTTGACTGCGATAAGTGTCGAGCACCACGGCGATGACAATCACTGCGCCGGTGATGATGCGCTTGGTCGGCTCGGTCGCGCCAATCTGTGCCAGACCGGCGGCCAGAACGGAAATGATCAACACCCCAAAGAAGGTGCTGATGACCGAACCGCGCCCGCCCATCAGGCTGGTGCCGCCGATGACCACGGCAGCGATCACTTGCAGCTCCAGACCGGAGCCGGCATTCGGATCAGCCGCTTCCAGACGGGAAATCTGAAACAGCGCCGCGATACCCGCCAGCAAGCCCATCAGGCTGAACACCAGAATCTTGTAGGGTTTCGGATTGATCCCTGCAAGACGCACCGCCTCTTCGTTGGTGCCGATGCCGATCAGGTAGCGACCGAATACGGTTCGGGTCAACACGGCCTGGGCAATGAAAATCACTAGCAAGGCAATGATGAACGATGGCGAGATACCGAACGCAATCGGGTTCGACAGCCAGGCGAACGAGTCACCGATGTACGCAGTACGCGACCCGGTCATCTGATACGCCAGACCCCGAGCCATTTCCAGCACACCGAGAGAGACGATGAACGATGGAATCCGCCACGCCACCGTGATCGATCCAGTGACAGTACCGGCCAGCGCCGCCACTGCCATGCCGAGCAATGCCGAAGGCAACACGCCCCAGCCCCAGCCGAGAATCGCAACGCTGACCGTCGAGGCAGCCAATGCGAGTACCGAGCCCACCGACAGGTCGATGCCGCCGATGATCAATACGAAGGTCATGCCGACCGCCAGCACCATCAGATCAGGAATCTGGTTGGCCAGCGTACTGAAGGTGTTATAGGACAGAAAGTGGCTGCTCAAGACCGAGAACAGCGCAATCATCGCCAGCAAGGCACCGGCCAGGCCCAGATAAGTGCCCAGACCGTAGAAGTTGCCACTACGTTTGCCGGCAGGAGATGCAGTTTTCATGGGAGATCCCTAGGCGCCGCTTCGTTGAGCAACGCATCACGTTTTTGGTAGCCGGCGAACGCGGCGGCAAGCAAATCATCCTGGGTCCAGCTCTCGCGCTCGAAGGTATCGATCAGCCGCCCGGCGGACAGCACGCCGATCCGGTCGCAGATCAACATCAGCTCACGCAGGTCACTGGACACCACCACCAGCGCTTTGCCCTGGCGCGTCAGTTCGCCGAGCAAGGCATAAATGTCAAACTTGGCGCCGACGTCGATGCCACGGGTCGGCTCGTCGAACAGCAGCACCGAACAGTCGCGCTCCAGCCAGCGGCCAATCACGACCTTCTGCTGGTTACCCCCGGACAGCTCGGAAACCAATTGTGTCGGGCTCGAACTGCGGATGCGCATGGCGTCAATCTGCCGCTGCGCCAAAGCGATCTCGTCGCCATTGTTGACCACACCACCACTGGAAATTTCCGGCATATTGCCGAGCGCGATGTTGGCGCTGATCGACTGACTGAGCAGCAGGCCTTCACCCTTGCGGTCTTCGGTAATCAATGCAATGCCGTTGCGCACGGCGTCGACGGGCGAGCGCACGCTGACCACGCTGGCCGGTGAGCCGACCGCAATGGTGCCGCTGTCGGCAACGTCCGCACCAAAGATCAGTCGCAGCAGTTCCGTGCGCCCTGCCCCGATCAATCCGGAAATCCCGAAGATCTCGCCGGCACGCACCTCAAAGGAAACATCACGAACCTTGTCCGAGCGGGTCAGCCCCTTGACTGTCAGTGCCGGCGCGCCGATCTTGCGCGGCCCCATGTCGATGTGCTCGCCCAACTCGCGACCAACCATCAGAGTGACCAGTTGCTCGCTGTTGTAATTGGCCATCGGTTCGACACAGACGAGCTTGCCGTCACGCAGCACGGCAATGCGTTGTGCCACGCGGGTCAGTTCTTCGAGGCGGTGGGAAATGTAGATGATCGACACGCCACGGGCCTGCAAACGCGCGATCTGCTCAAAGAGCATTTCAACTTCG
This sequence comes from Pseudomonas sp. EA_5y_Pfl2_R50, assembly GCF_963970475.1. NCBI lineage: Bacteria > Pseudomonadati > Pseudomonadota > Gammaproteobacteria > Pseudomonadales > Pseudomonadaceae > Pseudomonas > Pseudomonas sp. EA_5y_Pfl2_R50. Next base: position 162,912 of record NZ_CAXAPT010000007.1, on the reverse strand, counting down.
CGCGCTGTGAGCATCGCGGTCGGCTCATCGAGGATCAGTACATGGCAATCACCGATCAGGTTACGGGCGATTTCAACCATTTGCTGGTGGCCGATGCCCAACTCGCCAACCAGCGTGTCGGGGTCAATCGCATCAAGGCCGACTTGGGCCATGGCTTCGATAGCGGCCTTGCGCAGTTGTTTGCGGCTGATCCAGCCACCATTGCTCGGCAGATTGTCGAGAAACAGGTTTTCCGCCACCGACAGGGTCGGCAACAGATTGAGTTCTTGCATGACCATACGCACGCCGAGTTCTTCGGCCTGGGTACGACTGCCCGGACGATAGTCCTTGCCATGAAATTGCATCTGGCCGGTGGTCGGCGTGACCAAGCCGCCGATGATCTTCGACAGGGTGCTTTTACCGGCGCCATTCTCGCCGGTCAGCGCCAGCACTTCACCGCGCATCAGCGTCAAGTCGATGCCGGTGAGCACCGGTTGCGCATAGGTCTTACCGATACCGCTGACCGAGAGGACAGCGTTCGGGGCGGAAACTGACATAGAAACTCTCCATGCGCTCGCCCGGACGGACGAGCGCCGTTGTGTCGCCAGAAGACTTACTGGGTGACCAGTTCGACCGGCGTTTCGATCACGCCATTGGCGCCGCTGTCGACTTTTTCGCCCTTGATGATTTTCAGCGCAGTTTCAATGCCGAATACCGCTTGCCTGGCAGCGAACTGATCGGCCGTTGCCAGCACACGGCCGTCTTTCAGCATCGGCTTGATCGCGTTGATGTTGTCGTACCCGACGACCTGAACCTGACCTGCCTTGCCCGCGGCGCGTACTGCGGAAACAGCACCCACGGCCATGCTGTCGTTACCGGCCAGCAGCGCCTTGACATCCGGGTATTCGCTGAGTATCGAAGCGGCAACCTTGTTGCCCTTGTCGATTTCCCAGTCCCCGGACTGCAAGGAAACGACCTTGATCTGTGCCGCATCCATGGCGTCCTTGAAGCCAGCAGTACGCTGCTGGGCATTGGTCGTCGTAGAAACGCCTTCAATGATGCCGACCTGGTCGCCGGCCTTCAGTTGCTTGGCCAGGTATTCGCCCACCAGACGCGCACCCTTACGGTTGTCCGGGCCTACGAAGGGAACGCTGATGTTTTTGCTTTTGACGATTGCCGGATCAAGCTGGTTGTCGATGTTGATCACGGTGATACCGGCATCGACCGCTTTCTTGATCACCGGCACCATGGCCTTCGAATCAGACGGCGCGATGACCAGCGCATTGACCTTCGCCAGGATCATCTGCTCGACGATTCGGGTCTGGCCGGCAGTATCGGTCTCGTCCTTGATGCCGTTGGAGATCAGGTCGAAATCGGCGGAGTGTTCTTTCTGGTAAGCCTTGGCGCCGTCTTCCATGGTCAGGAAGAATTCGTTGGCCAGGGACTTCATGACCAGGGCGACTTTTGGTTTTTCAGGAGATTCGGCAAACGCCGAGGAGACAGGCAGTGTGGTGGCTGCAGCAGCCAGCATAGCGACAGCGAGAAGACGTCCAGCGAATGGCAGCTTCATGGGTTCACTCCGATCTTATGATTATTGTGAGCAACGCTTGCGCTGGCGCAGGCTACATGGCTTTCTTCCGGCAGACACCTTCGGAGGAACGCCACGCAAACGTTTGCGTAGACCGAACTATGCGAATCCCGCCGACATTTGTCAACACGCTGAAATCGTCATTTTTTGGACGAATCCCTGGATTCGCCCGCTCGATGATTCAAACCGTGGTATTGACCAGATTACCGCTACCTGAACCCTTGGACATTTCCTTGAGCAGCGCGCCCGCCACTTCCATCAGCGCGCCACTGGTCTGAGCAGTCTGCCCCTGAATGGACATGACCGCCTGGGACTTGGCTTCAGGTGTCGGATAGCTCGCAGCCTGTGCTGCCGCCAATTGCTGTTGCTGCTCCTGCAATTGTTTCTGCAATTCCTGCATACGCTTGAGCAGCATCTTCACGGTGACGCTCAGGTTATCGCCGCTATCGGCTTTATTGTCCGCCTGTCCGGCTCCACCGGCTCCACCGGCGGCAATCTGGCTGGTATCTGCCTTCACCGTTCCCAGTGCCTGGTCGGACGCCTCTGCGCTCGCATCGCTCAGGGCGTTGATCGTCGCGGGCGATTTACCGCCAATCGTGACATTGCCGGGATTTGCGAAACCGACTGTCAGTGACATGTGCACTCCTTTAAAACTGAATTCCTTGAACGCTCATCGGCCTGCGCAATCATTTCTTTAGCACAGCAGGGGGAGATCGACAGCCTTATTGCCAGCAGACTCCGTAGTCCCTTTCGGTGAACCGAACACGAAACGTATTCATTGTTCGGAAAGCCGGATAAACAAAATGAAGAAAGGTTTTATCTCCTCACAAAATATTGATTTAAATCATAGGCTTAAACATTTTTCTCAAGCACAGTACGAATGGTACAGATCCTGCTCCCTACCCTTCACCCCAGGCATCCAGATCGGCCCGGGGCGCATCTAGATGAACCTGCATCAGCACCGTCTCACTACTAGAGAGAAAAATAATGAAATCTGCTTTCAACACCTTCGTTCCGGGCGCTTTGGCCCTCCTCCTGCTCCTGCCTGCTGCCCTTCAGGCAAAAGAAGTCGAAACCCAGACCAAACTCGCCAATGTCGTGGTACTTGCCACCGGCGGCACCATTGCCGGCGCTGGCGCCAGTGCTGCCAACAGCGCGACCTACCAGGCCGCCAAGGTCGGCGTCGAGCAATTGATCGCCGGCATTCCCGAATTGAGCAAGCTGGCCAATGTGCGCGGCGAACAGGTGATGCAAATCGCTTCGGAAAGCATCACTAACGAAAACCTGTTGCATTTGGGTCGTCGCGTCGCCGAATTGGCTGACAGCAAAGACGTCGATGGCATCGTCATCACCCATGGCACCGACACCCTGGAAGAAACCGCTTACTTCCTCAATCTGGTCGAGAAAACCGACAAGCCGATCATCGTGGTCGGCTCCATGCGCCCAGGCACCGCCATGTCGGCGGACGGCATGCTCAACCTGTACAACGCAGTGGCCGTCGCGAGCAGCAAAGACGCTCGCGGCAAAGGCGTGCTGGTGACCATGAATGATGAAATCCAGTCCGGTCGCGACGTCAGCAAAATGATCAACATCAAGACCGAAGCGTTCAAAAGCGCCTGGGGTCCATTGGGCATGGTGGTCGAAGGCAAATCCTACTGGTTCCGTTTGCCGGCCAAACGCCACACCATGGACTCGGAATTCGACATCAAAAACATCAAGAGCCTTCCTGACGTAGAAATCGCCTATTCCTACGGCAATGTGAGCGACACCGCCTACAAGGCTCTCGCCCAATCCGGCGCCAAAGCCATCATCCATGCCGGCACTGGCAACGGCTCGGTCTCTTCTCGCGTGGTGCCGACCCTGCAAGCCTTGCGCAAGGACGGCGTGCAGATCATCCGCTCGTCCCACGTCAATGCCGGCGGCTTCGTTCTACGTAACGCCGAACAGCCTGACGACAAGTACGACTGGGTCGTCGCTAACGACCTGAACCCGCAAAAAGCACGCATTCTGGCAATGGTCGCTTTGACCAAAACCAACGACAGCAAAGAGCTGCAGCGGATGTTCTGGGAATACTGATTGCCCTTCGCTCGCTCAAATCCGAGCGAGCACTCGGCGCACCGGTTGCCCACTTGGCAAAAGGTGCGCTGCTCACAGCACCTATCTATTTTTCCTACAAAAAACTCGATCCGACTTACACCAAAATCGGAAAACCGCTGTCAGAGGATTTTCTTGAATTTTAAGCAGTTGCGAAAATGCTTACAGTTAAATACTGTATGCACGTACAGCTTGATAAGGATAACCTTGTGGCCACCTCCTCTGATGCTCCTGACGCTTTCGAACGCATGGGTATACGCGTTCAGAAAATCATCAATTCTCCTACCGCACAAAAAGCCAAAGCTGCACTGATCTTCCGCCTGCCGGACGAGCCGATGGACGAGTGGGAGCGGCTGCTCGAGGAAATCGACGAGAACGACAACGTCACCCTCGCCTACCGCGACGATGGTGGCGTGCAGATTTTTTGGGTTGTGCCGAAGGAAGATTGATTCAATGAGTGTCCGCTGTTTTGCTTTTCTGTTGTTGTTCATCACCATGGGCGCCCAGGCCGGCGCACCCCGCACATTCAGCGAAGCCAAGAAGGCCGCCTGGAAGCTCTATGCTCCCCAATCCACCGAGTTCTATTGCGGCTGCAAATACACTGGCAACAAGGTGGATTTGAAGGCTTGTGGCTACGTACCACGCAAAAACGCCAAGCGCGCTTCGCGCATCGAGTGGGAACACATTGTGCCGGCCTGGCAATTCGGCCATCAGCGCCAATGCTGGCAGGAAGGCGGACGCAAGAATTGCACACGCTATGATCCGAGCTATCAGAAGGCCGAAGCCGACTTGCACAACCTGGTGCCTAGCATTGGCGAGGTCAACGGTGATCGCAGCAACTTCAGCTACGGCTGGCTACCGGTGCAATCCGGCCAATACGGCTCATGCCTGACCCAGGTCGACTTCAAGGCGAAGAAGGTCATGCCCCGCCCTTCGATTCGCGGCATGATCGCCCGTACCTATTTCTACATGAGCAAGCACTATGGTTTGCGCCTGTCGAAGCAGGATCGGCAATTGTATGAGGCGTGGGACAAGACCTATCCGGTACAAGACTGGGAGCGTCAGCGAAACCAGAGTGTGGCGTGCGTGATGGGACGCGGTAACGAATTCGTCGGTCCGGTGAATCTGAAATCCTGCGGCTGACTCATTACGCAACACAAAGGCCTCGAACGTTATGTTCGAGGCCTTTTTTGTGCCTAGCTTCCGGCCTTGTTGTAGCGCCAGTACCCCATCAGATTGAGCGACTCTCGTGGAATGCCGCACTCCTTGATCAGGTATTTACGCAGACTCAGGACTGCCGCACTTTCGCCAGCAATCCAGCCATAGAAACCATCGGAGGCCGTGCCGGCGATTTCCCAGAGAATATCCATGTCGATATCGACCTCGGCCAGCTCAACGGCTCGCCCTGCCGAGGCCGTCTGGATTGGCGACGATGCCTGCCGTACAGCGTCCACCATCAATGTTCCGGCGATTGATGTACCGGACTGCTCGCGAATCAGCCATTGCACCGACAAGCCCGGCCAATCAGGAATGGCAAGCATGTCTTGTGCTGTGTCGATTTCGAAGAAAGCCTGGGTTCTGGGCGGCTCAGCCATTGCGGCCAGCTTATCCAGAATGCCCATTGCTGCGGGCAACGCGGTCGCATCGGCAACAAGCAGCAACTGATGGAGTACTTGCGGTGGCTTCCATTCAAAGCCACCGGCTTCACGTGCCGAGAAATGACTGTCGGGAGCGAGTATCTGCATCGAGTCACCGGGTTGCGCGCGCAATGCCCAACGTGAGGCCGGGCCGGTTTCGCCATGCAGGACAAAATCGATATCGACTTCACCTTGGTCTGCACGCAAATGGCGGATGGTGTAGGTGCGCATCGCCGGTCGTCGATCCACAAGCATCGCCTTGAATCGAGCGAACCAGCCCTCCTCTTGGGAAAGCTTCGAGTGCGAACCATCAGCAGCCGGGAAAAACAGCTTTACCCGCTGATCCGGCGCCCATGTGGCCATTTCGTGAACTGGCGGACCTGCAAGCGTGACCCGCATCAGGTGCGGGCTCAACTGAGTTTTGCGGCTCAGGGTGGCATCAAACAATTTGTAAGGATTGGCGGAGGCCATGGGGAGCTCCCTCTGGAAATCATCAACGACTCAATAGGAACGAATCGCAGTTGATTGCCTTTAGGCAGCTCCGCCGGGTGGAACGTTTACGGCGTGATCGGATGCTCGATCACCACCGACTCAATGTTCTGTTTCTTGGCTTTCACCAGCGCCGCATCGACCTGCACCTTTCGGGATTCAGCCTCAGCCTGTGAGTTGAACGGACCAATCAGAATGCGCGTTTTGCCGCTGCCATCCCTGACCACGGTTGGAACGAAAGCATGCTCGATCAACCAGCCACTCAGATCGCTGACAGCCTGAGGGGTTTCCCCGCGCACTTCGAGATCCCACTGCGGAGCAGCGGCCACCGCAGGCGCTGCTGCAACGCTCTCTTTCGGCGTTTTTACGTCTACACTTTTGCCTTCACCACAACCTGCCAATGCCAGTGCCGCCACCAACCAGACCAATTTGCGCACAACGCTTCCCTCGAAATTCTCAAAGCGGCGATCTTATCATTCATAAATACTTCGCGAGCCCCGCAAAATGGGCACAAAACAACGAGATTGATGATTGCAGCCTCTGTATAGTTACGCCCTGGGAATTAATGCCGCATCTGCGCGTCAGAAAGAGGCACCCAAACCGTGAGACTTCGCACTAATCTATACGTACCACCGACCTCTGCACTGTCTGAATCAGGTGCCCTACAAAGCAATCAAGGAGAAGACCATGCTGATACTCACCCGCAAAGTCGGTGAAAGCATAAATATCGGTGATGACATCACGATCACCATTCTGGGCGTTAGCGGCCAACAAGTACGTATCGGCATCAACGCGCCGAAAAACGTGGCAGTTCACCGCGAAGAGATTTACCAGCGCATTCAGGCTGGCCTGACCGCACCGGACAAACCACAAACTCCCTGAGCCGCATCGCCGTCAGTAGCCAGTTCGTTTGCCCCTGCGCAATGACTGGCTAAAGATTCACGCGCCGTATCGCAATCCGCGTCCCGCTCCGCCGGGCACGGCGCCTGAAACACCCCCTCGCTCTCCCTGCAGTACCTTCCCCTCTATTGATGCCCGATACTACCCGCCAACCACATCGCTGGCTGTCGGACGTTTCCGATAAGGCGCGTCGGATTCGCCCTCTTAACCGAATGCCACACTCCGCGCCATGCCTGTGGCCGCAACCATCATCAATATCAGCAACAGCGCTTCGACATGACTGATCCGCGCGTACAGCTTTGCACGCCCGGTATCAAACGCCGCTCCCTTGGCCGCTGCGATCCGCCACTTGATCAACGTAATCATCGGGGCGAGCTCTATCAGCAGGATCAGCACGAACAACGTCATCTTCAGGTGGAACAAAGGTTGATGAAGGTAGTAGTCAGTGCCTTTTTCATAGCCGCCGAACACTCTCATCGCTCCGGTTACCAGCAGAACCAGCGCCGAGATCCCCCAAATATTGTCAACGAGCAGAACTCGCCTGGCCTCGCCCGCGCCGGCCGCCAGACGACTGAATGCAGTCCCGCGCGCCAATACCGCCCAGAAACCCAAGACGAAAGCCAGAAGATGAATAGCAGCGAGAAACCAGAGAACCCACATCGACGTGCCCCTTGATCAAGCGTTGAAAATCGGCCAGTCAGTAGTAGTCGAAAAAACAGGGATTTGCCCGCAGCGAATCAACGCTACTTGTGCAGGAGGGAAAAGCGCCGCAATCGCCAAATCGCAGGCAAAAAAAATCCCAAGCAGCTGATGGAAGCTTGGGATTTAAAAATGCATAAACCGTGGTGGTGAACGCGGGGCGAATGTTACTGAAGTTCACACTCTCAAACAAGGCGTTTTTGATAACCGGTCGGTTAAATAAACACGTAAACCCTTCAATCTCCGAAGGTTTTACAAGGCGCGTATAGACAAACGGCAATTTGCGAACTGCTGCGCCAGGCAGGCATGGCAGGAACGGCTGTGGCGGACAGAGCAAACATTTGGGTAAAAGAAGAAGCCGCCGAATTTGCATCCTGAGTGGAAGTTTGAAAAAGTTTTGCAAATCGCAGACAACAAAAAAGGGCCCACCTTTCGGTGAGCCCTTCCAGACCGCCCAGCAGAGCGGATTTTGTTTGGTAGGCGCGATTGGACTCGAACCAACGACCCCCACCATGTCAAGGTGGTGCTCTAACCAACTGAGCTACGTGCCTGCTGTGAGGCGGCATTCTACGGAATTCCGGAGGGGTGTCAACACCTTTTTTTCACCTAACCCTATGAATATGCAAAATATTTAATTTCGGAGCTACAACGTAGAATTTCCGGTGGCTGGCGGAGGTTTTTCAACTCGGGTAGGATCAACGCACTCGTAAAATATATTAAACAGAGGCTGCAGGATGGCGAACACCCCTTACCCAGAGTCTTATTACGCTGCGTCGGCCAACGCCGTGCCGCCACGTCCAGCCTTGCAGGATGATGTGGAGACGGATGTCTGTGTGATCGGCGCCGGGTACACCGGATTGTCCTCTGCCCTGTTCCTGTTGGAGAACGGGTTTCGCGTGACGGTACTGGAAGCGGCCAAGGTAGGTTTCGGCGCCTCCGGGCGTAACGGTGGGCAGATCGTTAACAGCTATAGCCGCGACATCGACGTGATCGAGCGCAGCGTCGGCCCGAAGCAGGCGCAATTGCTCGGGCAGATGGCCTTTGAAGGAGGCAGGATCATTCGCGAGCGTGTGGCCAAATACAACATCCAGTGCGACCTGAAGGATGGCGGCGTGTTTGCCGCCCTCACTGCCAAGCAGATGGGGCACCTGGAATCGCAGAAGCGTCTCTGGGAGCGCTTCGGCCATGCGCAACTTGAGCTGCTTGACCAGCGCCGCATCCGCGAAGTGGTGGCTTGCGATCAATATGTCGGCGGCATGCTCGACATGAGTGGCGGACATATTCATCCGCTCAACCTGGCCCTTGGCGAGGCGGCTGCCGTTGAATCGCTCGGCGGGACTATCCATGAGCAATCGCCTGCCGTGCGCATCGAGCGCGGCGCCAACCCGGTGGTACATACGCCGCAAGGTAAAGTCAGGGCCAAGTTCATCATCGTCGCCGGCAACGCCTATCTCGGCAATCTGGTCCCGGAACTGGCGGCCAAATCGATGCCGTGCGGCACTCAGGTGATTACCACCGAGCCGCTGGGTGATGATCTGGCAAACACGCTGCTGCCGCAGGATTACTGCGTTGAAGACTGCAATTACCTGCTCGACTACTATCGCCTGACTGGCGACAAGCGTCTGATCTTCGGCGGTGGTGTGGTCTACGGCGCGCGGGACCCGGCCAATATCGAAGCGATCATCCGCCCGAAAATGCTCAAGGCATTCCCCCAGCTCAAGAATGTGAAGATCGACTACGCCTGGACCGGAAATTTCCTTCTCACCCTGTCGCGTTTGCCACAGGTTGGGCGCCTGGGCGACAACATCTATTACTCACAAGGTTGCAGCGGCCACGGTGTGACCTATACGCACTTGGCCGGCAAGGTATTGGCGGAAGCGTTGCGCGGTCAGGCCGAGCGCTTTGATGCGTTTGCCGATTTGCCGCACTACCCGTTTCCCGGCGGGCAACTATTGCGCACGCCTTTCGCCGCACTGGGCGCGTGGTATTACGGACTTCGCGATAAATTCGGAATGTAAAAAAAGGCCGCGAAAGCGGCCTTTTTATTGCTCAACACTCACAGCTGATCCCGAGCAATCCCGCTACGAATCCGCAAGATATCTGCGAGCACAGCCAGTGCGATTTCCGCCGGTGTCTTGCTGCCCAGGTTAAGACCGATCGGGGCATGAATCCGCGCCAACTCACCCTCCCCCAGCCCACCAATCCGACGCAAACGCTCGAAGCGTTTCTGCGAGGTCTGCAGCGAACCCATCACGCCAATGTAGAACGCTTCAGTGCGCACCGCTTCCATCATCGCCAGGTCGTCGATACGCGGATCATGAGTTAGCGCCACCACCGCCGTATCGCGATGACAGCCACCGTCAGCAATGAACGCTGACGGTAATTGTCGACGAATCTCCACGCCATCAAGCACTACGCCCTCAAGCACTTCATCACGCGGGTCGCAGAGAATCACTTCGAACCCGAGGCCGACGGCAAAATCGGCACACGCCTGCGCAACGCTGGAATATCCAGCGAGCAACAGACGCTGCGCCGCACCGACACGAATGCGTACCCGATCAATCTCACGCTCGATCCGCGCGCCCTGCTCACGATCCGCGAACAGGCTGCGCGCCCCGCTGCTCAGATCGACTTCGCGAATCAAGCGACGCTGGCCGAGCAGCGCCGATTCCAGTTCGCGCAAATGCGCCTGTACATCGCAACCAGCGTCAAATTTCTCTACCAGCACATCGAGAATGCCACCACAGGGCAGACTGACTCGCGAACGCGGGTCGTCGCCCTCGCCGTAGCGCACGACATTGACCGGGTCAAGAAACGCCCCTTCAGCGACGCGCTCGAGGAAATCCTCCTCGACGCAACCACCGGACAACGACCCGATCCACTTCCCGCCGTCATTCACTGCCAGCAGCGAACCCGGCGCACGCGGCGCCGAACCGTAAGTCGCCAGCACCGTGCAGAGCCAGATGCGCTGCCCCGCCACCGACCACTCCAGCGCACGGCGCACCACTTGCAGATCGAGATGCTGCATGTCAGTGCGCCTTGTGCTCGATGGACGGCGCGTCAGCTTGCAGCTTTTGCACCTCGCTGACTGCCAGCTCGGCGGACTGACCACCCCAACCCTGGCGCAGGTAGTTCAGCAAATCTGTCAGCTGTTCAGGGCTGAGCTTGTCAGCAAAACCCGGCATCGGCTGCATGTGCTCGAACCCGGAGAATTTCTGCTCGCCGATACCATCCTCGATCACCCGCAACAGGTTGCGCGGGTCTTCCAGGCGCAACGTGGTGTTGCCGCGCATCGCCACCGCAATGTGCGGCTTGCCTTCACCACCCGCCGCATGACATCCGGCGCAGACGTTCAGGTATTCCTGACGACCACGCTGAGCACTGGCGCTGAGTTGCTCTACCGGCACTTCAACCAGCGCTTTGGCTGCCGGCGGTTGATCGCCGAGCAGGAAGGTCGCCATCGCCGCCAGATCAGCATCCTCCAGGCCTTGGGTGCTGTTGTGGAACACCGGGAACATTTCGTTGAACATCGTGCCTTGCGCGCTCATGCCGTGCTTGAGGAAAGTGCTCAGGTCCTCTTCGTTCCAGCCGCGCGCAGCCAGATCAGTGGCCAACAGGCTCGGGGCCAGATAACCATTGAGGATGCCGCCGGTCAGGCGTTTGTCCAGCTGCATCGCGCCCGGCAGGCCGCGCGGGGTGTGGCATTCGCCGCAGTGTCCGAGCACTTCGACCATGTACTGGCCGCGTTTCCAGGCTTCGCTTTTGCCTTCGGCAGGCTCCAGCTTCAAGTCCTTGCCGTACATCATGTTCCAGCCGATCAGGCCTGGCCGCACGTTGAACGGGAAGCTCAGACTGGTTACAGGTGCCGCACGCTCAATCGGCTCGACGGTTTTCAGATAGGCATGGATCGCATCCGAGTCTGCCCGTGGCATCAGGTGATACGAGGTATACGGCATCGCCGGATACAGGTTCGCGCCATCACGACGCTTGCCTTCAGTCAGCGCGGCAAAGAACTCCTCATCGTTGTACAAACCGATGCCGTGCTCCTTGCTCGGGGTGATGTTGGTGCCGTAGATCGTGCCGAACGGCGACACAATCGGCAGGCCGCCGGCATATGGCGCGCCACCCGGTGCGGTGTGGCAAGCCATGCAGTCAGCCGCGCGGGCGAGATACTCGCCGCGTTTGACCTGATCATCGGCGTGGACAAACAACACCGGCGCAGCAAGACCGACCGCCAGGGTCAGGCGGGTCAGAAAAGGCTTCATGCTTAACCCTCCTTGACCAGGCCGAGATCGGTCAGCACGTTGCGGGTGGCGTTGTAATAACGCACGTACCCGGTACAACGGCAGACGTGATGGCCGAGACTGTCCTCGATGACTTGTTCGAGCTTGCTTTGCACGGTCGGCTGGCGTTGCAGCTTCTCGACCAACACGGTCGCGGCGTTGACGAAACCCGGCGCGCAGTAGCTGCACTGGAACGCGAATTCATCGACGAAGCGCTGCTGAATCGGGTTCAGTTCGGTGACCTGGCCCGACTCGTCACGCTTGGCGTGAGATTCAATGGTGCGGACTTTCTTGCCTTCGAAGTAATGCGCACCGGTGATGCAGGTGCGCACTTCTTCGCTAGTGCCGTCCGGGTTGTCGACGATCACCACGCAGGCGTGGCAGATGCCCTGGCCGCAGCCCAGACGCGAACCGGTGAGGTTTTTGTATTCGTGCAGGTAGTCGATCATCGGCAGGTCATCAGGGATGTCCACCGGACCGACGGATTGACCGTTGAGGGTCAGTTGAAGCGGACGGTTAGCCATTGAGGGCCTCCTTGATGCGCGCAGCAGTGATTGGCAGGTCGCGAACACGTTTACCGATGGCATGCGCCACGGCGTTACCGATGGCGCCGACAATCGGGATCATTACCACTTCGGCGATGCCTTTGGACGGATCGCTTGGCGACAACGGCGGGAGAATCTCAGACGTCTGTTTCCACACGGCAACGTGACGCGCCATCGGTAGACGGTAACGGTTGAAGTTCCAGTCACCCTCTCCCGGCCCGCCTTCGTACAGCGGCATCTCTTCCATCAATGCGTGACCGATGCCCATGGCGATACCACCTTCCATCTGGCCCTTGACCAGCTCTTCGACCAGGACACGACCGCACTCGATCCACGAATGGTGGTTGAGTACTTCAACTTCCGCCGAACCCTTGTTGACCTTCAACTCAACCAGCGTGGCAACCGGACTGTAGTAAGTCACCGCGGCATTGTTCAGTTGCACGACGGGATAGTTGATGTTCTGACGATCCAGCAAGTGGAAACCGGCGGTATTCATCAGGGCCTTTTTCGCGTTCGGCGCACCGTCGCCGTACTTCACGGCCAGACCATCGAGCGGCAGACGTTCACGCACGCCGTCAATGCTGTATTCGGCCTCGGCCCAGCTCCAGCGGTTGAACGCATGAACGGTGGCACCGGTCACCAGACCACGCTCGTGAGCGCGCCTGGCCAGCTCTTCGAAGCTCAGCGGCTGCATGCCGTTGGCAGTCAGTTTGCCGTCGACCCAATGCGCGTCTTCGCGACGCACGACGTAAGGGTTGGCTTGACCGCCGTAAGGACCCTGCCGCCAGATTTCCATTGCCGCCGGCCACAGACCGTTGTTGAACAGCACGCGTGCCGCTTCACGGGTGGCGTGACTGAAGTAGTAAGCGGAGTTGGTCGCCGACGAGGCCGAAGCCAATTTGCCCACCCAACGCGGGTTGCGCAGCAGGTTGTCCTGCTCGGCCTGGCTCATGATGTAAGGATTGCCGCTGGTGATCAGTTGCATTTCCTTCCATTCGGTTTCGCCGGTTTTCACTTCGTGTGCCGGACTGCCGAGGAAATCAGCCACGACCAGCGCTTGCGAGGTGGACATACCGGTGCCGATTTCGATGCCGATGTGGCGCAGGGTGATGCGACCGTCAGCAGTGAACTCGATGCTGGCCATCGGCGCTTCGGAACCGGTGCCGAAGTCTTTCTGGCAAATGGCAAAACCGACGCCGTACCAGTTGTCCGGGTCGGCGGCTTCGCGCTGCTTCTTGATCGCGTCGCGGTTTTTCCAGACTTCGTGCACCGAGGCCTTGTCGAGAATTTCGTGCAGGCGCAGGGCACCGGCCGGAATCGCGCCTTGAGTGTTTTTCATGCCGGAGCGCAGAGCATTCTTGCGACGCAAGTCGATGGCATCGACACCGAGACGATTGGCGATTTCGTCGACCATCATTTCTGTCGACGCCATGCTTTGCAGGGTGCCGTACCCGCGCATCGATCCGGCCTCAACAGCGCGCGAGTGATAGGCGGTGACTTGCAGGTCGTTCTGCGGCATGTAGTAGATCGACTGCGCCGCCGTGGCGCCAACGGCAGCTACGGACGGGCTGTAGTTGATCCGGCCACCACCGTCGACGCTCATTTCGGCGCGGAAAATCTTGAAGGTGTAATCGTTCTTGTCCACTGCCAGTTGATAGCGGATGTCGAATGGGTGGCGTTTGATGCCGCTCTGGAACTGCTCATAGCGGTCGTTGGCCAGGCGCACCGGCACACCGGCGCCGTACAGTGCGGCAAGGGCTGCGTAGTACACGAAGATGTTGTGATCTTTGGAACCGTAACCCACGGTGTAACCCGGGTGCATGTTCAGGTGGGTCAGGCCGAAGCGCGACGGCGAGATCATTTTTGCCGTCTCGGTCGCTGTTTCCAATGGGCACTGGGTCGCCACTACAAAGTGCAGGGTCTTGGTTTTCGGGTCGTACCAGCCATTGCCGTTGTCCGGCTCCATCGCTGCCGGCTCAATCGAAGGGGTCTTGTAGCGCTCGTCGAACACCAGCCAGTTGTCTGGCGGGGTATCAATCTCTTTTTTCATGCGGTCGGCGTAGAACAGGCCGCGCTCGGTCAGGTTGCCGTGCAAGTTCGGCTGGGAATTCCACACCGGACGACGGTTTTTCAGCATCGGAAAGAGGATCGAATCCTTGAGGCTGGCGAATTCGTCTTCGTCTGCAGAGGTCGCACCGCCCACCCGCACGTAACGGAAGCTGCCATACGGATCGCCTTCGTAGAACGGCACTTTGGCACCGTAACGAATCGCCTTGTCATTGAATTTGAGTTTGTTCTTGGCCTGACGGAAACGCTCGAAATCGTTCCAGATCAGAATCGCCACCGGGTGACCGATGAACATCGGCACTTTGCCCTGCGGCAGCAGCGGATCAGGCGCATGCTCTTCAGGGAACACGATGCCGTCCTTGTCCAGGTCGGCAGCCGTGACGATGCGATCCGGTTGCAAATCGGCGCCGAGCCACGACAGGTCGTAGCCATCGTAAATACGGTCGGCCTTGATGGTTTTCAGCAACATGGCGTGGCCTTGTTGCTCAGGCCATCCCGGCATGTCCTTGGAACGGATGTCGCGGGCAAACACTTTGCTGCCGCAGACCTTGGACAGGGCATCGTTGCGCTGACGCGCCTTGCCGTTATTGCCGAGCCACTTTTCGGACGGCACGGTCACACTATTTTCCATCAAGGCAGCCAGCGCCTGACTGCTGAGCGGCGTGAGCGTGACGCTCACACCCGCCACCAGCCCGCCCTGAAGGAACGAGCGCCGGGATATATCACGGTTGGACATGGATCATCCTCTGGGCGGTTATGTGTCCGCCCTTCTGGTTATCTACTGGGAATCTCGAGTCTTGCAGAAGCCCTTCTTGGCTAAACAAAGGGCGTGTCGACAGTGCAAAGCTGACCGAAAGGTTAACTTTAAAGGTTTCTGGGCTCGCAGCAAACAACCAGATACAAATTTCTGACTAAAGAATCAAAAAATCAATGCGACGTGGGACCGCAGCAAACCCGCAGACATGAATCAACAAGCCTGTGGGAGTTGCGCTGGATTCGGAGAGAGACGAAAGAGGAATAGCCAAATTTCAGACACAAAAAACCCCGGTCTTTCGACCAGGGTCTTTGCTATCGATTCCGAACCAGCCTATGGCTGCTTTCGGTGCTTCAAGGCGTTCAGTGATCCTTGAAGCAGATATGGCGCAGCGGACGGGACTCGAACCCGCGACCCCCGGCGTGACAGGCCGGTATTCTAACCGACTGAACTACCGCTGCGTATCGCTTTGAGCTTGCGCTCAAGTAACTCGTTTTGACTGCCAGCTTCGGTGCTTGGCAATCGCGAACCAGATCACTCTGACTCGTAAAATATGGCGCAGCGGACGGGACTCGAACCCGCGACCCCCGGCGTGACAGGCCGGTATTCTAACCGACTGAACTACCGCTGCGCGTCGGTGCAGGCACTTTCAGCCTACGCTCTTGCTTACGCAAGTTTCTCGGGGAGTGGTGGGTGATGACGGGATCGAACCGCCGACATTCTGCTTGTAAGGCAGACGCTCTCCCAGCTGAGCTAATCACCCGTTTGCATCTCCGAGGCCGCGAAATTTACGCAGGTAGAGAACCTAAGTCAATAGCACGATTGAAGTTTTTCTGAAAAAGACAAAATTGTTTCCATCCTGCAAGACCGTCCTCGCGAGCAAGCCCGCTCCCACAGGAGAAATGCATTTCAAATGTGGGAGCGGGCTTGCTCGCGAAGACGGCGGCACATTCATCACAAACGCCCGGATACTTACCCGGTTTAGTCGCTGTAAATCATCTTCTTGGTCATGCCGCCATCGACGACGAATTCCTGCCCCGTGACAAACCCGGCATTCCTCGACAGCAACCAGGCGACCATTGCCGCGACGTCTTCGACCGTCCCTACCCTGCCCGCTGGATGCTGAGCATGATCAGCATCGGCCAAAGGCTCAGCCCGTCGCACAGACGGATCTCGCGCATCGATCCAGCCCGGACTGACAGCATTGACGCGAATCTCCGGCCCCAGGCTGATCGCCAACGCATGCGTCAGCGCCAATAACCCACCCTTGCTCGCCGCATACGCCTCGGAATCAGCCTCCGATTGCCAGGCACGGGTCGAGGCCAGGTTGACGATCGATCCGTTGTGCGCGCGCAGATAGGGCGCACAATGCTTGGCAAGCAACATCGGCCCGCTGAGGTTCACCGCCAACACGCGATTCCAGTAGGCCAGATCGAGGCTTTCCAACGTGATGTTATGCGGATCGGCAACCGCCGCATTGCACACCAACGCATCGAGACGACCAAACTGCCCCAACAC
Organism: Pseudomonas sp. EA_5y_Pfl2_R50; assembly: GCF_963970475.1. Lineage (NCBI taxonomy): Bacteria > Pseudomonadati > Pseudomonadota > Gammaproteobacteria > Pseudomonadales > Pseudomonadaceae > Pseudomonas > Pseudomonas sp. EA_5y_Pfl2_R50. Next base: position 146,359 of record NZ_CAXAPT010000007.1, on the reverse strand, counting down.
CTCAGCGACACCCAGCGCCACCTGATTCTCATCAGCCACGTCCATCGCAATGAACCAGGCATTTTCGCCCAGCACCTTTGCCACTTTGGAGCCACGCGCTCGATCCAGGTCCGTCAGCACCACCTGCCAGCCTTCGCTGATCAGCCACGCCGCGATCCCCAGACCGATACCCCGCGCGGCACCCGTGACCAGCGCGACGCGGCCATGAGCACCCGCTGGCGGAGTGGACAACTCGATCACAACGCCGCCAGACCGCGTGCCAGATCGCCTTGCAGGTCAGCCACATCTTCCAGACCGACCGCAATGCGAATCAGGCTGTCACGGATACCCGCCGCTTCACGCTCTTGCGGCGACAGACGACCGTGGGAAGTGGTGCCTGGATGCGTAATCGTGGTTTTGCTATCACCGAGGTTGGCGGTGATCGAAATCAGTCGGGTCGCATCGATAAAGCGCCAGGCCCCTTCCTTGCCGCCCTTCACTTCAAAACTGACCACCGCACCGAAGCCCTTCTGCTGACGCTGAGCCAGCTCATGCTGCGGATGGCTCTTGAGGCCGGCGTAATGCACCTTCTCGATGCCGTCCTGCTGTTCCAGCCATTCGGCTAGCTCTTGGGCATTGGCGCAGTGCGCCTTCATCCGCAGGTTCAGTGTTTCCAGGCCTTTGAGGAAGATCCACGCATTGAACGGACTCAGCGTAGGCCCGGCAGTGCGCAGGAAGCCGACGACTTCTTTCATTTGCTCACTGCGACCAGCCACCACGCCTCCCATGCAACGGCCCTGGCCGTCGATGAACTTGGTCGCCGAGTGCACAACAATGTCCGCCCCCATTTTCAGCGGCTGTTGCAAGGCAGGCGTGCAGAAACAATTGTCGACCACCAGCATCGCGCCCTTGGCGTGAGCAATTTCGGCCAGCGCGGCGATATCGACCAGTTCAGCCAAAGGATTGGACGGCGATTCGACAAACAGCAGTCTGGTGTTCGATTTGATTGCTGCATCCCACGCCGACAGATCGGCGAGCGGCACGTAATCGACTTCAACGCCGAAACGCTTGAAGTACTTCTCAAACAGGCTGATGGTCGAACCGAATACACTGCGCGACACCAGCACATGATCGCCGGCGCTGCACAGGCTCATCACCACCGCCATGATTGCCGCCATACCGGTCGCGGTCGCAACGGCTTGCTCAGCGCTTTCCAGCGCGGCAATGCGCTCTTCGAACGCGCGCACGGTCGGGTTGGTGTAACGCGAGTAAACGTTGCCAGGCACTTCACCGGCGAACCGCGCAGCCGCATCGGCAGCGGTGCGGAACACGTAGCTGGAGGTGAAGAACATCGGATCACCGTGTTCGCCTTCCGGCGTTCGGTGCTGACCGGCACGTACTGCCAGGGTATCGAACGCTACGCCTTCAAGGTCGCTGTCCAGCCGACCGGCATCCCATTCCTGACTCATGCTGTCACTCCTTGCCCTGTTCTTGAAAATTAAAAGTCAGATACAAAACCGGCCCCTCAGGGCCGGTAGAAACTCAGTTGTTGTACAGATCGATGATCGCACTGACCGCCTGGGTCTTGACCTTCGAGGCATCGTTGCGTGCCTGTTCGATCTTGTCCAGATAAGCCTCGTCGACGTCACCGGTCACGTACTTGCCGTCGAACACCGCGCAATCGAAGTGTTCGATCTTGATCTTGCCGCCACCGACCGCTTCGATCAAGTCAGGCAAGTCCTGATAGATCAGCCAGTCAGCGCCGATCAGATCCGCCACGTCCTGGGTAGAGCGGTTGTGTGCGATCAATTCATGCGCGCTTGGCATATCGATACCGTACACGTTCGGGAAGCGCACAGCAGGCGCCGCGGAGCAGAAGTAGACGTTTTTCGCGCCGGCTTCGCGGGCCATCTGGATGATCTGCTTGCAGGTGGTGCCACGAACGATGGAATCGTCGACCAGCATCACGTTCTTGCCGCGGAATTCCAGCTCAATGGCGTTGAGCTTCTGGCGAACCGACTTCTTGCGCGCCGCCTGTCCCGGCATGATGAAGGTGCGGCCGATGTAACGGTTCTTGACGAAACCTTCGCGGAATTTCACGCCCAGATGATTGGCCAATTCCAGTGCCGCGGTACGGCTGGTGTCCGGAATCGGGATCACCACGTCGATATCGTGTTCTGGACGCTCGCGCAGGATTTTCTCGGCGAGCTTCTCACCCATGCGCAGACGGGCCTTGTAGACCGAGACGCCATCGATGATCGAATCCGGACGCGCCAGATACACGTGCTCGAAGATGCATGGAGTCAGGGACGGGTTGGTTGCGCACTGACGGGTGTGCAGCTTGCCGTCTTCGGTGATGTAGACCGCTTCGCCCGGTGCCAGGTCGCGAATCAGGGTGAAACCGAGCACATCCAGGGAAACGCTTTCGGAGGCGATCATGTACTCGACGCCTTCGTCAGTGTGACGCTGGCCGAACACGATCGGGCGGATGCCGTGCGGATCACGGAAACCGACGATGCCGTAACCGGTGATCATGGCGACGACCGCGTAACCGCCGACGCAACGGTTGTGCACGTCGGTCACGGCGGCAAACACGTCTTCTTCGGTCGGTTGCAGCTTGCCGCGCTGGGCCAGCTCATGAGCGAACACGTTGAGCAGCACTTCCGAGTCGGAACTGGTGTTGACGTGACGCAGATCGGATTCGTAGATCTCTTTGGCCAACTGTTCAACGTTGGTCAGGTTACCGTTGTGCGCCAACGTGATGCCGTAAGGCGAGTTGACGTAAAACGGCTGGGCCTCAGCCGACGTCGAGCTGCCCGCGGTCGGGTAGCGGACGTGACCGATACCCATGTGGCCGACCAGACGCTGCATGTGACGCTGCTGAAACACGTCACGCACCAGGCCATTGTCCTTGCGCAGGAACAACCGGCCATCATGGCTGGTCACGATACCGGCAGCGTCCTGGCCGCGGTGCTGGAGCACGGTTAGCGCGTCATACAGCGCCTGATTGACGTTCGACTTACCGACGATACCGACGATGCCACACATGCGACGCAACCCCTACTTAATGGATCTGAACTGAACAACACTCACTGAGGCGTTTTCGCCGACGGCAAGAGTTGCTCCTTGAACGGAATATCAGCGGGTACGCTGATTCCGCTGGCAAGCCACTGACTGCTCCACCCGAGTATCAGGTTCTTGGACCAGTCGGCGACCAATAGAAACTTTGGCACGAGCTGTGATTCTTTCCACCACCCGTCCTGCTGTACCGGCCCCAGGCTCAACAGCCCGACCGCCACGACCACCAGCAACACGCCACGCGCAGCGCCGAAAGCCATGCCGAGGAATCGGTCGGTCCCGGACAACCCGGTAACGCGAACCAACTCGCCGATAAGATAATTGATCATTGCGCCCACGATCAGTGTGGCGACAAACATGATGGCACAGCCCGCGATCACGCGAGCCGATGGGGTTTCGATGTATCCGGCGAGGTACTCGGACAGTGAGCCACCGAACATCCAGGCAACAGCTCCTGCGATGATCCAGGTCACCAGCGATAATGCTTCCTTGACGAAGCCGCGGCTCAAACTGATCAAAGCGGAGATGGCGATGATTGCAACGATCGCCCAGTCAACCCAGGTAAATGGCACAGTGCAGCCTACAGACGGATAAGGCGGCGCATTTTAGCAGAGCGCATGCCTCTCGGTAAGCTGCGATTGTGCGTGCATTTCAATCGAGGCGATAGTTTTTAGCCGCGTTCAGGCTGGAAGCGCACGACAAAGCCCTTGAGCTTCTGCTGGCGGTCCAGCAGATCACGCAAACGGTCGGCTTCGGCACGTTCGATCAGCGGCCCGACAAACACCCGGTTCTTGCCGTCGGACGACCGAATATAGGCATTGTAGCCCTGGCTGCGCAGGTTCTTTTGCAGACTTTCGGCACTGTCGCGGCTCGACAGGCTGGCGAGTTGCACCGACCAGCTGACTGACAAACCATTGGCATCGACGCGGCTCTGACTGACGTCAGGCTTGGCAGGTGCAGCGGCGATAGGCTGCGCAGGCGCAGGCATCGGCTTGGCCGCCGGGGCCGGCGCGACGGGCTTTGCTACAGGCGCTGGTGCCGGAGTGGGTGCCGCAGCTGGAGCAATCGGTGTAACTGGTGCGACCTGCTCGGCAACTTCTTCATCGCTCGGCACCGGCTCTTGCGGCAAGGCTTGCGGTTCGGGCACGGCCACCACTTCCATCTGCACTTGCGGCACGACCGGTGCTTGCGGCGCAGCAGGCGCCTCCACCGTCACCTGACGCTGCTCGTCCTGACGGGAAAACAGCATCGGCAGGAAAATCACCGCCAGCGCGACCAGCACCAAAGCGCCAACCATGCGCTGCTTGTACGCTTTATCCAGCAAAGCCATTTGCCGCTTCCTCCGTGGAGCGCCGGGCCAGCCATTCAAGGGCCTCGGCGACACAATAAAATGATCCGAACAACAGAATCTCGTCGTCGCTGGTTGCCACAGCGCACTGCCCTTCCAGCGCCGCCGCGACACTCTCGTAAGACGTGACGGACGCGCCAAGGTTCTGCAATGCCGCGTTTAATTCAGCCACCGGCCGCGCGCGCGGTGAATCCAGCGGCGCGACAGCCCAGTGCGCGACACTAGCACTCAATTCACCGAGAACACCATCCAGATCCTTGTCCGCCAGCAGACCGAACACGGCCAGGCGCTTGCCAACCGGTGGCCGCGCGGCCAGGCGACGGGCCAGATACTCGGCGGCATGGGGATTGTGGCCAACATCCAGCAACACATTCAGGCGCTTGCCGTTCCACTCGAACGAGCGGCGATCCAGGCGTCCGACCACACGCGTCGCCTGCAAGGCCGCGACAATCTGCGGCGCATGCCACGGCAAACCGAGCAACAGATACGCCTGCAACGCCAGCGCGGCGTTTTCCATCGGCAGATCCAGCAGCGGCAAGTCGTGCAACTCGACAACCTTGCCCTGCGCATCGGTGCCGCGCCATTGCCAGTGCTGATCGGTGATTCCGAGGTCGAAATCACGCCCACGCAGGAAGAACGGGCACGTCAGCTCACGCGCCTTGTCGAGCAGTGGTTGCGGAGGGTTGAGGTCGCCACACAGGGCAGGTTTGCCCTGACGGAAGATCCCGGCCTTTTCGAAGGCTACGGATTCGCGGGTATCACCGAGATAATCGGCGTGATCCACGCCAATGCTGGTGACCAGCGCGATGTCGGCATCGACAACGTTGACGGTATCCAGACGCCCGCCCAGACCGACTTCCAGCACCACCGCATCAAGACCGGCTTGTTGAAACAGCCAGAATGCCGCGAGGGTGCCCATTTCGAAGTACGTCAGGGACGTGTCGCCGCGCCCGGCTTCAACTGCAGCAAAGGCTTCGCACAGCTGCGCGTCAGTGGCTTCGACGCCATTGAGCTGCACCCGCTCGTTGTAACGCAGCAGGTGCGGAGAATTGTAGACACCTACGTTCAGACCCTGCGCGCGCAGCAAGGAAGCCACGAAGGCGCAGGTTGAACCCTTGCCGTTGGTGCCAGTGACCGTGATCACCCGAGGCGCCGGCTGGCCCAGTCCCATGCGGGACGCTACCTGTTGCGAACGCTCCAGCCCCATATCAATGGCCGACGGATGCAACTGTTCCAGGTAGGCGAGCCACTCGCCAAGGGTGCGCTCGGTCATAGGCCAGCAGGTACCGGTGGAACCACGATAGGCTCGATGGGCGCCGCGACGAATTTCGGCGTCGGTTGGCCAGTCATTTGTGCCAGCAGGTTACCCAGACGCGGGCGCAGCTCCTGGCGATGGATGATCATATCGATGGCGCCGTGTTCCAGCAGGAATTCGCTGCGCTGGAAGCCTTCCGGCAGTTTTTCACGCACGGTCTGCTCGATTACGCGCGGACCGGCGAAGCCGATCAGGGCTTTCGGCTCGCCAACGATCACGTCGCCGAGCATTGCCAGACTGGCGGAAACACCACCGTAGACCGGGTCGGTCAGCACGGAGATAAACGGAATGCCTTCTTCACGCAGACGCGCCAGCACAGCCGAGGTCTTGGCCATCTGCATCAGCGAGATCAGGGCTTCCTGCATGCGCGCACCGCCGGAGGCGGCGAAGCAGATCATCGGGCAACGGTTTTCCAGGGCGTAGTTGGCGGCGCGCACGAAACGCTCGCCGACGATAGCCCCCATGGAGCCACCCATGAAGTTGAATTCGAACGCCGAAACGACCACCGGCATGCCCAGCAAGGTGCCGCTGACAGAGATCAGCGCGTCTTTTTCGCCGGTCTGCTTCTGTGCAGCGGTCAGGCGATCCTTGTACTTCTTGCCGTCGCGAAACTTCAGACGGTCAACCGGCTCCAGATCAGCGCCCAGCTCGTTGCGACCTTCGGCATCGAGGAAGATGTCGATGCGCGCACGTGCACCGATGCGCATGTGGTGGTTGCACTTGGGGCAAACGTCCAGGGTCTTTTCCAGCTCAGGACGATACAGCACCGCCTCGCAGGACGGGCATTTGTGCCACAGACCTTCAGGGACCGAGCTCTTCTTGACCTCGGAACGCATGATCGAAGGGATCAGTTTGTCTACTAACCAGTTGCTCATGCTTTCTTTCTCCAGTACCGGCGGCCCGAACGCTCTGGTTCGCAGCCCCGCGTATGCCCTTCAGCTAAATTCATGTGTGTGGCGATGGTTGATGAACCGTCACGGTCAGCGCGAAACATGACCTGCGTACATTCCATAAACCCTCAGCCGCGCCTGCTTTGTGCAAGTGCATTGATGGACGGCGGCAGACTGCCAGCCGTCACATCAATATGGCGCTTTGCGTACAGCGTTGATGAATGCGCGAATCTTTGCGTGATCCTTGATGCCTTTGCTCGCCTCTACCCCGCCGCTGACATCCACCGCATACGGTTTTACCCGCGCCACGGCGTCTGCGACATTCTCGGGGGTCAAACCGCCCGCGAGAATCAACGGCTTGCTCAACCTCTGCGGAATCAGTGACCAGTCGAACGCCTCACCGGTTCCGCCGGGCACGCCTTCGACATAGGTATCGAGCAGCACGCCGCTGGCGCCTGGATAGGCATCCACAGCAGCGGCGATATCATCACCAGCCTTGACCCGTAGCGCCTTGATATACGGACGATGCCAGCCTTCGCAGGCTTCGACGTCTTCATCGCCATGGAACTGCAGCAGATCCAGCGGCACGGCATCGAGGATTTCCCCCAGCTCGCAGCGGCTGGCGTTGACGAACAGGCCCACGGTGGTCACGAATGGCGGCAATGCCTTGATGATTGCGCGCGCCTGTTGCACGGTCACTGCCCGTGGACTCCTGTCGTAAAACACGAAACCGATCGCATCCGCCCCGGCCTCAACGGCGGCCAGCGCATCTTCTATGCGGGTAATCCCGCAGATCTTGCTGCGAACGGCTGACATGTCGGGAAAAACTCCAAGGCAAAATCCGAGAAAGTCCCGGATGGTAACAAAAGCGTCCGAGGGCGTCAGCCGTCAAGTTCGGAGAAACCCGTAAGGAAATGTGGCCCGATAAAACGCTCGGGCAACGGGAATTCGTCGTGGTACTCGACTTGCACCAGATACAACCCGTAGGGATGCGCCGTCACCCCGCCGGAGCGACGTTCGCGGCTTTCCAGCACTTCCTTCATCCATTCGACCGGACGCTCGCCAGCACCGATGGTCATCAATACACCGGCGATGTTGCGCACCATGTGATGCAGGAAAGCATTGGCGCGTATGTCGAGCACGATCATCTTGCCGTGGCGAGTTACACGAAGATGATGCATTTTCTTGATCGGCGACTTGGCCTGGCACTGGCCGGCACGAAACGCACTGAAATCGTGGGTGCCGATCAGGTACTGCGCAGCCTCGGCCATGCGCTCGACATCCAGCGGGCGATGGTTCCAGGTGATTTCTTCGTTGAGATGCGCCGGACGAATCTGATCGTTGTAGATCACATAGCGATAGCGCCGGGCGATGGCCTTGAACCGCGCATGGAAATGCGCCGGCATCACCCGCGCCCAACTGACACTGATGTCGTGAGGCAGATTGATATTGGCGCCCATGACCCAGGCTTTCAGCGAGCGATCAACCTGCGTGTCAAAATGCACCACTTGTCCGCAAGCATGCACGCCGGCGTCAGTGCGCCCGGCGCACTGCAGCGAGACCGGCGAGTTGGCGACTTTCGACAAGGCTTTTTCAAGCGCTTCCTGTACCGTCGCCACACCCGTCAACTGACGCTGCCAGCCGCTGTAGCGCGAGCCTTTGTACTCAACGCCCAACGCTACACGGTAAAAGCCGTCAGGGGCCATTTCGGCGACCGGGTTATCTATGTTTGCCAAGGTGGGACAGCCTGCTGTTTTTGCAAAGGCGGGCATTATAAGGCTGTGGTTCGTGGATGCCAGAGAGTTCTCTGTCGCGTGAGCGACCACTTCGTGAGCAAGCCCGCTCCCACACCTGGAATGCACTCTCCTGTGGAAGCGAAAGCGGTGGATCAGACGCCATTGAATACGGCACAAACAAAAACGGCAGCCTCTGTGAGCTGCCGTTTCGTTTACCGCTGGACTGATTACAAGCTTGAGAGCATGTCCTTGGCTTCGCCACGTTGCTTCTCGTCACCCTCGGTCAACACTTCGTTGAGGATGTCGCGTGCACCGTCGGCGTCACCCATGTCGATGTAGGCCTGAGCCAGATCGAGCTTGGTGGCGGCTTCATCGGTGCCAGCAAGGAAGTCGAAATCATCTTCGCCAAGATCATCCCCCTTCATTGCATCGGCCTCGGTGAAGGTTGGCTCGGCAATGCTCTGCGACAGGCGATCCAGCTCGGCGTTGACGTCATCCAGCTCCGCTGCAAATGCGTCAGGCTCAGCCGCCGGGTTGCTATCCATTTCGTCGGCCAGCGACAGATCGAAATCGGCTGGCAGCTCCAGATCATCCTGTGGCACGTCAGCCACGACCGGCGGTTCGACCGGTGCCAGATCCTTCACGCCATCGTCCAGATCAAGCATGAAGTCATCTTCGGCCAGCGTAGCTGGCGATGGCTCAGCGCCGAGATCCAGATCCAGGTCGAAGTCCGACAGATCGTCGAGATTCTCTTTGATCTCGGTCTGCTGTTGCAGAACCGATTCGAAGCTCAGGTCATCATCAGACGGGAATTCGTCCAGCTCGACCGGCGCCTCAGGCTCAACCACAGGCGCAGGCTCTACCGGCGTGATATTGTCGAGGTCGTCCAGGCTCAGGTCGAACGCGCTGTCCAGATCGTCGTCCTGAGGTGCCGGCGCAGGCGCTGGCGGCTCATCAAGCAGCAGATCCTTGACGTATTGCGCGTCCAGTTCGGCAGCGACGGCGGCGGCCGCCAGACCACCGGCAGCCACCAGCGCCATGGCCGGGAAGCGGCTTTTCAGCTCTTCAACCTTGGCGAAGTTGTCGCCATTGGCCACCAGCTGACGCTCCTGCGAGACGAACGCATCGCGGTCGCCCTGCTGGCCGTAGACTTCCATCAACTTCAGACGCAGATCACTGCGCTGCGGCTCCAGGCTCACGCCCTCTTCCAGCAGCGCCGCAGCCTGATTCAGGCGACCGGCGTTTATGTGCGACTGAGCCTTGTCCAGCACGTCATCGGAACGCTCGGAAGCCGGCGCCACCAATGGCGCCGCAATCGGCGTGGTCATGACCACAGGCGCCACGACCGCAGCTGGCGCTGGAGTCGGCGCCGGCGCCGGGGTGTTGAGCTTGACGCTCGCCGCCGGCGTTTCCAGGCCCTCGAAGCTGCTTTCCGGCAGATCCTGCTCGGCGGAGAATTCCTGCTCCTCCGACAATGCGCGGGCCATGCGCAGGTGCTTCTCGGCTTCCTGCTGGGCCTTGCGACGACGTGCCAGCAACAGCAACAGAAGCAGCAGAGCCACCGCACCGCCGCCGATCAGACCGAGCAGAATCGGGTTGGTCAGCAGTTCGTTGAAGGTCTTGTCCTCGTCGGCCGGTTTCGACTCGACAACCGGTGTGACCACTGGCTCAACCGGCGTTTCGGCAGGTGGCGCAATAGCCGACTCCGGCGTCGGTGAAGCTTCAGCCGGGGTCGCCGGCGGGGTCGCTGCCAGCTCAGCCGTGATCGCCGGAACCGAACCGTCAGCGGCGGAGCCAGGCGCGGCGCCCGCCCCTTCGGCCTGCATTTTCGCCAGTTGATTATTCTTCAGCTCGATCAGTTTTTGCAGCTTGTCCAACTGACTTTGCAGATCGGACATGCGGCTTTTCAGTTCTTCATTGTCACGACGGGTCGTGTCGAGGCTTTCCTGAGTGACTGCGAGCTGGTTGCTCAGCGCCTTGGCATCGCCCGCCGGACCTTTGCCGCGCGCCTTGGCGCTTTCAGCGGAGACCAGGCTCAGATTGTCCTGAGTGTTCGGCGCAGCGCCGGTGTTACCACGACCACGATTGGTCGCATCGAGCTGCTGCTGGCCGGTGCCAGGCTTGGCCACGTAGCGACGCCCCTGACGCCAGGCCTCGTTCTGCGCCGCGACCTCAGCGATAGCCTTGGCCTGCGGTAACGCGGTGCTTTGCACCGGGTCCGGCAGACGCAGCACCTGACCGGTCTTGAGGCGGTTGATGTTGCCGCCAATGAATGCGTCCGGGTTCAGCGCCTGAATCGCCAGCATGGTCTGCTGCACCGAACCGCCATTGCGGGCCTTCGCGGCAATTTCCCACAAGGTATCGCGTGGCGTGGTGGTGTATTGCGCCGGGTGCGTGGCGCCCGTGGTCGGCGCGCTAATCGTTTGCGACGGCGCCGGCTGCGCGGCAGCATCAGCAGTCTGTGGCGAGAATTTCGACGGGTCCAGCAGAACGCTGTAGTCGCGCAGCAGACGACCGTTGGGCCACATCACCTGCACAAGGAACTTCACCATCGGTTCCGACAGCGGCTTGCTCGACGTCACACGCAGCACGCTCTTGCCGCTGGCGTTGAGCACCGGAGTGAATGTCAGGTCGTTGAGGAAGGCCTGGCGATCAACGCCAGCCTTGGCAAAGTCTTCGGCTGAAGCCAGGCTCGGCACCACTTCGGCAGCGGTGAGATCCTTGACATCGAGCAGCTCGATTTCAGCCACCAGCGGCTGGTTCAGGGTCGACTTCAGGGTCAGCTCCCCGAGCCCGAGGGCATGCGCCATACCGGAGGACAGCGCCGAGGCGGCCGCTATTGCTAACACCAGTTTGCGAACTTGAACCATAGCCTCATCCTTTGTTTGAACGTTCCTCGGCCAGCGAGAAGATATTGATTGCCGCTGCCGTAAGGCATTGCGCGCGACGACGAAAGGTGCCGCGCGCGATCATTTCTTTGATGCCCCGGAAAGTCCCGGAGGGTGACACGTTATCAAGTGCTCCGGGCAAGCATAGCGTTCGCCTAGAATCAGTCGACAAATTGTTGCCAAGTATCTTTTACAGCAGGTCTTTTATCAACAATTCAGCCACCTGCACAGCATTGAGGGCCGCGCCCTTGCGCACGTTATCTGACGTCAGCCACAGATTAAGTTCCGTCGGGTCGTCGACACCGCTGCGCACCCGCCCGACATAGACCACGTCCTGCCCCACCGCGTCACCGACGACGGTCGGGTAATCCCCGGCTTCGACCAGTTCGATACCGCATGCCTCTTCGAGTGCGGCGTTGACCTTTTGCAGGTCGACCGCGCTCGTTGACTGCAAGGTCACGCTAAAGCTATCGCCAAAAAACACCGGGGCTTGAACGCAAGTTGCGGAAATCTTCAATAAAGGCTTCGCCAGCACCTGACGCAACTCGTGCACCAGACGCTTCTCCAGCAGTGTGTGGCCTTGCGCATCCGGCGTACCAACCTGGGCGAGCAGGTTGAAAGCCATCTGCCGGTCGAAGAACGTCGGCTCCAATGGACGCATGTTCAGCAGCTCGGCGGTCTGCCGCGCCAGCTCGGTGACGGCTTCGCGCCCCTGAGCAGAAACGGCGAGACTGGCAGTGACGTTGACGTATTGCAGATCAAGCAGACCGAGCAGCGGCGCCAGCACCACGGCGAGCGAAGTGGCCGACGGGCTAGGGCTGCCGACCTGGAATGGTGCTTTCAAACCGGCGAGCACATCAGCGTTGGCTTCCGGAACCACTGGTGGCGCCTGATCGGCGGGCAACGCACCGGACAGGTCGATCAGCGAGCAACCGGCGGCATGGGCACGGGCGACATAGCTCAGGGTGATGGCCGGGCCGGCGGCAAAGAACACCAGTGCGACCTTGCTGAAATCGAACGCATCGACTTCGCGCACGCGCACGTTCTTGTTACGGAACAGTACCGAGCTGCCAGCGGATTCGCTGCTGGCGAGCAGATGCAGGGTGCCAATCGGGAAGTCGCGTTCTTCGAGAATCTGCACGAGGGTTTCGCCAACAGTACCGGTGGCGCCGATTACGGCAATGTCTAGGGTCTGGGTCATGGTACGAGCCTCTGGCGAAACGGGGGGAGCGGCACTTTACCGGGTGGTTGCCATGCAGGCAATTTCTGCGGGATTTGTGGTGGCCGTTTGGACGTCTTCGCGAGCAAGCCCGCTCCCACACTTGAAATGCATTCCCATGCGGGAGCGGGCTTGCTCGCGAAGAGGCCGGCACAGTCACCCGAGAAACTCCGGGCATAAAAAAACCCGCACCTCTCACAAGGTACGGGTTCTTTCATTGCTTCAAGCAATCAACGCTCAAGCAAAATCCGCAGCATGCGACGCAGCGGTTCGGCCGCGCCCCACAGCAGTTGGTCACCAACGGTGAACGCGCCGAGGAACTGCGAGCCCATGTTCAGCTTGCGCAGACGGCCGACCGGAACATTCAGGGTGCCGGTGACCTTGGTCGGGCTCAGCTCCTGCATACTGATATCGCGCTGATTCGGTACCAGCTTGACCCAAGGGTTGTGCTGGCTGATCAGCCCTTCGATATCGGCGATCGGTACGTCTTTGTTCAGCTTGATGGTCAGCGCCTGACTGTGGCAACGCATGGCGCCGATACGCACGCAGATGCCGTCGACCGGGATCGGACTCTTGAAGCGACCGAGAATCTTGTTGGTCTCGGCCTGGGCCTTCCACTCTTCACGGCTCTGGCCGTTCGGCAGTTCCTTGTCGATCCACGGGATCAGACTGCCAGCCAGCGGCACGCCGAAGTTTTCAGTCGGGTACGCTTCGCTGCGCATGGCATCGGCCACGCGACGGTCGATATCGAGGATCGCACTGGCCGGATCGGCCAGTTGATCGGCAACCGCAGCATGGGTCGCGCCCATTTGCTTGATCAGTTCACGCATGTTCTGCGCGCCGGCACCGGATGCCGCCTGATAGGTCATGGCGCTCATCCACTCGACCAGACCGGCTTCGAACAGACCGCCCAACCCCATCAGCATCAGGCTGACGGTACAGTTGCCGCCGATGTAGTTCTTCGTGCCCGCGTCAAGTTGCTGGTCGATGACCTTGCGGTTGACCGGATCGAGAATGATCACCGCATCATCGTTCATGCGCAGGCTCGACGCCGCATCAATCCAGTAACCCTGCCAGCCGGCTTCGCGCAGCTTCGGGAACACTTCGCTGGTGTAGTCGCCACCCTGGCAGGTCAGAATCACGTCGAGGGTCTTCAGCTCGTCAATGCTGTAAGCATCCTTGAGCGGAGCAATGTCCTTGCCCACGGACGGACCTTGGCCACCGACGTTGGACGTGGTGAAAAACACCGGCTCGATTAGATCGAAATCCTGCTCTTCCAGCATCCGCTGCATGAGCACGGAACCGACCATCCCGCGCCAACCGATCAGACCTACACGTTTCATCGCAACTACACCTTCTTGAAAAGTGGGCCGCTGCTTTGTATTGAATTTCGCAGCGGGCCCGAGAGATTACAGATTCCGCAGCGCGGCGACTACTGCGTCGCCCATTTCCTGCGTACCGACTTTGGTGCAACCCGGCGAATGGATGTCGCCAGTGCGCAGCCCTTGATCAAGCACAACGCTGACCGCTTTCTCGATGGCATCGGCGGCGTCCTGCAGATTGAAGCTGTAACGCAGCATCATCGACACCGACAGAATGGTCGCCAGCGGGTTGGCAATGCCCTTGCCGGCGATATCCGGCGCCGAACCATGGCAAGGCTCGTACATGCCCTTGTTGTTGGTATCCAGCGAGGCCGACGGCAGCATGCCGATGGAACCGGTGAGCATCGAGGCCTGGTCGGAGAGGATGTCGCCGAACATGTTGTCGGTGACGATCACGTCGAACTGCTTCGGTGCACGCACCAGTTGCATGGCCGCGTTGTCGACGTACATGTGGCTCAGTTCGACCTGCGGATAATCCTTGGCCACTTCCTCGACGATTTCGCGCCACAGTTGACTCGAGGCCAGCACGTTGGCTTTGTCCACCGAGCACAGCTTCTTGCCACGTACCATCGCCATGTCGAAACCGACGCGGGCGATACGACGGATTTCGCTTTCGCTGTAAGGCAGCGTGTCGTAGGACTGACGCTCGCCGTTCTCCAGAGTGCGGGTGCCGCGTGGCGCGCCGAAGTAGATGCCGCCCGTCAGCTCACGGACGATCAGGATGTCCAGACCGGCAACGATTTCCGGCTTCAGGCTCGAGGCCTCCGCCAGTTGCGGGTAAAGAATCGCCGGACGCAGGTTGCCGAACAAACCCAGCTGCGCACGGATTTTCAGCAGGCCGCGCTCAGGGCGGATGTCGCGTTCGATGGTGTCCCATTTCGGGCCGCCAACGGCGCCCAGCAGCACAGCGTCAGCAGCGCGGGCGCGGTCGAGGGTTTCATCGGCCAGCGGCACGCCATGCTTGTCGATGGCGGCGCCACCGATCAGGTCGTGGCTCAGCTCGAAACCCAGGCTGTACTTGTCGTTGGCAAGCTCCAGCACCTTGACCGCTTCGGCCATGATTTCCGGACCAATACCGTCACCTGGGAGAATCAGAATCTGCTTGCTCATGTTTTCCTCGTGTCTTCAGTCGGGGCGACTTGAACCGCCGCGCCCGGAAAAATTCTTATCGCTCGGCCATCAATACGATCACATCGGTACTGAACGAGCCGTCGGCATCAATCTCAAAATATTCGCGCACTTCGTTGCCCATCGACTGCTGCAACTGGCGGATCGCCGCGCGCATGACTTCGGGTGTGCGCATGCGCTCAACCCAGCTTGTGTACTCCAGACGCAAGCGCTGACGCGCGGTACTGCGCACATGCAAACCGGCCTCGCTGACCTGCCGCAACCACTGGGCGGCGGAATAATCGCGCACATGGCTGGTATCGCGCAGCACTTCGACGCTTTGCAGGTAAGTGTCGAACAACGGACTGCCCGGTGACAACACATCAACGAACGCCGCCACGCCACCCGGCTTGAGCACCCGACGCACTTCGCGCAGGGCCACGCCGAGATCGCTCCAGTGGTGCGCCGAATAACGGCTGAACACGAAGTCGAACTCGCCATCGGCAAACGGCAGGCGCTCGGCGGCGCCGTTGACCGTGACAATGTTGCTCATGCCGCGATCAATCGCAGCGGCGGCGACTACATCGAGCATTTGCTGCGACAGGTCATACGCCACTACTTCCTTGACCAGCGGTGCCGCGTGAAAACTGACGTGACCGGCGCCGCACCCCAAATCCAGTACACGAGCCTCGCCCTGCCCGGCCAGCTCAGCCTGTAGCAGCGCGAATTCGGTGCCTTGAGCGTGAACGGCGCTGCTCAGGTAGGCGGCGGCCTGTTCACCGAATTGCTTTTGTACGACCTGAGTGTGTTGGGCGGCGCTGGTCATCGTCACATCCTGACAGTTGTGTTGTTTGGGCCGGCCCCTTCGCGAGCAAGCCCGCTCCCACATTTGAAATGCATTCGCATGTGGGAGCGCGAAGGGGCCGACCCTGACTACATCAATCTCGAATCAATCACGCGTCGCGAAACAACCAGGGCTGGCTCACGCGATGCCTGGCCTCAAAGGTGGCAATCGCATCACCGTCCTGCAAGGTCAAACCGATATCGTCCAGACCGTTCAACAGGCAATGCTTGCGGAACGCATCGATCTCAAAGCTGTAAACCTTCCCAGTCGGGCTGGTCACGGTCTGCGCCTGCAAATCGATCTGCAGTTGATAGCCCGGATTCGCTTCAACCTGCTTGAACAGTTCATCCACCTCAGCGTCGCTCAAGATGATCGGCAGCAAGCCGTTCTTGAAGCTGTTGTTGAAGAAGATGTCGGCGTAGCTTGGCGCGATGATGCTGCGGAAACCGTATTCTTCCAGCGCCCACGGCGCGTGTTCACGGCTGGAGCCGCAACCGAAGTTCTCGCGGGCCAGCAACACGCTGGCGCCCTGGTAACGCTCGGCATTAAGGACAAAGTCCTTGTTCAGCGGGCGCTTGGAGTTGTCCTGATACGGCTGGCCGACATCGAGGTAGCGCCACTCGTCGAACAGGTTCGGGCCGAAACCGGTGCGCTTGATCGACTTCAAGAACTGCTTCGGAATGATCTGGTCGGTGTCGACGTTGGCACGATCCAAAGGCGCGACAAGACCGGTGTGCTGGGTAAAAGCTTTCATGCTGCGCTCCTTTAGATCAATTCACGAACGTCGATGAAACGACCGTTCACCGCTGCCGCAGCCGCCATGGCCGGGCTGACGAGGTGAGTACGGCCACCGGCGCCCTGACGACCTTCGAAGTTACGGTTGGAGGTCGAGGCGCAATGCTCGCCGGACTCCAAACGGTCCGGGTTCATCGCCAGGCACATTGAGCAACCCGGTTCACGCCATTCGAAACCGGCCTCAAGGAAAATCTTGTCGAGACCCTCGGCTTCAGCCTGCGCCTTCACCAGACCCGAGCCCGGCACCACAATGGCCTGTTTGATGGTCGAAGCGACCTTGCGGCCCTTGGCAATCACGGCAGCGGCGCGCAAGTCTTCGATCCGCGAGTTGGTGCAGGAACCGATGAACACACGATCCAGCTGAATGTCGGTGATCGCCTGATTGGCGGTCAAACCCATGTATTTCAAGGCGCGGACGATGGAGTCGCGCTTGACCAGATCCATTTCCTTCGCCGGGTCCGGCACGTTCTGATCAACCGCCAGAACCATTTCCGGGGAAGTGCCCCAGCTGACTTGCGGCTTGATCTGCGCAGCGTCGAGTTCCACCACGGTGTCGAATGTGGCGTCGGCGTCGGAGACCAGGTCTTTCCAGGCTTCGACAGCCATGTCCCATTGCGCGCCTTTCGGGGCGAACGGGCGGCCCTTCACGTAGTCGACGGTCTTCTGATCCGCTGCCACCAGGCCAACGCGGGCGCCGGCTTCGATGGACATGTTGCAGATGGTCATACGGCCTTCGACGGACAAGTCGCGGATCGCGCTGCCGGCAAACTCGATGGCGTGGCCGTTACCGCCGGCGGTGCCGATCTTGCCGATCACCGCGAGGACGATGTCCTTGGCGGTCACGCCGAACGGCAATTGCCCTTCGACGCGCACCAGCATGTTTTTCATTTTTTTGGCGACCAGGCACTGGGTGGCGAGCACGTGCTCGACCTCGGAAGTGCCGATGCCGTGAGCCAAGGCGCCGAACGCACCGTGGGTCGAGGTGTGCGAGTCGCCGCAGACCACGGTCATGCCCGGCAAGGTTGCGCCCTGCTCCGGGCTGATGACGTGGACGATGCCTTGGCGAACGTCGTTCATCTTGAACTCGACGATGCCGTATTCATCGCAGTTGTCGTCGAGGGTCTGAACCTGCAAACGCGAGACCTGGTCGGCAATGGCTTCGATGCCGCCCTTGCGCTCCGGGGTCGTCGGTACGTTGTGGTCCGGGGTCGCGATGTTGGCATCGATGCGCCAAGGCTTGCGCCCGGCCAGACGCAGGCCTTCAAAGGCTTGCGGCGACGTCACTTCGTGGATGATGTGACGGTCGATGTAGATCAGCGCCGAGCCATCGTCGCGCTGTTTGACCAAATGCGAATCCCAGAGCTTGTCGTAGAGCGTTTTGCCGGCCATCAGACGGTTCCTCATCAGCTTGTTTCTGTGCCCTGGGCTTATCAATAACCCTTTGGCTTGTGAGGCCGATCCTATGGGGTTAGATTAAATAACTCAAATTCATATTTTTTATGCTTTGGATAACCAACTGGAATACGAACATGGATCTGGCCAACCTCAACGCTTTTATCGCGATTGCCGAGACCGGCAGCTTCTCCGGCGCCGGCGAACGCTTGCATCTGACGCAACCGGCCATCAGCAAACGCATCGCCGGGCTGGAGCAACAATTGAAGGTGCGACTGTTTGATCGACTTGGTCGCGAAGTGGGCCTGACCGAGGCTGGCCGGGCCCTGCTGCCAAGGGCTTATCAGATTCTCAACGTGCTTGACGACACCCGTCGCGCACTGACCAACCTGACCGGGGAAGTCAGCGGCCGCCTGACGCTGGCCACCAGTCACCACATCGGCCTGCACCGTCTGCCGCCACTATTAAGGGAATTCACCCGCCGTTACCCACAGGTCGCGCTGGACATTCAGTTCCTCGATTCGGAAGTGGCCTACGAAGAGATTCTTCATGGCCGCGCGGAATTGGCGGTCATCACCCTGGCGCCAGAACCCCATGCCCTCGTCAAAGCCACGCCGGTGTGGGACGACCCACTGGATTTCGTGGTCGCCCCCGAGCATTCGCTGCTCAGCAACGGCGGCGTCAGCCTGGCCGACATTGCCGGTCATCCAGCGGTTTTCCCCGGCGGCAACACCTTTACTCACCACATTGTGCAACGGTTGTTTGAGGCCCAGGGCCTGACGCCGAACATCGCCATGAGCACCAACTATCTGGAAACCATCAAGATGATGGTGTCCATTGGCCTGGCCTGGAGCGTTTTGCCGCGCACCATGCTCGATGACCAAGTGGCAAGCATCGCATTACCGGGCATACAGCTCACTCGCCAGCTAGGCTATATCCTGCACACCGAACGGACGCTATCGAACGCGGCTAGAGCCTTTATGGCCCTGCTCGATGCACAGATCGATCTGCCAGGGACTCTCGGCTGACTTGTGCTACTCCTATAGAGCCGCTTTCCCTGCGCCTAACGCATCATTCAGCTCAAGGCCCGTAACCAATGCCGAAATCTGTTGACCGTATCCCGCCGATGCCGCGAATTCAGGCGGTTGACCCACGGCAATCCGAGCAGAGTTGGGAAAGTGCGCCGCAATTGCTCGCCGCGCTCAACGGCGCCCGGCTCGGCGCCTGGTACTGGGACATCGAGCGCGGGCAGATCAGTTGGTCCCGGGGTACGCAGGCGCTATTTGGTTTCGATCCTCGGCAACCGCTGCCGGAAGACCTCGAATATCTCGATCTGTTGCCACCGGAAGACCGGGCAAAAACCGTTCGCGCCTTTCACGCGGTGATCGCCGGCGCGCCGCTGGAACAGGCCATGCACCACCGCATCCGCTGGCCCGACGGCAGCCTGCACTGGCTGGAGATCAGCGGCAGCCTGCTGCCGGATAAAAACGGCCGGCCCCGAATGATCGGGGTGATTCGCGAAATCACCCACCAGCGCCAGCGCGAACAGGCCCTGAGCAGTTCGGAGAAACGTTTCGCCACGCTGTTTCATCTGTGTCCGAACATGGTGCTGCTGACCCGCCAGGAAGACGGCCTGATCAGCGAGGCCAATCAATATTTCGAAAGCCTGTTCGGTTGGCCGGTGCAGAGTGCCATTGGCCGCACCACGCTGGAGCTGGGCCTTTGGGTTCACCCGGAACAACGCGGCGAACTGGTCAAGAAAACCAAGGCCAAGGGTGAGCTGATCAGCATGGAGGTGCAGTTTCGCGCCAGCAACGGCCAGGTTCACGACGGCATTCTCAGTGCGCAGAAAGTCGAACTCGAAGGTCAGCCCTATTTACTGAGCACGTTTCTCGACACCACTGAGCGCAAAGCCGCCGAACACGCCTTGAAGGACAGCCAGGAGCGCCTCGACCTGGCACTGGACTCGGCGCAACTCGGCACCTGGGACTGGCACATTCCCAGCGGCATGCTTTACGGCTCGGCGCGGGCTGCGCAATTGCACGGCCTGGAACCGAAACCGTTCCATGAATCGTTCGACGAGTTTTTCGAGGGCGTGCCCGGCGAGGAACGCGACAGCATGCGCGACGCCTACCGCAGCCTGCGCGAAGGTCCGGCGGGGAATTACCAACTGACGTATCGCGTACAACTGCCGGACGGCAGCTCGCGTTATCTGGAAAGCCGCGCCCGCCTCTACCGCGATGACAACGGCGCGCCGCTGCGCATGGCCGGCACCTTGCTGGACATCACCGATCAGGTCGAACGCGAACAGCGGCTGGTCGCCTCGGAAGAAAAATTCGCCACGCTGTTCCAGGTCAGCCCCGACCCGATCTGCGTCACGCGCCAGGAAACCGGTGAGTTCATCGAGATCAACTCCAGCTTCAGCCAGACCTTTGGCTGGAGCGCCGTCGACGTGATCGGCCACACCGCCGAAGAAATCGGCTTGTGGGACGCTTCGGCAAAAAGCCTGCAACGCATCGAGCGGGTGATCCGCGAACAGGGCCTGAGCAACGTCGCGATCATCGTTCAACACAAGGACGGCCAGTCGCTGACCTGCGTGATTTCCAGCCGGCAGATCAGCGTCGGCAACCAGCCGTGCATCGTCACCACCCTGCGCGACATCACCCAGCAACAACGTTCGGAAGCGGCGCTCAAGGCGAGCGAAGAGAAATTCGCCAAGGCGTTTCACTCCAGCCCCGACGCCATCACCATCACCGAGCGCGACACCGGACGCTATCTGGAGGTCAACGACGGCTTTTGTCGCCTCACCGGCTATCGCGCCGACGAAGTGGTGGGCAAAACCGTGTATCAGGTCGGCATCTGGGCTGAAGAGAAACAGCGGTCGGCGCTGCTGGCCGAGCTGCAGATAAAGGGGCGCGTACACCATCAGGAGATGCTCGGGCGCAACAAGCGCGGCGAGCTGCTGACCGTAGAGGTCTCGGTCGAGCCGATCACCTTGAATGAAACCGCCTGTCTGTTGCTGACTGCGCGTGATGTCAGCCTGCTGAAAAACGCTGAAGCGCAGATTCGTCACCTCGCCTATCACGACCCGCTGACCAACCTGCCCAACCGCGCCTTGCTGATGGATCGCCTGAGCCAGCAAATCGCCCTGCTCAAGCGCCACAATCTGCGCGGCGCGCTGCTGTTTCTCGACCTTGACCACTTCAAGCACATCAACGATTCACTGGGCCACCCGGTCGGCGATACCGTGCTGAAAATCATCACCGCACGGCTTGAAGCCAGCGTGCGCATGGAAGACACCGTCGCGCGTCTGGGTGGCGATGAGTTCGTGGTCTTGCTCAGCGGGCTCGAAGGCTCGCGCAACGACGTCAGCGCGCAAGTTCGCTCGCTGGCTGACACCCTTCGTGAATTACTCTCCGAACCGATGTTCCTCGACGGCCAGCGCCTGCAAGTGACACCGAGCATTGGCGTGGCGCTGATCCCTGATCACGGCTCGACCCCGACCGACCTGCTCAAACGCGCCGACATCGCGCTGTATCGGGCCAAGGATTCCGGGCGCAATACGACGCAGATGTACCACAACACCATGCAGAAAGCGGCCAGCGAACGGCTGCGCATGGAGACCGACCTGCGTCTGGCGCTGTCGCGCGGCGAATTCAACGTGCACTTTCAACCGCAAGTGGACGCCCGCGATAATCGCATCATCGGCGCCGAAGCACTGGTACGCTGGAATCACCCGGTACTCGGTGCACAATCACCTACCGAATTCATCAAGGTGCTGGAGGACAGCGGGCTGATTCTGGAGGTCGGCACCTGGATTCTTGATGAGGCGTGCGATGCGTTCAAACAACTGATCGCCCTGAAGCTGGTCGACCCGCTGAATTTCAGCTTGTGCGTGAACATCAGCCCCCGGCAGTTCCGCCAGAACGACTTCGTCGAACGCATCGAGCACAGCATGAGCAGCCACGGCCTGCCCTGCTCGCTGCTGAAACTGGAAATCACCGAAGGCATCGTCATCCAGAACCTGGAAGACACCATCAGCAAAATGCGCCGCCTGAAAAAGCTCGGAGTGAGCTTCGCGATGGATGACTTTGGCACCGGCTACTCCTCGCTGACCTACCTCAAACGCCTGCCGGTGGACACGCTGAAAATCGACCAGTCGTTCATTCGCGATGCAACCACCGACCCCAACGATGCCGAGATCATTCGCGCGATTGTCGCGATGGCGACCAGCCTCGGACTGGAAGTGATTGCCGAAGGTGTGGAAACCGCGGAACAGTTGGCGTTTTTGCAGGGGCTGGGTTGCCATTTGTATCAGGGCTATCTGCACAGTCGTCCGGTGGCGCTGGAGGTTTTGAAAGCCCTGCTCGAATGACACAAAAAAGGGCGCCATTGGCGCCCTTTATCATTGCCCGGATTATTGCAGAACCGGCTTCTGCGCCCCATTGATCGGGATGCGCTTGGCTTTCGCTTCTTCCGGGATCACCCGCAACAGGTCGATGCTCAGCAGACCGTTGCTCAGACCCGCAGCCTTGATCTCGATGTGATCGGCCAGACGGAAGGACAGCTTGAAGGCACGCTGGGCGATGCCTTGGTGCAGGAAGGTCACACCTTCGTTGGCGTCACGCTTGCCGCCACTGATGGTCAGCACACCTTTCTCGACTTGCAACTCCAGGTCTTCTTCCTGGAAGCCGGCGGCGGCCACGACGATGCGGTATTGGTCATCACCGTGTTTTTCGACGTTGTAAGGCGGGTAGGTGCTGCCTGGTTCGTTGCGCAGGGCGGTTTCAAACAGGTCGTTGAAACGGTCGAAACCTACCGAGGAACGGAACAGTGGTGCCAGGGAAAATGCGGTACTCATGGTTCAAATCTCCTGAAAACAAATCAGCAAGTTTTTTTGTCTCCGCGACCCGAATTCGGCATCGCGTAACCCTTAGATAAGGACCGCTGAAATGATTTCAAGAGCGTATTTGCAGATTTTTTTCAGGCCGCTTCGGCGACCGGCAGACCGAGCAAACGCGAGACTTGATCCGGCTCCGTCTCACGGCGCAGCACGGTAAACAGCTCGGTAGCCTCGGGATAATTACGCGTCAGCATGGCCAGCCATTGCTTCAAACGGCCTGGTGACTGACGTGCAGTCATTTGCGCTTTGGCTTGCAGCCAGAAGCCCTGGATCAGTGGCATCAGCTCGGCCCAGGTCATCTCGACCACTTCTTCGCCAGCGCGGGCAGCGGCGATTTGCCTTGCCAGATCCGGACGCGAAACCAGACCGCGACCGAGCATGATGTCTTCCACACCGCTGATTTCGCGGCAACGGCGCCAGTCTTCAACGCTCCAGATATCACCATTGGCGAACACCGGCACCTTGACCACATCCTGTACGCGCGGAATCCATTCCCAGTGGGCCGGCGGTTTGTAGCCGTCCAATTTGGTCCGGGCGTGAACCACAATGTGTTCGGCACCACCTTCAGCCAGGGCTGTGGCGCAAACCAGCGAGCCGTCCGGGCTGTCGAAGCCCAGGCGCATTTTCGCGGTAACCGGGATGTGCGCAGGGACAGCGCGGCGCACGTGCTCGACGATCTGGTTGAGCAGTTCCGGCTCTTTGAGCAGCACGGCGCCGCCACGGGATTTGTTCACGGTCTTGGCCGGGCAACCGAAGTTGAGGTCGATCACTTCGGAGCCGAGTTCGCAGGCCAACGCTGCGTTTTCCGCCAGACATACCGGATCGGAACCGAGCAATTGCACACGCAATGGCACGCCGGACGCGGTACGCGCACCGTTGAGCAGTTCCGGGCCGAACTTGTGGAAGTACGCCGGGGTGAGCAACTGGTCGTTGACCCGAATGAATTCGGTCACGCACCAATCGATACCGCCAACACGGGTCAGCACGTCGCGGAGAATGTCGTCGACCAACCCCTCCATGGGTGCCAGAGCAATTTGCATGAGGAAAACACTACTTGAGGAAAAAACGTGCGGCAGTTTACTGGATATCGCAAGAAATCGCAGAAACCTTGTGGGAGCGAGCCTGCTCGCGAAAGCGGTGTGTCAGATATGCATATATCAACTGACTGACGGCTTTCGCGAGCAGGCTCGCTCCCACATTTCAGATTTGAGCGGCGTCCGGGATCTGGATCGCCGGGCCGTAGCCTTCAATGAACTCGGCCGGCATACGTTTGGGCTTGCCGGTGGACAGCTCGATGCAGACAAACGTGGTCTGGGCGCGCAGCAGCGTGGCGTTGTCACTCGGACGCTTGAGCTGGAAATGCCGGGTCATTTTCAGGCGTTGATCCCAATCGACGATCCAGGTCGCCAATTGCAGTTCGTCGCCTTCATAGGCGGCGGCCAGATAATCGATTTCGTGACGGACCACGGCCATCGCCCGATCCAGACGCCGGTACTCGACCAGGTCCAGGCCCAGACGCTGCGAATGGCGCCAGGCGCAGCGTTCGAGCCAGGTCACGTACACCGCGTTGTTAGCGTGGCCCAGCCCGTCGATATCCTCGGCGCCCACTTGCAGATCAATGGTAAACGGCGTTGCCCGATCCCAGCCCATGCCCCACTCCCGGTCAATGTATTCAACCGGGGCAGTGTAACGGAGCTCAGGCCGATTGGCGCGCCTGAAGGCTACGGCCGGCCAGCAGTGATAACACGCCATCAACCACCCGAGGGTCGGCCAGCACGCGCTGGTGTCCACCGCCTTCAAGGCGCAACAGACGGCTGTCGAACCAGGATTCGTGGATCAATTGCGACTCTTTGACCGAGACGAAATTGTCATCCTCGGCATGCACGATCAGACCGGGCATATCCAGTTGATAATGGGCGACGTCGAGGGTAGCGGCGCGCATCCCGACATCCTGTTCGACCTGACGAATGAAGGCCGAACGCGCTCTTGGCGGCATCCCCACGTAACGGGCAAAACCGCGCAGCACACCGAGAATTCGCGCGGGCGCAGCAATGCTCACAAGGGTTTCGGTGCGCAGGCCCAATTGCACGGCGAGCATGGCGCTGGCGCCGCCCATGGAGTGACCGATAACCGCTTGCAGTGGCGGCAACTCGGCAGCGGCTTCGAGCATCGCCCGAGCGAACAATACGACGTTGGCCTCACGCCCCGGCGAACGACCGTGGGCCGGACCATCGAGCGCGACGACGGTATAACCGGCGTCGACCAGTGCGGTGATCAGCGCGGCAAACTGGGTTGGCCGCCCTTCCCAGCCGTGCATCAGCAGCACTGTCGGGCCTTGGCCCCAGCGCAGCGCCGAGAGGCCAAAGCGCAAAGTGATGCGTTCGGAGCTGGCCAGCAGCGGCAGCTCCCAATCGCGAAGAGGCAGCGAACGTGGCGTCATGAAGGCCAGACGCATTTTGCTCGCCACGCGTTTCGGTGCAATCCAGCCCAAGGTGCCATTAACGCCACGAATCCACTTCAACGTGTTCATCGCTCTCTCCTCAGGCGTGCTGCCTTCAGGTCAACGCACTGCCGACTTGGCCGCGCGCAGCAATCGATCGGATAAATCTCCCGGGCCCAGAGCCCTTGCGAGCGCCAGACCACCCACCATCAAGGCCACATCGGCCAAGGCTTTGTCGGTGTCCTCGGGGCTGGACGCCAACTGCGCAATCATCAATTCCAGGTGTTCGTTCAGCGCGACGCGGAACGATTCCGGCAAACGGCCCAACTCGCCGATGGACGCTGGAATCGGGCACGCCGCGTCGCTGGAGTCACGATGCTTGCGCGACAGGTAGAACGCAGCGACCAAGGCGCGACGCTCTTCGCCGGTCAGCTCGGCATCCATGTCGGCAATCAGGTCGCGGCGGCGGCCGAGAAGCTGCTTGAACGCTTCGAGCATCATCGCGTCCTTGCTTTCGAAGTGCGCATAGAAACCGCCGACGGTCAGGCCGGCTGCACCCATCACTTCGCCCACGCTGGGGTCGGCCGGGCCACGCTGAATCAGTGCGGCGCTGGCAGCCTTGAGGATGCGTTCGCGGGTTTGGGCTTTCTTATCGTTCATCGTTGCCTCCGAATATTACGACTAGAATATTATTCGCATAATAATATTCTGCAAGTCAAGGATATGACCGCTGGTCTGAAGCACAGTGTAAGGAAAAAGGAGATTTGGCCAAACGCCAGACAAACAAAAGGGCCATTCAATAATTGAATGACCCTTATAAAATCCCGCAGAGCGGGTAATCGTGGCGTCCCCTAGGGGACTCGAACCCCTGTTACCGCCGTGAAAGGGCGGTGTCCTAGGCCACTAGACGAAGGGGACACAAACCCTTCTATACAACTGATCAGTGCTGAGTGCTGATCGATTCAAGGCCGGTGTGGCCAGACCTTGAACTGTAAAATTGGTGGAGCTAAGCGGGATCGAACCGCTGACCTCCTGCATGCCATGCAGGCGCTCTCCCAGCTGAGCTATAGCCCCGGATTTTTCGCCTCGCGGCGGAGCGACATTTTGCAATATCGCTTCTGTAAAACTGGCGTCCCCTAGGGGACTCGAACCCCTGTTACCGCCGTGAAAGGGCGGTGTCCTAGGCCACTAGACGAAGGGGACGCAAACCCTTCTATACAACTGATCAACACTGAGTGTTGATCGCTTCGGAGCCGGTGTGGCCAAGCTTCGAAGTGTAAATTGGTGGAGCTAGACGGGATCGAACCGTCGACCTCTTGCATGCCATGCAAGCGCTCTCCCAGCTGAGCTATAGCCCCTCATCGTTGATGTCATCGCTGAGGACGGGGCGAATCTTAAGGGCGTATCGAAAGGCTGTCAAACTTATTTTTGAAATTTTTCAAAATTTTTTGTCGGCATAACAATCACTTACCGCCCTCCCCCCGTAAATTCGGGAGAAGCACCGAAGACAGCATCACAAGATCGCAGTCTTCGGCAGCTCATACGGGGAAGCAAAAGCGATCAGGCGATAGCGCCCAGCAGCTTTTCCCACTCTTTGTTTTCTTTCTTCGACACGCCGCCCAGCAGGTCGATGGCCTGGCGCAGACGATAACGCGTCAGATCCGGGCCAAGGATTTCCATGGCATCGAGCACCGATACCGAACTCGCCTGCCCGGTGATCGCGGCGAACATCAGCGGCATCGCATCACGCAATTTCAGCTCAAGGGATTCGACCACGGCCTGAATCGTCGCGGTGATGTTGTCTTTCTCCCACGCACGCAGGCTTTCCAGCTTCCACAGAATCAACTGCATCAGCTGGCGAACCTGATCGCCCGAGAGCTTTTTCGATTCGAACAGCCTGGCATCCGGATTGACGCCGCCGGCGAAGAAGAAGCCGCCCAGCGGTGCAACCTGGCTGAAGGTTTCAACACGGCCCTGAACGTGCGGCGCGATCTTCATCATGTATTCGGAATTGAACGCCCACTTCTGCACGCGCGCAGCGAATTCTTCCACCGGCAGATCACGCAGCCACTGGCCGTTGAGCCACGACAGCTTCTCGATGTCGAAGATCGGCCCGCCGAGGGACACACGCTTGAGGTCGAAATTGTCGACCATTTCCTGCAGCGAGAACTTCTCGCGCTCGTCCGGCATCGACCAGCCCATGCGACCGAGGTAGTTGAGCATCGCTTCCGGCATGAAACCCATGCGTTCGTAGAACGTCACCGAGGTCGGGTTCTTGCGCTTGGACAGCTTGCTCTTGTCCGGATTACGCAACAGCGGCATGTAGCACAGCTCTGGCTGTTCCCAGCCGAAGTATTCGTACAGCAGAATCAGTTTCGGCGCCGATGGCAGCCACTCTTCGCCGCGCAGCACGTGGGTGATGCCCATCAAATGGTCGTCGACCACGTTGGCGAGGAAGTACGTCGGCAGGCCGTCGGTCTTCATCAGCACTTGCATGTCCATGCGATCCCACGGGATCTCGACGTCGCCACGGAGCATGTCCGGCACCACGCAAACACCTTCGCTCGGCACTTTCATGCGGATCACGTGGGGTTCGCCAGCCGCCAGACGTGCGGCGACTTCTTCTTTCGACAGCAGCAGCGCGCGGCCATCGTAGCGAGGGGTTTCGCCGCGCGCCATTTGCTCGGCGCGCATCTGGTCCAGCTCTTCAGCGGTGCAGAAGCACGGGAACGCGTGCCCCATGTCGACCAGTTGCTGGCAGTACTTCTGATAGATATCGCCGCGCTCGCTCTGGCGATACGGACCGTGCGGGCCGCCGACGTCCGGGCCTTCGCTCCAGTCGATACCCAACCAGCGCAGGGCGTCGAAGATCTGCTGTTCAGACTCGCGGGTCGAGCGCAACTGGTCGGTATCTTCGATCCGCAGGATGAACTCACCGCCATGCTGCTTGGCAAAGCAGTAGTTGAACAATGCGATGTAAGCGGTACCTACGTGGGGGTCCCCGGTAGGCGATGGCGCGATGCGAGTGCGGACGGTGGTCATGGCATGTCTCGAAAAGAATGAAAAGCAAAACAATCAAGCGGCGAATGGTAACAGGCGATACCCGCCCCGCTCCAGCAGGCAGGGCATTTAAGCCAAGTTTGCGTCTGTAACGCCCGTAAGCCGTGGTGAATAGGCAAATATCAGCGGATGGCATTTACCGCTTATCGGCTGTATGCGAGATTCGCCGGCTGATAACTTTCCTTACAATTCATTGACTACAGTCTGCTCATGCCTGCCCAACTCAAGCGTCGCCTGTTGATTTTCCTGCTACTGGTTCTGTTGATTGCCGGGGGCCTCTTTGCCCATTGGTTTTTCAAGGGACGCTTTTATGAAAGCACCGACAACGCTTATGTCCAGGGTGAAATTACCCGTGTGTCGAGCCAGTTGGCCGCGCGTATCGACGAAGTGCTGGTGCAAGACAATCAGCATGTAGAAAAAGGCCAATTGCTGGTGCGCCTTGAGCCGAACGATTTCCGTCTGGCCGTCGACCGCGCCAATGCCGCACTCGCCACCCGCGAAGCCGAACGCCTGCAAGCGCAGAGCAAGCTGGCTCAGCAATCGAGCCTGATCGCCGCCAGCGATGCGCAAGTGGCGACCACCCAAGCCACACTCGGCCGTTCGCAGATGGACTTGTCACGCGCCGAAACCCTGCGCAAACCCGGTTACGTTTCCGAAGAGCGCGTGACCACCCTTTCCGCCGACGCCCACATCGCTCGTTCACAAGTGGCCAAGGCGCAAGCCGACGCGCAGGGCCAGCGCCAGCAGGTCAACGCCCTGAACGCGGAAATCAAACGCCTCGACGCGCAGATCGCCAACGCCCGCGCCGATCTCGCACAAGCCGAACTCAACCTGACCCGCAGCGAAATTCACGCGCCGATCAGCGGCCTTATCGGCCAGCGCGCCGCGCGCAACGGTCAAGTGGTGCAGGCCGGCGCCTACCTGCTGTCGATTGTTCCTGACGAAGACATCTGGGTACAGGCCAATTTCAAGGAAACCCAGATCGGCCACATGCAGCCCGGGCAAAAAGCCGAGCTGACCTTCGATGCCTACAGCGACACGCCAATCGAAGCGCGGGTCGACAGCCTGTTCGCCGCCTCCGGCGCGCAATTCAGCCTGCTGCCACCGGACAACGCCACCGGCAACTTCACCAAAGTCGTGCAACGGATTCCGGTGAAACTGACTTTCAAGGCCGACAACCCGCTGCACGGCATGATCCGCCCGGGCATGTCAGTCACCGCCACCGTGAACATCAAAGACGCCCCGGACAATGGCCGGTGATGCACTGATCCGCCCGGTCGGCGAACCGACCCGGCGGGACTGGATTGCGGTGATGAGCGTGATGCTCGGTGCCTTTATGGCGGTACTCGACATCCAGATCACCAACTCGTCGTTGAAAGATATTCAAGGTGCGCTGTCGGCGACGCTGGAAGAAGGCTCGTGGATTTCCACCTCGTATCTGGTCGCAGAAATCATCATGATTCCGCTGACCGCGTGGCTCGTACAGTTGCTCTCGGCTCGACGTCTGGCGGTGTGGGTCTCGCTGGGGTTTCTGGTTTCCTCACTGCTGTGCTCGATGGCCTGGAGCCTGGAGAGCATGATCGTCTTTCGCGCCATGCAGGGTTTCACTGGCGGCGCGCTGATCCCGCTGGCGTTCACCCTGACCCTGATCAAACTCCCCGAACATCATCGCGCCAAAGGCATGGCAATGTTCGCCATGACCGCGACGTTCGCCCCTTCCATCGGCCCGACGCTGGGCGGCTGGCTCACGGAAAACTGGGGCTGGGAATACATTTTCTACATCAACATTCCGCCGGGGCTGATCATGATCGCCGGTCTGATGTACGGCCTGGAGAAGAAAGAAGCGCATTGGGAATTACTGAAAAGCACTGACTACACCGGCATCCTCACGCTGGGGATCGGCCTCGGGTGCTTGCAGGTTTTTCTCGAGGAAGGCCATCGCAAGGACTGGCTGGAATCCAGCCTGATCGTGACCCTGGGCAGCATCGCGCTGGTGAGCCTGATCACCTTTGTGATCGTGCAGATCTCCAAACCCAATCCGCTGATCAACCTCGGCATCTTGCGCAATCGCAACTTCGGTCTGTCGAGCATTTCCAGTCTGGGCATGGGTGTCGGCTTGTACGGTTCGATCTATCTATTGCCGCTGTACCTGGCGCAGATCCAGAACTACAACGCTTTGCAGATCGGCGAAGTGATCATGTGGATGGGCGTGCCGCAGTTGTTTCTGATTCCGCTGGTGCCGAAGCTGATGAAGTTCATCTCGCCGAAATGGCTGTGCACGCTCGGGTTTGGCCTGTTCGGGCTGGCGAGTTTTTCTTCGGGCGTGCTCAATCCGGATTTCGCCGGGCCGCAGTTCAATCAGATCCAGATCATCCGCGCGCTGGGCCAGCCGTTGATCATGGTGACCATTTCGTTGATTGCCACGGCGTACATCTTGCCGCAGGACGCGGGGTCGGCATCAAGTCTGTTCAACATCTTGCGTAACCTCGGCGGTGCGATTGGCATTGCCCTGCTCGCCACACTTCTGGATGCGCGCACCAAGACCTACTTCGATTATTTGCGCGAGGCGGTGGTGCCGACCAATCCGCAGGTGGCCGAGCGTTTGGCATCGATGACGGACCGGTTTGGCAACGATACGGCGGCGTTGGGCAAGCTGAGCGAAATCGTCCATCAGCAGGCGGCGATCATGGCGTACAACGATGCGTTTCACTTTGTCGGGATTGCGCTGGGGATCAGTATGTTGGCGATTTTGTTGACCAGGAAATTGCCGCAAGGGCTGAAGGCCGGGGAGTCTCATTAAGACCGCGTTGCCGCCATTCGCGAGCAGGCTCGCTCCCACAGGGGATTTGCGAACAACACAGATCCAATGTGGGAGCGAGCCTGCTCGCGAAGAGGCCCGCCAAGGCAATGAAGGTCAAACCGCCAAAAGCCGCTCGCGCAGTTTGGCAATCTCATCGCGCATCTGCGCCGCCGCTTCAAACTCCAGATCCCGCGCCAACTGGTACATCTTCTCTTCGAGCGCACGAATGCGCTTGGTGATCTCGCTCGGCGAGCGCAATTCGGCTTCGTACCTGGCGTTCTCTTCGGCGGCCTTGGCCATGCCTTTGCGCTTCTTGCTGCGCGAGCCCGGCACAGTGGCGCCTTCCATGATGTCGGCGACATCCTTGAACACGCCTTTCGGGGTGATGCCGTTTTCCAGGTTGAAGGCGATCTGCTTGTCGCGACGTCGCTCGGTTTCGCCAATCGCCCGCTCCATCGAACCGGTCATGCGATCCGCATAGAGAATCGCCCGGCCATTGAGGTTACGCGCCGCCCGGCCGATGGTCTGGATCAGCGAACGCTCGGAACGCAGAAAGCCTTCCTTGTCGGCGTCGAGAATCGCCACCAGCGACACTTCCGGCATGTCCAGGCCTTCGCGCAGCAGGTTGATCCCGACCAGCACATCAAAGGTGCCGAGACGCAGATCGCGGATGATCTCCACCCGTTCAACGGTGTCGATGTCCGAGTGCAGATAACGCACACGCACGCCGTGGTCAGCGAGGTAATCGGTAAGGTCTTCAGCCATGCGCTTGGTCAGCGTGGTGACCAGCACCCGCTCCTCGACCGCGACGCGCTTGGTGATTTCCGAGAGCAGATCGTCGACCTGAGTCAGCGCCGGACGCACTTCAACCTGCGGGTCGACCAGGCCGGTCGGCCGCACCACTTGCTCGACCACGCGCCCGGCATGCTCGGCCTCGTAGTTGCCCGGCGTCGCCGAAACGAAAATGGTCTGCGGGCTGACCCCTTCCCACTCGTCAAAACGCATCGGCCTGTTGTCCAGCGCCGACGGCAGGCGGAAGCCGTATTCGACGAGGGTTTCCTTGCGCGAACGGTCGCCCTTATACATCGCACCGACTTGCGGCACGCTGACGTGGGATTCGTCGATCACCAGCAAGGCGTCCGCCGGCAGGTAATCGTAGAGCGTCGGCGGCGCGGCACCGGCCGGACGTCCGGACAGGTAGCGCGAGTAGTTTTCGATGCCGTTGCAGTAGCCCAGTTCGAGGATCATCTCCAGGTCGAAACGGGTGCGCTGCTCCAGTCGCTGGGCTTCGACGAGTTTGTTGCTGCTGCGCAGGTATTCGAGACGCTCCTGCAATTCGACCTTGATGTGTTCGATGGCGTCGAGCAGGGTTTCCCGTGGCGTTACATAGTGGCTCTTCGGGTAGAACGTGAAGCGCGGCATCTTGCGGATGACTTCGCCGGTCAGCGGGTCGAACGCGGAAATGCTCTCGACTTCGTCATCGAACAGCTCGATGCGGATCGCTTCGAGATCGGATTCGGCCGGGTAGATGTCGATCACGTCGCCACGGACACGGAAGGTCGCGCGGGCAAAATCCATGTCGTTGCGGGTGTACTGCAGATCGGCCAAACGGCGCAGCAGCGCGCGCTGATCGAGTTTGTCACCGCGATCAACGTGCAGCACCATCTTCAGATAGGTTTCCGGACTACCCAGACCGTAGATGCACGACACCGTGGTGACGATGATCGCGTCCTTGCGCTCCAGCAACGCTTTGGTCGCGGACAGGCGCATCTGCTCGATGTGGTCGTTGATCGACGCATCCTTCTCGATGAAGGTGTCGGACGACGGCACATAGGCTTCGGGCTGATAGTAGTCATAGTAGGAAACGAAGTACTCGACGGCGTTGTTCGGGAAGAACGCCTTGAACTCACCGTACAACTGCGCCGCGAGGGTTTTGTTCGGCGCCAGCACCAGCGTCGGGCGCTGCACCTGCGAGATAACGTTGGCGATGCTGAAGGTCTTGCCCGAGCCGGTCACACCGAGCAGCGTCTGGTGCGCCAGCCCGGCTTCGATGCCCTCGACCAACTGGCGGATGGCTTCCGGCTGATCGCCGGCGGGCTCGAAGCGGGTGACGAGCTGGAATTCGGACATATACACCTCTGGAATCGTGGTTTTCCGAGCGACGCGGAACACCACGGGGACGACCGCAAACGACCGCCGTCGCGCAAGAAAAAACCCTGGATTGTGCTCAATGTGGTGGCGATTGCCTAAGCTTTCAAGGCAAACGTCCTACATCCGGTAAAGACTCTGACACGGTCATTCGACTAACGGTCGAGAAATAATCAGAAAAACTTACCGTAAAAGCCGATTCGCCTGTCGCCATGGCTCGCCGATGGCCTCTATACTAGCTCCCCGTTTGTGCACCGCTCTAGTGCATTCGGCTGGAGCGCCACACGTCCCTCCACTATCCATTCAGAGCCGCCGTAATAATGAGCCTGTTCTCCGCTGTCGAAATGGCACCCCGCGATCCAATCCTGGGCCTCAACGAAGCATTCAACGCCGATACCCGGACCACCAAGGTCAACCTGGGCGTCGGTGTGTACTGCAACGAAGAGGGGCGAATTCCACTTCTGCGCGCCGTGATCGAAGCCGAGACGATTCGCGTCGCGCAACACGCTTCGCGCGGCTACCTGCCCATCGACGGCATCGCTGCCTACGACCAGGCCGTGCAAAAACTGCTGTTCGGCAATGATTCGCCGCTGATCAGCGCCGGTCGCGTCATCACCACTCAGGCCGTCGGCGGGACCGGCGCACTGAAAATCGGTGCCGACTTCCTCAAGCAACTGCTGCCGAACGCCGTCGTGGCGATCAGCGACCCGAGCTGGGAAAACCATCGCGCGCTGTTCGAAACCGCGGGTTTCCCGGTGCAGAACTACCGCTACTACGACGCAGCCACCCACGATGTGAATCGTGCCGGCATGCTCGAAGACCTCAACGCCCTGCCGAACGGCTCGATCGTCATCCTCCACGCTTGCTGCCATAACCCGACCGGTGTCGACCTCACCCCGGCGGACTGGAACAACGTGCTGGAAGTGGTCAAGGCCAAAGGTCACGTGCCGTTCCTCGACATGGCGTACCAGGGTTTCGGCGACGGTATCGACGAAGACGCCGCTGCGGTGCGCCTGTTTGCCGAGTCTGGCCTGACCTTCTTCGTTTCGAGCTCGTTCTCGAAATCGTTCTCGCTGTACGGCGAGCGCGTTGGCGCCCTGTCGATCATCAGCGAATCGAAAGAAGAAAGCGCGCGCGTGCTGTCGCAGGTCAAGCGTGTGATCCGCACCAACTATTCCAACCCGCCGACCCACGGCGCGAGCATCGTTGCCGCCGTATTGAACAGCCCGGAACTGCGCGCGCAATGGGAAGCCGAACTAGCCGAAATGCGCCTGCGCATTCGCGGCATGCGCGAGCAGATGGTGGCCCTGCTGGCAGAGAAAGCCCCAGGCCGCGACTTCAGCTTCGTCAGCCGTCAGCGCGGGATGTTTTCCTACTCCGGCCTGACCACTGAACAAGTGCATCGCCTGCGTAACGAGTTCGGCATCTACGCCCTGGACACCGGCCGCATCTGCGTGGCCGCGCTGAACCAGAGCAACATCAAGGCTGTAACGGATGCGATTGTTCAGGTCATCTGATAACGCTGCGTGATGAAAAACGGGAAGCCTTCGGGCTTCCCGTTTTTATTTGTCCCGGATAACGCCCCATACCCTCTAGACTGCACATAGCTTGAATGGTGGGAGCGGGCTTGCTCGCGAATGGGGTGCATCAGGCAACAATGATGGCGACTGAACCCACGTATTCGCGAGCGAGCTCGCTCCCACAATGTTGATTTGTGGACACCACCGAATTTTGTGAGAAACCAAATGAAAAACGACAACCTGCGCGCCGACCGTGACGACCTGGATGACTTCATCCCCCGCACCTCGGCGAAACGCGACAAGAGCCTGGTGCTGCAAGTCGCTGCCGGAGTGTTTCTCGGCGGCCTGGCGCTGTGGCTGGTGCAACTGGCGGCGACGGCGGCTTACGCCAAACTGATGCTCGGCACCCTCACTTTCGGCAGTTAAGCCAGTTCGGATGCGCGCTGACTGGCAGCATCGTCATAGGCCACATAGAGCGATTCGGCGATCTGGCTTTTGATCGCCTTGGTGCTTTCCAGGCCAAGAACAAAACCTTCCGCCTTGGCGCCG
Source organism: Pseudomonas sp. EA_5y_Pfl2_R50 (assembly GCF_963970475.1). Taxonomy (NCBI): domain Bacteria; kingdom Pseudomonadati; phylum Pseudomonadota; class Gammaproteobacteria; order Pseudomonadales; family Pseudomonadaceae; genus Pseudomonas; species Pseudomonas sp. EA_5y_Pfl2_R50. The sequence goes on along the minus strand of NZ_CAXAPT010000007.1, from coordinate 110,966 downwards.
GCGCGATTGAGCGCTTCAGCGGTACTGGCCTGAGTGATTGCGTCGAAAAGCTTTTCAGCGTGCGGGCCGACGCCTTTAGGGAGGCTGATTTGCGTGATGCTCATGCGAGCACCTCGTTTTTGCGGGTTGAATGATGCATGGCGCGTACCTTTTTGGCGAATGGCCGGCAGCGCGTGTGACCACTTCCGGGCGGCCATGGTAGACCTCCGCGGCGGTTCTGGTAATCGCTAATCGCTGACAAACCACCGTTCGTCCTTGTGAATCCGCTATTTTTACAACCAGCGCTTGACTTCTCTTTTTGAATCAGTAACATACGCACCAATTCCGCAATAGCTCAGTTGGTAGAGCAAATGACTGTTAATCATTGGGTCCCTGGTTCGAGTCCAGGTTGTGGAGCCAAATAGCAAAGCCCCTGAATCGGAAGATTCAGGGGCTTTTTTGTGGGCGCTGGAAAAGATCATCTTTTGATCCCACAAACGAAAAGGGCCGATCTGTGTTTCACAGATCGGCCCTTTTCTATTCAGGCACCGTCGTCAGACATGTTCGCTGGGCCTCACCTGCACCTTTGGTGCGCCGTGCCCATGATCATGATCATGATCATCAGGCTCGATCACCGGCACTTCATTGCCGTCGCAATCATGCAGCTTGCCATCGCTGAAGTAATCACCTTCACGCAGTGCCGCCAGGTCGCGATAACGCAAGGTGCGCTCCTCCGCCGCCGCAAACACCGACTGCTGATCCGAGTTGCCCGCGGTGAAGTGGTTGAACGCCAGGTTCAGCAGGATCGCCATGATCGCCGACGAGCTGATGCCCGAATGGAAAATGGTCGCGAACCAGCTCGGGAAGTGATCGTAGAAGTTCGGCGCGGCAATCGGGATCATGCCGAAGCCGATCGACGTCGCGACGATGATCAGGTTGACGTTGTTGCGGTAATCCACCTTCGACAGCGTGCGAATGCCGCTCGCCGCCACGGTGCCGAACAGCACGATCCCGGCACCACCCAGCACCGACGTCGGTACCGCTGCGATGACCCGCCCCATGAACGGCAACAGACCGAGGATCACCAGGAATATCCCACCGGTGGCGACCACGTAACGGCTCTTGATCCCCGTTACCGCCACCAGCCCGACGTTCTGGGCGAAGGCACTCTGGGTGAACGAACCGAAGATCGGCGCGAACATGCTCGACAGCATGTCGGCGCGCAGACCATTGCCCAGACGTTTGGAATCGACCTTGGTGCCGATGATTTCACCGACAGCGAGGATGTCCGCCGAGGTTTCCACCAGCGTCACCATGACCACGATGCACATCGACAGGATCGCGGCAAAGTGAAAGGTCGGCATGCCGAAGTGGAACGGCGTCGGGAAGCCGAACATCGGCCCGGTGGTAACACTGGAGAAATCCGCCATGCCGAGGAACACCGCCAGCACCGTGCCGATCACCATGGCCAACAGAATCGACAAGCGTGAGATCGTCGAACTGCCGACCTTGCTCAGCAGCAGCACCAACACCAGCGTGACAGCCGCCAGACCGATGTTTTGCATGCTGCCGAAGTCCGGCGCGTGGCTGTTGCCACCCATGGCCCAGCGTGCGGCCACCGGCATCAGCGTCAGGCCGATGGTGGTGATCACGATGCCGGTCACCAGCGGCGGGAAGAACTTGGTGATACGCGAGAACACCGGCGTGATCAATAACCCTATCAAGGATGCCGCGATCACCGCGCCCAGCACCGACTGAAAGCCACCCTCCCCGCCACTGCTGACGATGGCAACCATGGTCGCCACGCCGGAGAACGACACGCCCTGAACCAGCGGCAACTGACAACCAAAAAACGGCAGCCCCAGGGTTTGCAGCAGTGTCGCCAGCCCCCCCGCAAACAATGAAGCAGCAATCAGCAAACCAATGTCCGCCGGCGACAGCCCGGCAGCCTGACCGATGATCAGTGGCACCGCGACGATACCGCCATACATGGTCAGAACGTGTTGCAGGCCGTAAGCCATATTCGCGCCGACCCCGAGATTTTCGTCCTCGGGCCGTTGGTGTGAAACATGGGGCGTTTTCATGGTGGGGGGTTCCCTGGTTTTTGTTATGCGCACACTGTATTCAATACTCAGGACAAATGTCTATAGAGTTGTATACAACTTGTCGGTCACATAATGGATAGGTAGCCACCCAACCTTTTTGCCTGCGGCTGACGTCCCCCACAAATCAGGCAACACTTGCACAACCCTGAGCGTCAGGCAGGCCGGATGATCTGCGCCAGCACCCCACGCAGCTGAGGCTGGACGGGTACGCGAAGGCCGAACTCTTCGGTCAGCAGCGCAATCAGCTCATCGACATCGGTCAATTCGCGCCGCTCGCTTTCGGCGCCCATGCGATGCAGGGCGAAGCTGCCGTTGTTCAAGGTTTTGCGCCAGCCCTCGCCGGTGCGCGCAACCATGAGTCGATTGGCGAACGGTGACTCCGGGTGCGTCGAGACATACCAGTTGCCAACGGTGTAATCGATGTCTTCCTGGCGCTGCAGATCGAACAGGTACATCGCCCGCCATTCGCCCGCCACCTTGGCGCGGAGCATGTAGCCATCGGCCTGTTGCTCAATGCGAAAGGGTTCGTGGGGCGTGGTTTGCGTGGCTTCGCAATCCAGCATCAGCGGGGCGGTAGGCACCATGCCACCGAAGCCGACGTCGGTGATGTAGCGCACGTCGTCGAGGGTCACCAGCGTCAGGCGGTGCGTCCGCGCCGTCCAGCTGCCTTCAGGTTGATTCATCACCACCCGGGCCGAAATCCCGCGCACGTCAAAACCCAGCGTCTGCAACAACGCAAAAAACAGGTGGTTGAGTTCGTAGCAGTAACCGCCGCGCCCCGCGTGAAGGATTTTCTGCTCGACAGAGGCCAGATCGATCAACACCGGCGCGCCGGTGATCGTCGCCAGGTTTTCGAAGGTGAACTCGGCGGTATGCCGCTGCTGCAATTGACGCAGGGTTGCCAGCGTCGGTGCCGGCGGAGTGTCGAACCCCAATCGGCGCAGGTAGAGAGGCAGGTCTGTCAGGCGTGTTTCGCTCATTGCTCGGTCCCTAGGCAAGTGGCTGCGCATCGCTGCGCCAATGGCCAACATGTATACGGGATTGACCCCTCGCCCCGACAATTGATTTCGCCAATCGCGACTAGCGCCGTTTGCGCGAACCGATGCGAATCCACGTCGGAGCGTGGTCACTGGCGTGAGGCTCGTTGCGCACCCAGGCATCGACGCCCGCCTCGTGCAGATAAGGACTCAGCACCGGGTTGAGCAACAGGTGATCGATGCGCAGACCGTTGACGTTGAACGTGGCAATCCGCAAGTTTTTCATCGTGCGCAACTCCTGCCCATGAGCGGTAAAAATTGTGACCTTCCGGCACTTGCAGTGGTTGCACCTGACAACACCGCTCGTCACCCGACAGGCACCCAGTGTTGCGCACGTCAGACCAATGACAGGTAACCAGCCCTTTCTGGAGACTGACCATGACAAATCGCACACTGACCTCACTCTTCCTCGCCGGCCTGCTGGCCGCCATCTCTGCGGCGACCTTTGCTGCCAACGACGGCGCGGATGCCACCGGCACCAAGTCCGGCGCCACCAGCGGCTCGACCATGCCACCCAACAGCACACCCGGTGCGCCTTCCGGCGGTACGGGTTCTGGCAACGACGGGGCGGGCGGCGGCACCGGCACCAACGGTGGCGCCAGCGGCTCGGGTTCGGGCGCTGGCGGCGGCACTGGCGCGGCAGGGGGTGGCACCGGCGGCGCGGGCGGTGGCACAGGCAGCTGAACGAACAAGAGCAGACCGTGGTGAGCGCCTTGGCCTGCTTGCCTGCGCGGACCTCAGCGATCCGAACGCATCAGCTCGGCCAGACCGGCCTCCAGCGACAACACGGCGGCGCGGTTGCGACCGGCATTTTTTGCCTGGTACAACGCCGCGTCGGCCCGCTGGATGAAGACTTCCGGGCGGTCATTGCCACTTGGAACAAACGAATAGCAGCCCAGGCTCACGGTGAGATAGCCCGTCGGTGAGCCGCTGTGGGTAATGTGTTTGTCGATGACGCTGCGGCGAATCTGTCCGGCAATCGCCAGCGCACCATTGATATCCGTGTCCGGCAACAGCACCGCAAATTCCTCGCCGCCGTAGCGCACAGCCAGATCGGACTTGCGCTGGCAACAGGCCTTGAGCACTTGTGCCACCTGAGCAAGGCAATGGTCGCCGGCGACATGGCCGTAGGCATCGTTGTAGCGCTTGAAGAAATCGATATCGAGCATGATCAGGCTCACCGGGCTGACCTGCCGCGCGCCCCGGGCAAACTCGATCTCCAGCGAACGCTCGAACAAGCGCCGGTTGGCCAGTCCCGTGAGGCTGTCATGAGTGGCGATCTGCTCCAGCGTGCGCTGAGCCTTGCGCAGGTTTTTCTCGATCCGCTCGCCATTGCGCACTTGATGGAGGAACACCCAGCCGAACAGGCCAACGCCGAGAATCAGCAGTGCAACGATCACGCTGGACTGGATAGCACGCGCATACCAGCCTTTGAAAATCGTGTCCCGCGAGGTCGCCGCCGCGACCACCAGCGGGTACGACGCCAGTTGCCGGTAACCGTACAAGCGCACGACACCGTCCACCACCGAGTTGATCATTGCCGAACCGGAGGAGGCCTCGGGCAGCAACTTCTGGTAGATCCGGCCTTGCGCCAGCGACGATCCGATCAGGTTTTCATCGAAGGGCCGGTGCGCCAGCACCGTGCCGTCGGTCAAACCGAGGAACATGATGCCGTTGTTATCCAGGCTGAAACTTTCGAAGAAGCGGTCAAAGTACGACATCTTGATCCCGGCGAGCAGCACACCCTGGAAATTGCCGGCGCGGTCATTGATGCGCTTCGACATCGGGATGATCCACTCGCCGTTCTCGCGACTGCGTATCGCCGGGCCGATGTGTGCCAGGGTCGAGGCATTCTGCTGGTGAAACCTGAAATACTCACGATCCGCCACGCCATTGCCACGGGGCAAATCCGCGAACGAAGTGATGACCCATTGCCCCTGCTGTTCAAACAGGAACAGGCCATGCAACTGATCGAGTTGCTGCACCCGCCGGGCAAACGTGCGCTGCAAGCGAGCCTTCTGTGCGGCGCCGTAGCCATCCTCCTCGATCCAGTCGACCAGACTGCTCATCACCAGATCTGCCGCGAGAAAGGTGTCCTCGGCCTGTTGCGCCATTGCCCGAGTCAGGTTGTTCGAGGCCATCTTCGCCACTGCCAGATCCTGGCGGTGCGACTGTTCCAGTTGCATGTACAGCAAACCGAAAAGACACAGGCACACCGCCACAACAAACAGCGCCGCCGCTTTGCGAAGTGGCAGGCGCTTGAGCGTGCCGGGGGTCTGTTGCGGATCGTGAATGGGGATAGGCAAAAGCGTGTCCTGGGCAGGTACGACAAGGGCGCCAGCTGGAAAACCCTCGATTGGTGAGCGTAGCCCACCGGGATGTAAGGGGCAAACGCCCCCATCCCGCCCAGTTATATCGGCGCGTAGCGAGTTTGGATGATCGCCGTTCGCCGATTTATTTTCGATTGCTTCTTTGCGGTTAATCAGTTGTGAAGGGCCAGGCGCCGCATCGCACTGTGCAGATGCGCCCGTGCACTTTCGGGGTCGCCTTCGCGCATCTGCGCAGAGGCCCGTTGCGCGATCTCATGGGGTACCGGCTTCAATTCTCGCTGGGTTGCCATCGCCAGCCATTGGACCTGGGCGGCACGCTCCAGGTAATAGAGATCGTCCCAGGCTTGGGCGATGGTCGGTGCCGCAACGATCACGCCATGGTTTTTCAGAAACAGGATGTCGGCGTCCCCCATGACGCCAGCGATGCGGTCGCCTTCCGATTCGTCGAGCGCCAGGCCGTTGTAGTCCTCGTCTACCGCCGTGCGCCCGTAGAACTTCAGCGCGGTTTGCCCCAGCCACAGCAATGGCGGCCCCTGCAGCAGACACAGCGCCGTAGCGTGAGGCATGTGCGTGTGGAAGGCGACTCTCACCCGCGGCAACTGTTTATGCAGGCGCGCATGAATGTAGAACGCCGTTGCTTCCGGCTGCCCTTCGCCCTCCACCACGTTGCCGTGAAAGTCGCAGACCAGCAGGTTCTGCGCGGTGACTTCAGCAAAGGCATAGCCATAAGGATTGACCAGAAACAGATCGTCGTGCCCCGGCAACATCGCCGAAAAGTGATTGCAGATGCCCTCCTCCAGCCCGTGCAATGCGGCCAGTTGAAAACATGCCGCCAGCTCTTGGCGAGCCGTGAGGATCTCGTCGGTATCGAGGTTCAACGCCGCCGGGCGTGAAGCCCGCGCGTTGCCGGTCAGCGTGTGAGCCATAGCGGCCTCCGTGAATTACCAGCCAAGGGATTTGAACAGTGGCAAGACTTGATCGAGGCTGTTGACGACCGCATCAGGGCGATAGTTCGGCAACAACTGGCGACCCGTGCCACGGTCGATCCACACGCAGCGAAACCCCATGTCCCGCGCCGCCGTGTGGTCGAGCATCGGGCTGGCGCAGATGTGCACGACCTCAGCGCGGCTGACGCCCAATTGCTCATGAGCGTAGTCGAACAGGCGTGGCGCCGGCTTGTAGGCTCCGGCCTGTTGCGCGGTAATCACCCGGTCGATGTGGCCACCCAGTTGCGCGACATTGCCGGCGATGATGTCGTCATCGGTGTTGGAGACGATGCACAGTTTGAAGCCCATCGCCTTGAGCTGTGCGAGGGTTTCGATGACCTCGGGAAACGGCGGCATTTTCGGGATCGCGGCGGCGAGGCGCTGACTGTCCTCAGGCAGGCTCGGCAAATCCAGTTCCTGCAGCGCCAGCTGCAAGCCGAGGGCACTCAGCTCGCGAAAGGAACGATGCGGTGGGGTTTGTTCGAGGCGATGCTCGTGACGGTCGTAAACTTCGATCAGCAGGCCGACATCGATCCGATGCTCGCCCTTCTCGCTGAGGATTTCGCCAGCCACAGCTGTCAACCCTTCATCCCATTGGATCAACGTACCGTAGCAATCGAACGTCAGCCATAGCGGACGCGGCGTGTAAGTGAGTGTCATCGGTCGGTTCCTCCGTAGTGAGGACTTCAGCTTATGAGTGCCCGGTGATAGTGTGAAATTAAATAAATAGCCGACCGTCAGTTGCCAAGCCACTATCGAGAATACCGCCATGCTGGATCTGGAATTGCTGAAAACCTTCGTCTGCGTGGTCGATGAAGGCAGCTTCACCCGCGCCGCCGAGCGCGTGCACCGTACTCAATCGACGGTCAGCCAACAGGTGCGCAAACTTGAAGACACGGTCGGTCATGCCCTGTTGCTGCGCGATCGCACCGGGCTCAACGTTGCCGTCACCGAGCACGGCGAACTGCTGATCCACTACGCCCGCCGATTGCTGGCGTTGTCCGCCGAAGCCAGCGAAGCATTGGCCAGCGACCTCGACCTGGAAATCCTGCGCATCGGCATGCCCGAAGACTTCGACGCCCGGCGCATGGCGCTGATCCTCGCCGGTTTTACCCGCAGCCACCCGCAAGCGCGCCTGGAAACCATCAGCGGCATGAGCCTCGACCTGCGCCAGCGCCTCGATGCTGGCGACATCGACATCGCCCTGATCAAACGTGAACCCGACAGCGGCCCGGCGTGGGCCACCTGGGCGGAGCGGCTGGTGTGGGTGAAAAGTGCCGAGTTTGATTCGTCCTGTGGCGTGCTGCCGCTGGCGCTGTTTCCGCAGGGCTGCCTGTACCGACAGCGGGCGATTCGTTTGCTCGACGTTGCGCAACGGCCATGGCGAGTGGCGTTTGGCAGCCACAGCCTCACCGGCATTCAAGCGGCGGTGGCGTCAGGCCTCGGAGTTTCGGTGTTGCCGGTGTCGGCGGTGTTACCGCAGCATCAGGTGTGTACGGATTTGCCGGAACTGGCGCCGACGGAGTTGGCGTTGGTCAGTCGTGAGGGTGTGTTGAGCGGGTTGCAGCGTGGATTGGTAGAGTTTTTGCGTGGTGAGCTGGGAGTGGATGCGGGGGGATTTGCCTGAATTCCCCCCGCTTTCGTCATTCGGGTTTGTTGATTTCCCGCAGCAGATCCGCGACGGGAATGTTCATGGTGTTCGAGTAGTAGGGTTTGTAGCCGTAGGCGGTGACGACGACTTTGCAGGGGATTTGTTGTTTGTTGGCGAGGAGGTGGTTGAGTTCTGGTGCTGACAAGTCTCGCTCCGTACTTCGGTCGCTGGAGGTTTCACTAAGGAATGCGCGAGTAAGATAGGAAAATCCTGCCTTGTTATCTTCATTTTTTTCCGATCTGACCAAGCCGAATGCGGAAAACCGAATGGCCTTGCCCACGGAAAAATCATGATCATCCGCCAAGGCGCAATGAAGCATGCCTGAAATCATCCCGACTCGTTCTCCGCGATCAAAAAGGTCCAGTACATCAACATCCGACCGATAGCGGATGACGTATAGCAGCGACTTTTCTTTTTCCACAGACTTGAAGCTCAGGTTTGCGGGAGGCTTTGCGTGGTCCTTCGCACACCCCGAACACATAGCGAGCAGACCGCAAAGAAGTAGCCTGTACATCATGGAAACTCCTTCATGATTGCGTCAAAAAGAATATCGCCCGCCGACTTGCTTCCGGCGATACGGGCAGTAAACAAGCCCAATGCATTTGCGTGATTCGTGTCTACATTGACGTTCAATGAAGGGCCGCAGGAGATAAGCCACTTCTCACCAAAATCAGCGACCCCATCGGATGAGTCTCTTTGGGTCGGCATCGCTTTGATGTTGATCCAGTCCGCCGTTACAGGATCAGGGCGTTCGCGATAAATATCCGAACCTAACCAGACCAAAGCACCTTCCCCCACGGGATCAAGGGTAATCAGCATCTGAATCCGGTAACCCCATTCCGACATGATTCTTGTAAGGTGAGCACCGTTCCACCCGCCGAGACTGTGACCGACGATATAGACAGGACAGCTCTTGTAGGGAATGAGACCAAGGACATGCCGCTGAATGTCCTGTTTCCCTCTGACTTGGTTGTAACCCAGCCAGTCAGACTTGTATTTACCCTCCTTTGCCAGGTTTTTCGTGCGCTCATCAAAGTCCTTGCGGGCCTCTTGGATGTTTCCATAAGGCCCCGAAAAATAATAACGCTCCTTATCTCCCGCCCCTCCGACGAAAACCACAACCGCCTTGGTACTCTCCACCGGCACAGCCTTGTCACTGACATCCTTCTTGTCCGTCAGCGCATGTTCCTTGTGAAGCTTGTAATTGTTGCCCTTCGCGCACGTTACCGTTTCAGCCGCCATGCCTCACGCCTCCAGAAACAACTTGATGGTTTCAGGCAGGTGCGAGCTGACTTCGTGGGTGAACCCGTTAGCGTCGGAGACTCCATGCTCCAGACGCCCGTCCGCGCGCTGAATAACGTAAGGGTGATCAGGCATGGGCTCACCGGTCACGTCATTGACCAGTTTCAACTTGTCAGTGAAATGCACCGGCATCGGCAGCAAACCACTGAAGGGAGCCGATGTCACGGTGTCCCCGATGATGACCGTGCCTGAACCGCCGATGACGACATTGCCGTGCCCACCGGTGCTGTCCAGCGTCGCGGCGTTCAAGCCATTGATGAACACTGTCGATGCAACAGCGCCGGTAATCGGGCTACCGCAAGCCGATTTGTCTGTCATTCGCGCAGCCGCCAGACCGTCGAAATTTACATTCGGGGAGCCACTGACAATGGGATTGGTACCATGCCCCGGCAGCGGGCAGGCGGTTGGATCGGTGACGCGGGCAGCGGGTTTTCCGCTCATGAACTGCTCCTTGCAATGCTGGTGGGTCATCCTTTTGGGGGCGCAAGCATGCGTGAATTCGCCGGTTGCTTCAAACCTCCAGGCAAAAAAAGGCGCCCGATCAAGGCGCCTGTTCTGTAACCGCAGAAACCGTTCACATCACCGCGCCGGCGGCACTCGAATATCCCCCGCCCGGCACTGGGTCTTCACACCCTTGCCACATGCACCGAACTGCAGATCCTTGCCCATGCACACGCGCACTTCCGACAGCTCCGGGCCGCTGCAAATGACTGCGATGCCGTCTGCCGGAATGCCCGGATTGGCTTTGCGGAACAGGTCGGCGATTTCCTGCGCTTCGAAGTAGTACGAGCGGCTGAACGGCTGCAGTGGCTCCGGAATTTTTACCGCCGCAACGGCTTTGTCCGCCTCATCCAGATAGCCCATTGCGCCGAGGCCGCTGCAGGTGCCGTGCTTGGACCATTCATGATCGAGCAGTTTTTTGGTCGGGAACAGTGTCAGGCCTTTGCTGGTCTCCGCCGCCGAGAGCGTGGTCAGTGGCGGGCAGGATTCCGGCCAGCCGCCCTTGGCGTATTGCGGCCACAAACCGTGCAGCACAAAACCGTAACCCTTGCCGGAACACTGCACATCCTCTTTATGGGTCAGGCAGAACGTCGGCGACCAGGACAGCGTCAGCAGGTAGTAATCGAACACCCCCGCCACCGATTCCGCCTGGACCTTGCTCGACTGCGATTGGCGCGCCGAACTCAAACCGATGCTACCGGCCGTCAGGGCGATCACCGCCAAAATTGTAAACAGCTTTTTCATCTACCCGCTCCTTGGGACGCCTGCGTCCGTGGTTTCCGATCCTGACCAGACTTGGCCAGCGCTGATTTCGACACGCTTGTGTTGCAGGCGCATGACGCAAGGCAAGGCTGTACACCGCTGAACGGTCTACGATTAACAGGCAGACATCAAACCAAGGGAACCGAAATGAGTAAAGCAGACGAACTCGCCGCCAAACTCAAGCAAACCCGGCACACCCACGCTGACGCGGCGCTGGAGATCGATTGCTGGCCGGCGCAGGTCTACGACCTGTACCACCGCATCGAAGCGTGGCTGCAACCGGTCACCGAAGTCGGCCTGAAAATCCGCCGCAATCCGACCCACGTTTGCGAAACCTCGCCCGACGGCGAAAGTCATGATTACGCCATCGACCAACTGGTGATCGAAGCCAATCATCAGACCCTGACATTTGACCCCATCGCACGGTTTACCGAGGATGGCGCCGGCCGGGTACAGATCAACCCGTCCGCCACCGACACCTATCTGCTGCGCACCGTGGATGAACACGGGGAGAGCCATTGGTGGATGCAGTCGATTGAAACCGGACAGCAACTGGACGCCATCGCGCTGACGGAAAACAATCTGTTGCTGGCGGTGCAGGAAGGCCTCGGCCTGTAGCGCAGCCGGGCAAACTGTCAAAACTGTAATCTGCGCCTCAGCCAACTGAAAGCTGGCGCTGGTTAGTCTCCCCTCATGAGTCAAACGGGGACTTCCAGCACATGCCTTCCAACCCATCACGACGCACCTTCGTCAAAGGTTTCGCCGCCGGCAGCCTGCTCGGCGGCCTCAGCCTGTGGCGCATGCCGGTCTGGGCGCTGGACGCGCCCGGTCAAGTGAATGAACTGAGCGGCAGCGACTTCGAGTTGTTCATCGGTGAAACCCCGGTCAACTTCACCGGCAGTCCGCGCACGGCCATGACCATCAACGGCAGCCTGCCAGGCCCGCTGCTGCGCTGGCGCGAAGGCGACACCGTGACGCTGCGGGTGCGCAACCGCCTCAAGGACAGCACCTCGATCCATTGGCACGGCATTCTGCTGCCGGCGAACATGGACGGCGTACCGGGCCTGAGTTTCCACGGCATCGAACCGGGCGGGGTGTACGTCTACCAATTCAAAGTTCGGCAGCACGGCACCTACTGGTATCACAGCCATTCCGGCTTGCAGGAACAGGCCGGTGTCTACGGCCCGTTGGTGATCGACGCCCTGGAACCCGAGCCGTTCCACTACGACCGAGACTTGGTGGTGATGCTCAGCGACTGGACCGACGAAAACCCGGCCAGCCTGATGAAGACTCTGAAAAAACAATCCGACTACTACAACTTCCACAAGCGAACCGTGGGCGATTTCATCAACGACGTCAGCGAAAAAGGCTGGGGAGCGACCGTTGCCGACCGCAAGATGTGGGCAGAAATGAACATGAACCCCACCGACATCGCCGACGTCAGTGGCGCCACGTACACCTTCCTGATGAACGGCCACGCGCCGGATAGCAACTGGACCGGACTGTTCCGTCCCGGTGAAAAACTGCGGCTGCGCCTGATCAACGGCTCAGCCATGACCTACTTCGACGTGCGCATTCCGGGGCTGAAAATGACCGTGGTTGCGGCGGACGGTTTACATGTCAAACCGGTCAGCGTCGATGAACTGCGCATCGCGGTGGCCGAGACTTACGACGTGATCGTCGAACCGGACGCCGAGGTCCATACCCTGTTCGCACAGGCGATGGATCGCACCGGTTATGCTCGTGGCACCCTCGCCACTCGCGCGGGACTCTCGGCCGCGGTGCCTGCGCTGGACCCGCGCCCGCTGGTGAGCATGGACGACATGGGCATGGGCGGCATGGATCACGGTTCGATGGACATGAGCGCCATGGACCACTCGACGATGGGGCCGATGCAATCCCATCCCGACAGCGAAAAAGACAACCCGCTGGTGGACATGCAAGCCATGACTACCGCGCCAAAACTCAACGACCCCGGCCTCGGTCTGCGCAATAACGGGCGCCGCGTGCTGACCTACGCCGACCTGCGCAGCACCTTCGAAGACCCGGATGGCCGCGACCCGAGCCGCACAATCGAACTGCACCTGACCGGGCACATGGAAAAATTCGCCTGGTCGTTCAACGGCATCAAATTCTCCGACGCCGAGCCCTTGCGCCTGAAGTACGGCGAGCGCATCCGCCTGGTGCTGGTCAACGACACGATGATGACCCACCCCATTCACCTGCACGGCATGTGGAGCGATCTGGAAGACGAAAACGGCGACTTCCAGGTGCGCAAACACACCATCGACATGCCGCCCGGCACCCGCCGCACCTACCGCGTGACGGCTGACGCACTTGGCCGCTGGGCCTATCACTGCCATCTGCTTTATCACATGGAAATGGGCATGTTCCGCGAAGTGCGGGTGGAAGAATGAAGGGGCCCCTCATGACTCGATTCACTGCGTTATCCGTGCTGCTGATTGGCAGTTCGGCGATGGCCGCCAGCGACATGCAGGGGATGGATCACAGCCAGATGTCCGGCATGGACCACTCTGCAATGCAAAGCATGGACGACGGCATGATGCAACCCGCCGCGCCGACCGACAGTCGCACGCCGATCCCGCCGCTGACCGACGCCGACCGCGCCGCCGTGTTCACCAGCCCCGGCAGTCATCAGGTGCACGACCGCGCGATCAACACGTACTTCCTCGCCGACAAACTCGAATGGCAGGACGCCGACGACGGCAGCGCGCTGGCGTGGGATCTGTCCGGCTGGATCGGTGGCGACATCGACCGTCTGTGGCTGCGCTCCGAAGGTGAACGCAGCAACGGCAAAACCGAAGACGCCGAGATTCAGGCGCTGTGGGGCCACGCAATTTCGCCGTGGTGGGAGGTGGTCAGCGGCGTGCGCCAGGACTTCAAACCCGGCGCACCGCAGAGTTGGGCCGCCTTCGGCTTGCAGGGCATGGCGCTGTACAACTTCGAAGCCGAGGCCACGGCGTTTGTCGGCGAAGGCGGCCAGAGCGCGCTGCGATTGGAGGGCGACTACGACATCCTGCTGACCAATCGCCTGATCCTGCAGCCCACCGCTGAACTCAACATCTACGGCAAAAACGATGCGCAACGGGGTATCGGTTCCGGGCTGTCCAACACCGAAGCCGGCCTGCGTCTGCGCTATGAAATCCGCCGCGAGTTTGCGCCGTACATCGGCGTGACCTGGAACCGCACCTACGGCAAGACCGCTGATTTCGCACGCGATGAGGGCGAGGATCGCAGCGAAGCGCGACTCGTCCTCGGTGTGCGGATGTGGTTCTGAATCCCATTAGAAAACAACCCGGAGGTCTTGCATGCGCACTTTGAGAATCCCCCTTGTACTCGCTAGCGGCTTGCTCTTGAGCAGCCTCGCCCAGGCTCACCCGAAACTGCTGTCGTCGAGCCCGGCCGAAGGAGCCGAGGGCGCTGCGCCCGGCAAGATCGAACTGCACTTTTCGGAGAACCTGATGACCCGCTTCTCCGGCGCCAAACTGGTGATGACCGAAATGCCCGGCATGGCCCATTCACCGATGCCGATGAAAGCCAAAGTCAGCGCCGGCAGCGACCCGAAAAGCATGCTGATCACCCCGCTCTCGCCGTTGCCCGCCGGCACTTACCAGGTTGAATGGCGCGCAGTGTCCAGCGACACCCACCCGATCACTGGCAACGTCACGTTCAAAGTGAAGTGAGCGATGGTTGAGCTGATCAATATCATCCTGCGGTTTGCGTTGTATGTGGATTTGCTGCTGTTGTTCGGGCTGGCGTTGTTTGTGCTGTACAGCGCTGAGACCCTGCTGCGGTTTCGGCCGATGCTCCGCGGGATGGCATTGATCGGGGCGTTGTTGTCAGTGGCAGGATTGGTGTTGATGACCCGCTCCATGAGCGGCGAAACCGCGCTCGCGGCGCTGTGGCCGCATGTGCAAATGATGGTGCTGGAAACAGATGTCGGGCTGGCGTGGGCAGTGCGGATGACAGCATTGATCATCGTGGTGATTCTGCCGGTTTTGCCGCTTACAGCGATTGCCGGCGCAATCGCCCTCGCCTCTCTGGCCTGGAGCGGGCACGGGGCGATGGACGAGGGAGCGCTGCGTTTCTGGCATTTTCTCAGCGACATTCTGCACCTGCTCGCGGCGGGGGCATGGCTGGGCGCGATGCTGGCGCTGATGTTGATGGCGCGCGGTGCCAGGGATGAGACGCGCATTGGCCTGCTGGCTATTTCGGTCAAGCGCTTTGAATGGGTCGGCGCGGTGATTGTGCTGACGCTGTCGATTACCGGCGTGGTGAACTATCTGCTCATCGTCGGCCCGAGGCTGGACGACGTGCTGCTCGGCACTTACGGAATGTTGCTCGCGATCAAGGTTTTACTGTTTGCCGGGATGTTGGTGCTGGCGGCGTTGAACCGCTTTCATCTTGGTCCGGCATTGGCACAAGCGTTGTGCGATGGACAGCATGTCGTCGCGGCGCAGGCACTCAGACGAAGCGTCGCAGTAGAACTGGGCATTGCATTGCTGATCGTGGCCTTGGTGGCGTGGCTCGGCATGTTGAGTCCGGACGCGGGATGACACCCGGCAAAGCCTTTTACTACACTGGGCCACCTTCCTTTTCAGAAGCCCATTCGCAATGACAACTCTAAAAAGCACGATGATCTTCTGCGGCCTGCTGACCTTGGCCGCCGGCGCTCACGCAGAGCACGCTCCTACACACCTCGACAGCATCCAGCAACAAGGCGAACTGCGCGTCTGCACCACCGGCGACTACAAGCCTTACACCTTCAAACGCCCCGACGGCGACTTCGAAGGCATCGACATCACCATGGCCCGCTCGCTGGCCGACAGCCTCGGCGTCAAAGTGCAATGGGTGCAAACCACCTGGAAAACCCTGATGCCGGACATGCAGGCCGGCAAGTGCGACATCGGCATGGGTGGTATTTCGGTGACGCTGGAGCGACAGAAAAAAGCCTACTTCAGCAACACCCTCGACACCGATGGCAAGATCCCGCTGGTGCGCTGCGCCGATGTCAGCAAGTACCAGACTGTCGAGCAAATCAACCAGCCCGACGTGCGCCTGGTCGAACCCGCCGGCGGCACCAACGAAGCCTTTGTTCACGCCTTCCTGCCCAAGGCGCAACTGGCCCTGCACGACAACGTGACGATCTTCCAGCAACTGCTCGACAACAAGGCCGACGTGATGATCACCGACGCCTCGGAAGCGCTGTATCAGCAGAAACTCAAACCGGGTTTGTGCGCGGTCAATCCGCATCAGTACATGCAGTACGGCGAAAAGGCTTACTTGCTGCCGCGCGATGACATCAGCTGGAAACTGTATGTCGATCAGTGGCTGCATCTGAACAAAGTCACCGGCAAATATCAGCAAACCCTGAGCGAATGGATAGCCGTACCCGCCGCGCAGTAATCCTCAACCGTCATGCAACATCCCGGAGCTGTGCTGCTTGAGACTGTTGCCACCAAACTTCAACGTATTGGCGTTACGCCTCTCCGGCGACTGACAGTCGCCGGAGAGACAACGAATGCTGGTCAACCCACCCGCGCCCGAACAGCGTCATTGCACGGCAACCTTCGGCAGCAAATGTCCGGGATGATCAAGAATGAGCAAGCGGAGGGTGTTGTTTGGGTGAATGCGCTCAACGTTTTGCACACGTGCGCGGACGGGATTATCTCTCCAGCCACGCACTCGTCGGGATCTGCGCCAATGATTTGAAAGCAGGCCTGGCGAACCAGTACCCCTGCATCAGATAAATGCCGCAATCGGCAAGAAAGTCTCTTTCCTCGGCATCTTCTATGCCCTCGGCGATCACCTCAACGGCCAACTCTCTACACATGTTCACCACGTTACGCACGATGGTCTGGCGCACCCGGTCGCGGTGAATATTGCGGATCAGCGCCATATCCAGCTTGATCAAGTCCGGCTGGAAATCCGCCAACAAGTTAAGGCCGGAATAGCCTGCGCCAAAGTCATCAATCGCCGTCTTGAAACCGAACTCACGATACTCACGCAAGATGTTCATCAAATGCTTGTTGCTTTCAACGTGCTCGCCTTCCACGGCTTCGAAGATCAGCCGTTCCAGCGGAAAGCCGTAAGTGCGCGCCGCTTCAAGCGTGCTGCGAATGCACACTTCCGGCCGGTACACGGCATTCGGCAGAAAGTTGATCGACAGGTACTGGCTCATCCCTAACTCGGTCGCCGTGGAAATCGCCCGCACTCGACACAGTTGATCGAATCGATAACGGTTGTGATCGTCCACCTGCTCCAGCACGGAAAAGGCGCCCTCACCATTCACCCCTCGAACCAGGGCTTCATGGGCAAACGTCGTTTTATCGCGCAGATCCACAATGGGTTGAAAAGCGAAGGCGAAATCCATGTCCGGCACGCCTTTGTTCTTACAGCCCTGGCAGCCCCCGGGAGACGCGAATGATTTTGGAAAGTCGGTCATGACACCCCTGATAACGGGTTGCAACCTTCCATGGCGATAAATAAAACAGTGCTTGCCTTGGTTATCTGCAAACAAGGCAATAACTGAAGCCCGACGGCGCCTGGGTATTTGAAGACGCCGCGTGCTCTACGTTGAAATGATCAGGTGCGGAAATGCGCGGTCATTCGCTGCAGGTCCTGCCCCAGTGACGCCAGCTCAATTGTCGCTGCCGCACTTTCTTCGCTGGCGACAGCCGACTGGTCAGCCACATCACGCACACTGACAATGCTGCGATTGATTTCGTCGGCCACGGCACTTTGCTGCTCGGCGGCGGCCGAGATCTGCAGGCTCATTTCCTGAATCGTACCGATGGACTGGTTGATCTCGGTAATCGCCAAGTCGGCTTTCTGCGCCAACACCACCGTATCGAGGGTGCGCTCGCGGCTGGACGCCATCAGCGTCGCCGCCGCTTGCGTGCCTTGTTGCAGGGTGACGATCAGCGCTTCGATTTCCTTGGTCGAATCCTGCGTGCGCTGCGCCAGCGAGCGCACTTCGTCTGCCACCACAGCAAAACCACGCCCCTGCTCACCCGCCCGCGCCGCTTCAATCGCGGCGTTCAACGCCAGCAGATTGGTCTGCTCGGCAACGGCTTTGATCACATCGATCACTTTGCCGATCTGCTCGCTGTCCTGAGTCAGCACGTTCATCGCACCGCCCAACTCTTCAATGGCTACAGCGAGCTCGCTGATCTGTACCGTCGCCTGCTTCACCACCGTACTGCCATGGCGCGCCTGCTGATCGGCCAGGGTCGCGGCAGCGGAAGCATCGGTGGTGTTACGCGCAACTTCCTGCACCGTCGAAGCCATTTCGTGCATCGCCGTGGCGACTTGATCGACCTCGCTTTTTTGCTGACGCACACCCGCGCTGGTCTGCTCGCTCATGGCCGAGAGTTTTTCCGCAGAAGTGGAGATATGCGTGACGCCATTGCCGATACCTTGCACCAGCGTGTTCAGGTTCTGCGCCATGTCCTGCATTGCATTTTGCAGATCACCCAACTCGTCTTTGCGGTTTGATTTGGCCTGTACCGTCAGGTCGCCCTTGGCAATACGCCGAGCCAGTTCAACCGTCAGCGCCAGCGGCGCGGTGATCTGACGCGAGATGACCACCGAAGCAAACAGCCCGATCACCAGCGCCAACACGGTCAATACGGCCATCTGGATAAAGGCTGAATGCTGATCTTCACGCGCCAGGCGCTGCTGGGTGTCCATCAGCCCGTCCATGATGTTGTCCATCGCCTTGCTTTCCTGGTCGACCTGCTCGCGCATGGTCTGCTTCTGCTCAAACAGCCCGGCCACTTCCACCAATACGTCGCGATAACGCCGCATGCCGGTGTGCGCTTCCTCCAGTTGGCCCGACAGCGCCGTCGGCAGGCTGGTGCGCGCCTTGGTGATATCACTCAAGAAGCTATCGATGGTTTCCATCAGCAGTTTTTTGTTCACGTCGTTGGGCACCGCAATGTAACGGCGCAACATCAGGCGAAACGTGGTCATGCCATTGCGCAAATCGGCCACCGTGCGCAGCTCCCGAACGCGTTCGCCATCGGCAGACGCCAGCGCACTGGTCGTGGTGCCTTCAAGCATGCCGGCAAAAGTTTGCGCGTACTTGTCCGACAGCGCCGTCAGCGGTTTCAGGGCATCCGTGGTCGACTGATCGGCAGCGATCAGCCGCTTGACCTTCTGATCGTAGGCAACAATCGTGGTTTGCAAAGCCTTCAGGGCTTGCTGGTTCTCAGCGCGGGTCAAGGTGTCCAGCGCCTTGTTCACAAGGCCCTGCAAAACATTCAACTGCGCGGTATAGGACTCGGCGAACGCTGCATCAGCCGCGGCTTCGTACTGTTTCTCGGACAAACGCATCTCTTGCGTAGCGTCATTCAACGTGCCGATCAGACGCGTCGTACTCAAACGATCAACCAGCACGCTGTTGCTGTTATAGCCAATGAAGGCAACCGCCAAAACAGCCAACAGAAGAATGCCGAAACCGGTTCCCAGCTTGCGGGAAACCTTGATGTCACCCAGGAAATTCGATGCTACTGCCATATTCGGCCTCAAACGCCCTGACGCGAAACGCCAGGCACAAAAAATTGATCTCCGGTAACCACAGTCACCGTCCAGACATTCGGGGGTCGTCATCCAAGGCGTAATACGGGACGCTCCAGCTGTCCCTGAAATGCAAATGCCGATGCTGTTGAAGCGTCGAAAACAACCCGACGCGAGCACCGGCAGACAAACCCGTTACGTCGCAAACAGAGCGTCTGCACGCTGGATTTATCGTTTCAGCAAAGGTGTCTTGGAGGGATGCTATTAATTTTGCGAAAACTTGTACAACTTTATATTTTTGTATAATCGTTGAACTTTTTGAGCGGCGTGATGACGCATTGCCATCATAATTTGTGGCACATCGCTACTGGTGTAAAACGGGGCTGAAAATGCGAATTCTGGCGGTCGCCCCTCTGCGGCGAGCAGTGGCTGCAGGCCACAGAGGCGCGAAGGGTTTACGGCTTGATTTCGACCTGATCCAACGCCTGATTCACCGCCAACTCCCCTAACATCACCACCTGCGCAATGCCCAGCGCGGTCTTGCGCTGTGAGGGTTCGAGCGTCGCGGCGAAGTTATTGAGCATTTCCGAGGCGGAACCCAGCGTTTCGCTGGCATTGGCCAGCAGGGATTCCGAGTCGTACTTCGGGTTGGCAAAGTACATGCGTTCGGGCTCGTTGGTGCTGGCCATGATGTGGCTAGCGGGAAGGAGATAGTGATCGAGCGCGCGCTCGGCGGCTTCGTGGAGTTTTTTGGAGTTGAGGGAATCGTAGGGGGATGCGGGGTCGGTGTCCGGCGGATTCGGTGTTGGTTTGAACATGGTGTAACTCCTGACGGATGAACGAAAAGGAGCCATCACTCTCGCTACCAAACGAAGGGTGGAGGCCATACGCAGGTTGGTAGACCGGTCGTCAGGAACCCCGGCGCATCCGAAGACGCCCCGCGCATGACCACCATAAAACGAAGACGAGAAACGTCGTCGCAAGACAGTAGTCCTGTGCTTCTGACGGAGACGGGCTACCAAACCCGATCACTGGTTTTCAGTGACGTAGGGACGATAGAACCTGCGGGCTAGAGGCACAAGCCGGGGGATTCTGTCTTAGGTGTAGGGGGAGACGCAAGGTGGCGTAGGCTTAGGACTGCAGCGACAGGCTTCATTTAAACAAAAGTGTTTTTTCTGTTTGAAAAGGCTCTACGAGCAAGGTGATCGATTCAGAGCCAATAGGGACCAGACCACAATATTCAGTCGATTCGTCTCGCCTCATCCGCAAGCCAGAGCACGTAGTGCCGACCAGTAAGCCTCCACCCTATCCCAATCCTGATAAACTCCCCCACCTTCGCCCCTCTGATCCAGATTCCCCCAATGCCTCTACAACCCGCCCCACTCTCCCGCCGCTTCTCCGTCGCCCCGATGATGGATTGGACTGACCGCCATTGCCGTTTCTTCCTACGCCTCCTGTCGAAGAACGCCCTGCTCTACACCGAAATGGTCACCACCGGCGCGCTGCTCAACGGCGATCACGAACGTTTCCTCCGTCACAACGAAGCCGAGCACCCTCTCGCGCTGCAGTTGGGCGGTAGCGTCCCTCTCGATCTGGCCGCCTGCGCGCGAATGGCCCAGGAGCACGGCTACGACGAGGTAAACCTCAACGTCGGCTGCCCAAGTGATCGTGTGCAGAACAACATGATCGGTGCGTGCCTGATGGGCCATCCGCAACTGGTGGCGGATTGTGTGAAGGCGATGCGTGATGCGGTGTCGATTCCGGTAACGGTGAAGCATCGCATCGGCATCAACGGTCGGGACAGTTACGCGCAGCTGTGCGATTTCGTCGGCACCGTCCGCGATGCCGGGTGTACCAGTTTTACCGTGCATGCGCGGATTGCGATTCTGGAGGGGTTGTCGCCGAAGGAGAATCGCGACATTCCGCCGTTGCGTTATGACGTGGCGGCGCAGTTGAAGGCGGATTTTCCCGAGTTGGAGATTGTGCTGAATGGCGGGATCAAGACGATGGAGGCTTGCCATGAGCATTTGCAGACGTTCGACGGTGTGATGCTGGGGCGTGAGGCTTATCACAATCCGTATTTGCTGGCGGAGGTCGATCAACAGTTGTTCGGCAGTTCGGCGCCGGTGATCAGTCGGGCTGAGGCGTTGGCGCAGTTGCGTCCTTATATAGCCGAGCATTTGCTGGCCGGTGGCGCGATGCATCACATCACCCGGCATGTGCTTGGTTTGGGCACCGGGTTCCCGGGGGCGCGGAAATTCCGTCAGTTGTTGTCAGTGGATATCCACAAGGCCAAAGATCCGCTGGCGTTGCTGGATCAGGCTGCCGGGTTGCTTGAAGGGCGTTAATCCCCTGCTCTTGCATTGAGCCAGGCGGATTGCTCCGCCTGGCTTCAGCATTCAGGCGGCCGCTGCGGCGGTCCAGTTCACCCAGCCAAACACCCACGTCGCCAGAATCAACAAACCAAACGCGATTCGATACCACGCGAACGCGGCGTAGCTGTGGTTGGCGATAAATTTGAGCAAGCCACGCACGGCGATCATGGCGAAGATGAACGCGGTGACGAAGCCAAGGGCGAAGACTGGCAGGTCGTTGGGCTGGAACAGGTCGCGGTATTTGTAGCCGGAGTAAACGGCGGCGCCGACCATGGTGGGCATGGCGAGGAAGAACGAGAACTCGGTGGCGGCTTTGCGCGACAGGCCGAAGAGCAAACCGCCGATGATGGTGGAGCCGGAGCGTGAGGTGCCGGGAATCATCGCCAGGCATTGTACGAATCCGACTTTCAGTGCGTGGGACCAGCGCATGTCGTCGACATGTTCGACGCTGATCACATGGCTGCGCTGCTCGGCCCACAACATGATGATGCCGCCAACGACCAGTGCGACGGCAACGGTGATCGGGTTGAACAGGTATTCGTGAATGGCGTCGGCGAACAATACGCCCAGGACCACGGCGGGCAGAAAGGCGATCAGCAAGTTGAGGGTGAAGCGTTGCGCATTGCGTTCGGTGGGAAGGCCTTTGACGATTTCGAAGATCTTCGGGCGAAACTCCCAGACGACGGCGAGAATGGCGCCGAGTTGAATAATGATGTTGAACGCCATGGCGCGTTCGCCGCCAAACTCGAGCAAGTCGGCTACGATGATTTGGTGACCGGTACTTGAGATCGGCAGGAATTCGGTCAAGCCTTCTACCGCACCTAATATCAACACCTGAAAAAGCGTCCAGAAATCCATTAATCCTCCGTCAGAGCGCTCTTTTGCCGAGCGACCGGGTAATAACACTCAGGGGTTGAGTATCTGCAGTGAGACCATTGACCTACATAAATGCAAAAGTTCATCAGCCATAAAGATTACGTCTTATTAAAAGACGCACTCAAGGCATGTTAGTAATCGTCGGCTGACGAACTACGCAGAAAATATTTAGGGCTTGCTACAGAAAAAAGTTGCCCTGCCGATAAAGTGTGATCAATATCACATTATCCAGAGATGGCCAGACAGTGGCAAAAGGACATAGACAAAGGCATCGCAATAGACTCAAAATAGTGGCACCATTGCATATCGCCACCATCTAACCGCTAGTTCACAGCTCCGAGAAAAGCAACTAAAAGCCTGAAAAGCTTAATTATTGTTAGAAAACTCGCGAGACACGTCTAAATTCCGCGCAAATGTTACCAATTGTCAGTCACAGATGAGAACCGGTGCTTTAACATCCCGATGTCAGCACTAATTCGAGTCAATGCATGATGCTCTCAGGGAACTTGGCGACTAGAAGTCCGCGCCCGACAAATGACGAACCTGGAGTTCTCACTCTGGGCCGTACCCGTGGCGTGGCGGAACATCTTAGAGCGCTGCTCGCCAGGCACGTGCGCACTGATATGGCATTAGACGCCGACTCTTACACGCACTCATATCAGTTCAATGAACAATCTGTACCGTATCGAGCAATCTTTCTGGTCATCGACAGCCCACAAGCGCTTGAGGACAATCTCGCGCTGGTGGAAAACCTGCGCAACGAAAACCTGAAACCGATTATTTGCGCAGTCATCACTGGGCGCGGCGCCTTCAACAAGATCAAGTACTATCTGGCCGGCGCGGACTTTTGTATCAAACTCAACACCCTTTCCGAGGATGGCGCCGAGTTGCTGGGCGAGTTCTTCAACAGTGAAGAATGGCAAAGGGATATCAATCTCACACTCGACCCGACACGTATCTGCCTGATGGATGCGAGCAAGAAACTCGACATCTCGTTTGCCGAGATGAAGATCCTCGAAGCCTTTGCGCAAACCGGTAATCACATTCTGAGTCATGATGAAATTGCCAGCATCATGGGCCTCAATACCAATTTCTACGATCCTCGAGCGCTGGAGAAGTCGATCAGTCGCTTGCGTGGAAAAATCAAGGACATGTATGGTACAAACGCGATTCAGAGCATCCGCGGCTACGGCTATCGCCTGACGCGGGGCCTGATTTCGACTGCCTGATCAAGGCAGCCATCCCTTTTGCATACGAACGAAGGATCGTCTGATGCAACCATATAGCTCCTGTTCTGCTTTACCCCTGCTGAAAATCAAGCAATTGAATGAGCGCGGCAACACGACCCATAACAATAAAACTCCATAACATAGCAGCAGTTCGAGTGGAATTCATCGAGGGCCAACTTTGGGCCCAGACCCTGCCTATCGATTACTTCCGAGGAAGTCATTGCTCGCCTGCCGATTTATCTTTTAGCCAATTTTGGTGTGTATTTAGGAGAGAGACATGGAAACTAGTACAACCCTCCCAAGGAAATATTTTGTCGTCGTGACTCACAGTACAACGTCGCAGCGTGAACTTGAGAACATCCTGTCCAGCGAGCGCTTCAACTCGTTTGGCACCTCCCAGGCACAAATGTTTGTTGAAGGTGTTGCATCGCCCTCTTCCGCTCCAATGGTGATGGAGTTCACATATCCAAGCGTCAGTCGAAAGAATGTCGCACGCACCATCGAACATGATACCCAGCGAATATTGGCCACTCTCGAATCCGAATGGCTGGCTGCGCAAACCGCTAACCCTTTCCAAAGTATCCCGACAATGACCGCGCAAAGCAGTCACTTGCGGCCAGTTGAAGACAATATGCCTTGCGATGAAACCTGGCATCTCGACAACGAACAAGGCGCATTGGTCAAAGAAGGCGTCGAGATCAGCCTGACAGGTCTGGAAACAACACTGGTACGCAAAATGCTCACCCACGAAGAGCGTGTTGTCAGCCGTGACGATTTGATCCTGAGCATTGGTCGGGAACCCGAACAGTATCGCGGTCTGGAAATGTGCCTGAGCCGCCTGCAAGACAAATTCAAAAGCGCCAGCAATGGTGAGCGACTGTTTCGTGCGGTAAGAAATCGCGGTTATTGCCTCATCCAGGAAATCGTCGCATAAACCCAAGCGACCTTCCGGACAGAACAAACAGATCCAAAGTGCGAATACAACAACAAGAAGAGCACTCTGTTTGATTCACCTCCCTTTGATACATCAGACATCCCTGCCTCCACCCCTCCAACAGTAACAAATACAACATCCTTAATTCACCCCTCGCTCTGCGACCTTTTCTAACACCCGCCTATTTAATTATTAAAAAGTTGGCACTATGCCATCTTGTTAGAACTCGTCAGACACCATCTCCAGCAATAACTTAGTCTATTGACTGACGACAGTTCGACATATCGATGTTGTTACCTCAGGACAATCGCTACAACAAAAACAATAAGTCTGCATAACAACTCGGTTTTCAACTGTTGAAACCTGAATGGACGTCTTTTGGGGATATCGTATGGATCTTTCTCTCAGTATCAATCGAAGCACGGGCCTCAAGGGACTGACCTTTTGGGGCCAATGGGCGCTGGCACAGGGCTTTGTTGTAACGCTGCTGTTCATACTCGCCGAGCAGCACACAGGGACGGTGGCGTTCTATTACCGTATGTGTGCAACGCTGGCGGTATTGGCCTCGGTGCCGGCGTATACGTTTAGCGGTGTTTATCGTAAACGCGACAATTATCTGACCGGGCTGGGTCGCTTGTTCATGGGCTGGTCCATGACCATGGCGGCGCTGGAGTGCATTGCCTTCGTCTGCCAGGCCGATGAGCTGTTTTCGCGGCAGGTGATTCTGAGCTGGGCGGTGTACGGCTTCCTCGGCCAGGCGTTTCTCTACGCACCGTTGCATGCGTTTTCCAAGTACTACCAGCGCTCGCGTAAAAGTGAGCACAAGACGCTGATCGTAGGCACGGGTGACCTGGCGCTGGGTCTGGCGAAGAAGCTCAGCCAACTGGAAAACCTGCCGCTGGTAGGTTTGGTCAGCAACGGTGATACGTCGGCGCTGGGTAAAGATGCACCGCGTGTGGTCGGCGCTCAGGAAGACTTGCTGAAGTTGATCGAAGCCCACGACATTCGTCGTTTGTACATCACCCTGCCGCTGTGCGAAGCGGCGAAGATCGAAGCGATGTATGTCGATTTGCTCGGCGCCAACGTCGACGTGGTGTGGGTGCCGGATCTGAACAGCCTGACGCTGCTCAATCACTCGGTGAAAGTCGTGGACGGTCTGCCGGCGATCTACTTGAACGAAAGCCCACTGACGAGCCGCCCGACCGCTGCATTGAGCAAAAGCCTGGTCGAAAAAACCGTGGCGTTTCTGGCGATCATCGCGTTGAGTCCGATCCTGCTGATCATTGCGCTGGCGGTGAAAATCAACTCGCCGGGGCCGGTGTTCTTCAAGCAGGATCGTCACGGCTGGAACGGCAAGGTGATCAAGGTCTGGAAGTTCCGCTCGATGCGTGTTCACGATGACCGCGAAGTGAAACAGGCCAGCCGCAATGACTCGCGCATCACCGCAGTCGGTCGTTTTATTCGCCGCACTTCGCTGGATGAATTGCCGCAACTGTTCAACGTCTTGCAGGGGCACATGGCACTGGTAGGCCCGCGCCCACACGCGGTTGCGCACAACCATTTCTACTCGGGGAAAATCCTCGCCTACATGGCGCGTCACCGGATTAAACCGGGGATCACCGGCCTGGCGCAGATCAGCGGCTGCCGTGGCGAGACGGACACCCTCGACAAGATGCAAAAGCGTGTGGAGATTGACCTGCAGTACATCAACAGCTGGTCGTTGTGGCTGGATCTGAAGATCCTGGTGAAGACGCCGTTTACGTTGTTGTCGAAGGATATTTACTGAGGTTCAAGGCTGCATACCGCAAGGGGACGAAAGTCCCCTTTTTTGTGCCTGGGATTTGACGCGCCGGAGTGACTGCGGATGCATGCAGAAACCTGTGGGAGCGGGGCTGTGGTTGGCTCGGGATTTGTGGCGTGAGGAAAATCCAATGTGGGAGCGAGCCTGCTCGCGAAAGCGGTGGGTCAGGCAATGATGATGTTGACCGTGCTGACGCCTTCGCGAGCAAGCCCGCTCCCACAGGGATTCGGGATGGGATCTGGATTTATGGTGTGCCAGATAACCAATGTGGGAGCGAGCCTGCTCGCGAAAGCGGTGGGTCAGGCAATGATGATGTTGACCGTGCTGACGCCTTCGCGAGCAAGCTCGCTCCCACAGGTTTTGGGTGGTCGGGAGATCCGCGCTTACTCGGTAATCTTGTCGAAATTGCGATAGAACATATCCCCTTCCCGGCTATCGGTCATCGAGTGCAACTGGAAGCTGCGATTCAGTCGCGCACCACCGTCACGGGTCAGTGGGGCCCAGACCAGATTGGCGCGGCGCATGGTCGACATGCTCATCATTTCGTCGAACGGGATGGACAGGTAGAGGCCTTTGTCGAAGCTACCTTCGCCATATTCAGCGCTGCTCGCCGTGGTGATCGTGGCCCAGGCACCAAAGCGCACACCGTTGGAAAACTCGCGGGAGATGTCCAGCGTGCCGCCCCAATCCCCAGCCAGATATCGCCCGACGCTCACGGCCGCCAGCGTATCGAACGGCAGATCCGTGTAACCGGTGATATGCCCGGTCACCACCGAGTAATCGCGCAGCGCAAAGCCTTGATCGAAATCACGCTGACGCACCCAGTTGATATCCGCGCCCACCGACCAGCGCTCACCGGTTGGGCGGAACAACACCTCACCGCCGACCCCGGCAAACATCGACTCCAGATAACCGCCATACACCATGCCGTACAGGTCTTTATCCAATTGCTCGGCATGGCTGACCTGGAACAACGGCATGGTGGTATCGGACGTGGTCAGGTACTGGCGCAAATCCGTGCGCACGCGCGGCAATCCGCTCGGCGCGTCGTAGCTGAACTTGTCGAAGTTGTTGACCAGATTGGTGCTGAGCAAACCGTTCCACCAAGTGTTGCGAGTGAACCGGTATTCGGCGTCGGCATCGGCCGTGAATTGATAGAGCAAACCATCCGGGCCACCGACGTTCTGCTTGAAGCCCAGCCCCACGCCATAACTGAAATGCTGCGGCGCTTCGGTGTAGAGGGTTTTCTCGTTGTGCGGCATCGCCGGGTTGATCTCGGTGGTGCGGTGCAGCGACACCAGCGGCTCTTCGTTGTTGATCACTTCGCGGAAAGTCTGACGTGGCACACTGGTTTCTTCCACCGGCAAGTCGTAGCGCTTGTTGACCACGGTGAACCAGTCGATGTCGTCATTGACGCTGTTATCCAGCACCCGACTCGCCCGCCCGACAGCCTTGGGCGAATGGAAGTAACGCTGCTGCTCGCCGTAGACGATCAGTTCGGAATCGCGCTGCGCAATACGCTCGACTTTGTAGCCGGCATTCTGTTGCAAGCGTTGCGAAACGCTGGCCCAGTCGACCTGATCCATCGCTGTGGTCGGCGCCTTTGCCGGCAGCGGTTCGGGGGTCGGATCGTAGGTCTTGGCCGGTGCCTTGCGACTGACGAAATTGGTGTGGAAAGTCACGCCGAACATCGCCGTATTGCCGCGCTCCCACGCAGCGCTGAGGTCGATCGAATCGGTGACTTTGAACACTGCGCCAAGGTTGATCGGCGAGTCCTGCTTGATGACGTTGTCCTTCGGCTCGTTCTTGTAATCGTTGCCTTCGTATTCGAGTTTCAGGCTGAGGCGATCCCATGGCGTCTGATAACTCACGCCACCGAAAAACGACGGACGACCGCGAAAGTAAGAACCCGAATTGACGTCACCGGTGCCTTCAAGCTCAGGCCGGGTATCGAAGCGATTGCTGACGTAGCCCAACGGGTTGTCGAGGTCGCCGCGATTGCCCAGATAACCCCAGGCAAGGCCGGCGCTGAAATCGAAATTGTCATAACGCTTGTTGGCGACGAAAAACTCACTGGAGAACAAACCCGTACCACCGATATCCCGGAAGCCCAGGGCCACGTCCGGCAGCCAGTGACTTTCCTGCCACAGCCGGACTTTGACGTCGACCGCCTTGTCCTTATAGCTTTGGCTGCCGCTCAGGGCCTCCGAGCCGTAAGGCCGGTTGGTGATCGCGGTGTAACGAAACGAGCCTTCGAGCCAGTCCAGCGGCTGCAACGAAACGCTGTAGCGACTGTACGGTTCGGTGCGGTTGGCGTTGACGCTCAATTCGCCGGCCGGGGCCATGCGCGCCGTCGGCGTCTGCAACAGACCGGTGCCACCGAAGTCATTCTGGGTAATGCGCGGCTCGGCGTGGGCCAGACCGCAGGGCAATAACAACACAGCTGCAAAACGTAACTTCAACGAACCACCTCGGTCAGCTGCGTGGCAATAAATTCAGCCAACTGCTGATTCAGTTCAGGAAGAGGCGGATCAAGATCATCATTTTTCAGCGGCACCAGTATCTTGCTGCCGGCCACGGGAAAGTGTCCGGACTCGCGATTCCAGTGGGCGATGCCGACACGCTGCGAGACGCCGTTGGGCTGAATCAGCCACAGATAATCGGCCTCGGCATCGCTCAGAATCGAGCAGCCTTGCAGGTACTCCCGGGCCTCTTGCAACGGCTGATACGGCAAATGGCACGGCTCGCCGACAGCGCCGAGCACTTGCACTTCGTCGACCCGTTTCGGGTAGATCAGGCGATCACCGTCGTCGAGGCGAATGTTTCGCGCGAAACCGACTTCCAGCGCCACCGGATCAAGATCGGCAATCTGCCGACCCGTCACCGGCATCTGCCGCACTTCTTCGGCAATGCGCTGCGCCAGCGCCGCACGACTCGGCCGAGCAAACAGCATCGACATGCGCTGCAGCACGTCCAGATCAAACAGCACGCCGACCTTGAGCCGTGTCTGCTCCTCAACCAAGGACTGCCGTAACAAGCCGCCCGCCAGCCAATAACCTTCGGCATTCGGCACGGCTTCACCGATCACGTCGAGCAAGCGCCCGCCCGGTGGCAACGCGACCGGCCCCGGATTGGCGACATCACCCGATACGGTCACCGCCGCCTGACTGACACTCGCGATCAACATCAGACCCGCCGATAACAGTTTCAGGCGCATCACGGCAGGTGCCTGCGATCAGGCGTCAGCTGTACGACCTTGACGCGCAACTGCGACGTCAGTTGCTGCTCACTCTGCAAAATGAAACCGTCGCGCGGGTCGACCCAGTAATGATTGGTCGCGCGCAGGCCGATGGCCGGCGCGTCGATCTGCTCATCGACACGCAGCACGGTGTATTCCTTGTCGAGAATCTGCAGGGTTTGTCCGGAGCGGCGCGAGAAGCGGCTGTTGACGATCACCCCGACTTCCTGACCCTTGTAGAGATCGATCCAGCGCCGCGAGGTGAAGCCGTCCGCCACTCGATGCAGGCCTTGTTTGAACGGCGAATCATCGGACAGCCGCGTGCCGTCGAGATCGCCTTCCAGGCCCAGGCCGACGCTGCGCACGGCGAGGCCATCGCGCAACAGCAGCACCTGCTTGCCGGACGCGACCCAGAACTGCAAGTCTTCACGTTCGCGCATCAACGCCAACACCCCGGAGCCGGAAGGTGTGGTCAGTTTCAGTTGCGGATAATTGACCCCGGCCACTTCGGCCGGCGTCACGTCCACTTCGTCCGGGCCAACGACCGCAGCCTTGAGGTTGTTCAGCGAGGCGCTCATCAGCGGATTACAGCCACACAGCAACGAGACGGCCATCAGGCACAGGCCCACTTTCAGATTATTCAACGTCGGCGGCCTTATTTGCTGTTGTTACTGTATTCGCTCCAGTTCTTCGCAGCGGAAGCGCCCGTACCGACCAGCGATGCCGATGGCACCAACTGGCTGATCAGACGGTTCCAGCGAGTCACGTTGGCAGGCCCGACATACACCACATCCTGGGGACGAACTTCAAAGTGCGAGGCCAGCGCCATGGCGGTCGGCGATTCGGCTTCCAACTGATAGATCTTCGCAGGCTCGACATCGAGGTTTTCCACGCCACGAATCACGTACACCGCGTTGCCATTGGAAGTGGTCTGGGCCAGGCCGCCGACCGAACCGAGCACGTCGGTCAGGTTCATGGTTGCCGTCTTGAAGCTCAGTGCGCGTGGCTGGTTGACCTCGCCCATCACGTAGATGCGCTTGTTGTCGTTGTACGGCAGGTAGAGCTGATCGCCGCCCTTGAGGTAGACGTTCTGCAACTCGGAATCCTGGTGATTCAGCGAGTCAAGATTCAGCAGGTAGGTGCGCCCTTTGCGCGTCAGCAACAACCCGGACAAGTCGGCGTTGTTGGTGTCGATACCGGCCGAACCGAGGGCTTCGACCACGCTCAGCGGGTTGGTGGAAATGGCTTGCGGTCCGGCCTTGGTCACGGCACCGGTGACCACGACTTTCTGGCTGGCAAAACGCAACACCGCGACATCCACTTGCGGCTCGGCGATGAACGCCGAGAGCCGCTGTTCGATGTCCGAGCGCAGTTGCTGGATGGTCCGGCCGGCCGCCTGGACTTCCTTGATGAACGGGTAATAGAGCGTGCCGTCGGAGCGCACCAGTCGGCCGTTGGCATCGATCTGTTGTTGCGCGCCGGAGGGCGCCGTCAGCTCGGGGTGATCCCATACCGTGATGTACAAGACATCGTTGTTGCCGATGCGGTATTCGGCCGGGGTCGCCAGCAGCTCCGCCGGCAGCGACTCACGCTTTTGCGTGGCGCGGTTCATGGCAATCAGCTTGGGGGTGATCGGAATCAGCTCGACCCGGCTGCTTTCGCTGGCACCCTGACGGGTAATGTCACTGGTGCTCAGGTATTGACCGGGGGAAAACATGCAACCTTGCAAAGCGAGACTTGCCAACATTAAAAGATAAACACTACGAGTCATAATGGCACTACGCTATTCAAGGGCGAATCCAAAAAGAAAGTCACCCGACTTGCGTCGGGCGACCTTGTACTGCACTAACAAATGTTCCTGTTAGTTATGCGTGCCGGTTGTACCGGTGGTACCCGTGGTACCGGTAGTACCGCCGTTGGCACTGCCACCGCTGTTGGACGCCGCTACTGCACTGGCAACCATTGCAGTACTGGCTGCAGGCGCTTGAGAAGCCGCTACATTGCCACCTACATTGGTTACCGCCGTCAGCGGTGCTTCAGCTGCGGCAGCCCAGTTGCTCAACATCGTCAACAGGGCAACTGCCATCACTTTTTTCATAACAACTCCTTTCTAACATTCGACCTGTTAAAAAACCGGTCTGAGTCAGAGTGGGTAGCGTTCAAATCCGCAAAAAACGCGAACATGATCCGTCGTTCTTTCACAGTCTTACCCAACTGATAAAAGTCGAACGGCAGGTTTATATCTACGGACTTGCAAAAGGCATTGCCAGTGTAATTTCCCGACGTTATCTAACAACCTGACTGAAAATAACATCAGGCTAAATGGCCATCATCCCAAGTAGCCCTTGGGATGATTCGATTGCCAGCGCCATGTATCGGTGACCATGTCCTGCAAGTTGCGTGTGGCTTTCCAGCCCAACTCTTTCGCCGCCTTGGAAGCGTCGGCCCAACTCTCGGCGATATCGCCACTGCGACGCGGCATCATGCGATACGGCACCGCTTGCCCACAGGCCTGCTCGAAGGCGTGGAGCACTTGCAGCACGCTGTAGCCATCGCCCGTGCCGAGGTTCCAGGTGTGAATGCCAGTGCGTCCCGAGATCGACTGCAACGCCTTCAAGTGCCCATCCGCCAGATCCACCACGTGGATGTAATCACGCACGCCGGTGCCGTCGATGGTTGGGTAATCGTTACCGAAGATCGACAGCTCCGGCAGGCTGCCGACCGCGACCTGACTGATATAAGGCACAAGATTGTTGGGGATGCCGTTGGGGTCTTCGCCCATGTGGCCGCTGTCGTGCGCGCCGATAGGGTTGAAGTAGCGCAGCAGTGCGATGCTCCAGCGCGGCTCGGCCCGGGCCAGATCGCGCAGCACATTCTCGACAATCAATTTTGACTGGCCGTAGGGATTGGTCGGCGTGCCGGTGGGAAAATCCTCGCGGATCGGCATCTGTTCCGGCTCGCCATACACGGTGGCCGAGGAGCTGAACACCAGCCGGAACACCCCTGCCGCTGCCATCGCCTGGCACAGATTAATGCTGCCGCCGACATTGGTTTCGTAGTACTCGAGCGGCTTGCGCACGCTCTCGCCGACTGCCTTCAATCCGGCAAAATGCAACACGGCATCGATGTTGTGCTCACGGAAAATCCGGTCGAGCAATGCCCGGTCACAGACATCACCGCGGATCATCCAGGCACTCTTGCCGCAGATACCTTCAATGGCGTGCAGTGCCGCTTCGCTGCTGTTGCAAAGATTATCGAGCACGACAACTTCATAACCTGCTTCAAGCAGCGCAAGTGTGGTGTGCGAGCCGATATAACCGGTGCCACCCGTTACCAGAATCTTCATAGCGCGGTCCGTCTGTGGATAAGTGCCCGGTGGCGTGTCAAGCCTCATGTAATGGATATGTGTCGTAATCCACACAAATAAGGCGACAACAACCTCAAACAAAATTAGTTCAACGACTGGCAATAAATATTTTTGCAGGCCAAACTGTATTGCCGGATACTTATTAGCATTCCCGGGACACTAATCACTATTAACGGATACCGACTAAAAATAACTAACAAGGCACTAACCGACATCTCATAACATTGTCATGTTTTACCCGCCCAACTAATTGCCATGAACAACCTGACTCAGGTATTAAAGTAGGCCTTCAATCAATATTGAAACTTGCAGCCATTGTTTATGGCCCGCATCTGTCGCCTGTGTTCCATGACTGTCCAGGATACTTTTATGATTCGTAAATGTTTGTTCCCCGCTGCCGGCTATGGCACGCGTTTCTTGCCGGCCACCAAAGCCATGCCGAAAGAAATGCTGCCGATCGTCAACAAGCCGTTGATCGAATACGCCGTTGAAGAAGCGCGGGACGCCGACCTGCAACACATGGCCATCGTCACCGGCCGGGGCAAGCGTGCGCTGGAAGACCATTTCGACATCAGCTATGAACTCGAACACCAGATTCGCGGCACCGAGAAAGAGAAGTTCCTCGCCGGCACCCGCGAACTGATCGACACCTGCACCTTCTCCTACACCCGCCAGGTGGAAATGAAAGGCCTCGGCCATGCGGTTCTCAGCGGCCGCCCACTGATTGGCGACGAACCCTTCGCCGTGGTCCTCGCCGACGACCTGTGCCTGAACCTGGAAGGCGACGGCGTGCTGACGCAGATGATCCAGCTGTACAAAAAATTCCGCTGCTCGATCGTGGCGATCCAGGAAGTCCCGGCTGACCAGACGCACAAGTACGGCGTCATCGCCGGCGAGCTGATCTCCGATGGCATCTACCGGGTCAACAACATGGTGGAAAAACCGGCGCCGCAGGATGCGCCATCGAACCTGGCGATCATCGGCCGCTACATCCTCACGCCGGATATTTTCGACCTGATCGCCGACACCCAACCGGGCAAGGGCGGCGAAATCCAGATCACCGACGCGCTGATGAAACAGGCGCAGAACGGTTGCGTGCTGGCCTACAAGTTCAAAGGCTTGCGCTTTGACTGCGGCGACGCCGAGGGCTATCTGCAGGCGACCAACTTCTGCTACGAAAACGTCTATCTCAAGGGCCGCTGAGACGGCTCCAACCACCCAATGAGGCGACCATGAACATTGCACGACATTCCGTAGAGATTGAACGCGAGGTGGGCAGCCTCGGGGTGATGAGCTGGTTGTCCCGCCATCAACCGCTGCCCAGCGCCAACGAAACCTGGCTGGGCACGATTCTGCTGGTGGAGCGCATCGGCGTGTTTCCCGCGTCCGGGGACATTCGCCGGCCGATGCACGATCCCTATCCCCTGCTCGCGCATTTGAAAAAGCTCTACGGCGAGCAGGCGCTGGAGATGGATGACAGCGATGGCCTGAAAGTGATCTTCAGCGACTGGCGCTTTCGCGTGCGGATTTGCTGCAACGACCCGGCAATCATCATCAACGTTGAAACCCGCTGCGATACGCGGTTGATGCCGCAGAAAACTGCCGAGTTGCTCGAACACGTCGACGTCTTCGCGCAGGACTGAGCTGATCGTTCCCACGCAGCGCGTGGGAGCAATCATTGTGGGGAGGCGTCGCAGCGATCTTTGGCGCCGGTGATCCAGGCATAGAAGTAATCGGCAATCACCTTCCCACCCGTGGCCGGCACCGGATGAATCTTGTCCGGGCCGATCATCGCCGCCGCGTAGCGTTTGACGTCAGGACCAAACGCGCATTGCAGATTGGCGTAGCCCAAATGCTGCTCCCGCGCCCAAGGTTCCAGCATCTGCGCATATGCCGACATCGGATAAGCGCTGGAGCGCGTGGTGTCCTGACGCATGATCAGGTTGATGCTCGCCTTTGGTTGAATCTCGCGCAGCATGCCCACCAGCCCCTGCACATTCTGCAAATACTGCGCAGGCTTCACGCCGAAGCCCTGATCGTTGCCACCGAGCATGATCAGGTACACGTCAGCGGGGATCTTCGCCACGGCGGCTTTCCACTGGGCCTGCCATTGCGCATCCTGATGATAGAAGTCCGCCGAAGCCGCGCCGGATGCCGCCAGTTTCGAGACCCGCACGCCGTTCTGACCGTTGCTCATCCACAGGCCAAACAACGTCGGCGCGCCCTTCACCACTTCCAGATTGAACGACCAGTCTTTGGCTGCCGAGAGCCCCGTCAGCGGAACCTCCTGAACACCCGAACCTTCAAGCTTCAAAGGCTGCCAGTCTTGCGCAGGAGCCCAACGGTAGCGGATTTCGCCGGGGTCGCCGTTACCGAGATAAAGAAGTTTCGCCTGCGTGACCGCCGTATCGATGCGCGGCGAAGGATTGGCGTCCACTTGCAGCCAGGCACCGGGCCGACCTGTGACCGTGCGACTGTCCGGGCTCGCCTGGCCCAGATCGGACACTTTCCAGCCCCCACCGAAATACTTTTCACTGCTGCGGGTGTATTTGAAATGCGTGCCGCCCAGTGCTGCGCCATGGTTAAAACCGACATAACCGGGCCCGGCAAAACCGACCTCCCCGGCCACGCGCTGTACCAGTTTGTTCAGATAAAAGTCCTGCCCGGCACTGTAGCTGTCGCCAATCACCGAGATCGACAACACCTTGCCGGCCTTGCCTTCGCGCCACTGCGCAAAGCGCTCGCGGGCATCGCCCACCTGAACCACCGATGCTGCAACGGGTTGAGCGTCATCGACTGCCAACATGAAAAATTTCCTTGAGGCTGGAATGACCCCTTCGCGAGCAAGCCCGCTCGTGGTCATCCGCCAAATCTGAGTACACCGGAAAACCGGTGGGAGCGGGCTTGCTCGCGAAGCTTTTGGCTCTTTTAAATGTGCACCACAGGCGCAATGGCTGGCGCCGGTTTCTTCTTCGCCGCGCGCTCCCCAAGGAACAACACCGAAGTGAAAGTGAACCGACTGAAAACCATCGACAACACCACCGGCCCGAGCAAGCCACAACTCAAGCCCCCGAGCACCAGCAGGCTTTCATCCTTCACGCCCAAGCGCCCCAAGACAAACCGCGAGGTCGCCGCGAACAGCACATGAAACAGGAAAATCGCATAGGAATACCCGCCCAGCCAGGTCAGCGCTTTGGACCGCACATCACTCGACAACAACGCAATGCAGGACACGCACCCTACGGTCAAGCCGATCAGACTACGGCGATCAACAATCAACTCGCGATCAATCGCCGCCACATACAGTAGCGTCAGCGAAATCAGCACAAACACCAACGGCCCGATCACCTTGAAGCGTTGCTTCAGTGCGACGACATTCTCCTGACCAATCATCCCCGCCACAAAGAACGGCAGCAGGTAGATTGCGCCATTGATCCCGAACGCATCGAACCTGAACGGCGGCAGCAGAAACAACACCGCCGCAAACGCGAACAACCCGTACAAGCGCGTCGGCGAACGCAACAGCCCGCGCCATTCCAGCAGCCCGACGAACATGAAAATGATGAACACCGCCTGCAGGAACCAGAAGTGGTTGACCGGCACCCAAAACGACAACAGCGCGTCGATCACGCCGACGTCCTTGTTCACCCCCGGCGCCACCGCTTGCAACACCGAGAACGGCACACCGACGCAAAACAGCGGCACGATCAAGCGGCGCACCTTGCCGCTGAAGAAAGCGGAAAAGTCATTGCCGCGAATTTTGTAGATGGAATAGATATAGCCGGAAATGAACGTGAACAGCGGCATGCGCACGTAGACCATCGAGTCGGCGATCACCCGGAACGGCGAGCCGATATCGATCTTCAACCCGCCGCCCAACGGCCCGATGACGTGATAGAGCACCAGCAACAGGCACGCCAGGCCACGCAGGGTTTCAATCTCCAGGGACTTTTTCTTGCTCGACATAAAGCACCTGCCTCAATTCAGAATTCTTGATTCAACCTGCACCGGTTTGTTCGCCCGCAACATCAGACCCAGGCCGACAAACAACACCGGCACCACCATCGAAAAGTGCCGGGCGAAGGAGCCGAAGTCCGGCTCGAACAGACCTTGCACCAGCAAAAATGCCAGCGGGATCGCGATCAGTTCCTTGGGCTTGGTCTGGATCGGTGCGCCCTTGTAATCGGTCGAGGTGATCACTTTGAACAGCAGCAGCGCGGTCATGATCATCAACGCCACAAAGATCACCTGCCCCGGCCCGGACAGCAGGATCAACTCCACCGGGAACGACAAGCGGAAGAAGATGATCATGGAATCCAGCGCCTGCGAAACGAAGTCGCTGCCGCTGAGCCACGAGACGATCAACGACTTCGAGCCCTCCTCGCCCGCCGTGCGCAGTTCGTTGTTGCTGGCGCGAATCGACGACACCGGAAACCCCAGCGCGACCTGAATCGCCATGGCCACTGCCAGATAAAACAGAAACAGCATCAGAAAGAAGGTCATGCGCGACACGTATTTTTTCATCACGCAGACGCCGACCCACGACAGTGAAAACAGAATCCAGTAGGGCCGGATCAGCACGCCGTAAATCACCGCCGAGAGGAAAAAGCCGCCGCGATATTTGCGCGTCAGCGAGCTGAGCAGAATGCTCAACACCGCCACCGAGACGATGATTTCCTTGGTCAGGTTCTCAAGGAAGAACGAACGGACAACGCCCCACAGGCACAGGGTGCCGAAGATCGCCAGCGGCATGCGGCGGAACACCACCACCGGAATCGCCGTGAGGAAAAAATTGCAGAACATGCCGTAGGCCCAGGCGTTGGTCAGGTTGATCCCGGTGGGCCGCAGCAGGAACGCCGAGCACTCGTAGGATGAGCGATCCGGCGAGAACGGGTTCCAGAAATTGCAGTTGTCGGCGCGGGCGTAAGACGACCACAAGGTCATCGCATCCGGGCCCGGATCGCGGGGAATCAGCAGCGGCATGGCCACCGACAGAAACAGCCCGGTGAAGAGGATCAGGAACGACACATATGAATCGAGTTTCTTGCCGCGAAACTCGATGCACGGCAGTTTCAGGCCCATGACAGCGCGGCCTTTTTCGCTTGGGTCACGCGGGTCAGCACGGCGATGACCCCGAGTTGCACGATGATCGCAAACACATTGCCCCACGCCGCGCCGTAGATCGAATAATGCTTGATCAGCACCCAGCTGACCGGCACCGAAACCAGCAGGCAGATCGCCGCACTGGCAAGCGATACACGACTGTTCTTGGAGGCAATCAAACCGCCCCAGACAATGTCGCCAATCGCGCGCAAGGCAAAGGAAACAATCAGCACGCCAAGGATGCCGTTGTCCGGGCGCGGCACGCTGGTGGCGACGTAATCGAGCACCACGTTGAAGAACAGATAAATCGCCACCGCCACCGCTGCCGACACCACCAGCGAGCGCATGACCCACTTGTTGACGAACAACTGCTTGACCGTGAACGCCTGTTGATCCGCCTGGAAACGCTTGGCCAGCACCGGAATCCCGACCACCGCCACCACCGCATACGATAACGCTTGCAAGGTGTTCGCCGCCGACCACGCGTACACGTATTTGCCGAGGCTGGCGTAGGGTTCCAGATCGATGATCAGGAAGCGTTCGGCGTACTGACTCAGCGCGATCAAACCGGTACCGAGGTAGAACGGCAGCCCGGCCTTCCACACCGTCGCCGTCGCCAACGTGCCGCTCTCGCGGCCCTTGTGCACGTTCACGACGATCAGGTAACCGGCGATGATCACCAGCACGTTGGCGGCGACCCACAGCCACAACACACTGGCGATGCCCGACACCCAGCCGAGCATCATCCCGCCTACCGCCAACACCGCCCACAGACCGGTCTTGATGAAAAACAGCAACGCGCCGGCCGTGGCTTTCTGCGCCGAGAACACGAACGAGTTGATTTCGAACGACAGGTGCTCGGTGAGCAGCACCAGCGTCACGCAGAGGATCAGCATGGCGGTCGCTTCAACCGTCTGGAACAGTGAATAAATCAGCACCGTCACCACCGACAACAGCAATCCCACTGCCAGATACAGCAGCAGGACTTTGTCGACCACCCGGCGCGAACTGCCGCCGACGCTGATCAGCCGATTGATCTCGGAACTGAAACCGACGCTGTAGAACTTCGAGGCGATCAACGATGCCGCGACCACAACGCCGTAAAACCCCAGCGCCTCGTAACCGAGGTAATGGGTAATCGCCAACACCAGCAAAAACTTCGCGCCTAATGCTCCGCCGCGAAGCAGCAGCCGAAATATCATCGAACGACACCTTTGATGATGTCGTCCATCGCCACGGTTTTGGCTTCGATTTCCCGGCAGGTGTCGGTCAGGCGTCTGCCGAAATTCGACAACGCATTTGGCGCGTAAACCGTGTCGATGATGGTGTCGACATTGATGTCGCCGCCGTTGATTACCCAGTCCTCGACGCCCATGTCCTGATAGGCACCGAAGCCTTTGCGCTCGTAGCTGATGTGATACGCCGGCACGCCGGAAAGCAGCGATTCGATGGCGCCGTGCAAGCGAACGGAAATCACCAGATCCGGCTGATATTTGGCAATCGTCGCCTTCAGCGACAGCAGGTCTTCACTGATGCCCAGTTCACGATAGAACGCGCCGTCGTCGTTGCCGCGCACGGCGCTCTGCACAGCGCAGACCACTTTGCTTTTTTGCTTCAGGCGCTGCAGCAGCAACTTCAGATTGGCCACGTAGGCGACTTTCTTGTCCTTGCTCCACTCCGGCGGCTTGCGCAGCACCACGCACACCGTGGCCGGCGAGGCGGCGCAGCGGGTGAATTTTGGCTGCTGGAGGATTTTGCTCGCCAGCGACTGCACCGCCAGATCGGGGGCGCGATAGACATTTTCGCAGGCGTCGAAAATCGCCGAGGAACGGTTGTCGCGCACGAACACCGCGTCAGCGCTGGCGTAGTGCTCGACGATCTTGCTGCTCTCGCCATGGAACGGCCCGATGCTCTGCGGCAGGTACACCGACGGCACCTTGCTGAGAATCGCGGTTTCCAATTGCTTGGCGTGGCCGAGTTTCAGCTTGACGTGCTCGAAGGCGCTTTTCGAGCGCATGTAGCCGCCACCGACGCCGACGATCAGATCGGTTTTCTTCAACAGATCCGCCAGCCCGGCGTAGGACTGGTTGAGAAACACCGCTTGTTTGACCCGGCCCAGGCCCTTGGCCGCCATCACCGGAGCGTCAAAGCGCGGGTGCGGCAAGTAGCTGAAAGAGTCCGGGTCGGAAGCCACCACGCTGATCGCGGTGTCTTCGCCAAAGTTGCGCTGCACCAGGGCGATGGCCAGATCGACGAGCAGGCCGTCACCGGAGTTGGACGCACTGTAGCCATGCAAAATCGTTACGTTCATATGCTTGAGTTCTACTTAAAAAGTGGGAGCGCGATACAGGTCGTAGGTTTGGCGAATCATCAACGCGGCACTGAAACGCTCGCGAACGATGCTGCGCCCTTCGTTGCCGAGGTCGAGCAAGCGCGGCTTCTGGATTTTCTTCAGAACCTCGGCCAGTGCCTGATGATCACCGGTGGGAAAGACGTAGCCGGACACTTCGTTGGTGACCAGCTCCGGCAGTGACGTGCAGTTGCTGGCGATCACCGGCAAACCCAGCGCCATGCCTTCGAGCGGCACCATGGCAAAGCCTTCCCAGCGGCTCGGCACAATCAGCGCGTCGGCCTGTTGATACAGCGCCTGAACTTCGCCTGGGGTAACCCAAGGCAAATACTCGACGCCGGCCATAGGTGGGCACTCGACCGCATCTTCGTTGACCGCACTGCCGACCACCGTCAACTTCAAGTCACTGCGCTGCACGCTGGCGTAGGCCTTGAGCAGTACGTCGAAACCTTTCTGATAGTCGAGCCGGCCAACAAAGAGCAGATGAATCGGCTCGGGACTGCTGGCTTTGGCGACGTCGTCCTTGTGATGAATACCGTTGTAAACCAGCTTCATGCGCTTGCGCTGAATGCCGAAACGCGCGGCTTTATCCAGCTCGTACTGGCTGACGCAGATGATCACGTCGGTGACTTTCTGCAGCACCCGCTCGATCCACGCATAGAGTTTCTGCTTGATCGGCGAGCTTTCCATCAGGAACGAAAACGCGTGCGGGCAGTAGACGATTTTCGGCTTGCGCCACGGTCGCAACAGCACGCACACGCAACGGCCGATCACCCCGGAAAAGGTGCTGTGCAAATGCACCACATCGGGTTTTTCCTTCAACATCACCTGAGTCAACCGCCAGGCGAAACGGAGCAATGACGGCACATTACGGCCGCTGCGGGGAAAGGTGCGGATCTGCTGCGCATCGATACCGTGCAGTTCTTTGGCCTGATCTTCCGGCACCAGGTAGACCAGTTCATAGCTGGCCGCATCACCTTCGGGCGACGCCGAAATCGTGCGGATCACCGTCGCGACGCCACCTTTGATCGTCTCTGCCACGTGCAGTATTTTTTTCACAAATCACCCACTTCAAAC
Source organism: Pseudomonas sp. EA_5y_Pfl2_R50 (assembly GCF_963970475.1). Taxonomy (NCBI): domain Bacteria; kingdom Pseudomonadati; phylum Pseudomonadota; class Gammaproteobacteria; order Pseudomonadales; family Pseudomonadaceae; genus Pseudomonas; species Pseudomonas sp. EA_5y_Pfl2_R50. The sequence goes on along the minus strand of NZ_CAXAPT010000007.1, from coordinate 69,422 downwards.
AGGAAAAAACAGTCGCTGACAGTCAGGATTTGTCGGACGCGTATTCATAGTTGTAATAGCCGTAACCGCCGTTGCCGTAGTAGCTGGCGGCACGCTTCTCGACGCCGTTGAACACCGCGCCTTTCAACTCGATGCCGTTCTGCGCGAAACGGCGAATGGTCAGTTCGATCTCTTTCGCCGGGTTCACGCCGAAGCGCGTGACGATCAGGCTGATGCCCGCTTCACGGCCGACAATCGCCGCGTCCGTCACCGCCAGCAGTGGTGGTGTGTCGATGATCACCAGGTCGTAGCGCTCGCTCAGCTCGGCAAGCAATTCGCGGAAGTTGGCGTGCATCAACAGCTCGGAGGGGTTGGGCGGCACCTGGCCGCGACTGATGAAATGCAGGTTGTCGACTTCGACTTTGTTGATCGCCTGATCGATGCTGCAACGCTTGACCAGCAGATCGGACAAACCGTTGGTGATCGGCGTGTTGAGGGTTTTGTGCAGGTGCCCTTTACGCATGTCGGCATCGATCAGCACCACGCGCTGACCGCTGAGTGCCATGACCGCCGCGAGGTTGGACGACACGAATGTCTTGCCGACCTGTGGGCTCGGCCCGGAAATCATGATGCGGTTGTTGGTCGAGTCGAGCCCGGCGAAGTGCAGGCAAGTGCGCAGGCTGCGGATCGACTCGATGGAAAGATCGGTTGGATTACGCAGCGCCAGCAGGTACGCCGGTTTGTCGACGCCATCGCGGGCGCGACCTTTTTTGCTGTCTTCTTCCTGCTGCAACGCGCTGTACGGAATCGACGCGTACACCGGCAAACCCAGTTGCTCGATGGCTTCCGGGCCTTCCAGACCCCGGCTCAGGGATTTGCGCAGCAGCACCAGCGCCACGCCGACAAAGGCGCCGAGAAAGGTGGCGATCAGCACGATCAGGGCTTTTTTCGGTTTGACCGGGCTGGTCAGGTCGACGTCTGCGGTATCGACCAGGCGCACGTTCCCTACCGCACCGGCGCGGATGATGTCGAGCTCCTGGGATTTGTTCAGCAACTGCGTATAGATCTGCGAGGCCACTTCGACGTCGCGGGTCAGGTTGAGCAATTCCTGCTGCGTGGCGGGCAGATCGCCGACCTTGCCTTCCAGCGACTTCTGTTGCTGGGTCAGCTCGCCGATCTGGCTCATCAACGCACGGTAGGCCGGGTGTTGCCTGGTGAACTTGCGATCCATCTCCGCCTGCTGCATTTTCAGCTCGGAAATCCGCGTTTCCAGGGCCACGGCCTGGCCGAGCACCGATTGCGTTTCCAGGGAAATGTTCACCGTCTTGCCGTGGGTCTGGTAGGCGTTCAATGCATCGCTGGCCTTGGCCAGATCACGTTTGACCTGCGGCAACTGGCTTTGCAGGAAGGCCAGACTCTGCGCCGCTTCCGCCGAGGTGCGACGCACGTTCTGCTCGACATACAGCGCGGCGATCTTGTTGAGGATCTTCACCGCTTCAGCGGCGTCGCTGCTGGCCAGGGCCAGTTTGATAATCCCCGATTCCTTGCCCTGCTCGGAAATATCCAGCGCGTCCTGGTAACCCTGAATGGTCACGATGCGCGGGTTACGCACCACCTCGAAACGGGTGCCGGGGTTGGCCTGTAGCTGCGCGATCTGGCCTTCGACACCGTCCTGCGCGAACGCTGCGCCCGCGACGCCTTCGACCAGCAGGTTGTCGTTGTCATCGAACAATTGAAAGTGCTGTTGTTCGCCGGCAATCAAGCTGAGTTTCTTGCCCAGCAGTTCTTTCGGCAGGTTGAGCCGGGCGAACTCCAGACGCTCACCGCCCCACGCGTAGCTGCTCAGGCCGAAACGCGGCGCCGCGACGCTGGTCTCGGTTTCGCCGCGAAAACGTCGGGCGAGAAAGCCGCCAATCATCGGGAAGGTGTTGGGGGTGACGTCGATGTCCAGACGCAGGTCGTCGACGGTTTTGCCGATCACTGCGCGGGATTTGATGATGCCGATTTCGGTCACCGACGGCGATTGCCCGCCGAGCATGCTGTTGAGGTCGGAGAATCCGAGCATGTCGTTCTTTTTCGGTTCGACCTGTACCAGCGCGTTGGCCAGGTACACTGGCGTGGCCAACACCGCGTAGGCGACGCCGGCGACCATGAAGGCACCGGTCAGGGCACCGATCAACCATTTCTGGTCAATCAAACTGCCAAAGATACCGAGAAGATCAATACTGTCTTGATCGCTGTCACGGGTGCCGTTTACGGACGGTAACTGCATAAGTCTGTTCTTACCATTCACTGTTCTGAAGAATATTCATCAATACCGGAGACGCTTTGCCCATGAACTAACAGCATCTTCAATCAATGCGTGGGCATGAATAAAAGCGGCCTTGCCTTGACGATACGGATCTTGTATTTCGCGCTCGCTCTGCCACTTGCCGAGCAGAAACACTTTGCCTCTGGCGTGAGAGGCAATCTTCAGCACTTGTTTTACATGCTCTTTTTCCATGACCAGAATCAGATCTGATTCATTAACGATGTCCGGGGTCAGTTGCCGCGCCTTGAACCCTTCGGCGTTGTGCCCGTGATCTTCGAGCACCTGCCGGGCCGAGGCCTCGACGCCCTCGCCGACCCGGGCGGACAGGCCCGCGGAAGACACCGTAATCGATGACGGCGCCAGCGCATTTCGCAACATGAGCTCTGCCGTCGGACTTCGGCATATGTTGCCCACGCAGACAACAAGGATCTTTCTGAACAAGGTTTTACTTTCCTGTGTAATGTCAAACGGCCAACATCCCGAGGGCAATTGAATGAACCCTCAAGATCCTCCTGCACTCAGAAATAGATTCGCCCTGTTAGTACTGGAGCATTAAGTACCACAGCGTTTTAAAGTCCCCCAACCACAATTAGCGGACTAAAAATAACTGTGATTTTCAGAGAATGGTTTCCCGACAAAAAATAACATTCGTGCACTAAGTGCCATCACCTCACTCGAAAATTGAGAAAAGAGATCAATTATTCGAAGTTGTCACTTCTCTTCGGGAGAGCAGACATGAAATCAACACATCTCAACAAACTCGGCGCCTTGGTGCTCACGATGCTGGGTGCCACGCCTCAAGTTCACGCCAGCGAACTGTTTCCCAACCTTCCGGCCAAAAACATCGGGGTTCAGGTCAAGATCCAGAACTTCTCCACCGCGGACGCCGCGCAGATCAAATCGGCAGGCTTCGGTTTTGTGCGTTTCGGCGTCTGGAGCGACAGCCTCGGCGCCAAGGCCTATCAGAAGCAGGTCAGCGATGCGTTTGCGGCGGCAAAATCCGCAGGGCTGCCGGTGTTGCTGACGGTACGCGCGCTCAAGCCCTTCAATAGCGCAGAACTGGCAAGCGCGGGCGAGGCCTTCGCCAATGCCGTGACCACCCTGGAAACGTCGTACAGCGGGCAACTGATCGCCACCGAACTGTGGAACGAACCGGATCTGCAGACCTATTGGCCGACGGGCAATTTCGACACGACGTTCGTGCCGTTCATGAACACCGTGTGCAAGGCACTGCAAGGCAAGCCGCAAGTGAACCCCCGCGTCGGTTACGGCTTCGCCCGGCCACCGAGCGCCGGTTCGGCCTCCACCGTGGCACTCAATCGCATCGTCAGCGAATACCCGAAATGCCTGAATGCGATTTCCTATCACCCTTATGGCATGACCGCGACGCAGATCAGCAACGCGCAGACCTTCATTCAACAGAACTTCCATCTGCCCGGCGTCATCAGCGAATGGGGCATTTCAGCACTGGCCTCAAACGGCGGCGCCGAAGGGCAAGCAAGCAAGATCAACGCGTTCATCGGCGGTGTTAAAAAACTCAACATCCCGCTGACCTCTATCTACGAATGGAAGAACAGCGATTCAGGCAGCAACGAGCGTGAGAAGAACTTTGGCCTGCTGACCTCTGACGGCCAGCCGAAACCGGCACGAATGTCGGTCGAAGCCCTGCTGAACGCCGAGTAACCCATGCGCAACTGATCTGTGCGCAGGTCGGTTGCTTTGAACCTGTGAGCGCTTTTGGCATCGTATTCATCGATAGCACGCCCCGCCTTTCAAACAATCGTTTTCAGGTTGTTGCCGCAGGGGCTGTCGATACACGTACCCGCCCTTGAGTGGCTGTCAGCGCTCGGGTAATGTCATCAGACCCATAGGACAGAGCACGCCCATGACTTCCAAGCTGGAACAACTCAAACAGTTCACCACCGTCGTTGCCGACACCGGCGATTTCGAAGCGATTTCTCGTGTGAAACCGGTCGACGCGACCACCAACCCTTCCCTGCTGCTCAAGGCAGCGGCCATTGCTGGCTATGCAGAGCTGCTCAATGCCTGCGTCAGCGATTGCAAGGGCGATGTTGGCCTGGCCAGCGACCGCTTTGGCGTCGCGGTCGGCCAGGAAATTCTCAAAGTGATTCCGGGCCGTATTTCCACTGAAGTGGATGCGCGCCTGTCGTTCGACAAAGATGCCGTACTCAAACGCGCCCATCGCCTGATCGAGCTGTACGACAAGGCCGGCATCGGCCGCGACCGCGTACTGATCAAGATCGCTTCGACCTGGGAAGGTATCCGCGCTGCCGAAGTGCTGGAGAAGGAAGGCATCCAGACCAACCTGACCCTGCTGTTTTCGTTCGCCCAGGCCGCCGCCTGCGCCGATGCCGGCGTGTTCCTCATTTCGCCGTTCGTAGGCCGCATCTACGACTGGTACAAGAAAGCCAACGGCAACGACTACACCGGCGCTGATGATCCGGGCGTGCAGTCGGTGACCCGCATCTACAACTACTACAAGGCCAATGACTACAAGACCGTGGTCATGGGTGCGAGCTTCCGCAACCTCAACCAGATCGAGCAGCTGGCCGGTTGCGACCGCCTGACCATCAGCCCGGACCTGATCGACAAGCTGGCGGCGGATACCGGCAAGCTGGAGCGCAAACTGGCTCCGGGTCATACCGGTGAAGCCCGCCTGAGCCTCAACGAAGCGCAATTCCGCTGGTTGTCCAACGAAGACGCGATGGCCACCGAGAAACTGGCCGAGGGCATCCGTCAGTTCGCCCGCGACCAGGAGAAGCTTGAGGCGCTGTTGCAGGCCAAGCTGTGATTTGACTTTGTAGAATGCGAAAAGGGCGAACCTGTGAGGGTTCGCCCTTTTTTGTTTGCGGAAGAATTGGATGTTCTTGCGGACGCTAGCCCTGCTGGCGATGGGGCCGGCAGGGCCCACACCACTCAATGCCGCTCGAGGGCATTCACCAGATCATGGAACGCTTCTCTATTGGAGTCGTTCAGGCCCATGAGGATCTTGTGTGCTTCAAGCACCTTGATCCGCACCACTTCTTCCGACTGATCCTGATCCGGCAGGTCGTCCAGGCACTCCGGGCATGGCACCGGATGGTTGACGATGTTGAACACCTGCTCGAAGCCCATCGATTGCAGCAGGCGGGTGATGTCATCGTGGGTGGTGACAACGGTCGGCAAGAGGCCGACCTTCTGCCGTGACAGGATCGACAGCTTGGCCAACAGGCCCAGCGTCGTGCTGTCGATGCTGCGGGTTTCGGTCAAATCGATCACGATCGCGTTGAAATTCAGCGCGGTGAAGATTTTCTCAATAGTCGCATCCAACGCCGAACACAGGGTCAGGCGAACTTCACCGACGAACTTGAGGACGAAGGTGCCGTCCTGCTCGGCGAACTGGATTCTACCGGTACTCATTAAAGATTCCTGCTCAACACCAACAGGGCGATATCATCCGGCATCTCCCCTAGCGTGGCCAATCCAAACACTTGCCGCAGACCATCCAGGCTGCCGCCCGCCGACTTCACCCGTTGAGGCAAAGCGGCTTCTTTTTCTTTGAGCGTAGGTTCTGGCAAAAGATCCAGAATGCCATCAGACATCAGCGTCAGGCTGAACGTCGGTGGCAGCTCAAGCACGTGGTCTTCGTAGGTGGCTTCGTTGAAGAGCCCCACCGGCAGACCACGCCCCTCCAGATAACGAACACTGTCAGGCGTATACAACACAGGCAACGGCAGATGGCCGCCGATGCTATAGGTCAACAAACCGGTCTCCTCGTCGATGACTCCACCGACCATTGTGACGTGTTTACCCAGCTTACAACTGATCAGTCCCCGGTTGATATGACCAAGGACTTCCGAAGGCTTGAATTCCGGCAATGTGCCGTTGCGCTTGGATTCGAACAGCAAGCGCGTGGTCATGAACTTCAACAGCACGGTGACGAAGGCTGAAGAGGCGCCATGGCCCGATACATCCGCCAGGTAAAACGCAACCCGACGGTCATCGACACGGAAATAGTCGACAAAATCACCCGACAGGTACAACGACGGGATGATCTGATGGGCAAACCTGAACTCGTCGATGCTCCACGGGCTTTCCGGCAACATGTTCATCTGCACCTGGCGACCGGCGTTCTGGTCTTCCTGGAGCAGATTCAGGCTGGCCTCAAGCTCACGGTTGGCCTTTTCCAGCTTTTCGCGGTAACGCTGGTTTTCCAGCAGCAGGCGCGCACGATCCAGGGCCCGGCGCACGGAGTGCTCGAGCACGGCCAGATCTTCGAGAGGCTTGATCAGGTAATCCGCCGCGCCCAGGCGCAAGGCCTCGACTGCGTCGTTCATCACGCCGGCACCCGACACCACGATCACCGGCGTTTGCGGCGACAGTTCGGTGACCTGACGGATGAGTTCGAGACCGCCCATCTGTGGCATGCGCAGATCGCAGATGACCAGGTCGGGCTCGTCTTGCTCGAATACCTGAAGACCCTGCTGACCATTACTGGCCTGCAGGACGCTGAAACCACTGTCTTCCAAATAGGCCGCGAGGCTCGCGCGCACTACTTCGTCATCATCGATTATCAGCAGCGTGGCACTGGATTTTGGCATGTGGGCAAACGGCGCCAGAATTAGGTTGGCGTAGTTGGCGGGCATCGGGCCCTGCACAGACTACTGGATTCGCTTTCTAGCCTCTCTGCTGCACCGCTTTCGAGCATTGGCTCCAAACGCGGTTGCACCAGAGGTGCCCTTCTAAGGCGCAGACGGTACTCCCATCCGCAGAGCGTTTCAAGCATGCGCCGATGGTCGCTTGACGACTTTACTTGTCAAATCACCGAGAGTTATAAGAACAGCTCAAACCGTAACCCAATGGAAGGTCACACCCATGAGTCAAACCGGTCGGGACTACAGCGAAAAGCGCGATTTCATCCGCATGCGGGTCGATGCCGATGTCATGTTGATTCATGCGGGCGATCAGATTTCAGGAGTGTGCATCGATCTCTCCAGCAGTGGCATGCAGGTCGAAGCACCCCGTCAGTTCAAGGTCGGCGACCGATTGACCGTGCGTATCGATTCCGATCACGCCGCGCTCAGCGGACTTGAAGCAGAGACAGAAGTGGTCTGGATCAAACCCCAGGATGACGGCGGCCAGAAGCTCGGCCTGATCATTTTGAAGATGAAATAGCTACACACAAAAAAGGCGACCAAGAGGTCGCCTTTCTGTTTTATCGGTCGAGATCAAAAATCGTCTTCGACCTGGCCATCTTTCACCTTGAACTCGCGATTCTGCAAGTAGGCGTTGCGGATGAAGGTGTACTTGTCGCCACTGATCAGCTTCTCGCTCGACAGCAGGCTGGCGCGGGTGTCGACGATGTTCAGGCCAAACACCGAGTTACGCACCGGCACGTCGTTGATGTAGCGGTAAGGACCGGTGTAGCTGTCGACGTACTTCGACGGCGCATCACGCAGGGTGCTCGGCCCCATCAATGGCAGCATCACATAAGGGCCGCTGCCGACACCCCAGTAGCCGAGGGTCTGGCCGAAGTCTTCGTCGCTGCGCTGCAGGCCCATCTTGGTGCCGACATCGAAGAAGCCGAGCAGACCGAAGGTCGTGTTGAAGATCAGGCGCGCGGTGTCGACGCCCGCAGCAGCCGGTTTGGCCTGCAGAATGTTGTTCGCCAGGTTGGTGACATCACCGACGTTGCGGAACATGTTGTGGATGCCGTCCTCCAGAAACTGCGGCGTGACAAACTCATAGCCTTGCGCCAGAGGCTTCAGGGCGTAGGTGTCGACAAAGTCATTGAACTGGAAAATCGGGCGATTGACGCTTTCCCAAGGGTCTTCTTCCGTCGCCGCCTGAGTGGCGAACGGAGCCAGCAACAGGCCGGCACATACACAAAGCTGAGCGAGCGGATTGCTCCAGCGCATAGAAAAACTCCTTGGATTTTGTACTGGCGCGGGCAGCAGGGCCCAAGCATTAAGGCCGCTAGTATAAGCGTAAAAGCCAATTTGGGCAGTGCAACGATGAAGCACCACGTAGGACGCCTCCTACGCAGCGCTTCACAGGTCTGTCACGCAACTGTCACCGACACCGCCTAATGTCATGGCTATTTCAGGGACGTTGCCATGACTCACGCCGAAACCTTGCCCGTCGCCGCGCCCAGCCTGACCGCCGTACTGTTCGGACTGAGCGGATGCCTGGTGGATTTCGGCGCCCGCGCGCGGCAACAGGCCCCCGCCCTGCCCGAGCATGGGGCTGCCACTCCGGGCGCTCTCGACAGCCTGCTCAGCCTGCAACATCAACAGATTCCCTGCGCATGGCTCGATGAGTTACCCCCCGACCTCGCACGAGGGTTGTCCGCCTCGCTGCCGGCGTGGATCAAACCTGCGCAATATTCAGCAACAATCAATCCGTGGCCCGCTCCTGACGCCTGCTGGCAGGCATTGATGGACCTGAACGCCGCCAGCCTGGATGGCTGTGTGCTGGTCAGCGGCGAGCCGCGCTTGCTGCAATCCGGCCTGAATGCCGGGCTGTGGACCATCGGCCTCGCCTCGTGCGGCTCGTTGTGCGGCCTCGCTCCCGACGAGTGGCAGGCCCTGAGCCAGAAGGAACGCGAGCAGTTGCGCGGCAAGGCCACGGTGCAACTGTTCGGGCTCGGCGTGCACTCGGTCATCGACCATCTCGGCGAACTCGACACCTGTCTGGCCGATATCAGCCTGCGCCGCCTCAAAGGCGAAAAGCCCTGATCGGGATCATGCACACTGGGCGAGAGTGGATTAATCTAAAGGTCAGCCATAGACCTTTGGCGCGCGGCTGCGGTCAATGCCAGTGCCTCTTGATAAAAGGAATACACCATGCCCGCCCAAGAACTTCAGAAACAGCTCGATACCCTGCGCGAGCAACTGGAACAGAACCCGCCGCTGTCGGAAGCCGAACGCGAGGACCTGCATGCGTTGATGGCGCAGATTGAATCGGAAATCCAGCTGGAAAACGCCACTCAAGACGTGAGCATTGCCGACGGCGTGAACCTGGCGGTCGAACGCTTCGAAGTCGAGCACCCGGCGATCGCCGGCACCTTGCGCAATATCGTCAATGCACTGGGCAGCATGGGGATCTGATTCCCCGCCACACAAAGAAGCCCTGCCATCACTGGCAGGGCTTCTTCATTTTTGAAACGTGGTCAATATGGGAGCGGGCTTGCTGGCGGAGGCGTCCTGTCAGCCGACATCATCCTTGAATGACACACCGCAATCGCGAGCAGGCTCGCTCCCACATTGGATATCCTGGATTTTTATTGACGCACGAGCCGGTGATTCGGCAGCTGCATGCTTTCGGTGCTCCGATACGGGTTGATATCCAGACCACCGCGACGCACATAACGCGCAAACACGGTCAGCTTTTCCGGTTTCAGCAGGCGTTGCAGATCAAGGAAAATCCGCTCCACACACTGCTCATGGAAATCCGAGTGCTGGCGGAAACTGACGATGTATTCGAGCAGACTCGCGTGATCCAGCGCCGCGCCGCGATATTCCACAACGACGCTGCCCCAGTCCGGCTGACTGGTCACCGGGCAATTGGATTTGAGCAGATGAGTGTGCACGCTCTCCTCGACAATCCGCGAATCATCGCAACGCAACAGCTCAGGGCGCGGATGCTCGTAGTTGCTGACGCTGATGTCCAGATCGTCGATGCACACGCCCGGCAACGCCACGACGCCTTCCGCTTCAACGTCCTTCAGGCTGCGAACCCGCACACCCACCGGTTTGCCGGCGGCAGCAGACAGGTCTTTGACCAGAGTGGCTTCCAGCGTCGCAATATCGGCGAACGGCGTCTGGTTCAGTGAGTTCAGGTACAGCTTGAACGACTTGGATTCGATGATGTTCGGCGAATCCGCCGGAATGCTGAATTCGCCAATGGCCACTACTGGCTTGCCGGATGGCAGCAGCCACGACAACTCGAAGCAGTTCCAGAAATCCACACCTTTATACGGCAGGGTTTCGGCGGTCAGGCCCAGCTCGGCCCATTTCGCGGTGCGCGGAATGGGGAACAGCAGGGACGGCGTGTACGTGGCGATGTATTCGCTGGATTTGCCCAGCGGCGAATGTTCGGCTGCGGGATGCATGGCGGAAACCTGACTGAAGAATCAGCGGATTCTACCAGTCTTTGCCCGCGCCTTTGAGTGCTTACTGACTGACAGTCAGTTTGCCGACCATACCCGCTTGATAATGCCCGGGGATGTTGCAGGCAAACTCCAGACTGGTGGCCTTGTTGAAAGTCCAGGTCAACTCGGCGGTTTTGCCCGGTTCCACCAAGACACTGTTGGGGTCATCGTGTTTCATGCCATGGCCCATCGCTGCGTGATCCATGCCCGCCATGTCGTGGGACATTTCCTTCATGCCGGTAGGCGTGAGCATGCCGCTTTGTTGCATCTGCAACATTTCCTGCTGGTGTCTGGCGTGCATCGCCGCGTCACCGAGGTTGAATTCGTGCAGCAACTGACCTTTATTCACCAGCACAAAGCGAACCGTCTCACCGGCCTTGATCTGGATTGCCTTCGGGTCGAAGGACATGTCCCCCATCACCACTTCAATGCTGCGTGTGGCTTTGCTGGCTGCAGCGGGCTGACCAAAGGCGTAGGTGTGTGCCGGCGCGGCCCACGCCGACGAACTCAGTGCCAGCACACAGGCAGTCAACATCAGGGATTTGCGCAAAAACATGGTCGTACTCCAACAAGAAAAGGTTCAGCCTGTGGGAAACTTTAGCCGGCCTGCGCTGGCATCTGCCTGACAGGCAGATTACAACTTTGTCAGGTTGGCGCTTGTTGCGAGCCCTCAAGGTATAACGTTTGCATTTCTACACCCCGAATCCACCGAGTCGCCCATGAAACTGTTGATCGTCGAAGACCAAGTGAAAACCGGCCAATACTTGCGTCAAGGCCTGACCGAGGCCGGGTTCAATACGGAACTGGTGGCCGATGGCAACAGCGGTCAGCAACTGGCGCTGAGCGGTGATTACGCGCTGCTCATTCTCGACGTGATGCTGCCCGGCCGCAGCGGCTGGCAGATCCTGCAAGCGGTGCGCAACGCCGGTCTCGACACGCCGGTACTTTTTCTGACGGCCAAGGATGCGGTGGAGCACAGGGTTCACGGCCTCGAACTGGGCGCCGACGATTATCTGGTCAAACCTTTCGCCTTCTCCGAACTGCTGGCCCGGGTGCGCAGCCTGTTGCGTCGCGGCAGTGCCACGACGCAGGAGACCAGCCTGCAAATGGCCGACTTGCGCCTAGATCTGATCCGCCGCCGGGTTGAACGCGGGGGCCAGCGCATTGACCTGACCGCCAAGGAATTCGCCCTGCTGGAAATGCTCCTGCGCCGCCAGGGTGAAGTGCTGCCGAAAACGCTGATCGCTTCACAGGTCTGGGACATGAACTTCGACAGTGACACCAACGTCATCGAGGTGGCGATCCGGCGGTTGCGCCTGAAGATCGACGACGACTTCCCCAACAAACTGATTCACACCGTGCGCGGCATGGGCTACGTGCTAGAAGAGCGCAGCGCCTGATGCGCCGCTTGTCCCTGAGTTCCCGTCTGGCCTTGTTGTTTGCTGCGTGCACCGCCGTGGTCTCGCTGTTTGCCGGGGTGCTGTTCAACCGCGCCAGCGAGGCGCACTTCATTGAGCTCGATCAGCAACAAATGGACGGCAGACTGATTGGCTTGCGCCGGGCATTACAGGATGTCGAACCGGCTCAGCGCGAGACGCGGCTGGTGGATGAGCTTAGCCGCCAGGCCGACTTGTCCTTGCGCATTACCGGCAGCGACGGCCAACGCGAGTACGACAGTTCGCCCCGGATTCCCGAGGATTTACCGCAACAATCCGGTTTATCGAAGATCAGCAGCAGCGGCACGGACTACCGCGTGCTCAATGCCCCGCTCTACCCTGACCGACCCGACTCGCCGCAACTGACGCTGCTGCTCGACATCACCCATCACCAGCACTTTCTGCAACGCATGCAGCATCTGATCTGGCTCACCGTGGGTCTTTCGGCCGTGGCGACCGCGCTACTCGGTGCCTGGGCAGCACGCAGCGGCTTGCGCCCGCTGCGGCGCATGAGTGCCGTGGCCCGTGGGATTTCTGCGCAGTCGCTCAACGCCCGACTGCCAGAAGATCAAATGCCTCCAGAACTTGCGGAAATGGCCCACAGCTTCAACGCCATGCTCGCACGCCTCGACGACTCGTTTCAGAGGCTCTCGGGGTTTTCCGCTGACATCGCCCATGAACTGCGCACACCGCTGTCGAACCTGCTGACCCACACTCAGGTCACCCTCACCCGCCCGCGCCCCATCGAGGACTATCGCGAAGCGCTGCACAGCAATCTCGAAGAACTGCAATGGATGGCACAACTGGTCAACGACATGTTGTATCTGGCCAAGGCTGACCACGGCTTGCTGATGCCCAGCCGGGAACCGCTGGCACTGGCCGATGAAGCGGATGTGTTGCTGGAGTTCTTTGCGCCCTTGGCGGAGGACGCCGGGGTCAGGCTGACGCGTGAAGGCAATGCGCGGATCGAGGGTGATCGCAGCATGCTGCGTCGGGCGCTGTCGAACTTGCTGGATAACGCGCTGCGGTTTACGCCGAATGAAGGCGCTGTGAATGTGCGGATCACTGATCTGCTCAGCGTGGTGCGCGTTACAGTTGAGAACAGTGGTGAAGAGATTTCTGCGCAATGGTTGCCACGGTTGTTTGACCGGTTCTATCGGGCCGATCCGGCGCGACAGGAAGGCAGCAGCGAGCATGCGGGGCTGGGGTTGGCGATTACTCAGTCGATCATCCGGGCCCATGGCGGACAGATTCATTGCGAATCGCAGGCGGGATGGACGCGGTTTGTGATTGAGTTGCCCAAGGGCGATTGAGGTCAACAGCTGCGACCCCTTCGCGAGCAAGCCCGCTCCCACAGTTGGAATGCATTTCCCTGTGGGAGCGGGCTTGCTCGCGAAAGCGGTCTAGAAAGTCACGAATATCGCAGGGCGTGAGCCGGCTCGATCTTCGCCGCGCGCCAGGCGGGATACACCGTCGCCAGGAAGCTCAGGATAAAGCCCGCCGAGCAGATCAACAGCACATCCCCGCCCTGCAATTCCGACGGCAGATTGCTGACGAAATACACGTCGGAACTGAAGATATGCTGTCCGGTCACCCGCTCGACCCAGCCGACCATCTCACTGACATTCAGCGCGGCGATCACGCCCAGCACGCCGCCAATCATGGTGCCGACGATGCCGATCACCGTGCCTTGCACCATGAAAATCGCCATGATCTGTCGAGGAGTGGCGCCGATGGTGCGCAGGATCGCGATGTCCGCGCCCTTGTCGTTTACCACCATGATCAGCGTCGCGATGATGTTGAACGCCGCCACCGCGACGATCATCAGCAACAGCAGGCCGATCATGGTTTTTTCCATTTTCATCGCGCTGAACAGGCTGCCCTGGGTATGGGTCCAGTCGTCAGCCTTGAACCCGGCACCCAGCCCGGCGGCAATGTCCGAGGAAACCTTCGGTGCCGCGTACAGATCCTTCACAGCCAGACGCACGCTCTGCACCTGATTCGGTTCCCAATGCTGCATGGTTGCGGCATCCGCCACGTGGATCAGGCCCATCGAGCCGTCCAGCTCGGCGCCAACCTTGAACACGCCGACCACGTTCAAACGCTGCATGCGCGGAGTAATCCCACCCGGCGCAGTGCTGACTTCCGGCACGATCAGGGTGATCTTGTCGCCGACATTGAGGCGGAAGCGCCGCGCAGTGATTTCACCAATCACCACGCCGAACTCGCCCGGCTTCAAGGCATCGAGACGGCCCTGCACAATGTGCTGGGCGACGATGGACACCTTGCCTTCCTGCGCCGGATCGACGCCGCTGATCTGGATCGGCTGCATCAACCCCTTGTAGGAGAGCATGCCTTCCATTTCAGTGAACGGCACAGCGGCAGTCACCTCAGGATTTTTCATGGCAGCGGCGGCCACGGGCTGCCAGTCATCAATCGGCTTCACGCCGACGATGGTCGCGTGCGGCACCATGCCAAGGATGCGCGAGCTCATTTCGCGCTGGAAGCCATTCATCACCGACAACACCACGATCATCGCCAGCACGCCGAGGGCGAGGCCGATCATCGAGGTCATCGAAATGAACGAAACAAAGCGATTGCGGCGCTTGGCGCGGGTATAGCGCGTGCCGATAAAGATCGATAACGGTCTGAACATTCGCTGGGGCACCGTATAAAAATAAAAGACCCGGCGCCTTTACAGCCGCCGGGTTTCAGCCAATCAGACAGGCGTGAGGCAACCTTCTTGCAGGTGCAGTACGCGGTCCATCTGGCGGGCCAGGTTCATGTCGTGAGTCACCACCAGAAACGCCGTGCGCATCGAGGTACTGAGTTCCAGCATCAAATCCTGAATGCCCTGGGCGGTGTGGGAGTCGAGGTTGCCGGTTGGCTCGTCGAGCATCACCAAGCCTGGCTTGTTCACCAGCGCACGGGCGATGGCCACACGCTGACGTTCACCCCCGGACAGTTCCGCCGGCTTGTGCTCCAGACGATGGCCGAGGCCGACGCGCTCCAGCAATGCCGTGGCACGCTGACGGGCCTCCGGGATTGGCGTCTTGCCAATCAACAGCGGCATGCAGACGTTTTCCAGCGCAGTGAATTCCGGCAGCAAGTGGTGGAACTGGTAAACGAAACCGAGCGAACGGTTACGCAGCAGGCCACGCTTCTTCTCGCTCAGGGCCGACAGTTCTTCGCCGTCGAGCCAGACGCTGCCCTTGGTTGGCGTATCGAGGCCGCCGAGCAGGTTAAGCAAAGTACTTTTGCCCGAACCCGAGGTGCCGACGATTGCTACACGCTCGCCCGGATGCAACTCCAGTTGCAGGCCGGCCAGCACTTCTACCGATTCCGGGCCTTCCTCGTAGGACTTGCCCAGGTTGCGGCAGCTCAGGATTGCTTGTTCACTCATGCCCGACTCACTCATAACGTAGCGCCTCCGCCGGCTGGGTGCGCGCGGCACGCCAGGCTGGATACAGGGTGGCGAGAAAACTCAGGACCAACGCAGCGGCACAGACCATGACCACGTCCTGGCTCTGCACCTGCGACGGAAGATAATCAATGAAATACACGTCAGCATTAAGGAATTTGTGGCCGATCAGGCCTTCCAGTGCCGAGATCGCCGCGCTGACATTAAGTGCGGCGAAAATGCCGACCACCGCGCCAATCGCCGTACCGACCACACCGATCACCGTGCCTTGCACCATGAACGTGCGCATGATCGTGCCCGGCGTCGCACCGAGGGTGCGCAGAATGGCGATGTCACCCTTCTTGTCGTTCACCACCATCACCAGTGTGGAAATGATGTTGAACGCAGCGACCGCGACGATCAGCAACAGCAGCAGGCCGATCATGGCTTTTTCCATGCGGATGGCCTGATAAAGATTGCCGTGGGTGCGCGTCCAGTCGCGGGCGTAGTAATGGTCTTCACCCAACTGCTGGGCGATATTCCACGCCACACGCGGCGCCTGGAACAGGTCGTCGAACTTGAGGCGGATACCCTGCACCTGATCAGGCTTCCAGCGGTGCATCTTCGCCAGATCCTGCAGGTTGGTGACGCCCAGGTAACCATCGAGCTCACCAGCGCCGACATGGAAAATGCCGACTACGGTGAAGCGCTTCATGCGCGGGAACATCCCCGCCGGGGTCACGCTGACTTCCGGCGCGACGAAGGTAACCTTGTCACCGAGGCCGACGCCGAGCTTGGTCGCGGCCTTGTCGCCGATGACGATGCCGAAGCTGCCGGGCGTCAAATCGTCGAGTTTGCCCTGCTTCATGAAGTTGTCGATGATCGACACGTTGCGCTCGAGCGCAGGGTCGATGGCGTTGAGCAACACCTTGGAAACCTGACCGTTATTGGTCAGCAGGCCCTGCATCTGGGTGAACGGCGCAACCGCCGTCACCTGCGGGTTCTGTTTGACCTTGGTGGCCAGGCTTTGCCAATCGTTGATCGGCTCAGTGGATTCAATGGTCGCGTGGGGCACCATGCCCAGCACGCGGGTGCGCATCTCATGGTCGAAGCCATTCATCACCGACAGTACGACGATCATCACGACCACGCCAAGGGCGAGCCCGATCATCGAAGTCAGGGAAATGAATGACACAAAATGATTGCGACGCTTTGCACGGGTATAACGCGTGCCGATAAATACGAAGAGAGGTCTGAACATGTCGGGGCTTGTTCGGAGGGAAAAGGAACGTCCTTGTGGCGGGGGTCGATAACCAGCTTTACACTCAGACCACCGCCGCTACCATGGGTTCGCCATGTCGACATTAGATGAAGAAGATCGCCGCGAATACTACCGTATCGAGGACACGATCGCACTGGAAATTCAGCCCCTGTCCGCTCCCGAAGCCGCAGGCCAGGAAGTGTTGCAGGATGCTTCCCCACTCTTCAACCTGCTCAGTGAACTGCACCTGAGCGAATTCGAGTCGCAGCACCTGTTGCGCCAGATCAGCGAGCGCGACCGGGCCATTGCCGCGTTCCTGAAATCCCAGAACAAACGCATCGACCTGCTCAGTCAGGTGGTCGCCCTGACCGTGCTCGGCCACATCGGCGAGCCGCAGCCGGTGATCATCTCCGAAGGCGGGATCGACTTCCAATACCCCAATCCGATTGCCACCGGTGCGCACCTGTCGGTGAAACTGGTGCTGATGCCCCAGGCGCTGGGCCTGCTGCTGCGCGCCCGCGTCACCCATTGCGACCGCAAGGGCGACGGCTATGACATCGGCACCGAGTTCGAACACCTGACCGATGCCCAGCGCCAGTTGCTCGCCCGCTATATCTTGCAGAAGCAGGCCCAGGAACGACGCCTGGCCCGCGAACAAAACGAATCAGGCATTTAATTTAAGGAAGCACCGTGACCCTCATCTACGGCCACCGCGGCGCCAAGGGCGAAGCACCGGAAAACACCCTGAGCAGTTTTCAGGAGTGTCTCAAGCACGGCGTGCGCCGCTGCGAACTGGATCTGCATCTGTCCAAGGACGGCGAGCTGATGGTGATCCACGACCCGACCCTCAAGCGCACCACGGAACGGCGCGGCAAAGTCGTCGAACACACCGCCGCCGAGCTCGTGACTTACGACGCGCGCAAGGGCGGCCCGGGCTGGATCAAGCCGTGCCCGATTCCAACACTGGAAGAACTGTTCGAGAAATGCGATTTCGAGCACTGGCAGCTCGAGGTGAAAAGCGCTTCGCGTACTCGCGCGGCCACCACAGTGCTGGCGATTCGTGAAATGGCCCAGCGTCATGGCCTGCTCGACAAGGTGACGATCACCTCGAGTTCGCGGGAAGTGCTGAAAGCGGCGCTGGATCTGGTGCCGGATGTTTCGCGTGGACTGGTCGCCGAATACGCCTGGCTCGACCCGCTGAAGGTTGCGGCCAGTTACGGCTGTGAGATTCTTGCGCTGAACTGGACGCTGTGTACCCCGGAACGCCTGCAGAAGGCGCAGCGTCAGGGGCTGCATGTGTCCGTCTGGACCGTCAACGAGCCTGCACTGATGCGCAGACTCGCCGACTTCGGCGTTGACAGCCTGATTACAGACTTTCCCGGTTTGGCCACTGCCACGCTCGAGAATTGCTGAAATCGGTCTCCCCGGCCGGCTCAGGCCACCGGCCGGAGCCCGTCAAAAAAGCCGGTTGAGGCCATCATACGCCGCTACCCGATAGGCTTCGGCCATGGTCGGGTAGTTGAAGGTGGTGTTGACGAAGTACTTCAGGGTGTTCAGTTCGCCCGGCTGGTTCATGATCGCCTGACCGATATGGACGATCTCCGATGCCTGATAACCGAAGCAGTGAACGCCCAGCACTTCCAGGGTTTCCCGGTGGAACAGGATCTTCAGCATGCCTTGCGGCTCGCCGGCGATCTGCGCACGCGCCATGCTTTTGAAGAACGCCTTGCCGACTTCGTATGGCACTTTGGCCTGAGTCAGCTCCTGCTCGTTCTTGCCGATCGAGCTGATCTCCGGAATGGTGTAGATGCCGGTCGGCACGTCATTCACAAAGCGCCAGCTACCGTTATCAACGATGCTGCCAGCGGCCGAACGGCCCTGGTCGTGGGCGGCACTGGCCAGGCTCGGCCAGCCGATCACGTCACCGGCACCGTAGATATTCTCGACGCAGGTGCGGTAGTTCTGGTCGACTTCGATCTGGCCACGGCTGTTGACCTTGACGCCGATGTTTTCCAGACCCAACGTGTCGGTATTGCCGGTACGGCCGTTGCACCAGAGCAAGGCGTCGGCCTTGATCTTTTTGCCGGACTTGAGGTGCAGGATCACACCATTGTCGACGCCTTCAACGCGGTCGTACTCTTCGTTATGACGCACAGTGATGTTGTTGTTGCTGAAGTGGTAGCTCAACGCCTGGGAGATTTCCGAGTCGAGGAAGCTCAGCAACTGACCACGGTTGTCAACCAGCTCAACCAGCACACCCAGACCACTGAAGATCGACGCGTATTCGCAACCGATCACGCCAGCGCCATAGACGATGAGTTTGCGCGGGGTGTGGCCGAGGCTGAGGATGGTGTCGCTATCGTAGATACGCGGGTGGTGGAAATCGATGTCCGCCGGGCGATAGGGGCGCGAGCCGGTGGCGATGATGATGTGCTTGGCCACCAGTTTTTCGACTACGCCGTTGCCGCACACCACTTCAATGGTTTGTTCGTCAGCGAAGCTGCCGGTGCCAAAGAACACGTCGACGCGGTTACGGGCGTAGTAGCCGGTACGCGAGGCGACCTGTTTGGAAATGACTTTCTCGGCGCTCTTCAACACGTCCGGGAAGGAAAACCAGCGCGGCTCACCGATGGCCCGGAACATCGGGTTGGTGTTGAACTGCATGATCTGCCGCACCGAGTGACGCAGTGCCTTGGACGGGATGGTGCCGAGGTGGGTGCAGTTGCCGCCGACCTGGCGACGGCTGTCGACCATCGCGACCTTGCGCCCTGCTTTGGCGGCGTTCATTGCCGCGCCTTCTCCCGCCGGGCCGGAACCCAGCACCACCACGTCGTAGTTGTAGACAGCCATGCGTACTCCTCAGAACAGGCCGCGGTGCCAGCAGCACCGGCGGCTAAATCACGCCGAACGGCGGCGTGAAGGAACAATTGGGGGTCAATCAAGAACCCGGACACAGTCTATAGAAGCGTCAACGCCGCGCACATTAACCCTTGGTCGCGTCGTAGGCTACTTTTGCCTGCACTACAACGCCAGCTTTCGTATTGTTCCCAGTCAGTTTTTTGCGCCACTGAGCCTTTCAAAAGTGCGGCTGGTGCGAATGACAAAACCTGTATCGGCACGAATGACAAAGAATGCACCAACGTCATGTTTTTCGGCATAGTCCCACGCCCTTTCCGGGCCGAGAATAAGCAACAGCGTCGATAGTCCATCGGCCATCAACGCTGAAGGATGAATCACCGTGACTGACGCCAGATTGTGTAGGACGGGCGCACCGTTACGGGCATCGAAGGCGTGGGAATAACGCCGGCCCTCCTGCAGGAAATAGTTGCGGTAGTCGCCGGAGGTGGACACACCGTAGCCGTCGACATTGATGATGCGCTCGGCCACCTGCTGATCATCGCGAGGTTCTTCCAGGGCGATGCGCCAAGGCGATCCGTCGGTTTTTTTCCCTTTTGCCTTCAACTCACCCGTGGCCTCGACGAGGTAATCGTGGACACCCATGGCGTCGAGCCGGGCGGCGATGGTATCGACGGCATACCCGGCGGCAATACTGTTGAAGTCGACTTCTACCGGCGCGTCCTTGCATAACCGCTCGCCCTCGATATGCAAATGTTGATGGCCGATCCTTTGCATCACTTCAGCAAGAGTGGCGGCGCCAGGAATTTTCTCTTCGCGACCTTGCGGGCCGAACCCCCACAGATTCATCAACGGCTCAACTGTCAGGTCGTAGGAACCTTCGCTTTGCACTGACAACTGCTCGCCCACGCGGATCAGTTCAAGCACTGCCTCGGGCATTTTCTGACAACTGTTGGCGGGTAATGCATTGAAGCGTTCGATCTCCGAATCGCTGCGGTAAGTGGACACCTGGCGATCAACTTCGGCGAGGATGCCTTCTACTTCGCCGCGAACTTTCCCAGGCTCGGCCAGACCGGCGTGGCGCACGTACTTGATTGAATAGGTGCTGCCCATGGTCGGCCCGCCAAAGCTCTCCAGAGAATCGCCATTGCCACAGCCGACCAGCACGCCAGCGACCACCATGAGCCCAAGCCATCGTCCAGTGAACAATTATTCATCTCTCCGCAAAACCGCGACGGCCATTATGGATTAAAGGGCCCGCTCGCTCCGAACGGATGCTACGCGTTTTTACAATCCAATAATGAGTAACTGAACATGTCCACGACCACGGGCAATGGCAAAGCGATTTTTCGCGTTGTCAGCGGCAATTTCCTCGAAATGTTCGACTTCATGGTCTACGGCTTCTACGCCACGGCCATCGCCAAGACGTTCTTCCCGACCGACAGCGCCTTCGCTTCGCTGATGCTTTCGCTCGCCACATTCGGCGCTGGCTTTCTGATGCGTCCGCTGGGGGCGATCTTCCTCGGCGCCTACATTGACCGTCACGGACGCCGCCAGGGCCTGATCATCACGCTGGCACTGATGGCGGCCGGCACGGTGCTGATTGCCTGCGTGCCCGGCTACGCCACCCTTGGCGTCGCAGCCCCCTTGCTCGTGCTATTTGGTCGGTTGTTGCAAGGCTTTTCGGCGGGCGTCGAACTCGGCGGCGTGTCGGTGTATCTGGCTGAGATCGCCACGCCAGGCCGCAAGGGCTTCTTTGTCAGTTGGCAGTCCGCCAGCCAACAGGCGGCGGTGGTCTTTGCCGGGTTGCTCGGCGTCGGTCTCAACCATTGGCTGAGCCCGGCGCAAATGGGCGAATGGGGCTGGCGCGTGCCGTTCCTGATCGGCTGCATGATTGTGCCGGTGATCTTCGTCATCCGCCGTTCGCTGGAAGAAACTCCGGAGTTCCAGGCAAGAAAAAACCGCCCTCACCTGAAGGAGATTGTCCGCTCGATTGGTCAGAACTTTGGCATCGTTATCGCCGGCATGGCACTGGTGGTGATGACCACGGTGTCTTTCTACTTGATCACCGCTTACACGCCGACCTTCGGCAAGGCCGAGTTGCACTTGTCTGACCTCGATGCGTTGCTGGTGACGGTGTGCATCGGCCTTTCCAACTTCTTCTGGCTGCCGGTAATGGGTGCGGTGTCTGACAAGATCGGGCGTAAACCCCTACTGCTTGCGGCGACAATTCTGGCGATTCTCACCGCTTACCCTGCCCTGTCGTGGCTGGTGGCGAACCCGAGCTTCAGTCATTTGCTGATTGTCGAGCTGTGGCTGTCGTTCCTGTACGGCTCGTACAACGGCGCGATGGTGGTGGCGCTGACCGAGATCATGCCGGTGGAAGTGCGTACCACGGGGTTTTCGCTGGCCTACAGCCTGGCGACCGCGACGTTTGGCGGGTTTACCCCGGCGGCGTGTACGTATCTGATCCATGTGCTGGACAACAAGGCTGCGCCGGGGATCTGGCTCAGTGGCGCGGCGGTATTGGGGTTGATTGCGACGCTGGTTCTGTTTCGTGGCAATAAACATGAACTGCGCACTGCGCAAGCGGCCATACCCGGCGGCGCTCGATAGAACGCTTTCGCGAGCAGGCTCGCTCCCACACTGGTTCTGTGTCGCTCAGACAATCCCCTGCTCGCGAAGGGGCCGGTACTGACAACACAGCTCTAAAAGGCACACAAAAAAAAACGCCCCGACCAAAGTCGGGGCGTTTTCATGTACAGCTAAGGCTTAGCGCGGGAACGCTGGCGGATTTACATCAGCCATGTCTTCCATCACGCGGATAACCTGGCAGCTATAGCCAAACTCGTTGTCGTACCAGACGTACAGAACAACGCGGTTGTCCTGAACGATGGTCGCTTCAGCATCGACCACACCGGCGTGGCGCGAGCCTACGAAGTCGGTCGAAACCACTTCCTGCGAGTTGACGAAATCGATTTGCTTGTGCAGATCGGAGTGCAGCGCCATGTAGCGCAGGTACTCGTTCATCTCTTCACGGGTGGCGGCTTTCTCAAGGTTGAGGTTGAGAATAGCCATCGACACGTTCGGCGTCGGAACACGGATCGCGTTACCGGTCAGCTTGCCAGCCAGCTCAGGCAGGGCCTTGGCAGCAGCGGTCGCAGCACCGGTCTCGGTGATGACCATGTTCAGCGCGGCGCTGCGGCCACGGCGATCACCCTTGTGGAAGTTGTCGATCAGGTTCTGGTCGTTGGTGTACGAGTGAACGGTTTCGACGTGACCGTTGATGATGCCGAACTTGTCATTCACGGCTTTCAGCACCGGCACGATGGCGTTGGTGGTGCAGGAAGCGGCGGACACGATCTTGTCGTCAGCGGTGATTTCGTTGTGGTTGATACCGTGAACGATGTTCTTCAGCTTGCCCTTGCCAGGCGCGGTCAGAACTACGCGGTCGATACCCGGGCACTGCAAGTGCTGACCCAGGCCATCAGCGTCGCGCCAGACACCGGTGTTATCCACCAGCAGCGCGTCTTTGATGCCGTACTGGGTGTAATCCACTTCAGTCGGGTTCTTCGCGTAGATCACCTGGATCAGGTTACCGTTGGCGGTGATGGTGTTGTTTTCTTCGTCGATGGTGATGGTGCCGTTGAACGAACCGTGTACCGAATCGCGGCGCAGCAGGCTGGCGCGTTTGGTCAGGTCGTTTTCGGCGCCTTTGCGCACGACGATGGCACGCAGACGCAGACCGTCGCCACCACCGGTTTTCTCGATCAGGATACGCGCCAGCAGACGGCCGATACGACCGAAGCCGTACAGCACAACGTCGGTGCCTTTACGTGCGGAAGCATTTTGCTGACCAACCACGTCAGCCATTTCTTCACGAACGAACTGCTCGGCGCTGCGGCCATTGCCTTCGTTGCGGAATTTGAACGCCAACTTGCCCAGATCTACCGAAGCCGCGCCGAGCTTGAGCTCGCTCATGGCCTTGAGCAGCGGGAATGTTTCGTGGACGGAGAGTTCGCTGTCGTCGGAAGAACGGTGGCGAGCAAAGCGGTGAGCTTTGAGAATCGCGATGACAGACTGGTTGATCAGGCTGCGGCCATAGATCGAGCTCACCACGTTGTTATTGCGGTAGAGCTGACCGATAAGCGGAATCATCGCTTCTGCGAGTGCTTCACGGTCGATCCATTCACCAAGACACTGGTCGGGCTTCTGAGTCACGGTAACCTTCCACATGTAGGGGCAGAAAAAAGGGGCTACATTATGCCGCTCAGAACCTCTTGTAGCAATGCGCGCTTGTCGCGCAATCGGTAACAAAATTCCTTCCAAAAAAAATACGCCCCTCTGCAGACCAGTAAATCCGGGGCTTCCAGCGCAGTCAATTTTCCGACGACTGTTAGACGATGTCTGTAACCCTCCGTAACACCACCCACTTTCGGCACTACATAACCACAAAAAAACTGCTCGTTTTTATGGTTACCACTACATTTCGCCAAATCCGCGAAGATAGACGTAGTCTGCAACTGACAGGCGGCACCGGACGCCGCTACAATTACCGACTTTGTCGCAAAGCCTGGAGCTCAACCTTCCGTGCCCGTTCTGCGTCTACCGCTACTCCCTGCCGAGGCAGGTAAACAGCATTGGGGCAATTTGCCCGGTGCTGCCCTCAGCCTGGCGATTGCCGAGGCTGCCAGCGCTGCCAAGCGCTTCACCCTGCTACTGACCGCCGACAGCCAGAGCGCTGAACGACTGGAACAGGAGCTGAGTTTCTTCGCCCCGGATTTGCCCGTTCTGCATTTCCCAGACTGGGAAACCCTGCCCTACGACCTGTTCTCGCCGCACCAGGACATCATTTCCCAGCGCATCGCCAGCTTGTACAGGCTGCCGGAGCTGGCCCATGGCGTGCTGGTGGTGCCGATCACTACCGCCCTGCACCGTCTCGCGCCGACCAAATTCCTGCTCGGCAGCAGCCTGGTGCTGGATGTCGGCCAGAAACTTGATGTCGAACAGATGCGCTCGCGCCTCGAAGCCAGTGGCTATCGCTACGTCGACACGGTCTACGAGCACGGCGAATTCACCGTGCGTGGCGCACTGATCGATCTGTTCCCGATGGGCAGCAAACTGCCCTATCGCATCGATCTGTTCGACGACGAAATCGAAACCCTGCGCACCTTCGACCCGGAAAACCAGCGCTCCATCGACAAGGTCGATTCGGTCAAGCTGCTGCCGGCCCGCGAGTTTCCTCTTCAGAAAGACGCGGTCACCCGCTTCAAGGCACGGTTTCGCGAGCGCTTCGACGTCGACTTCCGTCGCTGCCCGATCTTCCAGGACCTGAGCAGCGGGATTACCCCGGCGGGGATCGAGTACTACCTGCCGCTGTTCTTCGACGAAACCTCGACCCTGTTCGACTACCTGCCGCAAGACACGCAAGTGTTCTCCCTGCCAGGCATCGAGCAAGCGGCGGAAAACTTCTGGAACGACGTGCGCAATCGCTATGAAGAGCGCCGCGTCGATCCTTCGCGTCCTTTATTGCCACCTGCGGAATTGTTCCTGCCGGTAGAGGACTGCTTCGCCCGCTTGAAAAACTGGCCGCGCGTGGTTGCCAGTCAACAGGACGTGGAAAGCGGCGCCGGCCGCGAGCGCTTCCCGGCACAGGCACTGCCGAATCTGGCAATCGAAGCCAAAGCCACACAACCGCTGGCAGCGCTGTCGGCGTTCCTCGATGAGTTCCCCGGTCGGGTGTTGTTCACCGCCGAATCGGCGGGCCGTCGCGAAGTGCTGCTCGAGCTCCTTGATCGACTGAAGCTGCGCCCGAAAACAGTCGACAGCTGGCCGGACTTTGTCGCCAGCAAGGATCGTCTGGCGATCACCATTGCCCCGCTCGACGAAGGCCTGATGCTGGATGACCCGGCGCTGGCACTGGTCGCGGAAAGCCCGCTGTTCGGTCAGCGCGTGATGCAGCGCCGGCGTCGCGAGAAACGTGCCGACGGCAACAACGATGCGGTGATCAAGAATCTCACTGAGCTGCGCGAAGGCGCGCCGGTGGTGCACATCGATCACGGTGTCGGGCGCTATCTGGGCCTGACGATTCTGGAAATCGACAATCAGGCTGCCGAGTTCCTCACCCTGGAATACGCCGAGAACGCCAAGCTCTACGTGCCGGTGGCCAACCTGCATTTGATCGCCCGCTACACCGGGAGCGACGACTCGCTGGCCCCACTGCACCGCCTCGGCTCCGAGACCTGGCAGAAAGCCAAGCGCAAAGCCGCCGAACAAGTGCGCGATGTCGCTGCCGAACTGCTCGACATCTATGCACGCCGCGCCGCTCGCGAAGGTTATGCGTTCGCCGATCCCAAAGCCGATTACGCAACGTTCAGCGCTGGCTTCCCGTTCGAAGAAACCCCGGACCAGCAATCGACCATCGAAGCCGTGCGCGAAGATATGCTCGCGCCAAAACCGATGGATCGACTGGTCTGCGGCGACGTCGGTTTCGGCAAGACCGAAGTGGCCATGCGCGCGGCATTCATCGCCGTGCACGGTGGCCGCCAGGTGGCGATTCTGGTGCCGACCACCCTGCTCGCCCAGCAGCACTACAACAGCTTCCGCGACCGTTTCGCCGACTGGCCTGTGACCGTGGAGGTGATGAGCCGCTTCAAGTCGGCGAAGGAAGTGAATGCGGCAATCGCGGATCTTGCCGAGGGCAAGATCGACATCGTCATCGGCACTCACAAGCTGCTGTCCGATGATGTGAAGATCAAAAACCTCGGGCTGGTGATCATCGACGAAGAACACCGCTTCGGTGTCCGTCAGAAAGAACAGCTCAAGGCCCTGCGCAGCGAAGTCGACATCCTCACACTGACCGCCACGCCGATTCCGCGCACATTGAACATGGCGGTGTCGGGTATGCGCGACCTGTCGATCATTGCCACGCCGCCAGCGCGGCGTCTGTCGGTGCGCACCTTCGTCATGGAGCAGAACAAGAGCACGGTCAAGGAAGCCCTGCTGCGCGAACTGTTGCGTGGCGGCCAGGTTTACTACTTGCACAACGATGTGAAGACCATCGAAAAATGCGCCGCCGACCTCGCCGAACTGGTACCGGAAGCGCGTATCGGCATCGGCCACGGGCAGATGCGCGAGCGCGAACTCGAACAGGTGATGAGCGACTTCTACCACAAGCGCTTCAACGTGCTGATCGCCTCGACCATCATCGAGACCGGCATCGACGTGCCGAGCGCGAACACCATCATCATCGAGCGCGCCGACAAGTTCGGCCTGGCGCAACTGCACCAGTTGCGTGGTCGCGTTGGCCGCAGTCACCACCAGGCTTACGCGTACCTGCTGACGCCGCCGCGCCAGCAAATCACCTCGGATGCGGAAAAGCGTCTGGAGGCCATCGCCAACACCCAGGATCTCGGCGCCGGTTTCGTGCTGGCGACCAACGACCTGGAAATCCGTGGCGCCGGCGAACTGCTCGGTGACGGTCAGAGCGGGCAGATTCAGGCCGTTGGCTTCACGCTCTATATGGAGATGCTGGAACGCGCGGTGAAATCGATCCGCAAAGGCGAGCAACCGAATCTCGATCAACCGCTGGGCGGTGGCCCGGAGGTCAACCTGCGAGTGCCGGCGCTGATTCCGGAAGACTATCTGCCGGATGTTCACGCCCGTCTGATTCTGTACAAGCGCATCGCGTCGGCCACCGATGAAGAAGGCCTGAAGGATCTGCAAGTCGAGATGATCGACCGTTTCGGCCTGCTGCCGGAGCCGACCAAGAACCTTGTGCGCATCACCGCGCTGAAGTTGCAGGCCGAGCAATTGGGCATCAAGAAGGTCGATGGCGGGCCGCAAGGTGGCCGTATCGAATTCGAAGCGCAGACACCGGTTGACCCGATGACCCTGATCAAATTGATCCAGAGCCAGCCAAAACGCTACAAATTCGAAGGCGCCACGATGTTCAAATTCCAGGTGCCAATGGAACGCCCGGAAGAGCGCTTTAATACTGTAGAGGCGCTGTTTGAGCGCCTCCTCCCGAAATCTGTTTGAAGGACGCCCAATGCGCCTGTTTCGCTCTCTGACCCTGCTGCTGACTTTCGTAGCACCGATGGCATTTGCCGATGACCTGTATCAGGTCGAAATGATTCTGGTCCGCCAGAACGCCGTGCCGGCCATCGTCAGCCGTGCCGCGCCGGAAGACTGGGCTGCCGGTGCCCAGCGCCTGGGCGATGACAGCAAGCGCACGCCCGCGCTGAATGATGTGGTGAGCAGACTTACCGCCAGCGGCGACTACAGCGTGCTGATGCACAAGGCCTGGCAGCAGACTCTCGGTGAAGCACCGGCGAAAGTGGCCGTCAGCGACGGTCAGGAGCAATTCGGCCAGTTCCCGATCGAGGGTACGCTGGAAATGAAACTCGGCCGCTTCACCGATGTGAACGCCGATTTCTGGGTCAATCAGATCGACGCCAACGGCTTGGTCACCGCCAGCGAGCGGCTGAAACAGGACAGCCACACCAAGAACGGCCAGCTCAACTACCTCGACAACGGCCACTTGGCCCTGCTGATCAAGATCACTTCCCTGACCGCGCCTGCGCCACGGGAAGCACCTGAAGTCGTTCCGGACTGATCGAAGTCCTCATGAACCCGCCGCTGAGTAAACCGTTGGCGCCCTCCTGGGTCAGCCGATTCAAGGAACAGAGCCTGGAGCGTGGCCGCCGCTACGCCCTGGAAAACCGGGTTCGCATCGCGCAAGTCGGCGATGCAACCATCACCGCCAGTTGCGAAGGCTCTGGCGGTAACGTCTACCGTCAGACCATTCACCTGCGCGAGTCAGCCAAAGGCACCTTGCTGCTGGTGGATGCCGGCTGCACCTGCCCGGTTCGCAGCAACTGCAAACACTGCGCAGCGGTATTGCTGAAAGTGCAGGAAACCCTCGACTACCCCGCCGCCGCCAAAGACGCCGAGCTATTGGAAAAACTGCAAGCCGTGCTGGAAAACCGTGGGCCGAAAGCGCCACCGCAAGTGCTGGTGGACAACGTGCAACCGGTGCCACGCCTGTGGCTGGCCAGCGTCGAATTCAGCGCTTTCGAACCGCGTAACGGCAAGATGCAGCGCTATATTCAGCATCGCGCGGCGTTGTCGTTCAGTTATCTGGACGAATACGTCAGCGGGCAGAAACACAGCGATATCCTGATTCGCCAGGAAACCCAGACGCTGCGGATAAAACGTCACCCGGATGTCGAACAGTCCTACCGCGAACAGTTAAGAATCCTCGGTTTCCGCATTGCCACACGCCAGAGCAAAGCCCTGCCGGAAAGCGCCGGCGAGCTCTACGAGATGGTCAACGACAGCGCTTGGCTGACCTTCACCCTCAACGATCTGCCGAAGCTACGCAATCAAGGCTGGGAATTGCAGATCGACGAGGAGTTCGGCTTTGATCTGACCGCGGTAGATGACTGGTACGCCACGGTCGAACAGGCGCCGGAGCGCGACTGGTTTGATCTTGAGCTGGGAATCATCGTCAACGGCGAGCGCCTGAGCCTGCTGCCGATTCTGCTCAACCTGATGCGCTCGCACGCGGAGATTCTCAACCCGGAACGCTTGGCTCGCCGCCGCGATGATGAACTGATTCTGGTGAATATTGCGCAGCGCAACAGCGAGCACGGGCCGTTGCAAGTCGCGCTGCCGCTGGGGCGGTTGAAACCGGTATTGATGACGCTCGGCGAGTTTTATTTGCAGGAACCGGGCGAAACCACCTTGCGTCTGAGCAAGGCGGATGCCACGCGCCTCAATTCGCTCGAAGGTCTGCCGCTGCTGTGGGAGGGTGGCGAGCAGATCCGCACGTTCGCGCAGCGCCTGCGCGACATTCGTGATTTCAGTGCCGAGGCGCCGGAAGGTCTGAATGCGACGCTGCGCCCGTATCAGCTCGAAGGCTTGAGCTGGATGCAATCGCTGCGGCAACTGGAAGTCGGCGGAATCCTCGCAGATGACATGGGTTTGGGTAAAACCCTACAGACCCTGGCGCATATTCTCAGCGAGAAAAATGCCGGGCGCCTGGATCGCCCGTGCATGGTGGTGATGCCGACCAGCCTGATCCCGAACTGGCTCGATGAGGCGGCACACTTCACGCCGCAACTGAACGTGGTCGCGCTGTACGGTGCCAGTCGCAAAAAGCACTTCGACCACCTGGCCGACTTCGACCTGATCCTCACCACCTACGCCTTGCTGCCCAAGGATGTCGAACATCTGGCCAAGCAACCACTGCATGTACTGGTGCTGGACGAAGCGCAATACATCAAGAACCCGAACAGCAAAGCCGCACAAGCGGCCCGCGAGCTGAATGCACGCCAGCGCCTGTGCCTGAGCGGCACGCCGCTGGAAAACCACTTGGGCGAGCTGTGGTCACTGTTCCACTTCCTGCTGCCGGGCTGGCTCGGCGACGTGAAAGGCTTCAACGCCGATTACCGCGTACCGATTGAAAAGCGCGGCAGCGAAGTCAGACTGCAGCACCTCAACGGTAGGATAAAACCCTTTCTGTTACGTCGAACCAAAGAGCAGGTGGCCACCGAACTGCCGCCGAAAACCGAAATCATCCACTGGGTCGACCTCAACGAAGCGCAGCGTGATGTGTACGAAACGATGCGCCTGGCGATGGACAAGAAAGTCCGCGACGAGATCACCCGCAAAGGCGTCGCGCGCAGTCAGATCATCATTCTTGAAGCGTTGCTCAAACTGCGTCAGGTCTGCTGCGATTTGCGCCTGGTCAACGACGCTCCCCTGCCCACTCGCGGCAGCACCTCGGGCAAGCTCGACAGCCTGATGGAAATGCTTGAGGAACTGTTCGAGGAAGGTCGGCGGATTCTGCTGTTTTCGCAGTTCACCTCAATGCTGTCACTGATCGAGGACGAGCTGAAAAAACGTAACGTGTCCTATGCGCTGTTGACCGGCCAGACCCGTGATCGGCGCACGCCGGTCAAGGAGTTCCAGAGCGGCAAGCGTCAGATTTTTCTGATCAGCCTGAAGGCCGGTGGCGTCGGTTTGAACCTGACCGAAGCGGACACGGTGATTCACTACGACCCTTGGTGGAATCCGGCAACCGAGAATCAGGCGACCGACCGCGCGTATCGGATTGGCCAGGAAAAACCGGTATTCGTCTACAAGATGATTGCCCGCGGCACGGTGGAAGAGAAGATTCAGCACCTGCAAAAGGAAAAATCCGACTTGGCGGCGGGCGTGCTGGATGGGCGCAAGGCCGGGGACTGGAAGTTGCAGAGTGATGATATTGAAGCGCTGTTTGCGCCGTTGCCGGATAAGTCCGACAAGCGTTGAGATCTGCGTCGCCAGATAGCAAGCTAGCCCTGCTAGCGAATGGGGTCACCTCGGTTTAACGCTCAGAACCGAAGCTCAGTCCTTGGAAACAGGCAACGGCGCAAACAGCGCCTCAATGTCGCTCTGCTCCAATTTCCAGCCACCCGTCGTCCCGCCCTCAAGCACCGCTCCGGCCAACGCCGCTTTCTCCTGTTGCAGCGCCTGTATTTTTTCCTCCACCGTGCCGCGAGCGATCAGCTTGTAAACGAACACCGGGTTGTTTTGCCCGATTCGATACGCCCGATCAGTGGCCTGATTCTCCACCGCCGGATTCCACCAAGGGTCGAAGTGAATCACCGTGTCCGCAGCGGTCAGGTTCAAACCGGTACCCCCGGCCTTCAAACTGATCAGAAACAGCGGCACCTTGCCGCCCTGAAAATCCTTCACCGGCGTGCGTCGATCCGTGGTTTCACCGGTCAGCAGCGAATAGCCAATGTCACGTTGCTGCAATTCTTCCTCGATCAAGGCGAGCATCGAGGTGAACTGCGAAAACAACAGGATCCGCCGACCTTCGCCGAGCAGCTCTTCAAGCATTTCCATCAAGCTGACCAACTTGCCACTGCCGGAGCGCAGCGCCTTCGCCGTCA
Source organism: Pseudomonas sp. EA_5y_Pfl2_R50 (assembly GCF_963970475.1). Classification (NCBI taxonomy): domain Bacteria; kingdom Pseudomonadati; phylum Pseudomonadota; class Gammaproteobacteria; order Pseudomonadales; family Pseudomonadaceae; genus Pseudomonas; species Pseudomonas sp. EA_5y_Pfl2_R50. Next base: position 38,082 of record NZ_CAXAPT010000007.1, on the reverse strand, counting down.
GCGGCATGTTGATCAGGCGCAAGTCGCAACAGACCTGACGCAGCTTGAGCAATGCATCAAGAATGATGATCTGACTGCGCGCCACGCCACTGCGGGCAATTTCCTCGCGCACTTTTTTGTCCATCGCCACACGAACGGTTTCATAGACGTCGCGCTGGCCGTCGCTGAGATCGACCCAATGGACAATTTCGGTTTTCGGTGGCAATTCAGTGGCGACCTGATCCTTTTTGCGGCGCAGCAAAAACGGCTTGATGCGCGCTGTCAGGTGCTGCATGCGCTGAACATTGCCGTGCTTCTCGATTGGCGTGCGGTAATCGCGATTGAAGGACTTGCTGTCGCCGAGCCAACCGGGCATGAGGAAATGAAACTGCGACCAAAGCTCGCCCAAGTGGTTTTCCAATGGCGTGCCGCTCAGGCACAAGCGCTGACGGGCCTGCAAGTCGCGCGCAGCCTGCGCAGCTTTGCTGAGCGGGTTCTTGATGTTCTGCGCTTCGTCGAGAATAAGCACGCTCCACGTCTGCGACTGCAAGGCCTCCAGATCCCTCGGCAACAACGCGTAAGTAGTCAGTACCAAATCATACTCAGCCAGATCAGCAAAATCCTTTTGCCGCCCCGAGCCGTGCAGCGCCAATACTTTCAACTGGGGGGTGAAACGCTCGGCCTCGTCGAGCCAGTTGGGAATCAGGCTGGTCGGCATCACCGCCAGTGCCGGGAAATCGAGGCGTCCGGCATGTTTTTCCGTGAGCAGATGCGCCAAGGTTTGCAGCGTTTTGCCCAGCCCCATGTCATCGCCCAGAATGCCGCCTACTTCAAGCTCGCGCAGGGTTTGCATCCAGTTCAGACCTTCGAGCTGATACGGGCGCAGTTGCGCGTTAAGGCCGGCCGGCGCAGCGACGTGGGTGTGACTGGAGTTCTGCAGGCGCTTGGCAAAGGTGCGCAGCCGCTCGCCACCCTGCCAATCCAGCGGTACGCCATCGAGCATACTCAAGCGCGCGGCGTCCGGGACACTCAAGCGCAGTGCATCGCCCTGATGACTGCCCAGGTACAACTCGCCCAGCGTGGCCATTAGCGGTTTGACCCGGCTCAGCGGCAGCGCGACCTTGGCGCCCGATGGGTCGCCAAAACCGCTGGGTTTCAGTTCTATCAGGAGTTTTTCGTCATCGCTGCGTTGTGCCAGATTGTCCGGGTCCAGCAAGCGCGGCTGGGTGCGCAACAAGTGCAGAATGATCGGTAGCAAGCTGTAGCGCTGGCCATTGACGACAATACCCAACTGCAAATCAAACCACTGATGGCCAGCCTCTTCCTCAACCTCGGCGTACCAATGCTCGACTGGCTGCACATTGAAATGAAAGCCGGGACTGATCTCGACGTCCCAGTTCAAGGCGCGCAGCGTGGCAAGCCCTTCGTGCATAAACTCGAGCCAGGCGGAATCATCCGGCAAGGTGAACATCTCGCCGGGACGATCCAGCGAACTCTTGCGGGTGGCTTTCTTGAAGCCGTGCTTTTGCAAAATCTGGCGCAGTTTCTTTTCCACCGCAGGCTGGCGTTGAATGCGCTGGGTTTCGGTACCGTTGAGGATCATTACTTCCGGGTTGCGATCCACCGTCGGCTGGCCGTTGTAGGTAAACACCAGAGCGGCGCGGTGCTCAAGAATGTATTCCCAGCGTGATCGCTCCCGACCGCTGACGAGGATGAGTTGCGGCTGCGGAAGTACGTCGTCGATGACTCGTTCGGTCAGTTGGTGGGGTGGCGGGATTCTCGTCGCGGCGCTCAAGCGATGGCTGAACTGCATCGCCTGACGCGCTGGAATGTCCGGCGCCAGAGTCAAATGGCTGGCCAGTTTTTCTTCCAGCTCATTGAACAGAGGGCCAATCTGCCGCTGTTCACGATCCAGGTAATAAAGCGGCTCCAGTGCCAGAACGGTTTCCTGCGCGGCCTCGGCACTGCTCCACTGCGCGCGGAACCCGCCGTCGGCCTGCTCGACCCAGGCGAACTGGCCTATGCGTTTCGATCCCGACACCAACGGTCGCAGATCCACGAAATCGAGGAAAAGCCGCGAGGTGCGCAGGAGCATTTCCAGCAGTTCAGCACCGCTGCTGCCTTCCAGCGGATAGCCGCTGTAATAGGCGTGGTGGGAGTGCATGGCAACCAGCAGCCTGGCGACGCGCAGATCCAGCTCGGACAGGTAGCCGGGCTGACGCATGAGCATTTCCGCTAGCGAATATATCGGTTTGACTTCACGTAACTCGCCGCTCTTGAGCTGGGCGACCTTGAAAATATCGAGCAGCCACTTGCCGCTCACTGACGTTGGCTTGAGCTTGTAAAACAGGCGCGTGCCTGCGGTTTGCGCGCCTTCTTCGGCAGGCTTGGCCGGCACGGGAATTGTCGAAAGCCAATGTTCCAGCGCCCGCCCCAACTGGATCTGTGCGTCACTTTCAGACGCTTCATGATCACTGCCCTGCAGGTGATAGAGCACCGCAGCGCAGTGTTTGCAGTCGATTGAGACAGGACAGGTGCATAGGCAACGCAAGTTGACGGAACCCAGCCGATCTTCGGGCAGATAAATGCTTTGTTCATACGCCTGATTTTCCGAACCGACGCAGAACGCCTCGATCTTCCTGTCATCGATCTCGATGATCTCTACCCGATCATCGGCGGCATAAGCCCGGGCCTTGGCCAGCGCGCTGCTAGTAAATGCCCGGGGCCAAGCCAACGACTTAAGCCGTTCGATGAGCATGCTCATGGGCAGTCCTTAGCCGGCCAGCACACGGGCCAACACCGATTTCACCTTGCCGATGCCATCGTGCAATGCCTGTTCGATCTCGGCCATGGTGATCACTTGCGCGGTCTTGCCCGCTGCAGGGTTCACCACCAGCGCCAGACAGGCGTACTCCAGCCCCAGCTCGCGGGCCAGCGCCGCTTCCGGCATGCCGGTCATGCCGACGATGTCGCAGCCATCACGCTCCAGGCGCACGATCTCCGCGACCGTTTCCAGACGCGGGCCCTGGGTGCATGCATACACACCCTGATCGCTGTATTCGCAGCCTTCGGCGGCGACCGCAGCAATCAATTGCTGACGCAGCGGTTCGCTGTAGGGAAAACTGAAGTCGATGTGCGTGACGTGCTCCAGATCATCGGCGAAAAAGGTATGTTCACGCCCACTGGTGTAGTCGACGATCTGGTGCGGCACGCAGAAATGCCCGGTGCCCATGGCCGAATGAATTCCGCCCACGGCATTCACCGCGATGATCGCTTCGGCGCCGGCCTGTTTCAGCGCCCACACGTTGGCGCGGTAGTTGACCTTGTGCGGCGCAAAACGATGCGGATGGCCGTGGCGGGCAAGGAACAGCACGTCCTTGCCGGCGTACTCGCCAACCTGCACTTCTGCCGACGGTGCGCCGTAGGGCGTGTCCACCGCCAGTGATTGACGAATGGTCAAGCCTTCCAGCTGGGTCAGTCCGGTGCCACCGATGATTGCGTAAGCCGTCATAACGAAAACTCCTTAATCGATCAGTTGAGCGTCCTTGAGCGCGCCGATAGCGGTTAGCCAACGCGGATCCTGACGGTAATCAGTGCTGGCGAATGCCTGACCGCGCATGCGGCCGATGCGCGCGGACGGCTTGACTTTCATGCGTTGTGCGGCGCTCAGGGCCAGTTCGGCAGCCGCTCGGTCGTTGCACACCAGGCCCATGTCGCAGCCGGCGGTCAGCGCGGCTTCGATACGACTGGCAGCGTCGCCGACCACGTGGGCGCCGGCCATCGACAAGTCGTCGCTGAAAATCACCCCGTCGAATTGCAACTCACCGCGCAGGATGTCCTGAAGCCAACGCCTGGAGAAACCGGCTGGCTGCGAATCGACCTGCGGATAGATGACGTGCGCCGGCATGATCGCGGCCAGTTGTTTGCTGAGTCTGGCGAAAGGCACGAGGTCATTGGCGCGGATCTCGTCGAGGCTGCGCTCGTCATTCGGGATTGCCACATGGGAATCCGCTTCCGCCCAGCCGTGACCGGGGAAGTGTTTGCCGGTGGCGGCCATGCCCGCGCTGTTCATGCCGCGAATGAATGCACCGGCGAGCAATGCGGCGCGCTGCGGGTCACCTTCGAATGAACGCGTGCCGACCACAGCGCTGCGCTGGTAATCGAGATCGAGTACGGGTGCGAAGCTCAGGTCGAGGCCGACCGCCAGCACTTCAGTCGCCATGATCCAGCCGCACTGCTCAGCGAGGTATTCGGCATTCGGGTTATCGGCGATGGCGCGCATGGCCGGCAGACGGACGAAGCCTTGGCGCAGGCGCTGCACACGACCGCCCTCCTGATCCACCGCCAGCAGCAGATCCGGGCGAATCGCACGAATGGCTGCGCTGAGCTCGCGCACCTGACGCGGATGCTCGATGTTGCGCGCAAAAATGATCAGGCCGCCCACTTCGGGCTGACGTAACAATTGGCGATCTTCAGCCGTCAGCCAGGTACCGGCGACGTCCACCATCAACGAGCCTTGCAGGCCAGCAGTCATAGAGATTCCTTGAAAACAAAAAACCCGATCCGCAGGAAATCGCTACCGTGAGCCATGCTCGGCAGGTCAGCAATTTCTATGGAGATCGGGTTCAGAACGAGAGTCGGCATGGGCGGCTAGCTTAGCGGATACCAGCAGCCGCGCCCACCCGTGCGCGGTTAAACCTTGGCAGCGACCGGCGTTGACTTGCTGCGCGGACGCAGTTGCGCAGAAGCCATCGCCGTGTCGGTTACGCCGGTTTCAGCACGCATACCGGCGGCGAGAAACGGCACCATCAGGCGCATCACCTGCTCGATTGAAGTGTTGACGCCGAAATCCGTCTCGGCAATGGCGCGCAATGCCTTGATACCGGACATGCTGAACGCGGCGGCGCCGAGCATGAAGTGCACGCGCCAGAACAGCTCAATCGGCGGAATACGTGGCGCGGCTTCGTTGACCAACAACATGTAGCGGCGGAATACCTTGCCGTACATGTCTTCCAGATAACGACGCAAGTGACCTTGGCTCTGGCTGAATGCGAGCCCGAGCAAACGCATGAAGATCGACAGATCGTTGCCGCTGCGCGGCTGCACGACAAGGGCTTGCTCGACGAGGATTTCCAGCAACTCCTCGAGCGTCGGCTTGCTATCGGGCTTGGCCTGACGCCGTTCCAGCTCTTTATCGAGGCTGATGCAGAACGGACCGAGGAAGCGCGAGAACACTGCCTGAATCAGCGCTTTCTTCGAACCGAAATGGTAGTTCACCGCTGCCAGGTTGACGCCAGCCTTGCTGGTGATCAAACGCAATGAGGTTTCAGCGAAACCTTTTTCCGCGAACAACTGCTCGGCAGCATCAAGAATGCGTTCAACGGTTTCCGACTGGGCCATGGCTACTCCGCCTGACAAACACTTGTTTGAAACATACGTTTCAGCCTGTGCCTTGTCAAGCCTGCCAGTTCGTTTTGGGAATGGTCGGTCAGCTATTTAACCACACAAGACCACCGCATTAATAAGCGCGCCCGCCGACCGTCCGGCGGCGAGGAAAAAAACGGCCATTGCCAAGACCGCTTCACTGTATATAATCCCAGTCACTGTATAAAAAGACAGAGCGATCAATATGCTAAAGCTGACGCCACGCCAAGCCGAGATTCTGGCCTTTATCAAACGCTGCCTCGAAGACAACGGGTACCCGCCAACCCGCGCGGAAATCGCTCAGGAACTGGGCTTCAAGTCGCCGAACGCGGCTGAAGAACATCTCAAGGCACTGGCCCGAAAAGGCGCCATCGAGATGACACCCGGCGCTTCCCGCGGCATCCGCATCCCAGGCTTCGAAGCCAAGGCTGACGATTCCACCCTGCCGATCATTGGCCGGGTCGCCGCCGGTGCTCCGATTCTCGCCCAACAGCACATCGAAGAATCATGCAACATCAATCCTGCCTTCTTTCATCCGCGCGCCGATTACCTCTTACGCGTACACGGCATGAGCATGAAGGACATCGGCATTTTCGATGGTGACCTGCTGGCTGTTCACACCACCCGCGAAGCACGTAATGGCCAGGTCGTCGTCGCCCGTATCGGCGATGAAGTGACGGTCAAACGCTTCAAGCGTGAAGGCAGCAAGGTCTGGCTGATTGCCGAAAATCCCGAATTCGCCCCTATCGAAGTCGACCTGAAAGATCAGGAACTGGTGATCGAAGGCTTGAGTGTCGGCGTAATCCGCCGTTAAAAGGAGGCTTTATGCAGTTCCCACACCCCCCCCAGCAAACACAACTGCCTTTATTCGAAGCGTTTCTGGCGCAACCGATGGCGCCGATCCTCAAAGAGGTCGTCGAGCGCCCATGGAATGCCGAACCCGAAGTATTCAGTGAGCTGTCACTGCGTGGTGCGGCCGGGAACTGCCTGAACCTGCTTGCTCCTATCCTCCGCGAACTGAGCGAGGATCAGGATGCGCGCTGGCTGACTCTGATCGCGCCGCCTGCCAGCCTCACTCAAACATGGCTGCGGGATGCCGGCTTGAATCGCGAGCGTATTCTGCTGCTGCAACCACGCGGTACGCAAAGCGCTCAGCAACTGGCGTGCGAGGCCTTGCGCCTGGGACGCAGCCACACGGTGGTGACCTGGATCAACCCGCTGAACACAAACCAACGGCAACAGTTGATCAGCGCGGCGCGAACAGGCGACGCTCAAAGCCTGAACATTCGATTAGGTTGATTGACGGAGTAACGTGCGCTGTGTGAAGCGCAGGGCTTCTCCAAGGATAGAGAAGCCGATCTGAAACGATTACGACAAAACTGAAAAGTGCGGGGATCAGTGAAGAACCCGCGGCCCCTCTTCCTTATCAAATTCGCCTTCAATCATTCGACCTGCCATCTGCACGCCGACGCTCAACATCGCCTTGGCGATTTCTACGTGCTGGCCTTGCAGGAAAGTTTTGGCATCCTCGGAGAAATCCAGAGTCACCAGAGAACCTTCGTCCTCGGCCCTGCGCAGTTCGATTCGGCCGTCGGGTAACTCGACAATTTCTAGAAAGGACGTTGGCATATAGGTCTGTTCTCCACGAAAGGCAGGCATTATATAGACATCATTCGGGATTCGCTCGGGATCTTGACCAGCAGCATGTTTCAGATTGCCACCGTATCAATCGCCATCAGCACTCGCTCAAGCCTTCGCGAAAGCGGATCGCCAAGCCCTTCAAGTTCTGCCTCCAACTCTCCAGTTCCTCTCGGCTCAACTCCTCCGGCGTTTCTTCTTCATCCAGGTTAATCGCCTGAATCAACGGCTGGGTCACATCGCCTTTGGGTTTGTGTGGCACCCGTGGTGGTTGAAACAACGCTGAATGCGCAGCCAACAGTTTTGCCAGCCATGTCTCAGAGTTTCCCGCCAGCTCAACCATCTCAGCCAACTCAGGGATAGCAATCGACTCCAGCACTTCACGCGTCAGCAGCATTTCAGCCCGTGGCACGTTCGCCTGCGGCAGACGATAGAAGCCAGCAATCTCGTGACAAAGGCCCAGCAAAGCGCCGTAGAGGTGGAACAACGCCGATTCACGCCCAGCCTGAATCAGCGCCAGAGAATTCATCGCCCGCCCCTCTTCTGCGCGTGCCAGGGCTTCCAGCGACAGGCCGGCGAAATAGATCTTCTGATTGGTACGGGTATAGAGTTCGTGAGCCATGACGGCGCTCTCCACAACGAAATAATTGCTTCACACAGGCCGGACAGTGTCGTGGATCAGCCGATCCCACCGCAAGCACAAAAAAAAAAGGCCGCATGAAAACCCGAAGGTATTCATGCGGCCTTTTCAGTATCGGACTAACGCTTACTCAGCCTTGGCCTTCGGACGCTTGTCTTCTACCGTCCACTTGCCACCGTCGAAGTAAGCCTTCCAGCCGGTAGGCTTGCCGTCGACTTCGGTCTGCACGTATTGCTCCTTGGTCTTGCGGCTGTAGCGGATCACCGCTGGCAGACCGTCAGGGTCCTTCTGCGGTGCTTCGCACAGGAAGTGATACTTCGGATCGATTTCGTCCTTGTGCGGCAGAATCTCGATCACCAGCGGAGCACGGGTCTCACGGTTTTTCGGGAACTGACTGGCTGCCAGAAACAGACCGGAAGCACCGTCGCGCAGGATGTAAGTGTCGTTGACCTTTTCGCATTTCAGCTCAGGCATCTTCACCGGGTCCATCTTCGGCGGCGCCGCGTCACCGCTCTTCAGCAGCTTGCGAGTGTTTTTGCAGGTCGGGTTGGTGCAACCGAAGAACTTGCCGAAACGACCGGTCTTGAGTTGCATCTCGCTGCCACACTTGTCGCACTCCAGGCTCGGACCTTCGTAGCCCTTGATGCGATAGCTGCCTTCTTCGATTTCGTAGCCGGCGCAATCAGGGTTGTTACCGCAGATGTGCAGCTTGCGCTTCTCGTCGAGCAGGTAAGCGTCCATCGCCGTGCTGCAAATCGGGCAGCGATGCTTACCACGCAGAACCAGCGATTCCGACTCACCTTCGTCGTCCGCAGCGATTTCATCGCCCGGCACCAGGTTGACGGTGGCCTTGCAACGCTCTTTCGGCGGCAGGCTGTAACCCGAGCAACCGAGGAACACGCCGGTCGAAGCAGTACGAATCTGCATCGGGCGACCACACGTCGTGCACGGAATATCAGTCATGACCGGCTGATTGGCACGCATGCCGCTTTCCGGGTTTTCGGCTACTTCGAGTTTCTTTTTGAAGTCGCCGTAGAACTCGTCCAGCACGTTCTTCCAGTCGCGCTCGCCCTGCGCCACGTCATCGAGATTCTCTTCCATGCCGGCGGTGAAGCCGTAGTCCATCAAGTTCGAGAAGCTTTCCGACAGACGTTCGGTGACGATGTCGCCCATCTTTTCCGAATAGAAACGACGGTTGTGCAGGGTCACGTAACCACGATCCTGGATGGTCGAAATGATCGCCGCGTAGGTCGAAGGACGACCGATGCCACGCTTTTCCATTTCTTTAACCAGGCTCGCTTCCGAATAACGCGCAGGCGGCTTGGTGAAGTGTTGGGATGGATCAAGCTTGATCAGCTTCATCACATCGCCCTGCGCCATATCAGGCAGAACGTCGTCGTCGCCAGGCTTGGCAATTTGCGGCATGACGCGGGTGTAACCGTCGAACTTGAGGATACGACCCTTGGCACGCAGCTCGAAGTCGCCAGCTCCGACGCTGACGGTGGTCGACAGGTATTGCGCCGGCAGCATCTGACAAGCGAGGAATTGACGCCAGATCAACTCGTAGAGACGCTCAGCATCACGCTCCATGCCCGCCAGCTTGCTTGGAATGGTGTTGGCGTCAGAAGGACGAATCGCTTCGTGAGCCTCTTGTGCGCCTTCCTTGCTGCTGTAGACGTTCGGCGTTTCCGGCAGGTACTTCTTGCCAAACTCGTCTTCGATGTAAGCACGCGCCATCGTCACGGCGTCAGCCGAAAGATTGGTCGAGTCAGTACGCATGTAAGTGATGTAGCCGGCTTCGTACAGACGCTGGGCCATCATCATGGTTTTCTTCACGCCGAAGCCCAAACGGTTGCTGGCCGCCTGTTGCAGCGTGGACGTGATGAATGGAGCCGAAGGCTTGCTGCTGGTCGGCTTGTCTTCGCGCTTGACGATGCTGTAGCTGGAAGACTTGAGCTTCTCCAGCGCGGCCATGGCTTGAGCTTCGTTGAGCGGCTTGAAGGCTTCGCCTTTCTCGCGAGCCACTTCGAAACGCACGGTCGAACCTTTGGTGGTGCCGAGATCGGCATGCACTTCCCAGTACTCTTCCGGGTTGAACGCACGGATCTCGCGCTCACGTTCGACCACCAGCTTCACGGCAACCGATTGCACACGACCTGCCGACAGGCCACGGGCGATCTTGGCCCACAGCAGCGGCGAGACCATGTAGCCCACGACGCGGTCGAGAAAACGACGCGCCTGCTGAGCGTTGACGCGATCGATGTCCAGCTCGCCAGGCTCGGAGAAGGCTTCCTGAATCGCCTTCTTGGTGATTTCGTTGAACACCACGCGCTTGTAGCGGCTGTCGTCACCACCGATGGCTTCGCGCAGGTGCCAGGCAATGGCTTCCCCCTCGCGATCCAAGTCGGTTGCGAGATAGATGGTGTCAGCATCCTTGGCGAGCCGGCGCAGCTCTTCGATCACCTTTTCTTTACCCGGCAGGATCTCGTACTGGGCTTTCCAGCCATGATCGGGATCGACACCCATACGCGAGACCAGCTGCTTGCGCGCTTTCTCTTTCGGCGAGAGCACCGGACCTTCGCCCGCAGCAGCCTTGCCGCGCTTCGCGGCTGGCTCTTTGCTGGCACTAGCCGAACCGCTGGTGGGCAGGTCTCGGATATGGCCGATACTCGACTTCACCACGTATTGGTTACCCAGATACTTGTTGATGGTCTTGGCCTTAGCCGGGGATTCCACAATGACCAGCGATTTGCCCATGGATCAGAAAATTCCTGAATTCTAGAAGTGAAAGGCGGTTGGCGCCTGACGCGGCACCGCTATATATAGTTGATACAAGGTGAGGTCAAGCACAGGGTTCTGTGCGCACTCGCCTCATGCCCTGGAAAAAAGGCTCGGTTCGGCTTGCACCAAAGCAAAGCGCGGCACCTGTTCGCCGTCAACCTCGACCGACTCGAGAAACATGCTCAGAGGGCGTACCCAAAAGCCGTAATCGCCATACAGGGCTTGGTAAAAGACCACGTCTTCTTCGGTCTCGGAATGCCGCGCAACACTGAATACGCGGTACTGCGGACCTTTGTAATGTTGGTAGAGCCCAGGTTGTATCGGCATGTGTTGGCCCTCACTCAAATTTTTTCAAAATAAAAACAAAATAAATCCACAAAAACAAAAACCGGGGCACTTGGCCCCGGCTTCCATCGACGAAACGCTTAAACGCGTTCGAAGACGGTGGAGATGCCTTGGCCGAGACCAATGCACATAGTGGCCACCCCGAAGGTGCCGCTATTCTGCTTCATCACGTTCAGCAACGTGCCGGAAATACGGGCACCGGAGCAACCGAACGGGTGACCCAGGGCGATCGCGCCGCCGTGCAGGTTAACCTTCTCGTTCATCTTGTCGAGCACTTTCAGATCTTTCAGCACTGGCAGTGCCTGTGCAGCGAAAGCTTCGTTGAGCTCGAAGAAGTCGATATCGTTGATGCCAAGACCTGCGCGCTTCAGGGCTTTCTGTGTAGCCGGAACTGGACCATAGCCCATGATTGCCGGGTCCACACCTGCCACTGCCATCGAACGGATAACCGCCATTGGCTGGATACCAAGGTCCTGCGCACGCTGCGCCGACATCACGATCATGCACGAAGCACCATCGGTGATCTGCGACGAAGTACCAGCAGTCACGGTGCCGCCCTTTGGATTGAAGGCTGGCTTGAGAGCCGCCAGACTTTCCAGGGTGGTTTCCGGACGAATGGTTTCGTCGTAGTCGAACAGTTTCAGGAAACCGTTCTCGTCGTAGCCCTGCATCGGGATGATTTCGTCTTTGAACTTGCCCTCCACAGTAGCCTTATGGGCCAACTGGTGGGAACGCACGCCGAAAGCATCTTGCTGCTCGCGAGTGATGCCGTGCATTTTGCCCAGCATTTCAGCGGTCAGGCCCATCATGCCCGAGGCTTTCGCCGCGTACAGCGACATGTGCGGGTTCGGATCGACACCGTGCATCATGCTCACATGGCCCATATGCTCGACGCCACCGACCACGAACACGTCACCGTTGCCGGTCATGATCGCTTGCGCGGCAGTGTGCAGCGCGCTCATGGACGAGCCACACAGACGGCTGACGGTCTGGCCGGCCGAGGTGTGCGGGATCTGGGTCATCAGCGACGCCATGCGTGCGATGTTCCAGCCCTGCTCCAGGGTCTGGTTCACACAGCCCCAGATCACGTCCTCGACTTCAGCAGGATCGACCTTGGCGTTGCGTTCCAGCAATTTGCTGATCAGGTGTGCCGACATGTCTTCGGCACGGGTGTTGCGGTGCATGCCGCCCTTGGAGCGGCCCATCGGAGTACGACCGAAGTCGACAATCACGACGTCTCTAGGATTCAAGCTCATAAGTTCACTCTCACTCTAGTTGGGGGCGCTTAACCGAAGAAGCTCTGGCCGTTTTTGGCCATTTCACGCAGCTTCGCGGTCGGGTGGTACAGCGCGCCCAAATCAGCGTACTGGTCAGCCAGGGCAACGAACTCGGCAACACCGATGGAGTCGATGTAGCGCAGCGCACCGCCACGGAATGGAGGGAAACCGATACCGTAGACCAGACCCATGTCGGCTTCAGCGGCAGTTTCAACGATGCCGTCTTCCAGGCAACGCACGGTTTCCAGGCACAGCGGGATCATCATCCAGTTGATGATGTCTTCGTCAGTGACTTCGCGCTGCTCGTAAACGATCGGCTTGAGCACTTCCAATACCGATGGATCGGCAACTTTCTTCTGCTTGCCCTTCTTGTCGGCCTCGTAGGCATAGAAACCTTTGCCGTTCTTCTGACCCAGACGCTTGGCTTCGTAAAGCACGTCGATGGCCGAGCGACGGTCATCCTTCATGCGATCCGGAAAGCCTTCAGCCATTACGTCACGACCGTGGTGACCGGTGTCGATGCCGACCACGTCCATCAGGTACGCCGGGCCCATTGGCCAGCCGAATTTTTCCATGACCTTGTCGATACGGACGAAGTCCACACCAGCGCTGACCAGCTTGGCGAAACCGCCAAAGTACGGGAACAGCACGCGGTTGACCAGGAAGCCCGGGCAGTCGTTGACGACGATCGGGTTCTTGCCCATTTTCTTGGCGTAGGCAACGGTGGTGGCAACAGCCAGCTCACTCGACTTCTCGCCACGGATCACTTCCACCAGCGGCATCATGTGCACCGGGTTGAAGAAGTGCATGCCGACGAAGTTTTCCGGACGCTTGAGGGCTTTCGCCAGCAGACTGATGGAAATGGTCGAGGTGTTGGACGCGAGGATAGTGTCCTCTTTGACCTGACCTTCAACTTCAGCCAGTACGGCTTGCTTGACCTTCGGGTTCTCGACGACAGCTTCGACAACCAGATCGACGTGACCGAAGTCGCCGTAAGACAAGGTCGGACGAATACCGTTGAGCACTTCAGCCATTTTCGCAGCAGTCATGCGGCCTTTATCAACGCGACCAACCAGCAGTTTGGCGGCTTCGGCCAGACCCTGTTCGATACCGTGCTCGTTGATGTCCTTCATCAGGATCGGCGTGCCTTTGGAGGCCGACTGATAAGCGATACCGCCGCCCATGATACCGGCGCCGAGTACGGCAGCCTGCTTCACGTCTTTGGCGATTTCGTCGTAGGCCTTGGCCTTTTTCTTCAGTTCCTGATCGTTCAGAAACAGACCGATCAAGCTCTGCGCGGCAGAGGTCTTGGCCAGTTTGACGAAACCGGCAGCTTCGACTTCCAGCGCCTTGTCACGACCGAAGTTCGCGGCTTTCTGGATGGTCTTGATCGCCTCGACCGGCGCCGGGTAGTTCGGGCCAGCCTGCCCTGCCACGAAACCTTTGGCGGTTTCGAAAGCCATCATTTGCTCAATGGCGTTCAACTTGAGTTTTTCAAGTTTCGGCTGGCGCTTGGCCTTGTAGTCGAACTCGCCCGAGATGGCGCGTTTGATCAGTTCAAGGGCAGCTTCCTGCAGCTTCTCTGGAGCAACCACGGCGTCGACGGCGCTGACTTTCAGGGCGTCTTCAGGGCGATTTTCCTTGCCGGCGGCAATCCACTCGATGGCGTTGTCGACACCGATCAGGCGTGGCAGACGCACGGTGCCGCCGAAGCCTGGGTAGATGCCCAGTTTGACTTCCGGCAGACCGATCTTGGCCTTGGTGGACATGACGCGGTAGTCAGCTGCCAGGCACATTTCCAGACCGCCGCCCAGGGCGATGCCATTGATGGCCGCTACGGTCGGCACATTGAGGTCTTCGAAATCGCTGAAGATCTTGTTGGCTTCGAGATTGCCAGCAACCAGCTCGGCATCCGGCAGCTTGAAGTTGTCGACAAATTCGGTGATGTCGGCGCCGACGATGAACACGTCCTTGCCACTGCTGACGATCACGCCCTTGATCGAAGCATCTGCCTTGATGGTGTCTACGGCCTGACGCAGTTCGTTCAGGGTTAGACGGTTGAACTTGTTGACGGACTCACCCTTGAGGTCGAATTTCAATTCGACGATGCCACTTTCAAGAGCTTTAACCGTGATGGCTTTACCTTCGTAAATCATCAACTGATCTCCACGATATGGAAGCTGAACAGTACACGTCGGACGCAGGCGAATGGCTCGGCAGGACGCTTTTTCGTCGATGCTAACGCCAATCCACCCGGCACACCCGCCAACGCGATAGTCGGGATTCTGTAGGAGCAGTCTGTAAGACAAACGCTCAATTCATACGCCCGTTTGATTTGGGTACGTCACCTTCACGGAATTTCCGACAATTGTCAATCGCCCAAAATACGGGCTGAAATACGACTTTGCGGTCATTTCCGTAACACGAAGACCAGCAACACGCGCCTGCATGTGAAGCCATTCATAGAATCAATAGTTAGAAAAGTCGCCCTAATTCGCGCCGATGCCTGTTTAACAGGCTACGCTGGACGGACTACAGGGAAATGCATCAATCGCTTACGGCAAGATGCCGTCAGAAATTCACCGGCCTGCCTGGCCAACCCCGCCCGATGAATCATGTCGGGCTTTTTATCGCTCGTCTGCCGGACATTTCACACCATTGCAGTGTGAAATCTCCGCGCATCACGCCAGCGCTTTCAGCGTGGCGTCGATATCCTGCAGAACCGTAACTTCGCCCTTCTCGCCCCAGTACAAAGCGATCATTTGGTTGTCCGCCTCGACCTTGAAAACGTTGCCCGGCAACTTTTCAAAATGATTGAGCAGCGCCCGATCTTCACAGATTTCCTGCCACTGATTGACCCAAACCCCCGGCGACTTCTGCCAGTAAGCCCAGCAGACCGGCTGCTTGCCCCGGCGCGGCCGATGATATTGCGCACACGGGTTCGGCGGTTCTTGCCCCAGCCAGTGTGGCCACTCCTGCGGCGCCAGTTGCATGGCCAGACCGATGCGCCGCGCCTCCATGCGCAGCGCCATGCGACCGCTCTGCACGCGCGAAGGGCGCAACCAGGCCAGCGGACTCAAAACCACCAACAGGATTGACATCACCAACCAGACCGTCATATCTCTACTCCCAATTCACGGTGAGCCCATTGTGTCACTTTGGAACCAATGCGCTTGAAACCAGCCATACTTACAATATTGAAACCTCAGGAGGAGCACCTCATGCCCTACCACCACATTCTGGTCGCCGTAGATCTGACCGAAGAGTGCGACCCTGTCATCCACCGCGCCCGAGAGCTGTCGGTAAGCAACGGCGCCAAGCTGTCGCTTGTGCATATTGTCGAGCCAATGGCCATGGCCTTTGGCGGCGACGTACCGATGGACCTGTCACAATTGCAACAGCAGCAGTTCGATCAGGCCAAAGAACGCCTTGAGCGTCTGAAGCTCAAGTATTCCGAACTTGAAGGCGCCAACTGCCATTTGACCTACGGTCAGCCACGTCAGGAAATCCATCATTTCGCCAAGGAACAGCAATGCGATCTGATCGTGGTCGGCAGTCACGGCCGGCATGGCCTGGCATTGTTGCTCGGCTCGACGGCCAACGACGTTCTGCACGGCGCGCCATGCGATGTGCTGGCGGTGCGCCTGGTCAAACACTGATAACACCCGCCCCCACATTTGATCGGCCTGGGCCGATAGATCGCATTACATATGAAAAGCCCGGCGCTCATCACTGAACGCCGGGCTTTTTCACATCCGGATCAATCAGGCATCCAGCTCGGCCCAACGCTCCACCAGTGCATCCAGTTCGGCCTGCAACTGCTCCAGCGATGCGATTACCTTGGCGGTTTCTGCCGGCGGACGCTGATAGAAACCGGCTTCTGCCATTTCAGCTTCCACCGCTGCAATCTGCTGCTCCTTGGCGTCAATGTCGCCCGGCAATGCTTCCAGCTCACGCTGGAGCTTGTAGCTCAGCTTCTTCTTGACCGCCGGGGCAGCGGCAGCAGGCGCGGCGACCACGGCAGGCTCAGCGGTGACCACCGCCGAGTTCAGGTCAGCCTTGCCCGACTTGCTTTCAGTCACGCCCAGCAGGCGCGGCGAGCCGCCCTGACGAATCCAGTCCTGATAGCCGCCAACGTATTCGCGTACCTTGCCTTCACCTTCGAAGACCAGGGTGCTGGTGACCACGTTGTCGAGGAATGCCCGGTCGTGGCTGACCATCAGCACAGTGCCATTGAAGGTCAGCAGCACTTCTTCGAGCAGCTCGAGGGTTTCCACGTCGAGGTCGTTGGTCGGTTCGTCGAGTACCAGCAGGTTCGCCGGCTTGCTGAACAACTTCGCCAGCAACAAGCGCGCGCGCTCGCCACCGGACAGCGCCTTGACCGGCGTGCGGGCACGCTGCGGGCTGAACAGGAAGTCGCCGAGGTAGCTCAGCACGTGACGGCTCTGACCGTCGATATCGATGAAATCGCGACCTTCCGCAACGTTGTCGATCACGGTCTTTTCCAGGTCCAGTTGATGGCGCAACTGGTCAAAGTAGGCCACGTCGATCCGGGTGCCCTCTTCCACTTTGCCGCTGGTCGGTTGCAGACCGCTGAGCATCAGTTTCAACAGGGTGGTCTTGCCGGTGCCGTTGGCGCCAAGCAGGCCAATACGGTCGCCGCGCTGCAGAACCATCGAGAAATTCTTGATCAGGAACGGGCCGCCCGGATGCGCGAAGCTCACATCCTCAAGCACCATCACTTGCTTGCCGGACTTGTCAGCGGTTTCCAGCTGAATGTTGGCCTTGCCGGTGCGCTCGCGACGTTCGCTGCGCTCAACACGCAACGCCTTCAGGGCGCGGACGCGGCCTTCGTTACGGGTACGTCGGGCCTTGATGCCCTGACGAATCCACACCTCTTCCTGGGCCAGACGCTTGTCGAACAGCGCGTTGGCGGTCTCTTCTGCGGCCAGCGCGGCCTCCTTGTGCACCAGGAAGCTGGCGTAGTCACCGTTCCAGTCGATCAGGCCGCCGCGATCCAGTTCCAGGATGCGCGTGGCGAGGTTTTGCAGGAAGGAACGGTCGTGCGTGATGAACAGCACGGCGCCCTGGAAATCCTTCAGCGCTTCTTCAAGCCAGGCAATCGCACCAATGTCGAGGTGGTTGGTTGGTTCGTCGAGCAGCAACAGATCCGGCTCGGACACCAGCGCCTGCGCCAGCAATACGCGGCGACGCCAGCCGCCGGACAGTTCGGCGAGGGTCTTGTCGGCCGGCAGTTGCAGGCGGCTCAGGGTGCTGTCGACCAGAGTCTGCAAGCGCCAGCCATCCCGGGCTTCGAGGTCGTGCTGGACGTGCATCAGCTTGTCCAGATCGGCGTCGGTGACAATGTTCTGGCTCAGGTGATGGTATTCGGCGAGCAATGCACCGACGCCATCCAGGCCTTCAGCCACCACGTCGAACACGGTCCGCTCGTCGGCCACTGGCAATTCCTGCGGCAATTCGCCGATTTTCAGACCGGGGGCACGCCACACCGAGCCGTCATCGGGTTTCTGGTCGCCCTTGACCAGTTTCATCATGCTGGACTTGCCAGTGCCGTTGCGGCCGATGATGCACACCCGCTCACCACGGGCGATCTGCCAGGACACCTTGTCCAACAACGGCATAGCGCCGAACGCAAGGGACACATCGCTGAATTTGAGCAGGGTCATGAGCTTCTCCAAAAACCGGGCGCGCATTCTACCTGACTTAGGGCTTCAGCAGGCCGGCAATTTGTCTGTCGAAGCACTCTGCACAACATTTGTTGCGAACTTGTGCTGAGAGGCCTGCAAAGCTTTCGCCGCTTGCTGGCAAAAGGCTAAGCTACAGACAATTCAGTGCCGATTCAGATTGGCACTTGTCATGATTTCTCTGCCCGGATGTCTCATGCGCAGTCGCCTTTTCAGTGTCTTTTCCTGCTTGCTACTTACCGCCGCTGCCGCTCAATCCGCCCAGGCGGTGGACCTGTCCACCCAACGCCAGTATTACGATGAAGCCAAGCGCGCCCTGGCCAAAGGTGATACCGGTCCGTATTTCCGTTACAGCCAGGCCTTGGCCGATTATCCGCTGGAACCGTACCTGGCCTACGACGAACTGACCGCGCGCCTGAAAACCGCAAGCAACGCGGAAATCGAGAAGTTCCTCGCCGAACACGGTGACCTGCCCCAGGCCAACTGGATGAAGCTGCGCTGGTTGCGCTGGCTCGCCGACCGTGGCGAATGGGCGACTTTCGTCAAATATTACGACCCGAAACTCAACTTCACCGAACTGGATTGCCTCAATGCGCAGTACCAGATCACTCACGACAAAAAAGCCGAAGGCTATGCCAATGCCGAAAAGCTCTGGCTGACCGGTAAATCGCAGCCCGCCGCGTGTGATGCGCTGTTCGGCATCTGGGCCGCTGATGGCCAGCTCACCGAACAGAAACGCTGGGAGCGCACCAAACTCGCCGCCCAGGCACGCAATTACCCGTTGGCCAACAGCCTGGTCAACGGCCTGACCACCCTCACCCCTAGGGGTCGTCTGCTGGTGGACGTGGCGCAGAAGCCGGAGCTGCTCAACCAGCCGTCGCGTTTCACCCCGGCGGATGAACCAATGTCCGACGTCGTCAGCCTTGGCCTGCGACGCCTCGCGCGCCAGGCCCCGGACAAGGCGATGGCCCTGCTCGACGGTTACGCCAGCAGAATGCATTTTTCCCGCGATGAGAAAGTCGCCATCGCCCGGGAAATCGGTCTGACCCTGGCCCGCCGTTTCGACAGCCGCGCGCTGGACGTAATGACCAAATACGATCCGGAGTTGCGTGACAACACCGTTTCCGAATGGCGTCTGCGTCTGCTGTTGCGTCTGGCCCGCTGGGACGATGCCTATCAGCTGACCAAGCGTCTGCCGCAGGATCTCGCCACCACCAACCGCTGGCGCTACTGGCAGGCGCGCAGTCTGGAACTGGCGCAGCCACAGAATCCGGAAGCGCAGACCCTGTATAAAAATCTCGCCCGCGAGCGCGACTTCTATGGTTTCCTCGCCGCCGACCGTTCGCAATCGCCGTACTCGTTGAACAACAAGCCGCTGGTGCTCAGCCAGGCACTGGTCAACAAAGTGCGTAATACGCCGGGGATTCGTCGCGCGCTGGAATTCCACGCCCGTGGCCAGATCGTCGACGGTCGCCGCGAGTGGTATCACGTCAGCCGGCATTTCAACCGCGACGAAATGGTCGCCCAGGCCAAACTGGCCTACGACCTGAAGTGGTACTTCCCGGCAATCCGCACCATCAGTCAGGCGAAATACTGGGACGATCTCGACATCCGCTTCCCGATGGCCCACCGCGACACCCTCGTGCGTGAGGCCAAAGTGCGCGGCCTGCATTCGAGCTGGGTGTTCGCCATCACCCGTCAGGAAAGCGCGTTCATGGACGACGCTCGCTCCGGCGTTGGCGCCAGCGGCCTGATGCAATTGATGCCCGGCACCGCCAAGGAAACCGCACGCAAGTTCAGCATCCCGCTGGCTTCGCCGCAGCAGGTGCTCAATCCGGACACCAACATCCAGCTCGGCGCCGCCTACCTGAGTCAGGTGCACAGCCAGTTCAACGGTAATCGCGTCCTGGCCTCCGCCGCCTACAACGCCGGCCCCGGTCGCGTGCGCCAGTGGCTGCGCGGCGCCGATCATCTGAGTTTCGACGTCTGGGTGGAGAGCATCCCGTTCGACGAAACCCGCCAGTATGTGCAGAACGTGCTGTCGTATTCGGTGATCTACGGTCAGAAACTCAACTCGCCGCAGCCGTTGGTGGATTGGCACGAGCGCTACTTCGACGACCAGTAACCCGTGGCCGCAGCCCCAGGCTGCGAGGGCTTGATCCAAAAGAATGCCCGCATGAACATGCGGGCATTCTTCTTTGGAGCAACGTCAAAGGATTGTCCGGGCGCGGCCCGCACCGGCGGCAGCGTTTACACCGGCACGGTGTGGCCGTCGTTGAACTGCAAGGCTGCCAGCCGCGCATACAACGGATTACTCGCGATCAGTTCCTGATGGGTGCCGATCGCCACCAGTTGGCCTTGATCCATCACGGCGATCCGGTCGGCATTCTTTACCGTGGCCAGGCGATGGGCGATCACCAGTGTGGTGCGGTTCTGCATCAGGTTCGGCAGGGCTTGCTGGATCAAATGCTCGCTTTGGGCGTCAAGGGCGCTGGTGGCTTCGTCGAGCAGCAGGATCGGCGCATCCACCAACAATGCCCGGGCGATAGCCAGACGCTGGCGTTGGCCGCCGGAAAGACCAAGCCCGCCGTCGCCCAGATGCGTCTGGTAGCCCTCCGGCATTTGCTCGATGAAGTCATGGGCGTGGGCAATTCTGGCGGCTTCCTTGACCTGTTCCAGCGTAGCCGTCGGGCAACCGTAGCGAATGTTTTCTTCCACGCTGCCGAAGAATAGCGCCGGCGTTTGCGAGACCAAAGCAAAGCAGCGGCGCAGATCCAGTGGATCAAGGCTTGTCAGCGGCACGCCATCCAGCAGAATCCGCCCCTCGCGCGGGTCGTAGAAGCGCAGCAGCAAGTCATACACCGTGGATTTCCCGGCGCCAGACGGCCCGACCAGCGCCAGGGTTTCGCCGGCCCTGACCTTCAAATTCAAGCCGTCGACGGCGTAGCTTTCTGGACGCGAGGGGTAGGAAAAACGCACATCCTGCAATTCCAGCTCACCCTTCACACGCGCAGGCAGCGTCACCAATCCGCTGCTCGGCGGCTGGATGATATTTTCCGAACGCAGCAATTCGGCAATGCGCTCGGCGGCACCGGCGGCACGCTGCAGTTCGCCGATCACTTCGCTCAACGTACCGAATGCACTGCCGACAATCAGGCTGTAGAAAACGAAGGCCGCCAGCTCACCGGCAGAAATCCGTCCGGCGATCACGTCCATGCCGCCGACCCACAGCATCACCGCCACTGCGCCGAGCACCAGCACGATCACCAGAGTGATCAGCCAAGCCCGCTGGAAAATCCGCTTGCGCGCGGTTTCGAATGCCTGCTCGACAGTCGAGGCAAACCGCTGCTCGTCCTGCACCTGATGGTTGTAGGCCTGCACCGTTTTGATCTGACCGAGGGTTTCCGCCACATAACTGCCAATGTCGGCGATACGGTCCTGGCTCTGTCGCGACAGATTGCGCACGCGGCGTCCGAAAATCAGGATCGGCGAGATAACCAGCGGCAACGCGATCACCACGATGCTGGTCAGCTTGGGGTTGGTGATGAATAGCAGCGCGATGCCACCGATCACCATCAGCAGATTGCGCAGAAACAGCGACAGCGACGAACCGATCACTGATTGCAGGAGCGTGGTGTCGGCGGTCAGGCGTGACTGGATTTCCGAGCTGCGGTTGTCCTCGTAGAACCCAGGGTGCAGGTACACCAGATGGTTGAAAACCTGTCGGCGGATATCGGCGACGACCCGCTCGCCAATCCACGACACCAGGTAAAACCTGGCAAAGGTGCCTATCGCCAGCCCCAACACCAGCAGCATGAACAGCCCGATGGACTGGTTGAGCAAATGCGCTGATTGGGTCATGAACCCCTGGTCGACCAGCAGCTTGATGCCCTGCCCCATCGACAGGGTGATACCCGCCGTGACGATCAGCGCCAGCAGCGCACCAAAGGCCTGCAAGCGATACGGGACGAGAAAATGAGCGGTCAGGCGCAGGGCGCGTCGGTGCCGGGAGGAAAGCGTCGGGATCATTCGGTTTCACATCTTTGCTGATGGATAGGGCCAGCCTACACACTGAAATGGGGTGGAACTCTGTAAATCACAATGAGTCAGGTTAAATATGCCCGTGGCGACTGGAGGCTAGAAACTATTGGTCTAAAGTCCCGGTTGAGACGAGCGGCCATTTCTGTTTGAGTGGAGATGCGCCCCTGACAGACCGCAGGGAGTTGTCACAGCCTGGTCACGTGGCGGTTCTACCCTAGGCGCACAACCTGATGAGGAGACAGGCCATGTCCTTGCAACACAGCAGCGACGACAAGATTGAAGTGATCCGCACCAAGCCCGGCCAATCTCTGGGTTGCTCGATACTTGATAAGGATGGGCGTGAAGTACCGATCACTGAAGAAATGATCCAGCAAGCGTGCAGCGAACTGGAGAAGCGATTGGTCAAGCCTGCCGAACAAGAGTGATATAGCCACCGTCTTCCTGACCCGGCCCCTTTTGGCCGGGTTTTTTCTGTCTGCAAGACTGATATCTGAGGCGCAGCCTTGGCGAGCAGGCTCGCGAATGAGCCACCTCGGTCTCTAGACAGCCACCGCTCCGAGCGCGGCCACAATCTGTCGCAAAGCCGGCGATTGGCCTTCAATCCGAACCCTCAGCCCTTCAATCTCACGGCGCACCGGATACTGCTTGCGCAACACATCGAACGCCCTACGCTGCTCCCCGACATTGCCTACAAGGCTGCGACGAAAATCCGCGTCATCGCGGCGCGGGTCGTACACGCCACGGCACAACATCGCCAGCGCCCAGGCCGGATCGCTATCGCCGTGCAGGGTGACTTGCGACAACCACGGTGCCGGCAATAGATCACCCAACTGGATGATCCCCGGTTGACCGATGAATTCGCAGTACGCCTGATAGATCTGCGCCGTGCCGCGCTGCTTGCCATCGAGGCTGTAACCGGCGATGTGCGGCGTCGCCAGCACACAGAGTTCGGCCAACGCCGCATCGACTTCGGGTTCCGCCTCCCAGACATCCAGAACGGCTTGCAGGTCTTCACGCGCCAATAACGCTTCGCGCAGGGCGACGTTATCCACCACCGGACCACGTGCCGCGTTGATCAGCCACGCCCCCGGTTTGAGTTGCTGCAAACGCGGCTGATCGAACAAGTGCCACGTCGCGCCATCACCGCTGCGGGTCAACGGCGTGTGCAGGCTGATCACATCGCAGTGCTCGATGATCTGCTCAAGGCTGACATAATCGCCACCCTCGGCAGCCTGGCGCGGCGGATCGCAGACTTTCACGTTCCAGCCCAGGCCCTTCAACACCTTGATCAGTCGACCGCCCACTTCACCGGCGCCAACAACACCGTAGGTGCGTTGAGTCAGGTCGACACCTTCGATTTCCGCCAGCGTCATCAAACTGCCCAACACGTAATCGACCACGCCACGGGCATTGCAACCGGGTGCGCTCGACCAGACGATGCCCGCTGCGTTGAAGTAATCCAGATCCAGATGATCGGTGCCAATGGTGCAGGTGCCGACAAAACGCACCTTGCTGCCCTCGAGCAGCGCACGATTGACGTGGGTCACCGAACGCACCAGCAACACATCGGCCTGTTCGACCGTGGCACGGTCAATCGAGCGGCCAGGTACGCGGCGAATCTCGCCGAAACCGGCAAAAAAAGCGTCGAGCAGGGGGATATTTTCGTCGGCAACAATCAGCATGGCGGGCTCCTTGGGCGGATCGGCAGTTTAGGTGCAGATCGGTTGATGAGCCAGCAGGCTTTGCACTTACAAATCCGCAACAGAGGATTTTTCCTGACCAACGCGTCAGCGGCGTAGAATGCGCCGCCTTGCGCATCAATACCTTTTGGACGCTTCGCCTGTGAATTCCGTAACTGATCAACCTGTCGCCATTTCCCTGACCCGCCCCGCGCGCATTCGCCTGGAGTTGAAGAACCTGCTCGCTCTGGCGTTGCCGATCATCATCGCGCAACTGGCGACCACAGCCATGGGCTTCGTCGATGCGGTCATGGCCGGTCGTGTCGGGCCCAAAGATCTGGCGGCCGTGGCCTTGGGCAACTCGATCTGGGTGCCGGTGTTTCTGTTGATGACCGGCACCCTGCTGGCGACCACGCCGAAAGTCGCCCAGCGTTTCGGTGCCGGTACGCATAGCGAAATCGGCCCGCTCGTCCGTCAGGCATTGTGGCTGGCGCTGGTGGTCGGACTGATCGCGACGGCGATGCTGATGGCCGCCGAGCCGGTGCTGCACCTGATGAATGTCGACCCGGAGCTGATCGGCCCATGCATGCAATACCTGCACGGCATCGCCAGCGGTTTGCCAGCAGTGGCGCTCTATCACGTGCTGCGCTGCACCAGTGACGGCATTGGCCGTACCCGCCCGGCGATGGTGCTGGGCTTGTGCGGTCTGGCGTTGAACATTCCGCTGAACTACATCTTCATCTATGGCCATTTTGGTGTGCCGGCGATGGGCGGCGTGGGCTGCGGCTGGGCCACGGCCATCGTGATGTGGGTGATGGCGCTAGGTCTGGGCGGTTATGAGCGCTGGGCCCCCGCTTATCGTTCCGCCGAAATCTTCAGCCGTTTCGACTGGCCGCAATGGGCGGTGATCAAGCGCCTGCTGGCGATCGGTTTGCCGATTGGCATCGCGGTGTTTGCCGAGTCGAGCATTTTTGCCGTGATCGCCCTGCTGATCGGCAGCCTCGGCGCCACCGTGGTTGCCGGCCACCAGATTGCGCTGAACGTCAGTTCGCTGGTGTTCATGATCCCGTATTCGCTGGGCATGGCTGTTACCGTGCGTGTCGGTCAGGCACTGGGCCGCGAAGAACCGCGCGAGGCGCGTTTTGCCGCGGGTGTCGGCATGGGCACCGCGCTGGCTTATGCCTGCCTGTCGGCGAGCATGATGTTGCTGCTGCGTGAGCCGATTGCAGCGATCTATACGGCTGACCCGACAGTGATTCATATCGCGGCCATGCTGATCGTGTATTCGGCGCTGTTCCAGTTTTCCGATGCGATCCAGGTCACCGCTGCCGGCGCACTGCGGGGTTACCAGGACACGCGCGTGACAATGATCCTGACCCTGTTCGCCTATTGGGGCATCGGCCTGCCGGTGGGTTACGCCCTCGGCCTGACTGACTGGCTCGGCGAACCGCGCGGCCCGAGCGGCTTGTGGCAGGGTTTGATCGTTGGCTTGAGCTGCGCGGCGCTGATGCTGTCGATTCGCCTGACGCGTAGTGCGCGTAAACGTATCCGGATCAGTCGCTCGGCGGGCTGACCCTGACGCAGGACAAAAAAAATGTGGGAGCGGGCTTGCTCGCGAATGCGGTGTATCAGTCGACATATACAGTGACTGACACTCCGCTTTCGCGAGCAAGCCCGCTCCCACATCTGGTTTTGCGTGTACCTGGAGGTCAGGCGTGCTTCTTGCGAATCCAGTACAGGTAAGTTCCGGCCTCTTCGTGCTGGCTCACCAGTTCATGGTCCAGAAACACGCAGAACTTGGGGATGTCGCGCTTGGTCGACGGGTCGGTGGCGATCACCTTGAGCAGGCCGCCGGGCACCAGGTCACGGATGTGCTGGTGCAGCATCATCACCGGCTCCGGGCAATTGAGGCCGGTGGCGTCGAGGGTCCCGTCGACCGGGGTATCGATCATTTCACTCATGATTCACTCCTGAAACTGGCCGGCATTGTCGCGCATTGCCGGGCATTCGGTCATCTGCGGTGTTACGCTCCCACAAGGCTTGGCGGTGTTTCAGCGGGATCTGGTTTTTTTGATGTCGTGACGGCGCAGGTGGCAGGTCACTTCCTCGCGGTCGTGATACAGCTGTTTGCAGCCGATATCGACCTTGATCCCGCGCGCCTTGAAGCCTTCGGCAATGCGCTCGAGCAAACGCTTCACTTCGGCGTAGCGCTGCTTCATCGGCAACTTCAGGTTGACCACCGCCTCGCGGCAATGCCCCTCGCCGATCCATTCTTCGAGCATCGCGGCATTGCGCGCCGGTTTCTCGACAATGTCGCAGACCATCCAGTCCACCGGTTGCTTGGGCTTGAAGGTAAAACCGTCGGCCATCAGATGCTGCACAAGGCCGGTGTCCATCAGGCTTTCAGCCATCGGGCCGTTGTCGATGGCGGTCACCAGCATGCCGCGGTTGACCAGTTGCCAGGTCCAGCCGCCCGGTGCGGCGCCGAGGTCGACCCCGGTCATGTCGCTGTGCAGGCGATCTTCCCACTGATCACGCGGGATGAAATGGTGCCACGCCTCTTCCAGTTTCAGCGTCGAACGGCTGGGCGCCTCGCGCGGAAACTTCAGGCGCGGAATGCCCATTGGCCACATCGCTGAGTTACCGGCATCGGCCATCCCCAGAAACACTTCGCGACCACTTTTGAAGGTCAGCAGCAGACGCGGCTTGCTGGCGTCTT
This sequence comes from Pseudomonas sp. EA_5y_Pfl2_R50, assembly GCF_963970475.1. Classification (NCBI taxonomy): domain Bacteria; kingdom Pseudomonadati; phylum Pseudomonadota; class Gammaproteobacteria; order Pseudomonadales; family Pseudomonadaceae; genus Pseudomonas; species Pseudomonas sp. EA_5y_Pfl2_R50. The sequence continues at coordinate 11,854 of NZ_CAXAPT010000007.1, read as the reverse complement.
CCACCAGTTTGCCGGCAGCGGTCAGGGCCTTGCGCAGCGGGCCTTCGAATTTCTTGCAGAAATTCGACAGTTCCTTGCCGTCGTTGGTGTCGACGACTTCCAGCCAGAGGCTGCCACACAGCGGAAAATCAGCCATCTGCGCGAGGATCACGCTGATGCGGTCGTTTTCCGGCAGATCGATGAATACGCCACGCGCCCATTGGCGCGGGAAAATCAGCTCGGCAAAACGCTGACCGCGCATCAGGCGCTCGGCGCCATCTTCCTCGGTGCAAACAAACTCGGCGCAGGCGGTCGCCGCTTTGGCCTTGGCGTAGCCGGCCACGTTGAGTTGTGCCGCGAGGTCAGAAATCTCGGAACAGACTTCGCCTTCGAAGCCTGGCCGGCAATGCATGAATAGGGTGTTCATTCTTACTCCTGGGCAGAGGGCGGTGATTCGGCCCCTGCGCGATGCTCAAGCCCTGCGTTGCAACAAAGCCTGTCACGAAAACCGGCGCATGATAGCCGATGTCGGAACCTTGGTTCCGCTCATAGAGTCCAGTTATTAGCCAGCTACCTGAAACAGGGCTAGGTTTAAAGCTCTATTCGTCCCCCGATCCGTAGCCGTGCGGATTCAAAGGAGTGATTGTAATGCCGTCCCTCGATAGCCTGAAAACGCTCAAAACACTGCAAATCGATGACAAGACCTACCATTATTTCAGCCTGCCGGATGCCGCCAAAAGCCTGGGCGACCTCGACAGGCTGCCCATGTCGCTGAAAGTCCTGCTGGAAAACCTGCTGCGCTGGGAAGATGAAAAAACGGTCACCGGCGCCGACCTCAAGGCGCTTGCCGCGTGGCTCAAGGAGCGCCGTTCCGACCGGGAAATCCAGTACCGCCCTGCCCGCGTCCTGATGCAGGATTTTACCGGCGTCCCCGCCGTGGTCGACCTCGCCGCCATGCGCGCAGCGATGGCCAAGGCCGGTGGCGATCCGCAGCGCATCAATCCGTTGTCGCCGGTGGATCTGGTGATCGACCACTCGGTAATGGTCGACAGGTTCGGCACCGCCAGCGCGTTCGAACAGAACGTCGACATCGAAATGCAGCGCAACGGCGAGCGTTATGCGTTCCTGCGCTGGGGCCAGAGCGCCTTCGACAATTTCAGCGTGGTGCCGCCGGGCACCGGCATCTGCCACCAGGTCAACCTTGAATACCTCGGCCGCACCGTCTGGACCAAGGAGGAAGATGGCCGCACCTATGCCTTCCCCGACACACTGGTCGGCACCGACTCCCACACCACCATGATCAACGGCCTCGGCGTGCTCGGCTGGGGCGTTGGCGGGATCGAAGCGGAAGCGGCGATGCTCGGGCAACCGGTGTCGATGCTGATTCCGGAGGTGATCGGTTTCAAACTGACCGGCAAACTCAAGGAAGGCATCACCGCCACTGACCTGGTACTGACGGTTACGCAAATGCTGCGCAAGAAAGGTGTGGTGGGCAAGTTCGTCGAGTTCTACGGTGACGGTCTCGCCGACCTGCCGCTGGCTGACCGCGCGACCATCGCCAACATGGCCCCGGAATACGGCGCGACGTGCGGTTTCTTCCCGGTCGACGACGTGACGCTGGAATACCTGCGCCTGTCTGGCCGTCCACCGGAAGTGGTGAAACTGGTCGAGGCCTACACCAAGGCCCAGGGCCTGTGGCGTCTGCCCGGTCAGGAACCGGTGTTCACCGACAGCCTGGCGTTGGACATGAGCAGCGTCGAAGCCAGCCTCGCCGGGCCGAAACGCCCGCAGGATCGCGTATCGCTGCCGAATGTCGCGCAGGCGTTCAGTGACTTCATGGACCTGCAATTCAAACCCACCAGCAAGGAAGAAGGCCGCCTGGAAAGCGAAGGCGGTGGTGGCGTCGCCGTGGGCAATGCCGATCTGGTCGGGGAAACCGAGTACGAGTACGAAGGTCACACGTATCGCCTGAAAAACGGTGCGGTGGTCATCGCCGCGATTACCTCCTGCACCAACACCTCCAACCCGAGCGTGATGATGGCCGCCGGGCTGCTGGCGAAAAAAGCCGTAGAGAAAGGCCTGACGCGCAAACCGTGGGTGAAGAGTTCGCTGGCACCGGGTTCAAAAGTGGTCACCGACTATTACAAGGCTGCGGGGCTGACGCAGTATCTCGACCAGCTCGGGTTTTCTCTGGTCGGCTACGGCTGCACCACCTGCATCGGCAACTCCGGGCCGCTGCCTGAGCCGATCGAGAAAGCCATCCAGAAAGCCGACCTGACCGTGGCCTCGGTGCTGTCCGGCAACCGCAACTTTGAGGGCCGCGTGCATCCCTTGGTGAAAACCAACTGGCTGGCCTCGCCGCCGCTGGTCGTCGCTTATGCCCTCGCCGGCAGCGTGCGCAGCGATATCAGCAGCGAACCGCTGGGCGAGGATCAGCAAGGCAATCCGGTGTATTTGCGCGATATCTGGCCTTCGAGTAAAGAAATCGCCGATGCGGTCAATCAGGTCAACACGGCGATGTTTCACAAGGAATACGCCGAAGTGTTTGCCGGTGATGAACAGTGGCAAGCCATCGAAGTGCCGCAAGCGGCGACTTACGTGTGGCAGGACGATTCGACCTACATTCAGCATCCGCCGTTTTTCGACGACATCTCCGGCCCGTTGCCGGAAATCAAGGACGTCAAAGGCGCGCGGGTATTAGCCCTGCTCGGTGATTCGGTGACCACCGACCACATCTCCCCCGCTGGCAACATCAAGGCCGACAGCCCGGCCGGACGTTATCTGCGCGAAAAAGGCGTCGAGGCGCGGGACTTCAACTCCTACGGGTCGCGGCGTGGCAACCACGAAGTGATGATGCGCGGCACCTTTGCCAACATTCGTATCCGCAACGAAATGCTCGGCGGCGAAGAAGGTGGCAACACGATCTACATTCCGACCGGTGAGAAGCTGGCGATTTACGACGCGGCGATGAAGTATCAGGCCTCGGGGACCCCGTTGGTGGTGATTGCCGGGCAAGAATATGGCACCGGTTCAAGCCGTGACTGGGCAGCGAAAGGCACCAATTTGCTCGGTGTAAAAGCGGTGATCGCCGAAAGCTTTGAACGGATTCACCGTTCCAACCTGGTCGGCATGGGCGTGTTGCCGCTGCAGTTCAAGCTGGATCAGAACCGCAAGAGCCTCAACCTGACCGGCAAGGAAACCTTCGAGATTCTGGGCTTGACCGGGGTCGAACTGAAACCGCGCATGAACCTGCCGCTGGTGATCACCCGCGAGGACGGCAAGCAGGAGAAAATCGAGGTGCTGTGCCGGATTGATACCTTGAATGAGGTGGAGTACTTCAAGTCAGGCGGGATTTTGCATTACGTCCTGCGTCAGTTGATTGCTTCATAAACTGCAGATATGAAAACACCGCCATTCGGCGGTGTTTTTGTTTGAATGCGGAGCTTTTCTGCAGACGAAAAAAAACCCGCCGAAGCGGGTTTTCCCAAGACCATTATCGACTCCCTGTCGGCAGCGATCCTTGCAAATGGTCGATCATCCGTGATCCTGAAACACTCCCTGTGTCTCAGTTGATGTGTGTAGATTACGCAGTGGATCCAATCAGCAATAGTCGTAAAAGCTACCAGCGCGTGTAGGACATTCGCCATAGCAGCCCTTCCGAAAACCCTTAGGGGTGTCAGGCATCGAGCCTTGACTGACGCGATTTGCGCCACTTTCAGCTCCCGCAGGCTTGCTGCCACCGCGTCAGCCAAGGCTCGACGACATCAGCCGCCGCCATACGCGCGTGCCTTGGCGCTCTCGGCGAGGAACTGTTCGAGCCTGCTCAACTGCTCTTCCCAGCCACGGCTATCCATGAAATAGGCCTCTTTCTGCCGTACATCGGGGATATGCGCGAAACCGGACTCGCAAACCTTGAGCAGTGTGCCGTCCTCGTAATCCTGCAATTCGAACCTGACCAGCGTGGTCGGTTCCTGGGAATAGTCGATGTTCGGATTGACCGCATACGGATGCCAGCGAAACGAGAACAACTGCTGGGGCTCGACCCGCTCGATCAGCACATTCCACAACACATGTTCATAACCGGGATAGGTGACCTGACCCTGCGTCCATTCACCGGCAATGAATCGCCGGCCCTCCAGCGCCACCCCAAACCACTGACCAAACGCCTCGGCATCGACCAATGCCCGCCAGACATGGGAGCGCGGCACCTTGAGCGTGATCTTGCGTTCGAAACTATTAGGTACTGGTGTCATACGTCACCTCCTGTCTTGAACACTAGGCTTGTATGACCACATGTCCAACATGAAGTTGTATCAGAAGTCTGCACGGTGCACTGCACTAACCGACTAAACTGCCAACTCTTTACCGTCAAACGAGTCGATTCCAATGTCCCCACGCCTGCTCCTGGCCCTGGTGCCCGTTCTCTTCACCCCTCTCGCCCACGCCGCTGTCGACTGCGCGAATGCCAGCGATCAGGCGACCATGAATCAGTGCGCCGGGCAGGAGTTCAAAGCGGCGGACAAGGAGTTGAATGCGGTGTATCAGCAAATCACCGGTCGGTTGAAAGACAATCCGGATGGCAAAAAGCTGTTAGTCAGCGCGCAGCGGGCGTGGATCGGCTTTCGTGATGCCGAGTGCACGTTTTCGGCGTCCGGGGTGGCGGGCGGAAGTGTTTATCCGCTGATCTACAGCAATTGCCTGACCGGGGTGACCAAGGTGCGGGTCGAGGCGCTGAAGCAGTATTTGAAGTGCGAGGAAGGTGACATGAGTTGCCCGGTGCCCGGGGCCTGATTCTTTGCAGCGGTTTTAAGGGCCCTTCGCGAGCGAGCCCGCTCCCACATTGGAATGCATTTCAATTGTGGGAGCGGGCTTGCTCGCGAAGGGAATCTGCCAGACAAGCCCGATCTCAGACTTGCCAGACCTCGGGATTGACAAAGAATGCCCGCGCATTGTCCTCAAGACTTTCCAGGTGATACCCACCTTCCTGGACTATCAGACACTGCAACCCGAGGCTGCGAATCCGCGCGCCCAGTTCGGCAAATCCTTCGCGTGTCACCGCCACCTTGCTTTGCGGGTCGAGCTCATAAATATCGAAGCCCAGCGACAGCACCAGAACCTCGGCACCAAAATCACGCACTGCCACCAACGCCACCTCCAGTTGCGCGAGGAAGTCCGCTTCGCTCGCGCCATGCGTCAATGGCAGATTGAGGTTGAAGCCCTCACCCGCGCCCGCTCCGTGCTCATCGGCAAAGCCGGCCACACCCGGGTAGAAGTTGGTCGGATCGCCATGCACCGAGACGTACAACACATCGTCGCGGTCGTAGAAAATTTCCTGAATGCCCTGACCGTGGTGCATATCGGTATCGAGCACCGCGACCTTGGCGAATTTGTTGCGCAAGACCTGCGCGGCCACCGCAGCGTTGTTCACGTAGCAGAATCCGCCAGCCGCTTCGGCACGGGCATGATGTCCCGGCGGACGGCACAGCGCGTAAGCCGCCGCCTCGCCGTCGATCAATGCCTGAGCAGCCGCCACTGCGCTCTGTGCCGACCAATACGCCGAGCGCCAGGTCTGCTCGCCCACCGGGCAACTGCCATCGGCCAGATAGCGCGCGGCTTGCGCGAGGATGCCACGCAGGGCGTTGGGCTCACGGACGAAGATGTTCGACATCACTTCATCGCCCCAATCTTCGGGGATTTCTTTCCAGCGCGCGTGCGCTTCCTGAAGAAAGGTCAGGTAGGCCGCGCCGTGTACCGCCAGCAACGGCGCCAGGCCGGCATCGCTCGGTTGTTCAACGCTGAAGCCCAGAGTGTGCGCGGCCTGTACCAGTCGCTGCGCACGCTCGGGGACTTCCTGCGGCGTGCGCATCTGACCACGGGAGTAGTAGCTGCGCGGATGATGGAGCAATTGTTCAGGGTGGAAAAAACTGCGCATGATGGATTCCTGTCAGTGAATACAACTCTTCAACCCGCCAGCAAGCCCGCTTCCACATTGGGATTGGGGGTTACCGAGATATTTCCGCGCGGGCGAGCACGGCGTTGAGCAGTACGTCGGCGCCCTGTCGGACGTCTTCGGGTAGCACGTCTTCAGCTTCGTTATGGCTCAAGCCACCGACACACGGGATAAACACCATCGCCGTCGGGCAGTACCTCGCGAGCAGAATCGCGTCATGCCCGGCGCCGCTGACAATCGATTGCTGAGCGTAGCCCAGCGCATCCACCGCTGATTGCACCGCCGCCACACACTCGGCATTGAACGGTGTTGCGGGGCTGGTCCAGTGTGGGGTGATCGTCACGCTCAAACCCCGGCTATCGGCGATTGCCTGCAACTGCGCGCGCACCTGTGTTTCCAGCGCGGCGATGGCGTCGTCACGGTGATGACGCAGATCGACGGTGAAATTTACCCGCCCCGGAATGGTGTTGCGCGACGATTTGTTGATGCTCAATTCGCCCACGGTCGTCAGGCCCTCAGGGGCGAAATCCGCCGCGAGGGTTTCAATCGCCTGAATCATCCGCGCCACGCCGTACAAGGCATCTTTGCGCAGCGGCATCGGCGTAGTGCCAGCGTGCGCAGCCATGCCTTCGACCCGCACATCGAGCCAGCGGATCGCTTGGCCACCCGTCACGACGCCAATGCTTTTCGCGTTGTCTTCGAGGATCGGGCCTTGTTCGATATGCGCCTCGAAATACGCATCGACTGCGCCACCCAACGGACGATCTGCGCTGTAACCCAAGCGCTGCAATTCATCGGCAACACTGATGCCGTCAGCATCGCGCACCGCCAGCGCGGCGTTCAGATCCATGATCCCGGTGAACACGGCCGAGCCGAACATCGCCGGGGTAAAACGCGCACCTTCCTCATTGGTCCACACCGCGATTTCCAGTGGTTTGCGCGTCCTGATGTGGCGGTCGTTGAGGCAACGCACCACCTCCAGACCGGCCAATACGCCGTAGACGCCATCGAAACGGCCGCCCTCCGGTTGCGTGTCGAGATGGCTGCCCATCATCACCGGCGCGGCATCGGGATCGGTGCCCGGGCGACGGGCGAACAGATTGCCGATAGCATCGACGCTGAGGCTCATGCCAGCTTCGCGGCACCAATGCGCGAACAGTTCGCGGCCGGCCTTGTCCTCGTCGCTCAACGCCAGACGGCAACTGCCGCCACGTGGGGTGGCGCCGATTTCGGCCATCGCCATCAGGCTCGCCCACAGGCGTTCGCCGTTGATCTTCAACATGAGGTACTCCTGGAATGGGGAATCAAATGGAGGCCATTTCCGCGCGATGCGCGCTGGCGTGGCGGCGTGCGAGGGACAGCACGCAGATCAGCGAGACAGCTGCAATCAGGCTGTAGAACACCGCCAGCGGCCACCACTGACCGGTGAATTCATGCGCGAGCATCGTGCCGACCAGCGGCGTCAAACCACCGGCCACCGCGCCGCAAATCTGATAGGCCAGCGAGATCGCGGTGTAGCGCACACGCGTCTCGAACATGCCGCTGACGTAACCGGCGATCACGGCGTAGAACGACGCCATGCACACCACCGCCAGGGCGATGCCGAGGATGATCAGCGGCGCCTGCGCCGAGCTGACCAGGACGAACATCGGATACGGCGAAGCCATCGCCAGCAGCGACACGAGACACAGGAAGCGCGTGGCGCCGATCTTCTCAGCCGTCCATGCCGCCAGCGGCTGAATGCAGAACTGGATGATCGCGACGAAGAACAGGCACTCGAGAATCAGCGAACGCGGTAATGCCAGTTGCTGGGTGGTGTAGGCAATCATGAACGTGTTGGTGAAATACACCCCGGCAATCCCCAGCGTGTTCGCGCCAATACACAGTAACAGCGGCCGCCAGGCGGTACGCAGAACTTCCATGACCGGCGCCTGCTCCTTGCGGGTCTCCCTGCTCGCTTGCTCGCGGCTGGCGATGAACTCCGGAGACTCATTCACGCCCAGACGAATCGCCAGACCAACCAGCAACAGCAATGCGCTGGCGAGGAACGGCAGGCGCCATCCCCAGCTCATCAGGTCTTCTTCGGGCAACCGCGTCACCGCGCTGAACGCCAGCAGCGACAGAATCAAACCCGCCGGGCTACCAAGTTGCGCGAAGGAGGCGAAGAAATTGCGTCGACCTTTCGGGGCATGCTCACCGGCCATCAACACTGCCCCGCCCCACTCCCCACCGACGGCGATGCCCTGAACGATGCGCAGTAGAATCAGCAACACCGGTGCGGCGACGCCGATCTGCGCGTAAGTCGGCAACAGGCCGATGCACACGGTAACCACGCCCATCATCAGCAACGTGATAATCAACGATTTCTTGCGGCCGATGCGGTCACCGATGTGGCCAAAAATGATCCCGCCCAAAGGCCGCGCAAAGAAGCCCACGGCGAAGGTGCCGAACGCAGCCATGGTGCTGAACAAAGGATCATCGGACGGAAAAAACAGTGCGCCGAACACCAGCGCGGCGGCGGTGGCGTAGATGTAAAAGTCGTACCACTCGATCATGGTGCCAACAAAGGCTGCGGCTGCCGCACGGCGCGGCTGGTTGGAAGCTGAGGGCTTCATGGTCGGGCTCCTTTGATTGTTTTTTTGGCAGGAGGAAAACGCTAAATCGGAGGCACTCTGGCGGCGCCTGTCTGGACATGATTTATCGTCCGGGGGCTATGATTAGTCAATTTTCTATTTATTATTCCGATTATTACGCCAACTAATAATCGAGAGCCGCCATGGCTGAACGCGACGTGCAACGCCTGCTCAATGATCGTCTGGACTGGAACCTTTTGCGCACCTTCAGGGTGATCGGTCAGGAGCTAAGCATCAGTCGCGCTGCAGCGCGCCTGCACCTGACGCAACCGGCAGTGAGCCAGGCGCTCAAGCGTCTGGAAGAACAACTCGGGCGACAGCTGATTGCCCGGCGCGGCCCGCGTTTTGCGCTGACCGAAGTGGGTGAGCAGATCTTCCAATTGGCTGGCGAGATTTACGGTCAAGTTTCACAAGTCGGCGGATTACTCGAACAACCGGCTGACGAAGTGATCGGCAAAGTACGTCTGCTGATCATTAGCCGGATCTTCTCCGAACGCTTTGATGACTTCCTCGCTGACTTTCACCGGCAATATCCGCGTGTGGATCTGGAGGTCGATGTGATGCGCAGTTCGGACATCGTCAGCGCCTTGCACGAGAAAACCGCGACTCTCGGCCTGAGCCTCAATCGCCGGCCGCAACCGCGCCTGGAACAGCGTTTGTTCCTGCGGCAGCGCTATGCGTTTTTCTGCGGCAAGCACCATGAACTGTTCGCCCGGGAGGACGTCGACGAAGGCGATTTGCAGCGTGAGAATTTTGTCAGTTTTACCAGCGACCAGATCGGCGGAATGCTCTCGCCGTTGACGATTTTCCGCGATCAGCAAGGTTTCAGCGGGCGCATCGTAGCGTCATCGCCGAGCCTGGAGGAAGTCCGGCGACTGGTCATCGCCGGCTTCGGTATTGGTTGTCTGCCAGAACACGTAGTGGCGGCAGACGTCGAGGCTGGATTGCTCTGGCGCCTACCGCCCGATGAGGGGATTGCCGATGTCGACATTCATTTGCTGTGGAACCGTGACCAGCGCATGAGCCGCGCCGAGACGCTGTTCATCGAGCGCTTGCAGGTGTGTCTGGCGGACCACTAACCCTGCAGGCGATCAGCGTTAAACGTGGGGATCGCCCGGCGCTTTGGTCGGCGCCGCGTACTGCGGTTTGAGATGGCCGTCCTGATCAAGTAGCCAGGCGTCCATGATCTGCCGCACAACAGGGCCTGCCACCCGACCACCCGCCTCACCGTTTTCGATCATCACGGAAATGGCGATTTTCGGATGCTCGGCCGGCGCAAAACCGACGAACAAGGCGTTATCACGATGGCGTTCGAGGGTCTTCTCGCGGTTGTAGCGTTCACCTTGCTTGATCGCCACCACCTGCGCCGTACCACTCTTGCCGGCGATGCGGTATTGCGCACCTGCCGCTGCCGCGCGGGCAATACCGCGGGCGTCGTGCATCACCATCTGCATGCCGTGATTGACCTGCTCCCAGTCACGCGGGTCCTTGAGCAAAATATTCGGCATCGGATGCTCATCCACCGGGGCTATGCCATCGACCGTCTTCGCCAGGTGCGGACGATTCCACACGCCTTTGTTGGCGATCAGCGCCGTGGCTTGGGCCAGTTGCAGCGGCGTCACCTGCATATAGCCCTGGCCGATACCAAGGATTACGGTTTCCCCGGGGTACCACGCTTGACGGCGCGTGGCACGCTTCCAGGCTTGTGAAGGCATCAGGCCGGCCGACTCTTCGAACATGTCCAGCGAGACTTTCTCGCCAAGACCGAACATCGCCATGTAATCGTGCAGCCGATCAATGCCAAGCTTGTGCGCCAGGTCGTAGAAGTAAGTGTCGTTGGATCGCATGATCGCAGCATCCATATCCACCCAGCCATCGCCGCTGTGGTTCCAGTTGCGGTACTTGTGGTCGTAGTCGGGGAGCTGGTAGTAGCCAGGATCGAAGACGCGGGTCTGTGGTGTGACGACTCCAGCGTCGAGACCGGCAATGGCCACTTCCGGTTTGATCGTCGAGCCCGGGGCGTACAAGCCGCGCAGTACGCGGTTGAACAGCGGCCGGTCGATGGAATCACGCAGCGCCGAGTATTCCTTGGAACTGATGCCGGTGACGAACAGGTTGGGATCGAAACTCGGATTGCTGACCATCGCCAGCACTTCGCCGGTCGATGGATCAAGCGCGACCACCGAACCTCGACGATCACCCAGGGCAGCCTCGGCGGCCTCCTGCAATTTGACGTCGAGACTCAGGACGATGTTCTTACCGGGCACCGGGTCAGTGTGCTTGAGCACTCGCAACACACGGCCCTGAGCGTTGGTTTCCACCTCTTCATACCCGACGTGGCCGTGGAGCTGCGCTTCATAGAATCGCTCGATACCGGTCTTGCCGATGGATTGGGTACCGCGGTACTCCACCGAGTCGAGGGTCTTGGATTCTTTTTCGTTGATCCGGCCGACGTAGCCGATCGAATGCGCGAAGTGCTCGCCGAAGGGGTAATGCCGAACGAATTGCGGTTCGACATCAAGGCCCGGCAGACGGAATTCGTTGACGGCCAGAACGGCGATCTGCTCCTCCGTCAGCTCATAGAACAACGTTACCGGCGTGAATGGATGCCGGGATTGCTTCATGGCTTTATCGAACACCGCGCGGTCTTCAGTTGGCAGATGCAGGAGACTGATGACCTCATCCAACTCTTGGTTGACATCGGTGGCGCGTTCGCGGGTGATGGTCAGGTTGTAACTGGGACGGTTATCGGCGAGCAGCACACCGTTACGGTCGTATATAAGCCCACGCGTTGGCGGGATCGGCAGGACATGGACACGATTGTTTTCGGAGATGGTCGAGTGGTAGTCGAATTCCACCACTTGCAGAATGTACAGCCGCACCACTAAAGCACAGCTGACGGCGAAGACAAACAAGGCGCAGGCGATCAACCGCTTGTTGACCAGACGCGTCTCTTTTTCGTGATCCTTGATCGGGATGGGTTCAGGCATTTCTACAGCAACTCTTTGACATAAATGAGTGCCGATCCGTGGCCATCACATCAGTCCGTTAAAAAACGAGCTGCACCATACCAAAAACCGCCCAGTCACTTCAGAAGGATTTTCCCAATGGCAGCCTCTTGCGACGGCTGGGGGTAGATGCATGCGAAGGCAGGACTTTTCTACAGGCAAAACAAAACCCCAACTGCTTTCGCAATTGGGGTTTCGGAATTTAATCTTGACGATGACCTACTCTCACATGGGGAAACCCCACACTACCATCGGCGATGCATCGTTTCACTGCTGAGTTCGGG